>DNUE01000037.1:19970-23245 GCA_003508005.1 Desulfobulbaceae bacterium
CGACGCCGACGAACATCTCCACAAAATCCGAGCCGCTGATGGTGAAGAAGGGCACCTCGGCTTCGCCGGCAATAGCCCTAGCCAGCAGGGTTTTGCCGGTTCCTGGCGAGCCGGCCAGGAGAACGCCCTTGGGGATACGGCCGCCCAGCTTGGTAAACTTGTGGGGGTCCCTGAGAAAATCGATAATCTCCTCCAGCTCGGCCTTGGCTTCGTCAATGCCCGCCACATCCTTGAAGGTCACCTTGGTCTCTCCACTCTCGCGGAGCTTTGCCCGAGTTTTGCCAAAGGAAAGCGCCCCGCCCTTGCCTCCCATCTGCATCTGCCGCATGAAAAAAATCCAGACGCCGATGAGCAGAAGCATCGGGAACCAGGAAACAAAGAGGGTGAAGTACCAGGGGGTCCGCTCCGGCTCCTTCACCGAGATATCCACCCCGTGCTGGCGGAGCATGGGAATCAACTCGGTATCGGCCGGGATGACTGTGGTGAAGGGTCGGCCATCCTGGTCGGTGCCCAGGATTTTCTCCCCCTGAATGGTCACCCGGCTGATGTCCCGGGACTCAACGCTGGACCAGAACTCGCTGTAGGTCTTCTGGCTGTCCTGGCTCTGCGGCTTGTTAAAAACATTGAAAAGCAGAATCATGGTCAGGCCGATGATCAGCCACATACTCAGATTCTTGTAAAAGGTATTCAACGAATCCTCCTGAACATTGACAATTGGATGCTGTTTCTTCGGACAGTAATCATTAAAAAATAATCCTTTTTCCGGTAAAGTCCAGCGGAAGTCTGCATTATCCCCGTTGTACCGAGGAAAATTCCTGCACCGTCATCACCTGGGTCTGTTCCCGGAGCAGGGTGGCGATGGCCAAGGTCATGGAAAACGCCCCGGTGATTGTGGTGCAGTAGGGAATGTGCAGGTCCAGCGCCGCCCGGCGGATGGTATATGAGTCCTCGGTCGTCCGGGAGCCGGACGAGGTGTTGATGATCCACTGCACCTTGCCGTCCTGCAGCATGTCGAGAATATGCGGCCGGCCTTGGGAAATTTTCTTGACCTCCTGGCAGTCGATGCCCGCTTCCCGCAGGCGGACGGCCGTGCCGGCGGTTGCCAGCAGTTGGAAACCGAGTTTCCGCAGCTCGCTGGCCACGGGCACCATCGCGTCCTTGTCGCCATGGCGGACGCTGACAAACACCTGGCCGGCAAGCGGCATCGCCTGGCCGGAAGCCTGCTGCGACTTGGCTATGGCCAGCCCAAGCGACAGGTCTATGCCCATGACCTCTCCAGTGGACTTCATTTCCGGACCCAGCAGGGTATCGACATTCTGGAAGCGGTCAAAGGGAAAGACCGCCTCCTTCACTGCCCAGTGACTGATATGCCTCTCCTTGGTGAGACCAAGATCGGCAAGCTTCATGCCCAGCATCACCTTGGTGGCGATCTTGGCCAGCGGGACGCCGGTGGCCTTGCTGACAAAAGGCACGGTGCGGGAAGCCCGGGGGTTCACCTCCAGGACATACAGGGCCTCCCCCTTGACCGCAAACTGCACGTTCATCAGGCCGATGACTCCGAGTTCTCCTGCCATGTCCTTGGTCGCTCGGGTGATCTCCTCGATCATCGCCGGCGACAGGGTGTGGGGCGGCAGCACGCAGGCGGAATCGCCGGAATGGATTCCGGCCTCCTCGATATGCTCCATGATCCCGCCGACGACCGTGATGGTGCCGTCGGAAACCGCATCCACATCCACCTCGATGGCATCCTTCAGGAACTTGTCCAGCAGCACCGGATGCTCGGATTGGGCAATACCGGGAATGGCCATGAAATTGCGAATGCCCTGCTCATTATAGACCACCCGCATGTTTCTGCCGCCGAGCACGTAGGAGGGGCGCATGACCAAGGGAAAGCCGATCCGGGCGGCAACGCTCAAAGCCTCCTCCAGGGTGAAGGCGGTATCGTTCTCGGGCTGGCGCAGGCCCAGCTTCTGCAGGAACTGCTGGAAACGCTTGCGGTCTTCGGCCCGGTCGATGGCGTCCGGCGGCGTGCCGATGATCTTGATCCCCTTGCGGTCAAGGGGCACGGCCAGGTTCAGCGGCGTCTGCCCGCCGAACTGGACAATCACCCCGTCGGGCTTCTCCCTCTCGATTATGTTGAGCACATCCTCTCGGGTCAGCGGCTCGAAGTACAATTTGTCCGAGGTATCGTAATCCGTGGATACTGTCTCCGGATTGGAGTTGACCATGATCGACTCCACCCCGATCTCGCGCAGGGCGAAGGAGGCATGCACGCAGCAGTAATCGAACTCGATGCCCTGACCGATGCGGTTGGGCCCGCCGCCCAGGATCATGATCTTCTTGCGGTCGGTAACCCTAACCTCGTCCTCTTCCTCGTAGGTGGAATAATAGTAGGGGGTGTAGGACTCGAATTCGGCGGCGCAGGTATCCACGAGCTTGAACACCGGCGTAATCCCCTTCATCTGCCGCAGGTCGCGGATGTCGTCCTCGGAGGTGCCTGTAAGGTGGGCCAGCTGCGCATCGGAAAAGCCGAGCCGCTTCACATGGTAGAGATAGTCGCCGTCCAGGCCGGTGAACCCCCGCTGTCTGATCTCCTCGCCCTCGGCCACGATCTGCTTGAGATTGGTCAGGAACCAGGGATCGATCTTGCTCAGCTCATAGATTCGGCTGATCTCCATCCCACGGCGCAGGGCCTCAAACAGGAAGGCAACCCGCCGGGAGTTCGGCCTGGTCAGCCCCAGTTCCAGATCGTCCCGATCCAGATCCTGCATCTCCTCCTTGCCGTCGAAGCCGAACCCCATCCGCCCCGTCTCCAGGGAGCGCATGCCCTTCTGGAAGGCTTCCTTGAAAGTCCGGCCGATGGCCATGGTCTCGCCCACCGATTTCATCGCCGTGGTGAGGGTGTCCTCGGCCTCAGGAAATTTTTCGAAGGTCCAGCGGGGGATCTTCACCACGCAGTAGTCGATGGAGGGTTCGAAAGAGGCATAGGTCTCCCGGGTGATGTCGTTCCTGATCTCGTCCAGGGTATAGCCCACCGCCAGTTTGGCGGCAATCTTGGCGATAGGGAAGCCCGTAGCCTTGGAGGCCAGGGCCGAGGAACGGGAGACCCTCGGATTCATCTCGATGACCATCAGCTCGCCGTCCGCCGGATTCACCGCGAACTGCACGTTGGAGCCGCCGGTTTCCACCCCGATCTCCCGGATGATGGCAATGGCCGCGTCGCGCATCTGCTGATACTCGCGGTCGGTCAGGGTCTGGGCCGGAGCCACGGTGAT
>DNUE01000083.1 GCA_003508005.1 Desulfobulbaceae bacterium
TGACGCCGAGGTGCCCGGCAACGTCTTGAATGGTCATATGGCGCGACAGCTCCAGGGCATAGCGTTCAAAGGCTTTGGTATAGGTGCGGCGTGGGTCGGCAAACCCGATTTCGATTTGCCGGATAATGCCGCCAGACAGACATTCAACGCGAGGAACATGAAGGGCGATGTACACCTGTTTCCTGCCAATCGGTAACGTATGAAACCAGCGAAGCGCTCCGCCGCGCCTGATGATATGCCAGCCTTTGCAGCAGGGACAACGAAGCGAAGAAGGATCTTTCTCAATGGAAAAGACAATATCACCCTCACAGAAATATGAACGTGTATAGCGATAGCCGCGAATGCCAAAACCATGATATAATATGCTCGTGGACATACTGGATCTCCTTTCCAAAGTTGATTGGTCTCTTCTTTAGAAATGCACAGTATGTCCACTTTTTCAATTAAGTACGCTCAAACCGGATGAGCCATTTTTATTTCAAAAAGACGTAATCCAGCGCCTTGATTTTCAGCTTGCCATGCTCGTTGATGAGGAAGAAACTGATTTCTCCTGTATGCTCCCTGGTCCTGCCGTCATCATACGTATAGGATGACCTGAAATTTCCTCTAGCCCGGAATCCTTTCTGCTGCTCGGACCACTTCATGTCCGCCAAATGAAGATCGATGGTCCGGGTATGGGCAAAAAGGGATCGGTACTGACCAGTGAGCCTGGGAAGCGGCGTTCCGTTTTCTGTTGCATCTTCCGCAAAGAGCGTCAGAAATGAAGACAGTTCCCGCCGGCAGTACAAGGAGCTGTACTGGTTGAGGAGGGAGATGATTTCTTCAGGGCCAAAGGCCGCTTTCGCTGGCGGAGGCTGCAGATTGACAGCCGTGTTCGACCCTGCCTCCTTTCCTCGTTCAGGAAATATGCGTTGTTTCGGCTCTGGCTGTTTGTCGTCCTGTGCGGGCAAGGAGAACTCCTTTTCCATGTCTTTCCGTGTCGCGCCGGGCTTGTCGAGTCCGCCGGGGGTTTCTGTCTGTTTCGGGCGATGAAATGTAAGGGTCTCCGGCAGCCGGCTTTGTTCATGGGCAAGAGGTTTGCGAGGCATCGGCGGTGCCGATGGATGCAACTGGATGCCGGGGTTGTCTGCAGCCGGCCCACCGGCAGGGAGGGGTGAGCCATTTTCCGCCCTGGGGCGCTCCTCGGTGTCCGCCCCTTTTTTCCCGGCAGCCGGCTGTTGTTCCGTCGCCAGCGCTTGCAGGGTATTGGAAGCGTCATCGGTAATTTTCTGTGCTTCGATTTTTTTGGGGGAAGGCCCATCCATTCGCAGCTGGCTGATGATCATCTGCTTGTTGTACCTGCCGGCAAGATATATGCTGGTCCCGGCGAGCATGCAGATCATGCCGGTGATGACCAGAAAGAATATTTTCTGTCCCAGGGGCCTGCGGTCGGGACGGGGGAGACGCAGCCCTCGCCAGGGGGCATGGTCTTCCGCTTGATGCTGCGCCCTGGCAGCCATAATTGCATGGTAGGCGCTCGCTATCTCCATAAATCGTTGCGAACTGTCATCCGAGTCCCGCAAGCGGTCGGGATGGAACTGCTTGCTGAGTGCCCTGTATGCCAGCCTGACCTCCTCTTTGGTTGCAGCGGGCGTGAGGCCCAGCACGGCGAAATGATCCCGGCGAGCATCGTGAAAACGGTTGAGAGCCAGCAATATCTTGCGCAGTTCCGAGTAGAGGCCCCTCGGCAGGAGGGCATGCGCCCGGCAGAGGCCGTTGACCTCCTGGACCTGCGGGGAACGGCTGTCCCGGTCGTACAACTCCAGCAGTTCCTGGCAGAAGTTCAGCATATGGTCAGTCCCGGCAACAATGAGGATCAGCTCCTCCGTGGATTTTGCGGCAGCGAATGCATTCACCAGGTGCTGGGCCATACTGGGAGGAGTTGCGTTGTGCATCTGTTTCTGGGCGGGGGAAAAAGTTTGAGTTTAGTGGATTTTCATGGTTTTGATACGGATATTTTTACCGGACGGCAGGCCCGCCGCCTTCTCCGGTGGTGTTGTCTGCGGTAGCCGGGAAAGCGGACCGGAGAGGGGAATGATACTCAGCCCTTTCAAAATCATGGTTCCAGCAATCTTGTTGTCAAAAAAATAGGAAGTGTTGCGCTGCAGGGAAAGCTGTACTGCAAGGCATGAGTCCGGAACGGTAAAGGGCAACGCAAGTTCCTGGCGGTCAATTGTTGGCGGAAGCATGGAGTCCTTGACGGCCAGCCCGTTACACTTATACCCGTTTATGGACCAGAAGGGCCGCTGATCAGTGGTCAAGCCGCTGGTCTTAGCCGATCCCGTGAACAGGTAATCGCCAGGGGCAAGAGGCACGATCTGGGACAGGCGGAACGCGGAGTTTTCCGTGCCGTCAAAGGTTATCGTCAGGCCCTCCTTGCCGGGCAGTTGCTGCCAGGCTACGCCCTTGGCGCGGGTGATCCGCCAGGCGAATCCGGAATCGGCAGGGGGTTCCTGAAAGGAGCCGTCATACAGAAGCCGGTCTTCCTCGTGCCAGTGTTTACGCCAGACGATCGCGGCCTGTTCGATCTCATCCCGTTGCAGGAGGAAGTTAACATATTTCAGAGCGATCTCCCTGGAAACGACCCCGGCCTTTTCCATGCCCTGCCAGACGACCCTGGCCTTTTCTGTTTCCCTGAGCCGAATATAGTGATCGAGCAGGTTGAGGTATTGCCCTTGCTCAAAGTGGTCAAGGAGGGCAGTCGTATCCTGCCAGCGCAGGTCAGCAAGGGCAAATATTGCAGCGAACTTGCCGGGATTGTGCGTTGCCAACCAGGACAGGCTCTCTTCAAGGATATCTTCAAGGTCAAGCTCATGGGCCAGGAGCGCCTTAGACCAGGTCGTATCCCCGGAGTTGGCGGCAAAAGCGTGGACAGAGCGCAGGGCCGCCGCCGCCTTGTCTTTCTGCCCGAGATCATTGAACACTTCTGCGATCCCGAGCCAGGAAGGAACATGCAGCACGAAGTTGGCCAGGCCTCGTTGATAGAGGGCAAGCGCCTTTGAGAGATTGCCGTTGGCCAAGTGTTCTTTTCTGGCCAGACCGGCAAGGGCGTCGGGATCGGTCAGATCCCGGCTGAAGTTGGCCAGGTGCGCCCCGTTGTTCATTGCCAGTTGCGCAAGAAAACAGGCTTTCAGGTGGGCAACCCCGGCGAGGAGAAGCAGAAGAAGGGCGGCGCCCTGCAGCAGTCGCTTCCGCGGGTTTTCCTCGAGCCAGGCGAACCGGGTCAGGAACGCATGCTTATTTTTCTTGAGGGCCATAGCCGTAAGTGTAGTAGTTCTGGTATTTGTAGCTGCCGTAGTAGCGGTAGCCCTTGCCGCCTTTGCCGGCCTTGTTGACCAGTACGCCGAGAATCCTGCCGCCGACGTTGGTGACGGCCTTCCTGAAGTATTCGACCCCCTCGCGAGGTGTGTTGTTCAGTTCGCCCACAAGGATTACGCCATCCACCATGTTCGACAGGATTAGGATTTCGGCAAACCCGTGGAACGGAGGGGTGTCGATGATGATGTAGTCGAAGTTCTTCGCCGCAGTTGCGATGAAGTTGCGCATTCTTGAGGAGGCCAGCAGCTCAGCCGGGTTTGGCGGAATAGGGCCGCTGGGAATGAAAAACAGGTTTTCGAATTGCGTTTTCCGCAGAACTTCCTGCAGGGTCAATGTGCCTGCCAGAAAGCTGGACAGGCCCCTCGTGTTGTCCTTGATTGCAAAAATCTCGTGCAGAGTCGGCTTTCGCAGGTCGGTATCGATCAGCAGGACCTTGGCTTTGGAGGTCAGGAGAGACAGGCAGAAGTTGCAGGATAGGGTGCTCTTTCCCACATTCGGGAGAACGCTGGTCAGCATTATGGTCCGGGGGGGAGTTTCCGAAGAAGACAGTTCGATGGAAAACATGGTGGTGCGAATGGCTTCCGCCAGCGGAGACTTTGGGTCATTATAAAACTTGAAGGCCAGTTCCCGGTCGTCGCTTTGGTCATTATCCGAGAAGGGAATGAGGCCTAGCACCGGAATGTGGTAGCGCTTGGTGAATTCCTCGGGATTTTTGACGGTGTTTGTCCATGTATTCCAGCAGGAATGCCAGGCCAAGGCCGCCAAACAGTCCCAGCATGATGCCCATGAGCAACTGTCGGCGAATGTTTGGCTTATAGGGGGCCAGCGGCGGCCGGGCGGTGTCGATGATTTCGATATTGCCAGCATCCGCGCCGACCGAGGCGCCGATTTCCTTGGAACGGGCCAGAAGGCTGTTGTAGACTTCCTTGTTGCTAACCACTTCCCGTTCCAGGATCTTGTACTGGGTGGCCTTGTCGTTCAGTTCGATGGCCAACTGCTTCTGGGTTTCGGCATTTTCAATCAGCTGCTGTTCGTTGTCCAGGGCCGCTTCATATTCGATGCGAATGGAATCGATGATCTGTTTCTGTTCCAGGGTATAGCGGTGCTGCAGATCCTCCATCTTCGCCTTGAGTTCCTTTATTTTCGGGTACTCATCCTTGAAGGTGGTGCTAAGGACCTGATACTCTGACAGGAGGTCGCTGTACTGCTTCTTCAGTTCCAGGATAAGCTCGTTGTTTATGATCGCCGGCAGGTTCTCGCCGCCGTCCTTCTGCACCTGCCGGTAGAGGGACTCCTTGGCGATCCGGAACGTGGCGGCCGCGGCCAGGGCACTGTTGACCTCCTCCAACTGGCGCATGACCAGGTTGAGCTTTGAGTCAAGCGAGATGATGCCGGTGCGACGGGCAAACTCGTTGAGGTCTTTTTCCGACTTTTCCAGCTTGATTTTTGCCGCGTCGATCTGCTTGTCCAGAAAGACCCCGGCGGAGTGATAGGAGGCAAGGCGTCCCTCCATGGATATTTCAAGGTACTGCTGCATCAAGGTATTGATGATATCCGCCGACAGCTTTGCATTGGGGCTCTCGTAGTTCAGTTCCAACAGCTGGGTGTTTTTTACCGGGTTGACCTGCAGGCCGTTTTTCAGTTTGCCCAGATTGCGTTCCAGGGCAATCTGCTCTGAGTATTCCGGGTTGTCGGCAATGACCGGGTCGGTCTCCGCTTGCGGGCGGATCATATCCTTGATCATTCCCTTGAGGGCGGCCACAGTCTGGCTGATACCCGTGAGCATACCCTGCTGGACGGATTTACCTTCGCCGGAGAAAAAGGGGTTGTGCTCCAGGTCCATGATGTTGATCACCCTGGCGAGCAGCCGTTCGCTCTGCAGCAGGCTGATCTGGGTCGCCATGAATTCCTGGGATTTCAGGTAACTTTCATCAACGTCCTGGAGGGTTGTGACGAGCTTACCCTTGGGGGAGACCTGAATAGTCCCCTTGGCGAGAAAAAGCGGGGTTTCCGACAGGGCTGAGATCGCGACGAAGGAAAAAAACAGCAGAAGGGTGATGATGACCACCCATTTTCGACGGTAGATGACATCAAGGTAATCTCGCAGATGAACCTCACCTTCATCGAAGAAGGGCATGGTTTCGCGGACAAAGGTTGAGGGGAGGTGCGTCTGCTCCTGCTGCAGCATGACCTGTTTGTCTGGAGGGCTGTTCTCACTCATATCTGCTGCCTGGTCCTGCGTTGTCATTTGAGAGAAAAAGTGCATGCTCCGATCCCGCATCTGATCTCAATGGCACTGTTTGCCACATCTGTTCTTACTGCTTCCGGAACAATTTAAGAAGGCCCTGGACAACCTTTTTCGGCAGCGAGGGAAAAAGGGTAGAGCCGGGTTCTGTTGCCTTCATCTGCAGTGGGAAAACCTGTTCTCCTAAGAGCAGGCGGTTCGGGTTGTCCCTGAAGCCTGCAGCCACCGCATCCGCTCCGATGAGGCCGGCGAGTTCGCTCATTTCCTTTGGGTCAGGAGGCATGCGCCCGGCCCGGGCATGAGAATCCGAACCCAGAAAATGGACGAGGTTCTCGTTGCACAGTTTGAGGGCGGCCATTTGCGCTGTTTTCCCGGAGTAGCCGAGTATGCTGCTGATGTTTACCTGCGTCAGCATTCCACCTGCGACCATTTTCCGGATGCTGTCGAGGTTTTCCTGGAACATGATGCAGCGTTCGGGGTGGGCAATGATAAAATGGTTTTCCTGCTGCCGCTTCAGCATAGTCCCCACCACATCTGCAGCTGTTGCTTTGAGGTGGGAAATCAAAGGGAACTCGATCAAGAAATATCCCTGCTCAGCCAGCGAAATAAAATCAGAGGCAATAAAATGACGGCACAAAGAGTCTGACAACGCGATTTCCATTCCAGGCAGAAGGATCAGGCCCATTCCCGCCTCGTGGAGCCATTGTTCCGCTTCGGCGGTCCGTCTCCGCACCTCTTCCGGGGTTGGAGTCCATCTGCTCCCTTGAATCCAGTGAGGGGTGGCGATTACCCTGTCTACGCCGATGGCCACGTAGCGCTTCGCCGCCTCGAGGCATTGTCCATAGTCCTCGGGACCATCATCAAGGCCGGGCAGGAAATGGCTGTGGATATCAAAAAATCCTGTCATATTCTGTTTGTCCATCAGCCAGATCAGGGGCTGTCGCCGTGCTGAGCAGTGCCAGCAGGGTGACTGCGTAAAAAGAGTTGACCGGCAGGCGCCAGATAAAATCAACAAACCCGTGCAGAAGAAAGCCAAGAAGCGCGCAATAGGAACTGATGGCCACGAAGTGCTTATCCGGGATATTGTTCAGCGCCCGGGCTTGCCGTGCCGCCCGGATGACACGGACACCGGATGCACCTATGCCCCATATGATCCAGGCAAGCAGAAGAAGCATGACCGGCACGCCAAGTTCAATGGCCAGTTCAACGTATTCATTGTGGGCATAGTCATACCAGGCGGTGCTCGGAATAGTGTGCAGATATACCGGGGATACATACTGATATGCCCCCAGGCCGATACCGGTGACGAGATGATCCTTTAGCATGGAAAGGCTTTCCAGCCAGAGCTCCGCTCGGGAGAGGGCGCTCTCGTAAAAGACGAGGAAACGGTCAATTACCTTATGAAACCCGATCATACCCCCGTAGACCAGGGTAAAGAGCAGGATGATTCCGCTGCTCAGGCCCTTGATCCGTTTGGGAAGGGGCAGCAGGGTGAGAATGATGGCGGCGATGAGCATCAGGACAACGATACCTCCGCGGGAGCGGGAGAAGATGACGGCCAGGATCATGAACGCGCTGCCCAACAGCGGCAGCGTCGCCTTCCTGAAGCCGAGGGATATGTGCTGAGCGAGGGCCGCCATTCCGATCTTTTTTTTCTTTCGGTCCGTTGCCTTGCCCTTTTCCTGCCTGTAAAGCCTGAGTCCCAGAACCAGGGCAATCGGCCAGCACATGTTCAGAAGGGCGGCGTACTGGTTTCGGTAGATGATGGTCCCCCGGGCGCATCCCTCGGCACCGACGATGCTCGGCAGCCAGAGCACGCCCAGAGACGGGTTCATGGCCTGCAACAGTCCGTAGGCCGCCTCGAATATACCTACGCTGGTGATGACCCAGAGGGCGGCGGTTAGGAATGCATCCTTGCGCAGCATGGTAGATGCGCAGATAAAATAGAACAGGAGTGCGGCAAGGTACATGGCAAGAAAACGGGTATCGGGCGCATAGTAGCTTACAGCGGTCACGGGGTCGGCTTGGAGGGTTTGCGCAGCCTTGCGAAGATATTCTGCGCGGACCGGGGAGAGAATTCCAATCAGAACGGGGGGCAGGGAAAAGGAGGTGGCGAAAAGGTAGCTGAGAAATCCCACGGCCAATATAGATTTTTTTCCGCGCAGTGCGGTCCATGCCTGCTCGCTGTTCAGGATGAGCCAACTGCCGCAGGCAACAAGGAGAACGAAGGAATAGCCCCCATGGATGAGAGGATGCCTGCCGCCAAAGAGCAGGGGTATCGTCCCCAGCACAAAGAGAAGTAACAGGGAAAAGAAGTCTTTTTTTAACACCAGCGGGATACCTGAGAGCAACAGGTGTTATTTCACCGGATTGGTATAGCTGAAACCGGTACCCATGAAGCCCAGGCTGAAGCCAACACCGCTATAGAATGATCTGGAACCGCTGGCCTCCACAAAGATGACATCTCCGTCTCGCAGCAACATTTCCTGCCACGGGTTGCCCTTGATGCTGCTGTATCGTTTTTCCTTCATGGCAACGATGTCGTTTATGGAAATCTGGACAATTTCCCTGGTCCCATCTTTGCCCTTTCTGATTAACTTGATGTCCTCGTCATCGGCATAACTGGCAAGCCCCCCGGCGGATGCGATGGCGCTGTCTATGGTCATTTCGCCGTCGATTTTATACGGTCCCGGCCGCCTTACCGCACCGTCAACCTGGATCATGTCGCTTTCAGGTATAAAGATGACGTCTCCCCCCTGGATCAGCATGTTCAATTCAACCCGACCCTCAGTCAGCAGTGCATCCAGGTCCACCAGAAAGACCCGGTTGTCCGTGCTGTTCGCTTCCTTTCTGGTCACATAGGCGATATCGCCAGCTGTGTCGGCCAATCCGCCGGCCAGGGCCAGGACCTCCAGCAGCCTTTTCCTGGACTGCGTTTCAAAGGTTCCGGGCTGTTTCACCGAGCCGACCAAGGTGATCTGCTGGTTCATCCGCTCCTTGACGAACAGGGATACATGAGCGCTGTGCATGTAATCCTTGAGCAGCGCCTCCTCGATTTTTTTCTCCGCCTCGCTGGAACTTAGGCCTTCAATATGCACCCGGCCAAGCAGGGGCATGGACACATCACCGCGGGAACTGACCTGGGTCTCGGTGTTCAGTTCAGTCGATTCGAAGACAGAGATCGTTATCAGGTCTCCTGCGCCAAGGATATAGTCAGTGTGATCACCTTCGGTTGTTGCGGCCTGGGCTGTTGTAAAGGCGCCTTGGGGAATGAATTTATCCGAGTTCGTTGCCTGGGCGGCGGTTTTCTGTTGAAACTCTTCCAGAGTGACGGTGGGCTGCAGTTGCTGGCGGGCGCAGCCGGCCAAGGCCACGGCGACGAGGAGAATAAGAAAAACGGTTCTCTGCATGAGCGGGATTTCAATTCAATGGAGACGGGAAGCAGGGCCTCCCCTCTCCGCTATGTGGAAAGAATAGTGCTCGATTACTCCGTATCGCTGGCGAGCATGAAACCAGCGTTGCGAACATTCTACCGGTTTGGGCTTGCGGGAGGACGAGGTGCTGGAGGTTCCGGAGGCGGAGGCGCCGGTGGTTCCCCACCATCGTCGTCATCATTTGCATTGTGCCAGATCAGGGCGCTCCCTAAACCAACAGCTCCCACCACGCCGACACCCACAACCAGGGTGGTGAGCTGGGGGTTATCAGTCAGATTCGCCCAGCTGAAGGTCCCTTCCTGGGCATCGGATTCCTCACCGGAACTCTTTTCTTCCACGCCTTTCACGTCATCCGGTACATCGACCATGGCCAGGACAATCGATTGGCCCGGATTTACGGTCTGAGTCCCCTGATCGGTCTGGACGATCATGGAGCCGGTGTCCATCCCAATTTCAGTGATATCGTCCTTGACCGAGATGAATCCCTTCACAGCGGACTCTTTGGCAACCGGTGCAATAAAACCCTCAGTTTTTACGTAGTAGCTGTTTGGTGAATAAAAGGAAAAACGCTGGCTTGCATCCATGACAACGAAATAGATCTTTCCGGATCCAACAAAGAGGCTGACGGAATCAGCTGACTCCTTGAGCGCAAAATTCGTCTGATCGACCGCGCTCAGCGAGATGCCCTGCATTTTTACCATGCAGGTCCCTTCACAGGAAATCAGGGCGTTTTCATCCAAAGGCCCCTGTTCTGTATAAGTGGTGATCGGCAGGCCGTTTTTGATCAGGGTGACCTTTCCGTTAGTCATGATTCTGCCCTTGGTTGCGGCGTGTGCAGCGGAAAATGCAGAAAACAGCAGGAACACGACTGCAAGTACAATTTTTCCTGGGAGATTTTTCATAGTTAATTCCTCGGCACGACCTGAAAATACATTATTTTCAAAGTTATTATCAAATAATTATTAGTATTGGATATCATTTTTGTACTCAAAGAGCAATACATTAAATGCATTTTGCGCTCAATCGATTCGAAAAAACATGAAAAGTCAGACAGCTAGTTTACGGAACCGAAGTGAAATTTTCACGTTTACTTGCTGATATTTAATATATTTTGCCTAATCATGATTTTCACGATGATGCGGTTTGCATCAAGTGTATTCTTCTTGTGCGGAGCCCGACGTATTGGTAAGTTTTATGTATATTTATCGCATGAGGTTATCCCCAATTAATTTTCAGTTGGTTGTCGTGGGAGTGCGACTATGAAGATTATCCCCCTGAACGAGCGCATTATCTTTGCCCTTGATTTCCCCGAGCCGGAGCTGGCGGCGCAGTGGGTAAGGAAGCTGGACAGCCACCTCCGGTTCTTCAAGGTGGGGCTGCAGCTCTTTCTCGCCGGCGGCTGGCCGGTGGTTGAGGACATCATCGGGCGCGGCAACAAGGTGATGCTCGACCTGAAATTTTTCGATATCCCGGAGACCGTGCATCTGGCCGTGCGGCAGCTGCAGAACCGGGGGGTGAGCTTCGCGACCATCCACGGCAACCGGCCGATCATCGAGGCGGCGGTGGCGGACAAAGGCGAGATGAAGGTGCTGGCGGTGACCGTTCTGACCAGCTTTGACGAGTCGGATATGGTTGAGATGGGCTTCACCGGGTCGGTGCGCGACCTGGTGCTGATCCGCGCCCGCAAGGCCCTGGCGCTGGGCTGCGACGGCGTGGTCGCCTCCGCCCTGGAGGCAACGCCCCTCCGCGACGAGCTGGGAAAGAATTTTCTGGTGGTGACCCCGGGCATCCGCCCCGGCCTGAATCGCGACGTGGAACGTGACGACCAGCGGCGGGTGGCCACGGCCTTGCAGGCAATAGCCGACGGCGCGGACCACGTGGTCATCGGCCGGCCGATCAGCACCGCGCCGGACCCGGTGGCCGCGGTGGCCGCGATCCAGGAGGAAATCGCCAGGGGGCTCAGCTCCTAAAATGCATAAAATGGGGTCAGGTCTTGCAATCATGCAGTTATGCTGTTCGCGAGCCGTATATGGCAGGCATGCGAGTGGCGGGCTGGACCTCTGCGGGAGGGGGAGGCAATTACGGATTATATCGTAAAAAGGTTTAGTTGCAACAATGAATTTATGATTTTATGGACGTCCCCAACAAGGATTCTGCGCCCCGCTGGACGACGACCATTGCCAGGACGATAACCGGCACGCCGAGGAGGGACTGCAGGGGCGGCAGGCCGTGGCCGAGCAGCCAGTCGATGGCCACGACCAGCGGCGGGTAGAGGTAGCTGTAGGCCATGACCCTGGTCGGCCCCAGGCGCAGGGTGGCGAACTGGGTCAGGAAGAAGGTGACGATGGTGCAGAATATCGCCAGGTAGAGGATGCCCCACCAGATCATGGGCGCGACCTCCTGCCAGCGGACGGCGGGCAGGCGGTCCAGGCCGGCCGGGACGAGCCAGAGGCTGCCGGTCACCAGTACCCAGAAGGTCATCACCGCCATGGATTCCCCCCGGTGCAGGAGCTTGACCAGCGGGGTGTAGGCGGCCATGAACAGGCAGCCGATGAAGAAGATGACATCCCCCCTGCCCAGTTCCAGGGCAAGCAGTTTCCCGATATCCCCCTGAAAGATGACCCAGAGCGCCCCGGCCATGGCCAGGGCGAGCGCAAGCAGGCGGTACCTGCCGAGCCGTTCCCGCAGGACCGCCGCGCTGTACATCCCGGAGATGCCCGGGACCAGAGTGAAGATGACGCTGGTGTTGAAGGCGGTGGTGGAGCGCAGGGATTCGAACATCAGCCAGAAGAACATGATCAGGGCGCCGCTGATCACGCTGTAGCGGCCGAGCGCGGGCCAGCCCGGCCAGGCGAGGCCGAAGCGCCTTCGGATATAAGGCAGGAAGAGCAGGGCGGCGAGGATGAAGCGGACCAGGGTGAGGATGATCGGGTCGAGCCCGGCGGTGATCGCCTTGCCCACGGTGAAGGAGGTGGAGACCAGGATGGCCGCCAGCAGCATCAGGAGGTGCAGGGCCCACAGCGGCGGGGCGGCAGTCGTGCCGGCGGACCGGCTCATGCGAGGGCGTCGATGAGCAGGGGATGCAGCCGGCTGTTGCTCGCCAGGATTTCCCCGCGGAAGGGGGAATAGGGCTGGCCGCCGAAGCCGGTGACCCGGCCGCCGGCCTCTTCGACCAGCAGCCAGCCGGCGGCGGTGTCCCAGGGCTTGAGTGCAAACTCCCAGAAGCCGTCCAGCCTGCCGCAGGCAACGTAGGCCAGGTCCACGGCCGCGGCGCCCATGCGGCGGATGTCCCGCACCTTGGGCAGGACGCTGCGGGTCTGGGCGAGCACTTGGTCGACGTACTTGTGGATGTCGTAGGGAAAGCCGGTGGCCACCAGGGCCTGCACCAGGAAGTCGGTGGCGGTGACCTGGATCCGCTGGTCATTGAGCCAGGCGCCGCCGCCCCTGCTCGCGCAGAACAATTCGTCCTGCATGGGGCAGTAGATCACCCCGGCCAGGGGCTGTCCCTGATCGAGCAGGCCGATGGACACGGCAAAGACGGGAATCCCGTGCGCGAAATTGGTGGTGCCGTCCAGCGGGTCGATGATCCAGGCGCGCTGCTCCGCGACCGCCTCCCCCAGGTACGATTCCTCCGCCATAATAGCAATGCCCGGCGCGTCTTCGGCCAGCGAGGCGATGATCGCGCTCTCCGAGGCGACGTCGGCCTCGGTGACCAGGTCGATTTCGCCCTTCATCCTGATCGTGTGCGGTCGGGGGTACAGCTCCCGGATGATGAAGCCCGCTGTGACCGCGGCCCGGGAGGCGGCCAAGAGCAGGGGTCGCAGTTCCGGGGCGGGACAGTTTTTGATGGCCTTGTCGATGCGTTGCATGGTTTTTTTTGGGTTGAGGTTGCTGGAGGTTCACTCCTCCCCGTGCCACACAGCCAGGGCCTCCCGGTATACCGTGTTGCGGGGAAGATCGAGGTCTTCGCTGATGCGGCGGACCGCCTCCTTCAGGGTCATTTCCGGCTGGCGGCGGTACCAGGCGAGAAGCTCGCGCAGATCCTCGGGTTTGCTCTCCTGCGCGGCCTCCTGCGGCTGGATGATGAGGACCATCTCCCCCTTGATGCCACCGGCCACCCTCTCGAGCAGGGCGGACAGGGTGCCCGGGATGCATTCCTCGTGCAGTTTGGTCAGCTCCCGGCAGAGCAGGGCCTGCCGGTCGCCGAGGGCGGCCAGGCAGTCTTCCAGGCAGGCCCTGATCCGGTGCGGCGACTCATAGAAAACCAGGGGCCAGGGCAGGGCGGCCAATCCCTTGAACAGGGAGCGGCGGGCTGCCTGCCGGGGCGGGGAGAAGCCGCCGAAGAAAAAGGCGTTTTCCTCGAGGCCGGCCACGGAGACGGCGACCGCCAGGGCGGAGGGCCCGGGAACCGGCACAATCCTGATCCCGGCGGCCCTGGCCTGCCGGACGAGGACCGCGCCGGGGTCGGAGAGCCCGGGGGTGCCCGCATCGGAAACCAGGGCGATATCCTGGCCGGCGGCGAGCTTCGCAAGCAGCAGTTCGGCCTTGTACTGTTCCTTTTCCCGGTAGTAGCTGGTCAGCGGCGTGGCGAGCCCCAGGTGGCTGAGCAGTTTGCGGGTATGGCGGGTGTCCTCGCAGGCGATGAGCGACACCTCGGCCAGGGTCCGCCTGGTCCGGGGCGAGATGTCCTCCAGGTTGCCGATGGGCGTGGCGACGACGTAAAGGGTGCCGCGATTGTTCGAGTTGTCGGTCATCAGCTGGCCGTTGGCGGAAAGGTCAATATTGGGTTAATGGGTTGAGATTTGATGAAAAGACAATCTCCGGCATTGCGCAAGCAACGTTTCAACCTGAAATACTGTAAACTGCCAACTGCCAACTGCCAACTTATTTAGTGGTTTTCGGTTTCCCAGATGGAAGTTCGAAACAGACCAAATTCACAAAGTATATATATAACCGGGGGGAAACGGTGGTTTTGCTTTCGTGCAGGATTTTGCCGGGGCGAGTCAGGGATTGGAGGGAGGAATCAAGTGATCTGTTACCCCCCGGGTGGCGCAATTACCTGGCCTGTTCAGCAATCTTATCCGGAAGCGGCAGGGAGGATTCGTCGAAGAACAGGCGGTACGGCAGGCGGATGCGCCAGCGGCGGGTAGTGTGGTCGAAGACGCCGATGATTTTCCGGCCAGCCATGAGCCGGTAGTCTGTCCGGTCACGGTTGCCAAAACTGTAGAGTTGGAAACGGCAGCCTTGGAGCGGAAGACGGGCTTTCAGAATACCGTGACGGATCACCCTGGAGAGCGGGCGAAGCAGAACGATCAGAACAGACAGAGACCGCCTGCGCAGAGAACAGTGCGCGGCAAGGAGCCGGCCGGCTGTTCCGCCATGGACGGGCCGTCGACCTGTCTGCCGGTAGGCGGCGACCACACGGCCGATGATCTCCCTCTCAGTCAGCAGCCAGGGGTCATCGCTGTTGCTGTTGTCGCCCCGGGTCCGAAAACCGGCAGGCGAGCTGGTGATGATCCGATGGATGACATAACGGTAAGCAATGGGTGCGGTACAGAGGATGACGTCCCCTGGTTCGGGCCGGTGAGCGTCGGTATAGGGGACAATCTCCAGCAGATCCTGGGTGGCCAGAGTGGGGTGCATGCTGGGTCCGCGATAGGCACAGAAAAATTTCTGCGCAATTTTTTTTCGGTTGTTGTCATTGCCCTCATTTGAGACCGCGTCAACAGCCATGATGGCGGATGTTGCCAGGGTTCCCTCTGCAAGGAAAATGGAAGAGGTTGCCATGGGGATCCTTTTCACAGCACCTGTTCTATCTGCTCCCAGAACGCGCCGTCCTTGGAGAGATAAAGGGTATATGCTGGTATATGACGGACCAGTTCGCAGATGTTGGCGAAGCGCCGGGCCCGCAGTTTCTGGAGTTTTGTTCGGTCATATTCGGTGTTCAGGCCGTACCAGGCCTGCTCGGCGATTTCATAGAGCATGCAGGCCGCTCTCCCCTGCCGAAGGGGGGCGATGTGTTCCATTTCGCCCTGCGACATGAGAATAACGGCCTGCAGGGGCACGCTTGCCTGGACATCCCAGCTCTGGCCATGGTCCCCGTCCAGAAACGAACTCCAGGTGGGCCATGGATGGGCCATGTACCGCCCGCCCTGTTCGCGGACGATCAGGGTGCAGTCATCGCTGCAGGAGCGCCAGGGGGGAGGCAGCCGCCGGCTGGCCGTGGTCTTGCCGACATCGCTGGGGCCGGCGAGGAGAATACCCCGACCGTTCTTTTCCGCCAGCGCCCCGTGCAGGAGCAGGCCGCCCCGGGCCTCGGCGCTGCTGGCGATGAGAAGCCCCAACTCCATCATCTGGTCGGCAAGGTCGATGTTGTTGCTGGTCCGGATAAAATTGCAGGAGATGGAGTTGCCGCCGTTCTTTCTCCCGCTGTCAAGGATCAGAGGGAGTTCGGGCTGTCCCGCGCCGGGACCGATGTCGCACGAGAGAAGCAGGTTCCATTGGGCCGGTCCGGAAGCGGGAGAGAGCCGCATCGTCGAGGCGATGGCTCGGGCGAGCGGCAGGCTTGATCCATCGCCGGCGTGAATGGTCCAGGCAGTGCCGTCGGCGAAAAGGAGTTTTCCGGATTCGAAAAATCGGGATTCCATGAAAAGAGTTGTGCGGGAGAAACGGGTCTCCGGTCAGCGGTTGACGCGTCTTTGCAATGACACCCGCTGCATCCGGTGCGGGCGAAAGATGAGAGATGTTATTGTTTTCCTCATCTCGTGCCGCCCTGGTTGCAGTTATTGTTAGGGACGGCGCCGCTGATGCAGTTGTTTTCGGTGGCACTTGTTCCGGCCTTGCAGTTGCCCCCGCCGCCCTGGGGATAGCTGCCGTTTCCGCAGTTGCCGGAGCCCTTGACCAGTTCGCCCAGGGGGACGAGGACCGGGGTTTCGTAGATTTTATTACCTGGCAGTCCGGGCGCTGAGGGGGGCGTCCTTGTCTGGCTTTGTTTGGGTGTCGGCATAGTGACACTCTCCATGGTGGGATGTTAATACGGATTTATTATGAATATAGCATATTATGAAGACAAAGTGCAATCAAGTCGGCTGACGGGAAAGAGTCCGCGTTTTTCCGCCTCGGCGCAGAGCCAGAAGGGAGACCAGATCGATCCGGTGCGATACCGGTTTTGAGCGAGGCAGGAGCCCAGGCAGATATGTTTCATGAGGCAGCGGCCGCAGACGCCGGTCAAGTCTCCAGGCAGGCCCTGGCGGATTTCATGAAGAATCCGGGTATTGCACCAGACATTGGCGAGCGGATCCTTGCCGGCTTGGCCGAAGATCAGCTCCGGAACCAGTGTGCCGATTCCGCACAGGGAATACTGGCCTGTGGCCAGCACCCCCAGAATGGAAAAGATGCCGCATACGCTGCATCCGTCACGCCCTGAGGCGATTCGTTTCAGCGGTTTAAAGGCCGGGGGACAATCAAAGTATAATCTGACCGGAGCATGGGGCGCAATTTCCGTTTCTACCTTTCTGGCCAGGTCGAGGATTTCGGCAACAGATAGAGACCGGTCAGCGGCATGGAGGGACATGCCCCGGCCGATGGGCTGGACCAGGTTGAATTTCAGCGATTCAACTCCCAGGTCTGCCGCCAGTTCGATCATTTTTTCCAGTTGCCCGACGTTGTCACGCAGGAGGGACATGATGATCTGGGTAGGGATCTGATGCGCGACCAGGGTTCTGATCGCCTGGATTGTCCGCTCGAAGGCTCCGGCAACGCCTCGCAGCCGGTCATGGGTTTCCGGATGGGTTGCATCAAGGCTGACGGAGACAAAGGGATTGCACTGCCGGGCGATGTTTGCCGCGATTTCCGGGGTGCACAGGGTAGCGTTGGTCTCCATGGTCAACGCAAGCTGTTCGGCATGGACGAGATCAAGTATGGCATGGATGTCAGGGTGCAGGAGCGGTTCGCCGCCGGTCAGTTTCACCCCGGTCAGGCCCAGCGGTTTGGCCTCGGCGATGATCGAGCGCAGCAACTCCAGGGGAAGAAATGCCGCCCTGGCGGCCGGGTCGTGGCGGGGTGAGAGCCAGCAGTGGACGCAGGCCAGATTGCAGCCCTCGCTGAGATAAAAATAGAGCTGGTCCAGCGGCGGGGCGCCGGCAGTTGCGCCAGGGCCGGTTGCGGATCGGCCGCTGTTCATGCGGAGGTATCCAGAGGTGGAGAAGGAAGCGTCCCGCCGGCCGCCAGAAACCGTTTCAGGCAGGCGTCCGGGCTGGGCTGGTCGATCTCGCCGGTGATGCTGTAGGCGAGTCCAGGACAGTTGCCGGTGCAGTAGGGACTGTAGGCGCAGTCTCGGCAGAAGGCAAAGGAGGAAAGCGGAATGTCCCTCCGCCGCCTCAGGCTGTCGAGGATTGGATGATGCCGCCATACCTTTTCCAGTGGGCCCTGGTTGATGCGTCCCATCGTCAGGTGCGAGAGCATGGTGCAGGGGACAATTGAGCCGTCCGCCCGGACCGTTAGCGTGGTCCAGGGACAGCCGCAGCCGGTGAGATAGCCGCTCGGCAGGGCAGAAGAGGACGTGTTTTCCAGGCGCGCTTTTTCCATCAGCGTCCAGAGTTGAGCTTCGGCCAAGGGGCCAGCCTGGGCAGAGATGCGGCCCGGATATTTTTTGCTTAACCGGAGCAGGGCAGCCATGGCCTGTTCCCGGTCCGCTGTGGTCAGCAGCAGGTCAGGATGCTTCTGGCATGAGCCCAGATAGCCGGCACTGTTGGTGGTGAACCCGGGAAGGCCCAGGGTATCCAGCAGGAAAACAGCAATATTGTCGAGGTCATGTATATTGCGGTTATGAAGGGTGACCCGGACCGTCACCGGAACATGGTGTTTTTGCAAGGTGCGGATGCCCTTCACCGCCTGGTCGAACGAATCGCCACGGCAGGTGGCGTGGACTTCGGAACAGGATCCGTCCAGGGAGATCTGGACATGATTGCAGCGACCGGTATCGTGGATAAAGCCGGCTATGGTCTCGTCAATCAGGGTGCCGTTGGACAGGATCGAGAAGCGCATCCGATTGCTGACGATTTTTTCCAGCAGCTGGGGCAGATCATTGCGAAGAAAGGGTTCGCCGCCAACCAGGCAGACGTCCATGACCGCGGCCCTGCCGAGTTCCTCGAAGAATCGGAACCATTCCGGAGCGGGCAATTCGGTATATTCAACCCGGGGGTTATCGAAGTAGTAGCAGTAGGAGCAGCGAAGGTTGCAGCGGCAGGTGATTTCAATGTCCACGCTGCGCGGGGAGCGCATCAGGTGATGAGATTTTGGAATGGGGAGAGGAGAGTGGAGTATTTCAGACATTAATCCCGATGATCCACTTCATAACCGACAAACCCGTGCTCGGCAAGCTTGGCGACAAACAAGTCGATTTCCGAGGCCAGGGTTTCCGGCACCTCGGAATATGTCTGCCTGAGAAAGGAGAGTATACTGTCCATATCCTGATGCCGGGCAAGCATTTCCCAGACCTCCACCCCGACCGGGTTGATGCCCACGGCTTCCGCTGTATCAGGGTTGAACAGCACCGCCCAATCGTCGAATTCCTTGCGCAGAACAACCACCGGGTTGATCACAGGAGAACTCTTGTGCATGGCGTACCAATTTAGAAGCAGGAGGGTAGTCAGAAAGAATGCATTTTGCTTTTGCCGGATTATAACCACGTACCGGCCGGAAAGCAATCGGTACAACACATCTTCAACAGTCCTACAAAAAAACCCCCTTGGGGGATAAATCCCAAGGGGGTTTGGTATAAGAATTCGGCGGCGACCTACTCTCCCACACGGTCGCCCGTGCAGTACCATCGGCGCAGGAGAGCTTAACTTCCGTGTTCGGAATGGGAACGGGTGGGACCTCTCCGCTATGGCCACCGAAAATTTTGTCTACTACGCTTGCCGTCTCTCCACGTTGCCCAGAAGGACAGACCGTGAACAGACCGCGGTACGTCGGCAGCAGTGCTGACAAAATCAGCTATGTCAAAAACAGTGACAACTGAAGCAGCAGGGTAAGAAACAGAGTTTACA
>DNUE01000013.1:0-193865 GCA_003508005.1 Desulfobulbaceae bacterium
CGCGGCAGGTCATCTGGATGACCGGTTCCACTCCCTCGCTTTGCGCAATGAGGCCGGCACCGATGCTCGACATGCGGACAATCGCGGTCTGGCAGTCGGTAATATTGACGGCGTCAACGTTGCCGCGCAAAAGTCGGGCCTTGCTCCTGACTACCTCCGGGTCACTGTTTTTCGGCGGGCCAAGCTCACCGGTCACGGCAAAACCGCCGCTGGTAAGCACGCGCTCGAGATTGCTCCCCGATTTCATCCATCCTCCTCGTCGAGAATATATCAACGGCCTGCCGTCTCCTGCGGCCGGCCATGTTGCCTGCCCCGGTCGGGCGGCGATCAGCGGCTCCCGGCTTTGCCGCCGCAACCCATGCCTGGCAGTGACTGGCCCTCGATTCCGCGACGCATGGCCATGTCAAAAAGGACACGGTCCTGCTTCTTGTTGATGCCAAGGGCCTCGCGCTTCTGGTCAATGGCCTTGATCATCTTGTGCGCCAGCTTGACGGGATCCTCTTCCACATCCCAGCAGGCCCCGTACAGATCCTTCATCCCCCTGAGCATGAAGTCGGTGAACTTTTTGGCGCCCTGAATGGGCAGGTTCTGGAAGATGACATGGGCCCCGGAGCTGACGAAGTACTGGCCAATGGCCACTGCCTTTTCGGACATATACAGCGGGGCGGTGCCGCAGGCAGGGAGTTCGGAGATGTCCTCGCCCAAGCCGCCTTCCAGAACCATCTCGGTCAGGGCAATCAGCAGGCGGCTGTTGTCCACGCAGGATCCGACATGCAGCACCGGCGGCATGCCCACCGTTTCGCAGACCTCCGCCAGGCCAGGGCCGGCGTACTCCCCGGCCGCCTCAGGCCGCATCAGGCCGCGGCGGCCCAGGGCGGAAGCGGCGCAGCCGGTGGCCAGCACCAGGACGTTATTTTTGATCAGTTCGGTGGCGATCTTGAAATGGACATCATCGGCGTACTTGAAGTGTTCGCAGCCGACGATGGCGCCCACGCCCTTAATCCGGCCGTTGATAATATTGTCATTCAAAGGCCGGTAGGAGGAGCGGAAGCGGCCGCCGAGCATATAATTGATGCTTTCGTGGCTGAAGCCCACCACCACGTCGAATTTTTTGTCCTTGGGGATATAATGGGCGCCGCGTTTTTTGAAGTTGCCGATGGCGTGCCTGAGGATCGTCTTGGCCGAGTTCATCGCATCATCTTCTTCGAACTGGATGTGGATGGCGTCGGGCATCTTGGCCCGGTAGTTGGTGGTGATGATGTCGGTGTGCATCGCCTTCGCCACCTGGGCCACTGACTGCATCACGCACTGCACGTCCACGACCATGGCCTCCACCGCGCCGGTGGCCAGAACCATCTCCTGCTGGATAAAAGAGCCTGCAACCGGGATGCCCCGGCGCATCAGGATCTCGTTGCCGGTGCAGCAGACGCCGGCCAGGTTGATGCCTTTGGCCCCTACCAGCTTGGCCAGTTCCTGAATGTCCTCCTGTTCGGCGGCCAGGCACAGGGACTCGGCCAGCAGAGGCTCATGGCCGTGCACGGTGACGTTGACGTGGTCTTCCTTGAGGCAGCCCAGATCAACGATGGCCCGCTTAGGCACCGGGGTGCCGAACATGATGTCGGTCAGCTCGGTGGACAGCATGGAGGCACCCCAGCCGTCGGCAAGGGCGCAGCGGGCGCCCTGCAGCATGATGTTCCGGTAATCCTGATCAACGCCGATATGGGTGCGGTGCATCAGTTCCACCACCTCCCGGTCGATCCCGCGCGGCTCCACCCCGACTTTCTTCCAGATTTCCCGCTGCTTTTTCGGTGCGCGCTGGAGCATGGTCAGGGTTCCGTCCTGCTGGCCAAATTCGGCCAGGGCCTTTTCGCCAAGTTCCAGGGCAATCTCGTTCTTGTCGCGGCCCTCGGTCTCGATGCCGAACACCTTGGCCATCTTGTGCAGCTTGTCCACGTCCTGGATGGTGTGCGGGGTTGCCCCCTTGGCAGTAGCGATGAAGCCGCGGACCATTTCCCGGGCGTGGTCGGTGTGGGCTGCCGAGCCGGCCGCGATGATCCTCGCCAGGTTGCGCGAGACGACGGTATCGGCGGTGGCGCCGCAGACGCCGAGCATGCTTTCCACGCCGTCGATGATCTGGCAGGGCCCCATGTTGCAGATCCGACAGCAGGTCCCGCCGGAGCCGAACAGGCAGCTGGACATGCCCCGGCTCTCGATCCGGTCGTAGGCGGTGCGAACTTTCCTGCCCAGGTCCTGACTGAGCAGTTCCAGGGTCGAGGCGTTGGTTATTTCATTGCACCTGTCGCAGCCGATTGATTTGACCATATTCTGTTTCCTCCGCTCTCGTCAGAGTTCGGAAGGCGAGCCGCTTCCGCGGGCCTTTCCGGTTCGTCTGTTCTGTTACGCCAGGCCGGCGTGCTGTTTTGCTGCCTGAACGGTGTTTTTCATCAGCATGGTGATGGTCATGGGGCCTACGCCGCCGGGAACCGGGGTGATGGCCGCAGCCTTCTCCTTGACCGAGTCAAACTCGACATCACCGGCGAGGATCGCCTTGCCGCTGTCCGTCATGCCGACGCGGTTGACGCCGACATCGATGACCACCACGCCCTCCTTCACCTGGTCCGCCTTGATCATGTTTGCCACGCCGGCCGCGACGATCAGAATGTCTGCCCGCCTAGTATGGAATTCCATGTCCCTGGTCCGGGTATGGCAGAGGGTAACCGTGGCATTGCCGCCGGGACGCTTTTGCAGCATCAGGTTGGCCACCGGCTTGCCGACGATATTGGAGCGCCCGATCACCACCACCTCGGCGCCGCTGGTCTGCACGCCGGAACGCTGCAGCAGCTCCAGCACTCCGTGCGGCGTGCACGGCAGAAAGCACTTTTCACCGAGCATCATTTTGCCAACGTTGACCGGATGAAATCCGTCCACATCCTTGTCCGGATCAATGGCAAAGAGCACCTTGGCCTCGTTGATATGCTTGGGCAGGGGCAACTGCACCAGAATACCATGGATATTCAAGTCCTTGTTGTACTTGCCGACGATGGCCAGCAGGTCCTGTTCGCTGGTGTCGGCGGGCAGGGTCACCTGCTCGGAATGGATACCCAGGGCATGGGCGGTCTTGTTTTTCGCGGCCACATAGGACTGGGAGGCCGGGTCCTCGCCCACCAGAATGGTCACCAGGCCGGGGACCAGGTTGTGCTTCCGGCGGAGATCATCGACCTCTGTTTTCAGCTCCTCGCGGATTGCCTTTGCCGTTTCGGTACCACTGATAATTTTTGCACCCATGGGTCATCCTCTTTATCACAAAAAAAAGCATCAATTAAATGTTTTCTATCTGCTCAAAATGAAACGATTTTCTGATAATGAGCGAGAACATATGTCAGGGCTTTATGAAAAGCGTAAAAATTAATATTTTATCGGGAAAATAATATATTTCAAGGAGAAATCGACATATCAAAGTTTTCATTGTACAGGAACAACAAGCTGATTATACGTTTTAATTTAACAATTTTACCATTCAGCGGCAGCAGTTTTTTTACTCTACGAATTATTTTTACTATTTATTGAAAGCGTTTTGTCCAAAAAAAACGAAAAAGGGGTGGAGAGCCCGGCAGGCGCCGCCTGACAAAGGAGCAAAACGACAGCGTATTGAGCAAAGGGGACGCCGCCAGCAGCCCTGCCCGGTTCTATGTCAAAATGATGACCGAGATCCGCCTGGAGCGCTGTCCTCCCTGCCGCATGCCGCTGCCGCCGTGCTTCGAAACAGCGCTCTTCCAGGAGTTGCACGGTTTCTTGTGGCAAAATATTGCTATTCAGCTATATTTAATGGTTTATATTTTTCAACCAGACAGTTTCAGGACCGTAAGGTTATCTTTTATGTATACAGACATTCTCATCAACGCAACACCCTACGAAAATCGCATCGCCCTTGTTGACAGCGGCAATCTCCTCGAATTCTACATCGAGCGGCCTTTGGAACAGGGACTGGTGGGCAATATCTACTGCGGCCGGGTAGTCAGGGTTCTGCCCGGCATGCAGGCGGCGTTTGTGGACATCGGCCTGGAGCGGGCCGGGTTTCTCTATGTGGATGACGTGCTGATCTCCACCTGCGAGTTGGAGCGCAGGATGGCAAGCCATGAGCATCCGCCCGCCTTCATCTTTCCCGCGGAAGATATCCGCCCGATCCCCGCTGGTTCCCAGCCGGGAATAGCAGACCTGCTCAAGGAGGGCCAGAATGTCCTGGTGCAGATCTCCAAGGAACCCATCGGCACCAAGGGGGCGCGGCTGACCTGCCACATCACCCTGCCCGGCCGTAACCTGGTGTTCATGCCGCTCACCGACCACATCGGCATCTCCAGAAAGATCGAGGATGAGGAGATCCGCCAGAATCTGCGCGAAAAGATTGAAGCCCTGCGTCCGCCGGGAACGGGGTTCATTGTGCGCACCGTGGCCGAGCATGCTCCCGAGGCCGAGTTGGAGGCGGACATGGAGTTTCTCCTCATGCTTTGGGACGACATCAAGTCGCAATGCGGAAGAGTCTCGGTCCCAAGTCTTGTCTACAAGGACCTGGACATGATTCTCCGTTCCGTGCGGGACCTGTTCACCGAGGATGTCCGGGAGCTGATCGTCGACGCAAAACCGGTCTATGAGCGGTTGCTGGCCTTCATGCAGACCTTTGCCCCCGAATTGAAAGGCAAGATCGTCTTCTATGACCGGGACGTCCCGCTCTTCGAGTCCTACGGGATCGAGGTGGACATCAACCGTGCCCTGGACCGCAAGGTATGGCTCCGCTCGGGTGGCTACATCATCATCGAGACCACCGAGGCCCTCACCGTCATTGATGTGAACACCGGCCGTTTTGTCGGCAAGAAAGACCAGGCGGAGACCATCTTCAAGACCAACATGGAGGCGGTCAAGGAGATTGCCTACCAGTTGCGCCTTCGCAATATCTGCGGGATAATCATCGTCGATTTCATCGACATGGACAACGAGGCGCACCGGGAAGAACTGTTCCTGGCCTTCCAGGATGCGATAAGGAAAGACAAGAACCGGGTCAACATTCTCAAAATTTCGGAATTCGGCCTGGTGCAGATGACCAGGAAGCGTTCTCTCGAAAACCTGGCGCAGATGATGTGCGAACCCTGCATGTACTGCGAGGGTGAAGGTATCGTCAAGTCACGCCGGACGACCTGTTACGAGATATTCCGCAAGATATCCCGGGATGCGGCAAGGATCTCCGGCAACAAGGTCTATATCAAGGTGCACCCCCTGGTGGCGGACATGCTCCTGGAGGAGGAGACCCAGTATATCGAAGCACTGCAAAAGGAAACCGGCAAGCAGTTCACCATCACTCCTCTCCGGGATACCCATATCAGTCGCTACGAGATATCCTGGGGTGATTAAAGGGAAGCGCGCGGTTAAAATCGGCATCGGCATCGACGCGGTTTCCCTGGCGGCCAGCCGCTTCAACGCAAACGGCAGTATTACGATACCGATGCCAACCCCGATACCAAGAGGTAACAGTTGGCGTCCGTTGTCTTGATTTTTTGCCTGCCGCTTTGCCAAAGCCGTCGCGCTTAATCAAACTGTATGAATATGTAACCCCTAGAACTCGCGACATGACAAACGAAAATAAAATGAAAACCCATTCTTCTGATAAGCACCTGCGCTTCGCCAGCACCCTGCTCCTGACCGTTATCCTGGTGATGGCGGTCGTTCTCGGGGCAGGCGCCTTTCTCCTGTTTGAAAGAGAAAAGCCGGTGGTCACCCTGCCGCATGAGATCAACTATCTGGGCAAGCAGACCGAGATCCCCTTCACCGTGACCGACCAGAAAAACGGCCTGCGCAGCGTCGTGGTCACCGTGCTCCAGAACGGCGAGGAACAGGAACTCCTGGCCCAGAGCTTTGACCGGCGGGGCTGGTTTCGAAATGCAGGGCCTGACCGGATAGAGAACAAGGCCCTCTTTGACCTGGCCAAGACCAGGCTGAAGGAAGGCCCCGCCGAGGTGGTGATCACCGCTCGGGATTTTTCGTTCGCCGGCACCTTCCAGGGCAACACCACCATCCACCGCCTGTCCGTGGAGGTGGACACCAAGGCCCCCAAAATCAGCCTGCAGCACTCCCAGCGGTATATCAGGCCTGGCGGCAGCGGCATCGTCGTCTATGACCTCTCTGAACCATCGCCGGAGCACGGGGCCCTGGTCAATGACCTGTTCTTCCCAGGCTTTCCGCTCAACAGCAAAGAAAACCGCTATATCGTTTACATCGCCCTGCCCTGGGACAGTAAAGGGGTGCAGAACAGCCGGGTCGTTGCCAAAGATCAGGCCGGCAACGAGGGGAGCGCTTCATTTACCGCGGTGTTCAAAAATGTCCGGGAAAAGTCGGATACGATCACTGTCGGCGACGGGTTCCTGAGCAGCAAGATCCCGGAGTTTGAAGAGCATTACCCGGAAATGACCGGCTCCCTCATCGACAAGTACCTCTTTGTCAACAACGAAGTGCGCAACCGCAACGCCGCCACCATTCAGGAGCTGTGCAGCAAGCCGGCGGCAGAGCAGCTGTGGCAGAACCAGTTCGCCAGGATGCCCGGTCAGACCATGGCGGGTTTTGCCGAGGAACGGACCTATTTGTACCAGGGAAAGGAGATTGACCGCCAGACCCACCTGGGCATCGATATTGCCTCCATCGCCAACTCGGCGATCAAGGCCGCCAACCGGGGCAAGGTGATCTTTGCCGAGTACCTGGGGATTTACGGCAACATGGTGCTCATTGACCACGGCCAGGGGGTTTTCAGCCTGTACTCGCACCTGAGCCGGATCGAGACCGCGCCCGGCGCGGAAGTCGACCGGAACACGGTGATCGCCTATTCCGGGGCAACAGGAATGGCCGGTGGCGACCACCTGCACTTCAGCATGCTGATCCACGGCATGTTTGTCACCCCCATTGAGTGGTGGGATCAGCACTGGATTGATGTCAATATCAAGGAAATTGTCAGCCAGCTGTAAAGGCGCCAGCATTGGGGCAGGTTTTGCGGCAGGTTATGGCCCGGCGATAATCAGCGAAAAACACCCTGTAAGATAGAAAGGAAGCAGCGGCAACCAGACCATGACCAGACCAAGCATCCTGCCCCTTCTTCTCTACAGCTATATTGCGACGGAGATGCTTGCCCCGTTCTTTGCAAGCTTTCTCATTCTCTACAGCGTCTTTTTTCTCATCCGCCTCATGC
The DNA here is from genome assembly GCA_003508005.1 of Desulfobulbaceae bacterium. GTDB lineage: Bacteria > Desulfobacterota > Desulfobulbia > Desulfobulbales > Desulfobulbaceae > UBA10518. The sequence continues at coordinate 7,226 of DNUE01000013.1, forward strand.
CGCTCCTGGATATCGTCCTCGAACTGCGGATCGGGTTTGCCGATTTTATCAGGCTGTTCTGCTACATCTTCCCGCACATGCTGCTGTACGTCATCCCCATGGCCAGCATGGCCGGGGTCATCATCGGCTTCACCCGCCTGACCAACGAACGGGAAATATTGGTGCTCAAGTCCTGTGGAGTCAGCCTCCGCCAGCTGCTTCCCCCTGTCCTGGTTCTGTCACTGGCCATTTCGGCGCTGACCGGCTTATTTTCCGTGCAGCTGATCCCTGCCGGGGATATCGCCATGAAGCAGTTGATGTTCCAGCTGGCCAAGGAAAAGATCGACAAGGGTCTGCAGGCCCGCACTTTTTCCGAGGCCCTAGGCGACCTGGTGGTCTATGTGGACGAGATCGATGCGCAGAACCGCTGGCATGGGGTCTATGTCTCCGACAAGCGGAACAGGCTGCAGCCAATCATCATCATGGCCGAGGGAGGGCACCTGGACGCCGAGATCGACCGGATGCTGGTCACGGTAGTGCTTGAAAAAGGTACTTTGCACAATGCCGAGGGCAAGGAAAACCAGGTAATCCGTTTCCAACGCTACCAGATGCAGATCCCGCTCATGCCGCCGACCAGGATCGGCGGTGACGATGTGACGGTGATAAGCCGGGGCTCCATGACCCAGGACCAGCTCCTCCGGGCCGCCAAAAAGTACGGCCCCGATACGCGGCACGGAGTGGTCTTCCTGACCGAATATTATGACCGGCTGATCCTGCCGGTGGGTTGCTTCATCCTCAGCCTGCTCGGTTTCCCGCTGGGCATGCAGACCGGCCCCGGGCGCAGGGCAACCGGCATCCCGCTGGGACTGTTTTTTTTCATCCTCTATTACGTGCTGTATACCGCCGGCCGGTTGCTGAGCGAGAACCTTCTGGTCCCGACCCTGGTGGGGATGTGGCTCCCCAGCGTACTGTTTGCCGCTCTCACTCTCTATGTATTCCGCCGGGTTGAGCGGGAGCGGACCATTATTCCGGAACGGCTGCTAAACCTGATTCTCGATCTGCTGGACAACTATATTTTTCCATTCTTCCGGTGGACCAGGAAATTTTTCATGCGCTGCCTGCACAGGCATCAGCAGGAATACATTCCCTATCAGGACAAAGCCGCGCCCGACGGCATGCAGGTCCACGCCAGCATCGAAGACAGGATATATCACCTGCCTGGCTGCGAATTGTATGACAGCCCCCGCTGCAACCTGAAATTCAAGGACGCCAAAGTCGCGGTGGAGGCAGGATTCAAGCCATGCAGGCTCTGCAACGATTCATAAACCGGCGTAGCCGCCTGTTCATGGATGACCGCTGGCTCGGCACCATGACCGGCGACCTGCGCTTTCCCATCACGTGTATCCATCCACCTGCTGGTCATGGCATCTCCCTGCCCGGAAGGAGGGCGCATGAGAGCGGGCCGCGACTATCCGGGAATGGCTTATGAACGTTGATTTCATGCACGCGCTGGACCGGTGGGCGGGCATCCCCCTCACCTGCCTGCTGACGGCGGCCCGAAGAATCCGCTGCCTGTTCGGGAAGCAGGCTCCGGTGCCGCCCCGGCGGCTGCTCTTTATCAAGCTTTCGGGGATTGGAGCAAGCATCCTGGCCGACCCGGCCATGAACAAGGCACGGGAGAAGCTGGCGGCCGAGCTCTTTTTCGTTATCTTCAGGAAAAACCGGGCCAGCCTGGACCTGCTGGGGACCATCCGGCCCTCCCATGTTTTTACCATCCGGGAAGGCAACCTGTTCGCCCTGGCCCTGGATACAGTGCGTTTTCTCTTCTGGAGCAGGCGGCACAAAATCGACACGGTCATCGACCTGGAACTGTTCTCCCGGTTCACTTCCCTCCTATCCGGACTCTGCGGCGCGAAGAACCGGGTCGGCTTCTCCCGCTTCCGCAGCGAAGGGTTGTACCGGGGCGAACTGCTGACCCACCGGGTGGCCTACAACCCCTATATCCATATCGCCAAAAACTTCGTCGCCCAGGTCAACAGCCTGCTGGCCAGCGAGGACGAACTCCCCTATAGCAAACAGGTGGTGACCGACGCCGAAGTCAAGTTGCCGCTGATGAGCTACCATGAGACGGAGCTGGTCAACATGCACGAGATGGTACGGCGGCATTATCCCCGGTACGAACGGGGCCGGCACCGGCTGGTGCTGATCAATCCCTGTAACGGCAAAGCGCTGCCCCAGCGCCGCTGGCCGCCGGAGCGTTTTATCCGGCTCATGCAGCGGATCCTGGCTGCGGACCCTGAGGTCCTGGTGCTCATCACCGGGGCGCCTGCGGAGCACGACGAGACCGCGTTCATACGGAGCGAGGTCGGCAGCGACCGCTGCCTCAACTTTGCCGGCTCCCTGCAGCTCGCTCAGCTCCCGGTGCTCTTCACCATCGCCGCCCTGATGGTGGCCTGCGACTCCGGGGCAAATCATTTTTCAGCCATCACCAACCTTCCCACCTTTATTCTGTACGGACCGGAAACTCCGCGGCTGTACGGTTCGCTGGGCAATTCCACCCCGATTTTCGCCGGACTGGCCTGCTCGCCCTGCGTCAGCGCCGCCAATCACCGCAGGACGGTGTGCAGGGACAACAAGTGCCTGCAGGCCATCTCGGTGGATCAGGTGTTTGCGGCCATCAGGCCAATCCTGCAGTCCGGCTGGGAGGAACGCCAGGTGCGATAGGCGGGTAAGGGCGGGAGAATATTGTGGTATAAAGCCTATAATGAGGTGTTTGCAATGACCGGTTTCGCCAAAATATGGGGCGGCAGGCACTTGGCCCTGCTGGCCGTCAGCCTGCTGGCCCTGGCCGGCTGTTCCGGCGACCAGGGCAAGGACCAAAAAAGTGCCGGCGAGAAAAAACCGGCCGTGCCGGTTATGGTAGCCGCGGCCGTGCAGAAGACCGTGCCGGTCGAACTGCGAGCCATCGGCAACGTGGAACCCTTTGCCACCGTGGCCATCAAGTCCCAGATCGGCGGCGAACTGCAGCAGGTCCACTTCACCGAGGGCCAGGAGGTGAAAAAAGGCGACCTGCTCTTCACCATCGACCCACGGCCCTATGAGGCAAAGCTGGCCGCGGCCGAGGCGAAGCTGGCCAAGAGCCAGGCCGAGCTGGACAACGCCCGCCGCCAGGCGGAGCGCTACGGTGCCGTCGCCGGCAAAGGGTATGTATCGGCGGAGCGGGCCGATGAGGTCCGGACCAGCGCCGCCACCGTCGAGGCCACGGTGCTGGCCGACAAGGCAGAGGTAGCCAGCGCCCGGCTGGAACTCGACTACTGCTCCATCCGCTCACCTCTCGACGGCTTTACCGGGAGCCTCCAGGCTGACCAGGGCAATGTGATCAAGGCCAATGCGGACACCGACATAGTGACCATCAACCAGGTGCGGCCGGCCCTTGTCGCCTTTGCCGTGCCGGAACACAACCTGCCGGTCGTGCAGCGCGCCAGGGCGGAGGGACCCTTGCCGGTCCGGGCGCTCATCCCCGGTGCCGAGGATGAACCTCTCGCCGGCCTGCTCAGCTTTCTCGACAACACCGTTGACCCCGCCACCGGCACCATCCTGCTCAAGGCGGCCTTCCCCAACAAGGACAACAAGCTCTGGCCGGGCCAGTACGTCAATGTCGTGCTTGAACTCGGCGACCTGCCCGATGCGGTGGTAGTTCCCGACCAGGCGGTGCAGACCGGCCAGAAGGGGCAGTATGTCTATGTGGTGAGGGAAGACCGGACCGTGGAATACCGCGAGGTCGCCACCGGCATCAGTGCAGGCGGCGTGGTGGTCATCAGCGATGGACTGCAGTCCGGCGAACAGGTGGTGACCGACGGCCAGCTCCGCCTGGCGCCGGGGATCGAGGTCAAAGTCGCCAACAGCGACCGGCAGGAGGCTGAAGGAAAGCAGCCGTGAACATTCCCGAACTTTTTATCCGCCGGCCGGTGATGACCACCCTGGTCATGCTGGGCATCCTGATCTCCGGCATCATGAGCTACGGGCTGCTGCCGGTGAGCGAGTTGCCCAGCGTCGATTTCCCCACCATCCAGGTCACCGCCAATCTGCCCGGCGCCAGCCCGGAAACCATGGCGTCTTCGGTGGCTACCCCCCTGGAGCGGCAGTTTTCCACCATTGCCGGCCTGGATTCCATGACCTCCACCAGCGGTCAGGGCAGCACCAGCATCACCCTCCAATTTGCCCTGGACCGGGACCTGGACGGCGCGGCCCAGGACGTGCAGACCGCCATCGCCAAGGCCCAGCGCCTGCTGCCCGAGGAGATGCCGAACCCGCCCACCTATTCCAAGGTGAACCCCGCCGAGCAGCCGGTGCTTTACGTGGCGGTCAGCTCGGAGATCCTGCCGCTGTCCACGGTGGACGAATACGCGGAAACCCTCATGGCCCAACGCATCTCCATGGTCAGCGGGGTGGCGCAGGTCCAGGTCTACGGCTCCCAGAAATATGCGGTGCGCGTGCAGGTAAATCCCGAGTCCCTGGCCGCCATGGGGATTACCATGCGGGATGTCGCCACCGCCATCCAGGGGAGCAACGTCAACCTGCCCACCGGCGTCCTCCAGGGGGCGCACCAGGCGATCACCATCCGGGCCAGCGGCCAGCTTGAAACAGCCGACGCCTACCGCCCCCTGATCGTGGCCTACCGCAACGGCGCGCCAGTGCGGCTGGAACAGCTCGGCCGGATCATCGACAGCGTGGAAAACGACAAGACGGCGAGCTGGCTCAACCAGACCCGGGCCATCGTCCTTGCCATCCAGCGCCAACCCGGCACCAACACCGTGGAGGTGGTGGACGCCATCAGGACGCTGCTGCCCTCGTTCCAGGACCGGCTTCCCGCCTCGGTGAACCTGACCGTGCTCTACGACCGCTCGCAGTCCATCCGCGAATCGGTCCATGACGTCAAATTCACCCTGTACCTCGCCATCTGCCTGGTGGTCATGGTGATCTTTCTCTTTCTGCGCAACCTTTCCGCCACGGTCATCTCCAGCCTGGCCCTCCCCCTCTCCATTATCGGCACCTTTGCGGTAATGCACCGCCTGGGCTACAGCCTGGACAACATCTCGCTGATGGCCATAACGCTCTCCGTGGGTTTTGTCGTCGACGACGCCATTGTCATGCTGGAGAACGTAGTGCGGCACATGGAGATGGGCAAGCCGAGGATGCAGGCCGCACTGGACGGCGCAAGGGAAATCGGCTTCACCATCCTCTCGATGACCCTGTCCCTGACCGCGGTCTTCATCCCCCTGCTGTTCATGGGCGGCATCATCGGCCGCATCCTGCACGAGTTCGCGGTGACCATCAGCGTGGCGGTCCTCATCTCCGGCCTCGTTTCCCTGTCGCTGACGCCGATGCTCTGCAGCCGCTTTTTGAAGCCATCCGCCACCATGCAGCACGGCCGGCTTTATGGCCTGTCCGAGCGGTTTTTCGACGGCATGCGCCGCCTGTATGAATGGAGTCTGCTCCTGGCGATGCACCACCGCCTGGCTACCCTTATTCTCTCCATCGCCCTCATCGCGGTCACCGTCCAGCTCTTCCGGATCGTGCCGCGGGAGTTCATCCCCAGCCAGGATACGGGGCGGATCATCGGCTTTACCGAGGGAGCGCAGGGCATCTCCTATGAAGCTATGGTCGCGCACCAGAAAGCCGCAGCCGAGATCATCGACCAGCAGCCCGAGGTCGAACGGTTCATGTCCTCGGTGGGCCCAAGGGGATCAAGCCCCACCGGCAACTCCGGCCGGGTGATCCTGACCCTCACCCCCCGCAGCGAACGGGAGAAAAATGTCGACCAGATCATGCAGGAGCTGCGGCGGAAACTCGCGGCCCTGCCCGGCATCCAGGTATTCCTGCAGAACCCCCCGGTTATCAGGATCGGCGGCCGGGTGAGCAAGAGCCTCTACCAGTACACCCTGCAGGCCACGGACATGGAGGAACTGCTGCAGTGGGCGCCGCTGGTGGAGGAACGGCTGGGACAGATGCTTGAACTGCAGGACCTGAGCAGCGACCTGGAAATGACCAATCCCCAGCTGCTGGTGGATATCGACCGGAACAAGGCCCTGCGGCTCGGGATCACCCCGGAACAGATCGAAAACACCCTGTACGACGCCTACGGTTCCCGCCAGGTCTCCTCGATCTATACGAGCGCCAATCAGTACCAGGTCATCCTGGAGGTGGAGCCCAGGTATCAGCGCTCCCCCGCCGCGCTGGGGCAGCTCTATCTGCGCGCCGGCACGGGCGAGGTGGTCCCCCTGGAGAGCATCGCCACCCTGCGGCGCAATGTCGGGCCCCTGACCGTCAACCATACCGGCCAGCTCCCCTCGGTCACCCTCTCCTTCAACCTGAAACCCGGCGTCGCCCTCGGCGATGCGGTGACCAGGATCAGGGACGAGGTGCGGGATATGCGGCTGCCTGCCAGCGTGACCACCAGCTTTCAGGGCACGGCCCAGGAATTCGAGTCATCGTTCAAGGGAATGTGGCTCCTGATGGCCATGGCCATCGTCGTCATCTACATCGTGCTCGGCATCCTCTACGAAAGCTTCATCCATCCCCTGACCATCCTCTCCGGCCTTCCCGCGGCCGGGGTCGGCGCCCTGCTCACCCTGCTCCTCTTTGATACGAGCCTCAGCATCTACGCCTTTGTCGGGATCATTATGCTCATCGGCATCGTCAAGAAGAACGCGATCATGATGATCGACTTTGCCCTGATGGTGCAGCGCCGGGACGGCAAGAACCCGGCAGCGGCCATTTTTGAAGGCTGCATCCTCCGCTTCCGTCCGATCATGATGACCACCATGGCCGCCCTCATGGGCTCCCTGCCCATCGCGCTGGGCTTCGGCGCCGGGGCCGAGGCCCGCCGGCCGCTCGGCCTGGCGGTGGTGGGCGGGCTGATCCTCTCCCAGTTTCTCACCCTCTATATCACCCCGGTGATCTACCTGTACCTGGAATCGCTGCAGACCTGGCTGCGGCGGCGGCTGCGCAGGGAACCCAGGTCCGGCACAAGGCCGGCTGCTTAAGGCAGCGCGCGCTTACCCAGGAGCAGTTCCATCTTCTCCCGGTGGCTGCCGGGCCAGTAGATCCGGTCGCAGCCCGGGCAGCGGCTGAAGTTGTCGTAGTATTTTTTGGTCAGGGGCTCCAGGCGGTGCAGCACCGCCTCTTTAGCCACGGGCTGCAGCGGGCTGTTGCACTCCAGGCAGCGGCTGAAGGGGTGCATCTCCCCGGCCAGGCCCAGCAGGCCGAGGACCTCGCGCAACTGGGCCGCGGGCTCAGTTGCCCGGATGCAGCGGCCGAAGTCGATCTGCTTTCGCTTGAGCAGGCCCAGGTCCCGGCTCAGGACGATCCGGTTTTCCCGGCCGACGGCCGCGACGATCCGGTCGTCGTCCCAGCGCCAGTCATACAGGGTGTCAAAGCCGGCCAGGCGCAGGTAGCGCGCCAGCCGGCCGACATTGGCATCGGCCAGGAAGCGGACGGCGGACAGCGGCGCAGGTCGGAGCAGGCTCGGGGAACGGACATCCCAGGGGGGCAGCACCGGCAAGATGTCGAAGACCTGCCCCTCGGCGACCGGCCAGGAAAAGTCCACCGGCAGGCCGTTGCAGAGAATTTCCCCCACCTCGGTATGGGGAAGGCCGAAGGATTCCAGGACGTCCTTGATGGAGGCGCTGCGGGTCACCTCCTGCATCACCGGGCTGAACTCGCGCCAGCGCCTCCGCAGCAGGTTCGGCAGATCGCCATGAAATCGGTAGCTGGCGGTCATCGCTGGGGGAACGGCAATTCGTCTTTTTCTTCTATGATCACTTTCTCTTGCGAAACCGGCAGGCCACGGCCGGCGCAGTTGCGTCCTTTCCTGATTTGCGTTGGCGCCCCTGCTCGTATGTACTACCAGCAGGCGGAGAATTTGGCAACGCCCGCGTTCATCGCCTGCGGGTTGAGGCCTGGATTGTGCGGGGAGGAGATCGGGTCGGTCCCTCGGGCGGGAATCCCGCATCTTGCTGAAGGCTTACCTTTCCAATTTTTACCGAAGAATGGTATACTTCTCCCGTAGATGGGTTGTTCCGCCTGCTGCAATGACCATACGCTAATTTTGGAGACATTCGATGCAACTGGCCAGTGCCGCTGAAATGCAAAGTCTCGACCGTGCCGCCATCGAGGAATACCGAATTCCCGGCATGGTCCTCATGGAAAACGCCGGCCGCGGCACCGTTGACTTCATGGTCCGGGAACTGGGTCCGCCGGCAGGAAAGCTGCTGCCGGTCTTTGTCGGGCCCGGCAACAACGGCGGCGACGGCCTGGTCATCGCCCGGCTGGTCCATCAGCTCGGCGGCCTGCCCTTTCTTCTCTTCTGCGCCCCCCCTGACCAGATGCAGGGCGATGCCGCACAAAACGCGGCCGGGGTCGCCAGCCTGAATCTCCCCGCCAGGGTCATTGCGGACCGCAACGCGCTGGGCGACGCGGTAGAGGTGCTTCGCGCCCTGGCCAGTTCCCGGCCGGTCTGGTCCGTGGTGGACGCCCTGTTCGGCACCGGGATGAAACGGCCGCTCACCGGTAATTTTCTGGAGGCGGTGCGCTGCCTCAACCGGCTGCGCGAGGAGCATGGCTGGCCGGTCACCGCGGTCGACCTGCCCTCCGGGCTGGACGCGGATACCGGCCTGCCGCTGGGCGACTGCGTCCGGGCCGATCTCACCGCCACCTACGGACTGGCCAAACCCGGCCATTTTCTGCAGGGTCGCTGGGCAACGGGCCGGCTGCAGGTGGTGGATATCGGCATCCCGCCGGAAGCGGTCCAGCGGGCGGGTCTCAAGGGTACGGCGCTTGATTCGTCGGTTCTCGCGTCCCTTCTTCCCGGGCGGTCAGCCGCCAGCCACAAGGGCAACTACGGCCATCTTCTTGTCCTGGCCGGTTCAGCGGGCAAGACCGGGGCGGCCATCCTGGCTGCCCGGGCCGCCCTGCGCATGGGCACCGGTCTGGTCACCCTGGGCGTGCCCGCTGACCTCAACCCCATCTTCGAAACGACCCTGGTGGAGGCCATGACCGTCCCCATGCCCTGTTCGGCCTCCTGCCTGGCCGTTGCCGATGTCGACCGCATCGCGGAACAGCTTCCCGGCAAGAGCGGGGTGGTCCTCGGGCCGGGCCTGGGGCTGCACCCGGACACCCAGGAACTGGTGCACAAACTCTACCGCGAGGTTGCCCTGCCCATGGTAGTGGATGCCGATGCCCTCAATATCCTGGCCCGGCAGCCGCAGCTCCTTGCCGATCCGCCGGCGGCCCGGGTGCTCACCCCGCATCCCGGCGAAATGGCCCGGCTGACCGGCAAAAACACCCGGGCGATCCAGGAGGACCGCCTCGCCGCCGCCCTCCAGTTTACCGCCTCGCTCAACCCGGCGGAAGCCAGGGTCACCCTGGTGCTCAAGGGGGCAGGCACGCTGGTCTGCGATCCTGACGGCTCCTGGGCGGTCAATACCACGGGCAACCCCGGCATGGCCAGCGGCGGCATGGGCGACGTTTTGTCCGGCCTGCTCGGCGCCCTGCTGGCCCAGGGGCTTGCGCCTGCCGCCGCCGCCCGTCTCGGCGTCTACCTGCACGGCCTGGCGGCGGACCGGCTGGCCGGGCAGCGAAGGTTCGGCTATTCAGCCTCCGAGGTCGCCGACCTGCTGCCGTATATCATCACCGAAAAAACAGCAAATTAGAATACAAACCTCAACCAGAACAGGAGCATGACTATGACCCAGGCTCAGGACATCATGACCCGAGATGTCGTTACCGTAACGGAAACCCTCTCGGTCCGCGAACTGGCGAGGATTCTCTCGGAAAAAAAGATCAGCGGCGCACCGGTGGTGGACATCCAGGGCGCGCTCATCGGGGTGGTGACGGAAAACGACCTGATCGACCAGGCGAAGAAGGTCCATATTCCGACGGTCATGGCCTTTTTTGATTCTTTTGTCTTCCTGGAGAATCCCGAGCGGCTGGAAAAGGACCTGAAAAAGATGGCCGCGGCCACGGTGGCGGACATCTGCAGCCGGGAGGCGGTGACGGTGACCCCGACGACCCCCCTGGATGAACTGGCGACCCTGATGGCCGAGAAGAAAGTTCACACCCTGCCGGTGATCGACAACGGCAGACTGGTGGGGGTGATCGGCAAGTCAGATATTATCCGGACCCTGGCCCAGAGCGCCTGACGACCCGTTCCCCGAATCGCGGCTGACCGGGAGATTGATCACGAAACTTGCGCCCCAGCCCGGCAGATCACGGTAGGCGATTCTGCCGTGGTGGTCCCGGATGATCGAATTGACGATGGCCAGACCCAGGCCGGACCTGTTCTCCATACTCTTGGTGGAATAAAAGGGTTCGAAGATGTTCTTCTGCTCCTCGAACGCAATACCTGGGCCCGAATCGGAAAAACAGATCTCGAGCATTTCCCCGGCCTGCTGCACGCTGACCCGAATCCTCTTGTCGTTGCTTTCGGACATCGCATCAACGCTGTTCTGAAAGAGGTTGATGAAGACCTGCTCCAGCTGCACGCTGTTGCCGAAAACCGAGGGCAGGTGCTCTCCTATTTCCTGTGTCAGGCTGATATTGTCCAGGCGCAGGATTTCCCGCATAAGAGCCAGGCTGTTGGTCAGGGTCTCCGGCACCTGGACCTGCTCAAACTTGGAGGTGTCGATCCGGCCGAAGTGGCGGAGGTGGTCGGTAATCTGGGTGATCCGGCCCACCTGCCGCAGGGCCTCCCGGAAATTTACCGTCATCTCCGCCGGGTCCAGCCGCTGCTTCGCGATGTCCTGCAGGGCGGATTCATAAACAACCCTGATATAGGAGAGCGGCTGGTTGATTTCATGGGCCACGCCGCTGGCAATCTTGCCCAGGGAGGCGAGCTTGGACTGGGCCAGGGCCTTGATCTCCAGCTCCTTTCTCCTTGTTTTTTCACGGTGGCGCTCCGTGACGTCCCGGATGATGACCTGGATGGCTTTCTGCTTTTCAAAAATGATCGGCCGGCAACAGACATTCAACAGAATATCGAGGCCATCCTTGCGCCTGACCTCGATCAGAAAAGGCTCCTGTCCTCCGGGACCGGTGAGGCGCTCACTCGGCCAGGGGGAACCGGCTTTCTGGCCGGGCCAGGGCAGCAGCATTGCTGCCTCCTGCCCCAACAGATCATCGACCAGGCAGGCAAAGATATCGGAAAAGGCCTTGTTCAGCCAGACGAAGATCCCGTCGCGGACAATGGCCACCCCTTCGGCGATCCCTTCGGAAATGTCCCTGAATTTTTCCTCGCTGTCATGCAGGGCGGCCTCGGTCTGCTTGCGCTTCGCTATCTCCTGCTCAAGTTCCGCAATCTTGATTTCCAGGCTGGAATTGAGCGTGCTGATGGTGGCAAAGGATTCGCTCAGGTTTCTGATCAGGCCGCTGTAGGTATCGCTGATCAGTCCCAGGTCATCTCTGTCCTCTGGCATCCCGCCCCGGGACTTGATGTCCTTGAGCAGTCTGTTCAAGGGTTCGGTGACCCCCTGGACGAGAAAATAGGTTGCGAGACAGGAGATGAAGACCAGGAAGAACAGGACCAGGAGGTTGGTGATCAACATATCCCGGATGTTCTTCTGCAGTTCTGTTGTAGCGAAGACCACGCCAACGGAGCCTATGCGCTGCGTCCTGCCCGGCCGGCCCCTGTTGTCCTGTTCAAAATAGAGTTCGTCTTCCGACAGCTTCGATGTTTTTGTCAGGACCGGACTCCAGAATTCGACGATTTCATCATCTTCAAAAGACGACACGTTCAAAAGGCCTTCAGCTGAAGGATCATTTACCGCCCTTTCTGGCTTGCGGCAGATATCGGTCATCTCCCAGGGCCCTGCGGTTTTTCTCTGCAGAATCTGGCCCTCCATATCGTAGATGCAGGCACCGATCACATTGTACGCTCCCAGCACATTCGACACTGCTGCCTCGAGCTGCCGGTTGTTCATGCTAAAGATGCCGAGGCGGGCGTTATCGGCCAGAATCCCGGCAATCATGAAGCCCTCGCGCAGCAAATTCTTCTTGAAATTTTCCTGCTGGGAATGCAGGGAAAAGACAGAGAAGAACGAAGTCAGGAGAACAAAGACGCCCATCAGGAAAACAAAGAGCTTGTTGCTGAAGCTCATCCTGATGCGTCTGAAAAAGTACTGCTTCATATTAGAGGTCCATCAAGTTCATCACGTTCGTGAAGTATATCAGGTAAAGCCAGATTCAGTTGTGCTCTCCCTGGGGTTGTTGCCGACTCCCCCAACCGCCTTACCGCTTCTCCCCCTCCCTTTCCTGAAAGACAATCCCCAGCATCTTCAATGTATTGGCGTTGATTTCCACCACCACCTTGCGCACCGCCTCGGGCGGGAGGTCGGCGGGCATGGTTCCGTTCAGGATTTTACAGGCCAGTTCGCCCGCCTGCTTTCCCATGTCAACGGTATCAAAGGAGACGGAAAGCGCGGCGCCCTGGTCCAGGTATTTTTTGGCAAAGGTAAAGATCGGCACCCTGTTTTCCATGGAAAAAAGGAGGATATAATCGACGTTCTGCGGAGTGAGCACGGTGATATCAGGCACCATCCACAGTCACTCGATCCGGCCCTTGAGGCGCGCCAGTTGGGCAGGCACCTCGCCGGCACTTCGCACCGGCAGGGTCACCAGGTCCAGGTTGATCCGGGCGGCATGCTCTCTCGCCTCGTCCACCATGGCGCCGCTCCTTGCAGGATCGTACAGCAGGCCGATGCTGGCAACTCCCGGCGCTGCCGCGGCAAGGGCCTCCAGCTGCTGCGCCGCGCTGAGGTTCATGTTGACGCCGGTGATGTGCCGTGATTCTCCTTTGATCTCCGGAAAGGGGACCATGAGATAGAGGATCGGCACCTGCGCCAGATCCTTGACCAGGGAAAGGCTGCTGCTGCCGATGGCGACCAGAAGGTCCGGCTGCGCCTCGACCATCTGCTGGCGGAGCTGAACCGTGCTTTCCGCCTCGGAGAGGATATGGGTGGTGATGGTATGGGCCTGGATGGCCCTCTGCCCCCGTTTTGGGATATCCTGAGACAAGACGGCGACGAGTCCCTGCAGGGCCTCGTCGTAGGCGGGGATCCGGGCGCTCTGCAGCACCACGATCTGGGCCCCCCAGGAGGATGCCTGCAGGACCAGGGTCAACAGGAGACCGAGCAGGAATATTTTTTCCCGAAAAAAGGGTCTGCGCATTTGCATTTAGCAGGAATTTACGATAACTAATAATAAAAGTATACGGAAGCGGATAAGGAATAGCAAGAAAAGAATAAATGCGTGGCTGTTTGAGTTTAAGGGAGTTGGCAGTTTGCGGCGGACACTTTGGAGTCATTGCCGGGAGTCATGAACGATCAGCGTTTCTTTCGATCCCGATTCCGATACCGACCCAGAAGGGCTCAGTCCTGCCTGAACGCAGCGCAACACAAGTCATAACGTCAGGTTGCCGGGGTACGAGCCATTGTCACAGCCTTCGGAATACTGTTCATTGAAGGGGAGGGGTCGGATGAAACTCTATTGCTCTGGAATGAAATGGAAAAACAGCCTGCTCCTTGCCGGTGCGGCCTTTGTTCTCCTGCCGCCCCTGGCCCCGGCGCCGGCCCTGGCCGAAGAACGGTCCCCGGTGCGGGCCGAGCTGGAGCAGATGTCCCTGTTCCTGGAATCCGAACAGATGGTCGAGGCCGCCACCCGCACCCCCAAGCCGCTGAGCCAGGTGGCGGAGAACGTCACCATCATCACCGCCGATGAGATCGAGGCGATGAACGCCCACACCTTGGCCGAGGTCCTCAACCGGGTCACAGGCCTCATCGTGGACGGCAACTACACCGATTTCGGCAGCAAATCTTCAACATATATCCAGGGCTCGGATTACGACCATGTCCTGGTCCTCCTGGACGGGCTGCGCTGGGGCTACGTCAGTTTCGACTATCCCGAGACCAACACCATCCCGGTGCAGATCATCCAGCGGGTCGAGGTGATCAAGGGCCCGGCCTCCTCCACCTGGGGCTCGGCGCTCGGCGGGGTGGTGAACATCATCACCAGGGAGACCGGCACGACGGCCCGGCCCAAGGGGACCGTATCGGGCACCTACGGCGAGCACGCCACCTCGGACCTGCGCGTTGACGGGGCCGGCCTGGCCGGGCCGGTGGGCTACTACCTCTATGCCGGCCGCCAGGAGTCGGACGGGATCAGGAACGCCCGCTATTTAGACAGCCAGAACTTCTTCGGCAAGCTGCGCCTGCCCCTGCCCCGGGACATGGAACTGACAGGCTCCGTGGGCTACAGCGAGCCGGAGTATAAATATTTGTCCCTCACTGAATGGGACTTGGATTTTACGGCAAACGACCGGGCCTTGTACGCCAACCTGGACTTCACCGCCCCCCTCACCCAGTCCCTGACCCTGAACCTGGCCGCCCACTACCTGGAGGACACCTTCAATGACTCCAGCCAGTGGATCTCCACCGGCGAAACCTACTACAAAAAGAAGCTTGAGGGCCAGGCCGCCAGCGCAGTCGGCCGCCTGGTCTGGAGCGGCAAGGCCCAGACCCTGGTCCTGGGCGCGGAGACCGAATACCGGGAGAACACCGATTCCGACCTGATCGCCCCCTACACCGCCCCCGACCTGGATGAGGACCTTTGGGCCCTCTTCGTCAACGACACCATCCGCTGGCAGCGGCTGACCGTCACCCCGGGGCTCCGCTACGACCGCCTCTCCGTCGTGGACGATGACCTGCTCAGCCCGAGCCTGGGCCTCACCTACCAGGTGAGCGAAAAAACCCTGCTCCGGGGCAGCGTCAGCCGCGGTTTCCGCAAGCCCTATCCGTCGATGACCGATGGCGATCCTTATTTTTATATCGTCAACCCGAACCTGGAGTCGGAGACCATCTGGTCCTACCAGGCCGGGGTGGAGACCACCAGGTTCTCCTTTGCCCGGCTCAAGGCCACCCTCTTCGAACACCAGGCTACCGACGTCTGGGCGCATGACCCGGACACCTGGGCCTGGGTGAATGACGGCGACTATGAACGCCAGGGCCTGGAACTTGAGGCAATGAGCGCGACCTTCCACAACTTCTCGGTCAATGCGGGCGGCATGTACCTGCTGATGAAACCCGAGGATGAGGAGGACAGCACGGTATACAACGCCAACCTGCTCCTCCAGTACGACGACAGCGTCTGGCGCTTCCAGGTCTTCGGCCACTACTGGTGGCTGGACGGCAAAATTAAAGGAGCGACGTTCGGCGAGGAAAAGGACGGGACCGTTCTCTGGGACGCGGTGGCCGGCTGGCGGTTCAAGGCCTGGGGCGGGGTGCAGAGCGAGGTCTTTGTCGCCCTGCACAATATCACTGACGAGGACCAGTATTTCGACAACTATTTCCCCAATGCCCCGCGCTGGGTCGAGGCGGGCCTGCGCTGCAAGTTCTGACCGATTCCTGTTGTGCCATTCCGGGCCTGCTCAACGCGACTGTCCGGCAGACCCATAACCCTAAGCAAGGAGGTCTTCATGAAGAAAAGGAAAAAACTGATTGTCCTGGCCCGGCCGGTCACCCCGAAAAAGATCGCCGCTACGGCCGCCTGCTGCAAGACCGGCCCGACAAGCTTCAAGACCACGGATGACAAATAATAGATGAACCGACCGGGGGCACTGCCCCCGGTCAGCCTGCCCGCCGCCGATCCTTTTTTTCTCTCATCTGACGAAATTGACTCTTTGATGGACTTGAAGAACCCTCCCCTGTACCTGTCCCGCTACCTGAAGATCTTCCCCTGGCCCGATGACCCCGGGTATCTTCTCCTCTACTCCACCAGGAACGCAGCCCTGGCCCTAGTTCCTGCCGAAGACGGGGAGCGGCTGCGCCGGGGCGAGATCCCGCCGGACAATGCGGAGACCCTGGCGGAGCTGGGCATGGTGGTGGCGGACCCGGACCAGGAACGGGCCGAGGTGTTCGACCTGCCCGCCGAGATCAACCGCCAGGACGAGGGGCTGAATGTCTCGGTGATTCTGGGCCTAGCCTGCAATTTCGCCTGCCGCTACTGCTACGAGGGCGACCTCAAGCAGGGCCAGGCCATGACCGCGGCCACGGCCGCGCAGACCGTCGCCTTTCTCCGGGAGCATTATACGGCCGGTCACCGGAAAAGCCTCACCCTGGATTTCTACGGCGGCGAGCCCCTGCTCTACGTGGACCTGATTCTTGAGATCGCCCGGCCGCTCCAGGCCTTTGTCGAGGAGCGCGGCGGCAAGTTCCGCTTCTCCCTGGTGACCAACGGCTCGCTCCTGACCCGGGCGACGGTAAAACGGCTCAAGCCAGTCGGCCTCTATGCGGCCAAGGTGACCGTGGACGGCCCGCCGGCCGAGCACGACCGGCTGCGGCCCTTCAAGTCGGGCGCGCCAAGTTTTGCCGTTATCATGGCCAATGTCCGCGCCTGCCATGACCTGGTCCGGATCGGCTTCGGCGGCAACTACACCCGCGACAACTTCCAGCGGGTGGGTGAGCTGCTGGCTCTCGTCGAGGTGATGGGCTTCACCCCGGCGCAGTTCGGGGCGGTGCAGTTCCATCCGGTGATCCAGGGCGCTGACCGGTACGCCAACCCGGAGTTCACCGGCGGCTGCCGCACGGCCGACGAGCCCTGGCTGGCCGAGGCCGCGCTTGCCGTGCGCGATGAAACAATCCGGCGCGGCTACCCCACGCCCAAGCTGATGCCCTCCCCCTGCATGGTGGACATGGACGACGCATTCGTCGTCAACTTTGACGGCGCGCTCTTCAAGTGCGTGGCGATGATCGCCCACCCCGAATACGCGGTGGGCGATGTCGTTCACGGCCTGGGGGACGTGGCGACCATCTGCCGCCGGGACCACTGGCGGGAGAACAAGGAATGCGGGGAGTGCGCCTATCTGCCGCTCTGCTTCGGCGGCTGCCGCTACATGGCGCTGCAGCGCTTCGGCAGCATCGGGCGGGTGGACTGCCGGCGGGACTTTTATGAACGGATCATCGAAGGGACAGTGCAGCAGGACGCGCGGTTGCAGGCCAGGGGGGAGGAAGACCCCGCACCCTGACCCCCTGCCGGCGGGGGGTCAGGGGTAGTTTGAGACAAAGGATAAACCCGATACCCTACTTCAGCATCCTGAGGATCTTGTCGGAAAGGTTCGGGTAGAGCTTCTCGACGCAATCCGGGCACACGCTGTGCGAGAACTGGGTGCCGGTATGGGACCTGATATAGGCATCCAGTTCATACCACTTCTCGTCAGTATCCCGCACCCGTTTGCAGGATGAACAGATCACCAGAAAGGATTTCAGGTAATTGATGGTGTCTTTCGCCTCCTGCAGGCGGACAATCAACCTTTCCCGTTCCGCCTTCAGCCGTTTTGACTCAATGCAGCGGCGGGCAACGCAGCAGATTTCCACCAGGGAGAGAGGCTTTTTCAGAAAGAATTCCACCCCGAGGCTGTAGCAGCGTTCTATCTCGCGGTCCACCCCGTGGCCGGTAATGGCGATCACCGTATACAGAGCGTCCGGAGTGATGTGGACGGCCTCCAGAAACTGGTAGCCATCCATCACCGGCATCCTCAAGTCCAGGAAGATGAGTTCGGGTTTGTGCTCCCGGAAGAGTTCCAGCCCCTGCTGGCCGTTATCGGCAATATACAGCCGATAGCCTTCGTTTTTCAGGGCCAGCTTGATGGCCTGCTGCAAGGGCATCTCGTCGTCGACAATAAGGACCCTGGGGGCTGCCTCCTCCGCCTGCGCCTCAACCAGGGTATTCGCTTCAGCTGTATTCATACGCAATGGTCCCGGATCTGGTCGATTCATGAGTGGAACAACTTGCTAAAGTATATAGTATTTGCTCGGACAATTCAATTTCGAGGGGTAATCAGGACTATCTCTTGCCATAAACCATACAATTTCAATGAGATAAAATTCGAGCTGGTCTGGGACAAAATTGCATCCCGTCCCCGAGACAAAGGCTATACATTGGCGGAAGGGCTGCGGCGGTACTGGACAGCTTCGGTGAGGTGCCGGGTGTCGATGCCGGGGGCCTGATCCAGGTCGGCGATGGTGCGGGCGATTTTGAGGATCCGGTTGTAGGCCCGGGCGGAAAGGCCCAGGCGTTCGATGCTCCGGTGCAGGATATCCGTGGCCGCGGGGCCCAGCCGGCAGTGCTCCCGAAGCTGCCGGGAGCCCATCTGGGCGTTGCAGTACATCCGATCCTGCCCGGCGAATCGCTGCTGCTGGAGCAGGCGCGCCGCAAATACCCGCTGGCGCATGGTTTCGGAGCTGCTGCCCGGCTCCATGCTCCCCAGGTCCCTGACCCGGACCGGCGGCACGTCCACGTGCATGTCGATCCGGTCCAGCAGCGGGCCGGAGAGGCGGGCCTGATAGCGCTGCACCTGGACCGGCGTGCAGGTGCATTCCCTGGTCCGGTCGCCGAAGTAGCCGCAGGAGCAGGGGTTCATCGCCGCGACCAGCATGAAGCGGGCGGGGAAGCGCAGGCTGGTCGCGGCCCGGGAGATGGTGACCACCCCATCTTCCAGGGGCTGGCGCATGACCTCCAGGACGTTCTTGCGGAATTCGGGCAGCTCGTCGAGGAAGAGCACGCCGTTGTGGGCCAGGGACACCTCGCCGGGCTTGGGGATCTGGCCGCCGCCGATCAGGCCGGCATCGGAGATGGTATGGTGCGGGGAACGGAAGGGCCGGGTCACCATCAGGGCGGCCTGCTCCGGGAGCAGGCCCGAGGTCGAATAGATCTTGGTGGTTTCGATGGCCTCGTCCAGGCTCAGGCCGGGGAGGATGGTGGGCAGCCTTCTCGCCATCATCGTCTTGCCGCTGCCGGGTACGCCGCTGAGCAGGATGTTGTGCCCGCCGGCGGCGGCGATCTCCATGGCCCGCTTGGCATATTCCTGGCCGCGCACCTCGGCGAAATCGACCGGGTACCGGCTGTTGTCGCGAAAGAGGGCGGCGATGTCGGTCTGCGCGGGCTCCGGGTGCTTGATCCCGGCAAGCACCTCCACCGCCTCGTGCAGGCGGCGGACCGCGATAATGGAGATACCCTGGATCACCGCCGCCTCCCGGGCGTTGGCCTCCGGCACGAGAAAACGGCCGATGCCCTGCTGCCGGGCGGCGAGGATCATCGGCAGGATGCCGGGCACGCCCCGCACCGCGCCGTCAAGCGACAGCTCGCCGATGGCGCCGGTCCGCTCCAGGACCGGGTCCAGCAGGGTGCCGCTCGCGGCAAGGATGCCCAGGGCCATGGGCAGGTCGTAGCCGGCCCCCTCCTTCTTGACCGAGGCCGGGGCAAGGTTGACGGTGATCCGCTGCGCCGGGAACTCATAGCCGCTGTTTTTGATCGCCGACCTGACCCGGTCCTTGCTCTCCCGGACCGCGCCCTCGGCCAGGCCCACCGTGGAAAAGGCGGGCAGGCCCATGGCCAGGTCCACCTCCACCCGGACCAGATAGCCGTCCACGCCGATGACGGCGGCACTCAGGACCTTGGCGAGCATGGGAGGTCAATCATGATAAGTTCGCAAGAAGTAAAAACACTGCGCATCCGCCACGGTGATTTCAACAACTAACAAGGCTTGCCGGCTTCAGTCCCGCAAAAAGTGGGGGTCTGACAATCATAGAGGGTTTGTATGGCATCGGAATAGGGGCCATTCTGCCTCGCATGGATGTAGAAGGGGTCGAGCAGCTGAACCTCCTCGCCGCCGTTTTTCAACGCCTCCACCAGGACCAGGGTTGCCTTAGGGCTGCCGGGATAACTGTACACCGGCTGCAGCCGTTTCGGCTCCAGGCGCACGCGCTGCAGCGCCGCGGCCAGGGACATGAGCCGGGTTGCCGGATAGACGAAAACGGCCCGGCCCCGGTTCTTCAACGCAAAGGAAGCGGCCCGGGCCACCTCCGACAGGCTCGCGTCGATCTCGTGCCGGGCCCTGGCCCTCTGGTCCGTGGGGCTCAGCCGGCCGCTGCCGGGCTTGCGGTACGGGGGGTTGCTCACCACCAGGTCAAAGGATTCAGGGGCGACCAGGGTGGTGATCTCGCGCAGGCTGCCGTGGATGACCGAGGCCCTGGACTCCAGGCCGTTGCTGCGGAAGTTCTCCCGGGCCAGCCGGGCAAGCTCCTCCTGGACCTCCAGCCCGGTCACCCTTGCCCCGGGATGGCGGAAGGCAAGGATCAGGCCGATGATCCCGCTGCCGCAGCCCAGATCGAGAATGAGGTCGCCCGCGGCCGGCCGGCAGAAGTGGGCGGCCAGCACCGCGTCGGCGGAAAAACGATAGCCCCGCTTGAACTGGGTGCAGACAAGACGGCCATTGAACAGGGCGTCCCGGGTCAGCAGCTCCTCGCCCAAGGTTTTCCGGACCCTTCCCTACTACTCCGACCGAAGGATCTTTTCCCCGGCGACCAGCTTGTTGATCAGCAGGCCGGTCAGGATCTTCGGAAAGAAGTAGGTCGATTTGTGCGGCATGATCTGGCCGCTGTCAGCGACGTCGGTCACCTGGCTGATCCGGGTCGGGTTGAGGAGAAAGAGCAGCGGCGTGACCCCGTTATCATGAATGCTTTTTTTAACAGCGACATCAATAGCTTCATCAGGATCACTAAAGTAACTTATCAACCTTTCCGTGACGAGCCGCTGGTGATCGATCCCCAGCAGGTCATGAAGCAGCAGCTCGGAGAGGATCACCACGTCGAGGTCCCGCAATACCCGCGGTTTAGCCGCGAGGACAGGGTACTGCTCGCACTCGTCCTGCAGGGTGAGCAGAAAGCAGCGGTCCTCGCCGGGGTGGTACAGGCCGAAAACCGGCACCGGCGAGGTCATGGTCCACTCATTCATCCTGGCGAGGGCCTCGGCCAGCAATATCTCGCGGGTGGCCCCCCGGATCTCCTCCACGGTCAGCCCCTGCCGCAGCATGGCCACAACCTGGTCGGCGCTGAACCTGCCCGGATACCGCAGCAGCCGGTGGGTTGGCAGCACGGACAGACCCTCGTCCGCGGTGGCGCAGAGGTACATCATAATGTAGTTGTAGGGACTGTCCGGCGGCAGGGACGGATTCTTGAGCAGCATCTGCCGGCGGTAGCCAAGGGCAGTGGCATAGCGGTGGTGGCCGTCGGCGATGTACACCGGCTTGTCGGCAAAATAGCGGGCAACCATGGCCAGGGCCTGGAAATCGGTCACCCGCCAGAGGGTGTGGGTGTTGCCGAAATGGTCCCTGAGGGAGCAGAACGGTTCGGGCTCTCTGGCCTTTTCCAGGGCGGCGATGACCGCATTGTCCTTATCCTGGAACAGGGAAAAGACATTGCTGAACTGCGCCTGACACTCCGACATCAGCTGCAGCCGGTCATCAATGACCGCGTCGAAGGTCTTTTCGTGGGGCTTGACAATCCCTTCGCTGAACTCGGCCAGGCCGACCAGGCAGATCAGCCCCCTGCGGGTCATCTTCCGGCCGGAGGGGTGGGTAAAGCTGATAGTGTACAGGTACATGGCGGGCTGCTCGTCCCTGATCAGCACTCCCTCCACCTGCCAGGACTCGAACAGGGTCCGCGCCCGGACATAGCGGTCCGCGTTGCCGCCGGTGTCCTGCGAGGTGTTGCGCAGGTCCAGCTGGATCATGCTGTAAGCGTTTTTTTCGAGAAATTTGTCTCCCTCCTCCTCGCTGATGACATCATAGGGAGGGGTAACCACCTCCTCCATGTTCCTGATCTTCTCGGGATTGAACCGTACCCCCCTGAACGGGGCGACTATTGCCATGAAAATATCTCCTGGAACTGGTCAATCTGATTAATTCCTGCTATATTGACAAAATTCAGACAACTCTTGAGCATTGCGAACCACCCATTTCTTACCATTGAATGAAGGGGTGATGCAAGGTGCTTTTGCCAACCCGGACGACTTGTCCGGATATTTCCATACACCGGCACAGGGCGGAACGCTGCCGGCCTCGGGCATTCGAAACATGGCCCGGCCGGTTGCCCGCATGCCTTATTTTATAATACAATATTAATGGAACGTGCACAAAGATGAAAACGCTGACCAGCCGCCACTGTGACGTCAAGATGGTACAGTGGCGGGTCGGCGCCGGAATCGCGGTTTGGACGATTCCGGCTCAATTCAAGGATGCTGATCGCCTGAGGGACAAGCCATGCTCGACATTTTTATCAAGACCCACTTTTGCGGGGGGCACCACCTGCGGGACTATCCCGGCAACTGCGAAAGGCCCCATGGCCACAACTGGAACGTGACGGTGACGGTGCGGGCGACCCGGTTGGACAACCTGGGCATGGGCATCGACTTCAAGGTCCTCAAGGGGATCGTCAACCGGGTGATCGACGAACTCGACCACCAGGACCTGAACGACCTGCCCGCCTTTCGTGACATCAACCCTTCCTCCGAGCATATCGCCATGTATCTCTTTGACAGGCTCAAAAGAGAGCTCACCAGCGACCGCTACACCCTCTCCTCGGTCAGGATCCAGGAAACCGACAGCAGCGGGGTAATTTACTACGGTGAATGACGGCTCCCTGGCGGTTTCCGAACTCTTTTACTCAATCCAGGGAGAATCGACCCGGGCCGGGCTACCCTGCGCCTTCATCCGTCTTGCCGGCTGCAACCTTCGCTGCCGGTACTGTGATTCCGCCTACACCTGGGAAGGGCCGGGCACACGGATCGCCATTGCCGATATCATGCAGTGGCTGGGGCAGTATCCGGGAGTCCTGGTGGAACTCACCGGCGGCGAGCCCCTGCTCCAGGAACAAATTTATCCCCTGCTGGACGAGTTGCTGGCCAGCGGACGCACCGTGCTCATCGAGACCAACGGCTCGCTTCCCGTTACGAGAATTCCCGGCGCGGTTTCCCTGATCCTCGATCTCAAGTGCCCCGGCAGCGGCATGGCCGAGCAGACGGACTGGCACAACCTAGCCCTGCTCGCAAAGCGAAACAGTTCCGGCAGCAGGGACGAGATCAAATTTGTCCTCAGCTCGGAAGAGGATTACGCATGGGCCAGGGAGATTATTGCCCGCCACCGGTTGGCCGGTTTGGCCCCCCTGCTCCTGTCGCCTGTGGCAGGCCTGCTGGCGCCGGCCAGGTTGGCGGAGCTCATGCTTCGGGACCGAATCCCGGCCAGGCTGCAAATGCAGCTGCACCGGGCCATCTGGCCGGACCGGCCCCGGGGGGTATAAGGGTTTGCCGCAGGATGGTGAAATACCGGACGCAGGGACGCTATAACGCGGTGGCGGTCGCGGTGGCGCAGGAGGTTGCTACACCCAACCCGGGACAATCAGTGCACATTGAGTTCATTTCGTTTGAACAGGCGAACTGAAGCATCGACCACATCAGGGTCATAGAGTATCCCCCGGTGCTCCAGGATTTCCTCGAAGGCCTTGGCAGCCCCCAGTGAGGGCCGGTAGGGCCGGTGCGAGGACATGGCCTCGATCACATCCGCCACGCCGATGATCCTGGCCTCCAGCATGATCTCGTCTCCCCGCAGGCCGTCGGGATACCCAGAGCCGTCAAGACGCTCGTGGTGCTGGCGCACGATCTCGGCAACCGGCCAGTGGAAATCGATGCCCTTGAGGATGTTGTAGCCGGTCTCAGGATGGTTCTTGATCAGGGAATATTCCATCTTGCCCAGCATCCCGGGCTTGCTTAAAATTTCCGCGGGGATGGAAATCTTGCCCAGGTCATGAATAACGCCGGCCATGCGGATTCCATCCACCTGCTCGGTGGACAGTCCCATTTCCTGGGCGATGCTGCGGGCGATATCGGAGGTGCGCCGCTGATGCCCTGCCGTATAAGGATCCCTGGTTTCCACGGTCATAGCCATGGCCTGAATTGTACCTGACAGGTTTTTCCGCAGCTGGATCAGACTATCCCGCAACTGTTCCTCAGCGAGTTTCTGTTCGGTGATGTCATGGTAGACATTGATCACCGACTCCGGCCTGCCGTCGCGGTCATGAGCCACCACCTTCGCGGTCCCGCTGAAATAGAGCTTCTTGCCGTTACTGCCGACGATCTCCGCTTCGCCCCTTTGTTCCGAATCGAGGCGGAACGCGTCTCTGACCAGGCATTTCTTCCCTTCAGGGCAGCTCGCGTTACATCCGTCGAAACAGGCGTTGCGACAGGGGCTGCCGATAATTCCCTCACCAAAATCCCTTCTGGCCTTCCAATTTGCCCAGACAATGTTCAGGTCGCGATTGATCAGGCTCATGTGAACATCGACCGTGTCGAGGATCGACTGAAACTTGGCCTCGGCGTGGTTGATGTTGTGCAGAGCGGCAGAATTGATGCGCCAGTTCTCTTTTTCAAGTTCCCTGACCTTGTTGAACAATTCTGAATACGAGGGAGGCTTTTCCATCAATCTGACCCTTTCACCAACGTTGAATGAGCAGCGCATATCGATAGTATCTTATGCATTGTCGTGATGAACCCGTTCCTTTATCTCCGTTACCGGCAGGGCGCCGATGGCACTGAGCTGAAGGTAATGCGGATTGTTCTCGGACAGGAGATCGCTCAGGCGGGCAAAGGTATCCCTGATAAAACCGTTGCCGGGCCGGCTCTTGCTGTGGATACCGAAGGAGTAGCCGTTGCGGTCTTCCAGAGACAGTTTGCTGACAAGATTTTTAGTAGTCCAGATCTCACCGTTCCTGGCGAACTCGGACAACCTGGCGGCTATATTGATCGTATCGCCAAGTGCTGTGAACTCAACGGAGTTGGCTGAATGGATCGTGCCGAAAAATTCCTGACCCTCATTGATACCGGTATTGAGGAAGAGGTTGTTGTCCCACCCTTTGATTCCCCGCCAAACTTTACTAAATTTCTTTATATTTTCACGTAGTTCGAGTGCACAATTAATGCAATTTGTAATATAATTGTCACCGGGCTTGTCGATAAAGTAGTAGAGCAGGCCGTCACCCACGTGCTTGCCGTATATGGCGTGATGCGCCTCAAAGGAAGGGGCGACGCACTCCCACAGGCCGTTGATCAGTTCAAAATACTGGGCCGGCAGAAGCTCGGCGCTGATCCGCACCGAATCCTGCAGATCAGCGACCAGGACGCAGAGGGAGACCAGGGAGGGCATCCTGCGCCGGAGAAGATCATTGATTACCTGTTCCCGGTGGGAGAGAAGGTCGAGAAGAACTTCGTTGACCTGGTCATCTGGCAGGTAGACAAAAAAAGTCCCCTCCCGAAAGGTCATGGTATGGACGCGAAAAGTATTCCTCTGTTCATCAGCCAGGGGGAGGGAGATGGGCAGATGAAAGGCACTCCCCTTGATCTCGTTTATGGAGAGCGAACGATAAATATCCTGCAGCAGAAGTGACTCCTGAACAGATACCCCCCTGAACAGTCTGGACAGGACATGGTCATTTATACTGGCATGCAAAACAGCCAGATGAAGAGCTGTCAAAGCTGTCCAATAGTCTACATGGACACTTGCTTTTCGCTCGAAGAACAGCCGGAATATGTTCCTGGATTCGATATCTACGAGTCCGCGGACCTTTGTCCCGAACACCAGATCCTCGGCCTGCTGGTTGATCCACTCCACCTCGAAATTTCTGTTGATCAAATAGGCCGGGGAATCGATATCGCAGATCGTGACCCGCAGCGACCTGTCTGATAGGCGGGAATACCCCCCGGACACCCTCCTGTCTAAATCGATTGACGGCGGGGGCGCGCCTCCCTGGACAGGAGAGGCGGACTGTTCAGCAGTCCCGCTTTTTCCGACGAGGAGTGAGACAATATCCTCCATGGTCTTTCCTCGGCTTTTCAACAGCTTGACCTGTTCAAGGCGAGCAAGGACATCCTCGGGAAAATATCCTATCTGCTTTGCGCCCCGATCACCGACTGGCGGCGGGCCGATGACCGGTCTCGGCAGCAGGCCGAATTTAATGTAATTATTAAGTGTTGCTCTTGAAATACCCGCGGTATCGATAATATCCTTGCTTGTGACCATTCCAGAAAGTGCCATTGCCATTTCCTTCCTTGCCAAAGATGCGGCCGGATAGACTGTCCAAGTATGAGTACCAGCTACTCTGTTCCAAATTGATGACAATTAATTAACACATCAGCGCGGTTAAAATGTCAAGTAATTTTTGCGCTGTTTAATTATTTTGTATATATATACAGTCTAATTAATTCAAGCCCGTTATCCATTATTACAAATATCTTTTTGTTTTAACGTCTATATTTGATGATATGATACTATTTATACAGTTTAAGTAGACCCCCCAGCATCGTGATTGGGCAAGACAGGGTGGCAATGTTCTGTATTGAAAGGAAAGGTGTCTCTCCTGGACGGGAAACCTGTTGCAATGGATTTCGGGATGGAGCGATTTTTCCTGGATCAGCCTGTGACTCAAGCAGGCTGCATGACGAATTGCTGCTCTGAAGTTCCTTGTGCGGACAAGAGGAAAAAACTGTCAGGTGGCTGAAGCCAGAGCATTAAGCGCTTGTTGCGGCTCAGCCGCACAGCAGGCGGATATCCTGCCGGCTATCGGAATCTTTTTTCTGAGGGGACGAATGGATCGCTTTCTCGCCAACCCAAGTCATCTTCTGCAAACCCGGTTCCGATATTGTTGCTGACTCCGATTATTTCGTGCCCTTCCCTGCTTCACCTCACCCTCAGTGTGACAGGACCTGAAAATGGACATTTTCCCTTGTCAATCCTGTTTATTCGCTGTTGGCGTCAATTGCCCCCGCAGGGACTCGGGATCATGCACCGGCATCTGGCAGGCAAAATCCAGGCACACATAGGCTGTGGCCTTGCCGTCCAACATGCCCATCTGGCCCAGAAATGGCAGGTAAGTGGCGAGAAGCTCCTGGTTTTCGCCGCTCTCGGCAAGCAAAACGAGTCGGCCCGGGTCATACTGGCTGAAAACCGTTGCCAGGAGATTGGTGGTGTCCTCGCGACCCGGGGAGCCGGCAATGACCACCTGCCTGGGCTTGGCCTGCATCTGCTGCCAGGCGCACAGCATCTGCGGCAGGGCCTGCGGCTGCCCGTTGAGAGAGGAGGCGAAAGCCGCCACCGTGGTCCTGCTCAATTCGATCCATTTTTCGTTTGCCGTCAAGGTCCCGAGCAGATGGAGATTCATCGCCGCCAGTGAGTTGCCGGCCGGTTCGGCGCCATCATACCCTCCTTTCATCCTGACCGGAAGAACTGCATCCCCTGCCCCGTCAAAGAAACCGCCCTGTTCCTGGTCATGAAAAAGCCTGATCTGCGTCCCGGTCAGCTCGATGGCCCAGCGCAACCACGCAGGGTTCTGGCCCGCCTGATACAACTCCAGCAGACCGGCGACCAGAGCGGCGTAGTCGTCCAATTGCCCGGGCAGGCCGCTTTCTCCCGCGCGATAGCGTCGCCTGAGCACCTGCTGTCCCTCGTCGTAGAGATGGGCCTTGAGAAAGAGGGCGGCGCGCTCAGCCGCCGCAAGCAGTTTCCTGTCCTCCAGAATTGACCCGGCCCGGGCCAGAGCCCCGATCATCATGCCGTTCCAGGCGGTGATTACCTTGTCGTCAGTTTGGGGCCTGATCCGGGAGGAACGAGTCTGCAACAGAAGGGCCCTGGACCTTTCCAGGCTGATCTCCACCTCGGAGACGGAGCGCTGGAACTGCCTGGCCGCCTCCTCCTGGCTGTGGGCGACATACAGGATATTCCGGCCCTGGAATTCGCCCTGCGGGTCATCGGGGGCATTGCCGCCGGCCAGGATGCCGTAGCAGTACTTAAAGAGTTCGGCGTCAGCGGCCGGCAGAATTCTGTCGATCTCCTCCCCGGTCCAGAGGTAGAATGCCCCTTCGCCATGGCCGCCCGGGCTGTAGGGGTCATCGCTGTCCGCGTCCTCGGCTGAATAGAACCCGCCTGCCGGATCGCGCAGGTCCCGCAGGACGTAGCCACATATTTCGCCGGCCATGTCCGCAAACTGTCTGTCGCCGGTCAGGAGATAGGCGTCAAGGTACGAGGAGGCCAGTTGCGCCTGGTCATAGAGCATCTTCTCGAAATGAGGCACCCGCCACTGGCGGTCCACGGCGTAGCGATGAAAGCCGCCGCCGAGATGATCGCGGATGCCGCCGGCCGCCATGTGCCGAAGGGTAGCAAGGACCATTTCCCGCGCCCGCTCGTTGCCTGTCGCATGCCAGCTGCGCAGAAGAAAGTTGAACTGGACCGGCCGCGGAAATTTGGGGGCCTGGCTGAACCCCCCATAAACCGGGTCGAAATCCCTCTCGAACTCCAGGAAGGCCCTGGCCATGATCCCCTCCTCTATCGCGGTCCCCTTCCCGGTTGTGCTGCTTGCCGCCAGTTGCGCAACGAGTTGGGCGGCGACATCCGTCAGGTCCGCCCGTTTGCCGATCCAGGCCTGGTGGATGGCGACAAGCAAATCGGCAAAGGCTGGTCGGCCGTAACCTCCCCGGGGCGGGAAATAGGTGCCGGCATAAAAGGGTCTGCCGTCCGGGAAAAGAAACACCGACATGGGCCAGCCGCCGCTGCCGGTCATGGCCAGGGTAGCCGCCATGTACACCTGGTCGATGTCCGGCCGTTCCTCGCGGTCGACCTTGATGCAGACGAACCACCTGTTGAGGAGGGCGGCTGTTTCCGGACTGGCAAAAGACTCCCGGGCCATGACATGGCACCAGTGGCAGCTGGAGTAGCCGATGGAGAGGAATATCGGCCTGTCCGTCTGTCTGGCCAGGGCAAAGGCCTCGTCGCTCCAGGGAAACCAGTCCACAGGGTTGTCTGCGTGCTGCAGGAGATAAGGACTCTTTTCCCGGGCCAGCCTGTTTGTCTTGTGTTCCATGGTGGTGTTCTCCTATGACTGTGCCCATGAGGCCGTCGATGCCCAGGCCTCGAAATGGAGCATGCCGCCGGTCAGCGCCGCCGCACGCGGCCCATGACCTTGCACTGCAGCGTGCGGCGACGGCTAAGTCCGCACAATTATTGCGCCGGCAGGCAAAGATCGGTTCCGGCAGAATCAGCTTCTCCAGCAATATCCCGTCATCCTGGTGCCGGGCGGTTTCTCTCCTCTTGATGAACGCCGGGGAAGTGACAGCATGGCGCCTGCTGAGTACAATTCGAGATACCATGCGCTTCAGCGTCGCGGGAAGATACTCCTCCTCTGTCAGTATTTCATAAATTACACTCCTTCGAAAAGGAGTCAATGCGAAAGAGAACTAAGGGGCCCTCACCGCTGTCCCTCTCTTTGGTTGTTTCATGCTGTACAATTCTCTGCAGAGGATAATCGCGGGGTATGGGTACCGGTCCAAGAGCAACATCGATTGGTATCGGCGGTCTTTGTCCATTATTGCGTCCCATGCTCCAATGATTCATCCGCTGGTCGGGATTTCTGAGTTTCGCCGGCAGAAACAGGGGGCATGGGAACCAATGCTGCCCGGCCAGTTTGCCGATACTATCAACACTGGAACCCTGGCTGTTCCGAATGTGTCTTCTTGTTGTTGACGGTGCGCAGAGGCTGGTGTATTGAAATACATCGGATATCCTGGATATTCGACCAGGTCCCGGTGATCCGGCAGGATAATTTGAAGAGCGGCAAGAAAAAAGCAGGCCAGCAAAAGGAGAAGGCCCTTTTTGATGATGACCCGGCTGTCTCCTTACAAAGAAACGAGCCGTATTCGGTCAACATGTCAAATTGTGCTGGCAGCCGGGTCTGCTTCAACCTGACGAGCCAAGTTCCATATGAAAATTGACGATATTTTGAGCAAATCGCATGAAGGCACTGTGCTGTCCCGGCAAGAGCTTGTTTTCCTGCTCAGCCTACCCCCTGATAGTCCCGGCACATACATGATCCTGGCCGAGGCAAGCCGGATTTCGAAAGAACTCGCGGGGGGCAAGGCCGAAGTGCATGGGCAGTTTGCCGTCAATCTCGCCCCGTGCAACTGCAACTGTCTTTTTTGTTCTTTCGCCAAAGTCAACGGAATTTTCAGCGAGGCAACAGAACTCACCCCCGAGCAGGCAGTTGCTCACGCCCGCCAGTTTGAAGAGGACGGCGCCAATGCGGTGTTCATGATGTCAACGGCCCAGTATCCATTTGAGCGATTCCTTGAGATGGCACGGGAAGTGAGGGGCCATTTGAACCCTGAAACAACCTTGATCGCAAATGTCGGAGACCAGTCGCGCAAGAATGCGGTCAAATTGAAAGATGCTGGATTTGCGGGCGTTTACCATGCACTCCGCCTGCGCGAAGGGACAGATACCGGTCTTGCGGTGGAGAAGAGAAAACAGAGCATCCGCAACTTCAAGGAGGCGGGCCTTGAAGTGGGAACCTGCGTGGAGCCCGTAGGGCCAGAGCACAGCAAC
The DNA here is from genome assembly GCA_003508005.1 of Desulfobulbaceae bacterium. Taxonomy (GTDB): domain Bacteria; phylum Desulfobacterota; class Desulfobulbia; order Desulfobulbales; family Desulfobulbaceae; genus UBA10518. The sequence continues at coordinate 37,509 of DNUE01000013.1, forward strand.
GAGGAATTGGCCGAAATGATCGAATTCACGGCATCGTTCAACCCCTCCTTCAGCGGTGCGGCACGAAGGATTTCCCTCCCGGGAACGAAAATAGCAGAACGCGGGATCATAAGTGAACTGCGCATGGCCCAAATAGTGGCTGTTACCAGATTGGGCATGCCGCGGACTGTTATGGGCAACTGCACGCATGAGCCCTGCACCCTTGGGGCGATCGGGGGAGCCAATCTCTTCTGGGCGGAACTCGGGGCCAACCCTCGTGACACTGAAGCGAAGACAGAAGAAGGCCGCGGGGAAACCGTGCGCTGCTGCCGTTCTTTATTTCAGGAAAGCAACTGGGAACTGTGGCGCGGTCCCTCGCGCTATTACAATCGCGGCGATAACCGTGTCAAAGAGGATGGAGTCCGATCAGCCTTTCCGCAGCGTTCCGATGCCGCGGATGCCCTTGGCCGTTGAGCCTTGAGGAAGACCCAGCCCACCGTTAGTGCCTTTTTATTCTGATGCGAGGATCAACAAAGGAAAATACGGCCGGGAATGAAAAGGAATTGGAGATATATGGCAAATTCGATACGTCGTGCAATGCAGGATGCCGTTAAGGACGGATCAAAGCGGTTCTGCTCCCCGATCCGTCCTTCTGCTTCTGCCTAACCGGCGCTAGCGGCCGGATCGGGGCTGTTCTGTACTGCCTTGTCCCGTGCTGCCCGTGTTAGTCGTTCCCGACCCTGTCGTCCCCTGATTCTGGTCTCCACCCGCGAAAGCCACGCCAGTCGTTAAAATAAGCATCAACAAAACAACGATCAATTTTTTCATTTTCATTCACCTCCTTTGCTTGGAAAAAAATCAACTTGTGAGATTTGAGTTCGATCGCCATTTTTCGTAACATATCGGAACCATGAGGCTTTATTGTGTATTCCGCAGGCAGGGGAATTTATTTGTTATGGCGTACCATGAACAATGCTGTCTCTTGAATTTCTCCTGTATCTCCAATTTCTATATCCCATATACCAACAACAATGCAAGCCCCCGCCGCCCGGTTTGGACTCTTATAATTGCCGAAAATCCTACCGATTCAAATTGTTGTGCCCAAGCTGGCTTGGCAAGTGCGAACGTCACGTGCGGGGATGGCAACCGCCATCTGACATTGCCGCAAGGGACGGGAAGGTGGGGTTTTCTGAATGAATGTGATCACTGGCCGGAACTTTCCCGCCAGCGGAAGACTGAAACGGACGCCGCTGCCTACGGAACCGTATCCATGGCCGCAAACCTCGGCTCGTGAAGCGGCAGCAGAATATCCGCCGCTTCCTTCACTTTCATCATAATGTCATATGCCTCATAGACATTCACATGGGTGCCCGGCGGAATGACATCCATCTCCATGGCCTTTATCTCCACAGGCGGGTTGAAGTTCTGGTCGATCACGCAGAAACCCGTGATGGCTGCCCGGCCCGAGGGGGTATCGATAAAGATCGTCATGCCGCCTTCCGTATGCGCCGGCGTATGCACGGCGTGGATGCCTGGAAGGATTTCCGTGTCCTGCAAAAGGGTTTTTACCTGTCCGTTTTTTTCCACATCCTCGATGTAATCCGCCAGGTATCGATAATCCAGGGGGTGAGGGTTGTGAATTCGCTGAATTTCCTTCTCGTGAACGTAAATGACCGCGTTTTCACATTTATAGTCGTTCTCGCAGTGATCGTTGTGCAGGTGGGTGTGAATGACCAGGTCAATATCTCGCGGCGAAAGATTCCAGCGGGCCAGTCCTTCTTCAAACTTCCAGATTCTGCCCCCGATCGACCGTTCCCTGGTCTCTGATTGAATGGGGCTTATCTCGCCGGTGTCCACGAGTATTTTTCTGTCTCCCCCCTCCAGGTACCAGCAATAAATGGGAATCGTATATGTGGCGCCGCCCCCGTACTGGTAGGTCATCATGTTTTTGTCGAATACCTTGGTCCCCATCACAATCGGATGGATTCTATATGTGTCAGTCCCGCAAAAAGTGCGGGACCGACGCCGGGAAGCATTGTAACTTGTTGAAATCACGGTGGCGGATGCTCAGTATTGAGACTCTTGCGAGGTAATCCTGTTTGATTACTGCGACCTTTCCTTTTTGAACGTATCCCAAGTCATCCCAAGGCAGGCCTGGCGGCAGTGGCCTAAAAAAAGTGTTCTGCCGCCATGGGGGCTTGTGCCGGATCAGGCGAAAATATTTGTAGGAACGTAAGGATGCGTTCCTTCAATGACCCGGATGCCGGATTTCGCAGTTATTTTTCTGATTATTTCGTCCTTGTAGGGGCACTGCTCGACAATACAAGGCGCAATGTGAATCACCGTGGGTTTTTCGTTCATCGGCGCATTCCACAACTTCACCTGCATCAGGCGGGTGACGATGGCCGGAGCCGGGCATCCTCCGCATCCGATCATGCCCACGATCTCCGCCTCGGCACCTTCATAGATTTCAAAAACCCCCTGGCGCCTGTTGAATGCAACCAGACAGCGCGAACAGCCGATGCAGACATCATCCATAGTATTTTTACAGCCAACGATCAAAATTTTTTCCACAACAGACCTCCAGAATGATGATGATGAAAAGAAAATGATGTATCAAAAAAACGTAAAATTTGACCGGCTCGGAATTCCCTTTGGCAACCCAACAGTTTGTGTTCTTTATAATATGGATTCCACCGTTTCCGTAGAGAAAAAAGGAGACGGATATATTTTACTGGCGTTTTCCTGGGTCGATCTCCTTTTTATTATTCAGAATGCGGCAGGTTCGGAAGCAGATGCTGCCAAAAGTTCAGCCCGGCTGAACACGTGGTTGCCGATTGGTTCATGCTCGGGCAAATCCAAGGAAATATTTCAGGATAACCCTTTTTATCTTTTGCCTTTACTGTTGGCGGCAGTTGCCTTGAATAAATACGGGTCGGAATCTCTTGCCGATCTTCATTTTCATCCTGACAAAAAAAATCGGGAGCAAACGATACCCTTGCCCCCGACTTGTTGTTTTCACCGATCCACCGATTCCACGGCTACCTTTACGCTGATTCAGGTGGTTTCTCATCCAGTTGGTCAATCCGGCGGGTAATGGCGTCCAGCACCTTTTTCATATACTCGGCCTGCTCCTTGAGCATGTCGATCTCGCTGCCGGCAACCATTGGCTGAACCGGCGGATAAACCGGGGCGGCAGCGGGCGGATACCATCCGTATCCGCGCCCGTACCCCCTTCCCATACCAGCCCCATAGCCGCCCCTGAAACCGCACCGCAGTCCGAAACCACGGCCATACCCATAGCCTCCGGGCACTGTTGGATTTCCGGTTGCTGCGGGGTTACATACTCCTCTGCGCCCACCGGTCATTGGACCGCCACCAATGGGTCCTGTTCGATCATATCCCGGCATGATGTTACCTCCTCTTTGCTTTGAGTGAAGTGCAGTTACTGTCGGCTGCGGCCTCTTCCCCGACCGTGACCGGCACCCTGCCCAGTTCCTTGACCCTGTCCTCGACCAGAACCAATACCCCCTTGCTCAGGCGATACAGGAGTCTGAGCTGACGGAGTGCAGCGTCCAAGCCCCCTGCCTGTTTTTGCACCGCGCCCCTCCGGGCCGGTTCCGTTTCTGTTCGGCATACCTTTTACCTCCATTGTTCTGTAATGATTGACTGTCTTGCGAGATGCAAAACAAAATCGTACGACTCTGTATCACTATGTAATAGTATTTGTATTGCTATACTCCCCCTCTTCTCCGGCGGCGCCTGCCCATGCCACGCAGTTCATAAACACCCCCGCCGATTTTCAGAGCCTTCCCGGTAATCAGCGCTTCGGCGATGATACTGCGTGCATTACTCAAAACACGACCGAAAGTATGGCGGGAGACCTCCATCAAGGTTGCGGCGGTTTCCTGGTCCAGGTGTTCAAAATCGCTGAGCCGAATGGCTTCGAGTTCTTCAATGGTCATCGAAACCTCGCCGGTAATGGGCATACCGCTGGGCACAAAAGCAGCCATGGTCGGATAGGCAGAAACACATCGGGGCATTTTAGGCCTGGGCACGGGTCACGCTCCTTTTTTGATCATTTGAGCATAACTTATACATTATAATTTGGGGTGTCAATCAGAAATATGCTCAAACGATCAAAATAGTCAGCAGGAGACGCCGATGTCGATCGAGTTGAAATCCTGTCTTTTGCGGACCTGTATCGATGTCTGCTGGCTTGATAAAAATTTTGAAATATCTTGCTGGATTCGGATTCTATTCGGGTGTTGAACCTGGACTATTGGGCAGCGCGCCACGCAATACCCCGCATGGGACGGTGAGGCTCACTCCTCTGACCTGCTCCCTTTAGATAATATGGACAGCGGACGGCTTGAACGAAATCAGCGCGCCGGTGCCGATATCCAGTGCCAAGTCGACCGCAGAACCCTTGGTGATAAGGACTTTGAAGGAAAAGTTATGCACCGAGATCTGTTCAGGGAAAAGGTCGAACATAGCCACAACGAATCAATATTTCCAGTGACTCAAACCGCTATTCATTCAACGAATTTATTATTTGAATTTCGGCAAACTTTGATAACGCGAAGGTCTGCGTGAGAATGTGGCGAGAGGTGGAATACGCTCAGGCAAGGCTGCTTCGAATAAAAAAAGGGTAGCGCGAACTTGTGTGGTTCACGCTGCCCCAGGTTCTTCGTTGGATTGATGATTATGCGGTTGCGACTTTTTTGAGGGCCACCCTTCCGAAAATCCAAGGGACCAGCTTGATGTACCAGGCAGCAGACTGAATCTGGAAGATATACGCCAGAGCGATGAGAAGAGCGATGGTCGACCCCTCTTTGCCGAAGGCGGTCATGGCTATGGCTAGGGCGATGGACAGGTCCCGCATGACCACCCCGAAGACCATGGCAATGGCGTCTTCACGGCTGAAGAAAATCCTGCCGATCACCGAGAGCACGATATAGCTGATCAGGTAGAAGAGCACCAGCGGCAGGATTATGATCAGCAGATCGGCGGGATCACTGAGGATGGTCTTTGCCTTGAGAGCCATTGCGACAAAGGCGATCAGAGTAACACCGAGGGCAGAGAACGGCGGAAACCTTGGCTTGTATATCTCCTGCCAGGCCTGCTTGCCGTATCTTTTCACCAGGTAGCTCTGAGTTGCCAGGCCCGCGGCCAAAGGAAGAAAGACGAACAAACAGATCTGCTGAAACATGTGGAGCATATCCACATCAACCGTCGCCCCCATGAACACCTTGGTGTAAATCGGTGCCGCCAAAGCGCCAATAATCAGGCCGAAGACCAGCATCTTGGTAGCCGCCTCCTTGTTGCCTCCGGCAAATCCCGTCCAGGAGATGGTCATACCCGATGCCGGCAACACCCCGATCAGGAACAGACCGACAGCCCACAAGCCGAATTTGGGTTCTCCACCGCCGAGAAACATCCGGCCCAAGTAATAGACCAGCAGGGGGATAAGGATGAAGTTGATCAACTGGGTGACCAACTGCAATTTGAGATCCTTGCCGGAGAAGACCGAGCGGACGTTCAGGGTCGCCATCATCGGATACACCATGACAAAGGTGATGGGAATGATCAACTGCTTCAGGGGGGCGGCGTCAAAAAGAAATCCGCCGCCGATGAGGCCGACGATCATCGAAACCGGAATCGCCCAGACAAGATTTTTTTGTAATATTTTCAAATAACTGATCATCGTTCATTCTCCTGCCCGGCACTCAGGCCGCGGTAATTAGACTGGATAGAGAGTTCCCTTGTGCATAGATCACAGGGCGATCGCCTCTTCGACCATGGCAATGATCTTCCCATAGGTCCCGGCAAGCGAGGCTGGAAATTCCGCATCGTCGACCATGGCCCGGATGTTGTCCTGGCTGAAATGAAAAAAACGGATTTGGGTCTGGCCATCCTTGCTGAAGACCATTACATGCTTGGGCATGAGGATGGCCCGCTCCGGGTTGGCCTGCAGGCTTGCCGAAGCCTTGTCCGGCTTGCAGATCTGGATCATGTGCAGGTCGAATCCTTCGGCGACATCCGCTCCGTGCTTGCCGAATGTCTGGGCCATTTCCATGGTGCTTTCATTGTGGATGATAAAACCGTGCCGGCTGACGATTTTCTGCAGGTCATCGGCAAATTGGGGCGGTTTTTTTTCTGTCTGGTTTCGGTAGATATGGTCATGCATTTTTATTCTCCCATGGCACAGCGAGACTATCGCCACTTGAACTGTTTCCCTTTCCGGATCCATTCATGGAATCCGGTGCCTGATTCACAGTTGAACTTTTACAAAATTCATGCCATTTAAAAAAGAAGCCCCCGCATATCCACTATTATGGTCCAATTTATTTGCAACTAGATAATTTTACTCAAATTTCACCATGGGATTCGCCGGGGAGGGAGAATCGGCTTCTCCGGCAAGGAACTAGGAAATGCCCCCTTGTAACGTTACATTAACGTTACTTTGCGCAATCTTGCCAGAAAATGAAAAATAGGTAACGCATCCTTTGCATTTTGATCAAAATATATTGATAGTTAGGAAAAACTATATAAAATAAAGTAACGTTTATACCACATACAAGGTGCATCCAGGCATTCATGAAAAAAAGCCCCCAGCTTCCTTTCAATCCTCAATTTTTCTCACACGTCATCACGTCCATGGCCGACGGCCTCTTCATCATGAATGAAGAGGGCAGAATTGTCACCTGGAACCCTTCCATGGAACGGATCAGCGGATACTCCAAGGAAGAAGCCATGGGCAAAACCTGTTCCCTGCTTGAGTGCAGCCGCTGCTTCGGGAATGAGTGCCCGGCAGACATTACAAAGTGCGGGGTCACCAGCCAGCGAGGCAATGAAGCCAAGGAATGCATGCTCCGGCACAAAGACGGACACAGTGTTTCGGTGATAAAAAGCGCCTCCGCCGTCCTTACCGAGGACGGGAGCCTGCTCGGCGTGGTGGAGACGGTGACCGACATGAGTGAACTGATCAGGGTCAGACAACGCGCAGAGGAGGCAGTACGCCGGCTGGGAGAGGTACATCGTTTTTCCAATATCATCGGCAAGAGCGAAGCGATGCGCCAGGTCTTCACCGCCATCAAGGCGGCCGCGGGCAGCGACGCCACCACCCTCATCCATGGGGAGTCGGGCACCGGCAAGGAGTTGGTGGCCGGGGCCATCCACTTCAACAGTTCCCGCTCCCGGGGAACGCTGGTGACGGTCAACTGTTCAGCCTTGCCGGAAACCCTGTTGGAAAGCGAGCTGTTTGGCCATGTCCGGGGAGCTTTTACCGGCGCCAGCCGGGACCGCATCGGCCGTTTCGAGGAGGCGGACGGCGGCTCCATCTTCCTCGACGAAATCGGCGATCTCAGCCCCTTCATCCAGGTTAAGCTCCTCAGGGTGCTGCAGGAACGGCAAGTCGAACGGGTGGGGGAGTCAAGGAGGCGACCCGTAAATATCCGGGTGATCGCTGCAACCAATCTCGATTTGAATGTTCTGGTCAGGGAGGGCCGTTTTCGTGAGGATCTGTACTACCGTCTCAAGGTTTTCCCCATCAGGCTGCCGCCGCTGTGGGAACGGAAGGAAGACATCCCCATGCTGGTCAGCCACTTCGTCGCTAGCCAGAATCGAAAGACCGGCAAGCAGGTCAAGGGCCTGACCCCTGATGCCATGCGGCTGTTTATGGACTACGGATGGCCAGGCAATGTGCGTGAGTTGGAGAATGCCGTCGAGCACGCCTTTGTGCTCTGCACCGCGGATCAAATCGATGCCCGGGACCTGCCGCTGGAACTTCGCCTTGCCGGCTTCCCCGCCCAGCCCGACACCTTCCGCAAAGCTTCGTCCGCAACCCGTCGTTTGACCAGGGAGCGGCTGGTAACCCTCTTGCGGGACTGCGACTACAACAAGGCCGAGGCGGCCCGCAGGCTGGGCATCAGCCGCACCGCCGTCTGGAAGTACATGAACAAATGGGGGATTCCTCTGAAACCCGAGTTTTGAGTTTCTTTCAAAAAAAATTACACCATTGCTCATTCCACAGAAGCCTTTTGGCAGGCTTCATCAAGGCGGAATTCAATATACCGGATAAAATTTTCATCCTTTTTTTCAACATCAAAACACACGGCATCCTCGCCGAGGAGACCTCCCGGAACCTGACTGCCCTTCCCTTCAGGGTCTGTTATCATTTCTCCGTAAAAACAAACTGAAAGCCATCGCGGGGTGTCTTCAATCACATCGACCATGACAAAAAGCCCCCTTTTTGTTTGAGCGGAATGCACTGCCCGGAGAGAATAGGTGACGCCGGGCCGGGGGATGAATTCCAGCGTGACTCCTTCTTTGTTGCTGAGGTATTCCCTGAAATGCTGGAACACCTCTCTGTTCATTTCAGGTGTTTCACTCCACCCTTCTATAAAGGTATCCAGTTCTGAATCGATTTTTTGGCCCATGCGCACTCCCTTTATTTTCAGGAAGGTTCTGTTTTTTCAACCGTCAAGACAACCTGACCGGATTGGAGAATAAATTGATGTCTTCTTATACGCTGACAGCTTATTGCCAGACATTATGCTCAATTTATCTGCAATCCTGTTGCCGGTCTGCAGCAAGGGGCTTTCGCCTCCGGATGCTCCGGCTCAATTATCCGGCACTATTGGGAAGATTGCGCAAAACCACTTTCCGGCATGCCGAAGTGGGCCAGGTATTCTTCCGCTGGCTCTGTTTTACCAATGGGAATCTTTGTTGGCCTCCGTGGCATAGGTTACCTTCCCGTTCTTGAAGGCATTCACCGCATCCATCACCGTGCCGCTGATATCGGAGACCACCTTGATCCCGGCGGCGTCAAGCGTCAGATAGGCCTTCGGCCCGCAATACCCTGTCAGCAGCACCTCGGCTCCCTTGTCGCTGACCATGGTTGCCGCACTGATCCCCGAACCTTGGAAGGCACTGACATTTGCGCTGTTATCCAGCGCTTCAAAAGCCAGCGTTTCCGGATCGACGATCAGGATATAGCGCGCCCGCCCGAACCGCGGGTCTACCTCGCTCTCCAGTTGTGTTCCTGCTGATGTGACTGCAATTTTCATAAGTGTAGCTCCCTCGCGCGGCAGGAATTAACGACCTCCGCCGCCGCAGACTTGGTTATCGCTAATTTTCGGCAAAATTCCGGCAATGAAATCCTCGATCACCGGTCGGATTTCAACCCTTTGATCATCATGATAGACCTCTATGCCGGCCTGCTTGAACCCCATCAGGGGGCGCATACCGATGCCGCCCACCACCAGGGCGTTGACTTTGTTTGCGGCCAGAAGATTCACCGGCACCATGCAGCCGCCCTGGACGTGCTCCCTGTTCGGGACGATCGAAACCGCCTTGATCTCCCCGTTTTCGACATCTATGCAGGTGAACACGTCGCAATGTCCGAAATGCCCCGCTCTTCTGCCATCCAGACCACCATTGCCCTCCGAAGGAAAAGCCACTCTCACCGTTGTCATTGATCCAGTTCTCCGTACTTATTGAATTGTTGCTTTAAAATCCACAATCCCCAGGGGATTCATGGAAGGTGAACGTATAATTTTTTTCCAGATCACTCTGACCTGCTCCTGGGTTGCCGTCTGCTCGCCGTACTCGAAAATGTTCTTCCCCTCGACCATGGAACGGGTAAAAACCGGGTCGAACGGGACCCGCCCGAGCAGGGCGACATTGCGCTTGCGCGCCAGCTGTTCGATGGCCTCGGTCATTTCAAGGTTCAGATCGAACTTGTTGACGCATACCATGCCCGTTACCTTGAAATGGGAGGCAAGGTCAACCACGCGCTCCATGTCATGTATGCCCGAAACGGTAGGTTCGGTGATGATCACCAGGACCGTCGCCCCCCCGACGGAAGCGATAACCGGGCAGCCGATCCCGGGCGGGCCGTCGGTTATGATCAGGTCATGGCCACGTTCTTCCGCCAGTTGCCGGCTCTCCTTGCGGATCAGGCTGACCAGTTTCCCGGAGTTTTCCTCGGCGATGCCCAGCCGGGCATGGACCATGGGGCCGAACCGGGTATCCGAGATAAACCACTCGCCGCAGCGCTGCACCTGGAAATCAATGGCCTGGACCGGGCATAAATCCACACAAACACCGCATCCTTCGCACCGGATTGCGTCAACCTGAAACCGGTCGTTGATGCCTCCGAACCGGCAGAGTTCAATACAGGTGCCGCAACCGGTGCAAAGGGCGGAATTGATGACTGCCTTGCTGCCACCCATGAAATCGGAACGATGCCTGGTTGCCGGCTGCATCAGGAGATGCAGGTCGGCCGCATCGACATCCGCGTCGCAGAGAACGAAATTTTCCGCCAGCGAGGCGAAAGCCGCGGTCAGGCTGGTCTTGCCCGTACCGCCCTTGCCGCTGATAATTACTATTTCACGCATTGACTTGCCCCGCTTCTCGATGTGGCGAGTGCTTCAATCTTGCGGTACAGATCAACGAATCGCTCCTTCCATTCCGGCATTTCCTCGACAATCGCCTTTCCCCGGGAATATATCTCAGCGATGCGGCGATCAAAGGGAATTGTCATCAAAATCGGCAGCCCCTCTGACTCCGCATAGGCAAAGACCTTCTGGTCGCCGATATCGGAACGGTTGACCACCAGGCCGCAGGGTATTCCAAGGACACGCACCGCCCCGACCGCCAAACGCAAATCGTGCAGGCCGAAGGGAGTAGGTTCGGTCACCATGAGGATGAAATCAGCGCCGTTCATGGCGGCGATTACCGGGCAGGAGGTTCCCGGCGGCGCATCGATGATTGTCACCCGCTCCGGATCCGCCGCCGCCCGTACCTTCCTGATCAGGGGCGGGGACATCGCCTCGCCGACCCGCAGCCGGCCGTTGATGAACCGGATGCCGTTCCGGTGGCCGTAAGAAATCGTGCCAAGTTCCCGCCCTGTCTCGACAATTGCCTTTTCCGGGCAGACAACCATGCAGCCGCCGCAGCTGTGACAGAGTTCAGGAAAGACAAGGACCTTCTTGCCGACCACGGCAATAGCGTTGAATCGGCAGATATCCGAACATTTCCTGCACGCCGTGCATTTCTCCAGATCAATCAGGGGAATCGGCGTCTCCACCTTCTCGGTGCGGGTGATCTGTGGCTTGAGAAATAGATGAGCGTTGGGCTCTTCCACATCACAGTCAAGCAGTTCAACCTTTTCGCCCAGGGCAAGGGCCATATTGGTGGCTACCGTGGTCTTGCCTGTTCCACCCTTGCCGCTGGCAACGCTGATAATCATTTGCTTCCCGCTCCGGTTGATTCTGGCTGCATCAGGACGGTGATCTTCCTGAGCAGCGCCAGCAAATTCTCCGCATCGTCTTCCCCGGGCTGCGGCGACAACTGCAGGAGTACGCCCAGGCCCTCTGTCGCCTCATGGAATGCCTCGTCGGGCAGTGAACCAATTACCACCGTATTCACCAGCGGATTGATCTGCACCAGCTGACGGACGAAACGGATTTTGTCCATGTCCGTCAGGGGTCCGCCGACAATGACAAGGTCTACGGCATTATCACCCCTTGCCCGAACACGCTCGAGCCCGGCAGCCTCGCTGTCGGCATAAACCAGCGTGACATCATCTTCCTGCCCCAACCGATTTGCCAGGGTGGCGAAGGAAGAAGGATCATTGCCAATAAGCAGGATGTTCATAGTTTTTCAAAATTCCAACCGGGAAGTCCGTCTTGCGTTCAGCCGTTGCCTGCCCATGACCGTTGTTTGTTCTCAACAGTCAAGGGATCAACGGCTACCGGCGCCTCGGCGACCCTGGCCGCCCTGATTCCTGCCTCCTGAACCCTGCCCAGGGGAGCCCTGCCCAAGGTTGCCCGATCCACTTCCTTTGCCCTGGTTTCCGGCCGGCTGGGATTGATCTGCACCCTGCCCGCCCTGCCGACGGCAATTACCGCGTTTACCACCGCTCATCGGCCCTTTTCCCGAGGGACCTGTTCCATCCTGTCCGGGCATATTCCCATCCTCCGCTTGTGTTATTCTTCTGCGCGAGTGTTCACGTCCTGCTGAACCGCCTTCGCAACTTTTCCGGAAGCAGTGCCGCTCCCGTTGTTTTTGCTCTTCCGGGCAACCGCAACCTGCGGCAACCGACGCTCATTCTTTATTTTTCGGCCTTGCGGAACGTGGCTGACGAGTTCATGGCCCCGGCGGATCTTGCCCCGGCAACAGATTTTCCTGCCGCATCCGGGCATGATGAATTCGTTCCATTCAGATTTGCCCCGGATAAAGGTTTCCAATACCTGCCGCACGTCTCCCGCAATAAAGGGGATCAGTTCAATCCCTGCTGACTCGAGCATGTTTGCCGGACCTTCGGAAACAGCGCCGCAGATAATGACCGTAATGTTCTGGGCATGCAACATCTGCACGAGTAGCAAAGGGCGATCGGGGTCGAACTTCAGGGTGGATTGGCTGGCGATGCTTCCATCGATAAGCTCGGCAACCAGCAAATTGCGAGCGGAGTCAAACACCGGCGACACCCTGTGTCCCCAGACCGTCACCCCTATTTTTTGCACTGCCCCTTTATGCTCCACACCACACCTTTATGATCCTCAGTCATTGAGTTTGCAAAGGGCATGCCAGAAACAAACAATAAAATGAATACCATCTTACCATTTGAAATCATTGTTTTTTGCATGTACTCATCCTTGGCAACAGCCGAACAGACCGTGGCACAGTCGCAGCGCCTGCCTGTGCATGCGACTCTCTACAGTCGCATTTATGCAACCTTTGAGTATTATCGGTGGCGCGGATTTTTTCCGGGGGTATTTCGGCCGTCTATCGCTGGCAGGAGAATATTGAGCCTCTTGATTTTTCGAAAGAGGGTGCTCTTGTGCATTCCAAGTTCCCTGGCTGCCGCTAGCCTATTGGAGTTATTGCGGCGCAAAGCCTCCCGGATAGCATCCTCCTCGGAAAGATTGCGGGCCTCCCGCAAAGAGGCGGGGGGGGAAGGAGCGTCGAGCAGATAGGCAGGGAGATGCCGGACACCGATCTTCCCCTGGGAGCAAAGAATGAATGCATGCTCGATAATATTTTCCAACTCCCTGATATTGCCTGGATAATCGTGATACATCAAGCGCGCCAGGGATTCATCGTCAATGCCGGTCACCGCCTTGCCCCGAAGCCGATTCATCTTATCGATAAACCTCTCGATCAGCAGCGGGATATCCTCCTTGCGCTCACGCAAGGGGGGCAACTGCAAACGGACGATATTGATCCGGTAGAACAGGTCCTGGCGAAAACTGCCCTTCTCCAGAAGCTCACCGAGATTGCGGTTGGTGGCGGCGATAATCCGGACGTCGGTGCGCTGTTTACCGACACTGCCCAGGGGTTGATACTCCCGTTCTTCGATCACCCTGAGCAGTTTGACCTGAAAGGCGGGACTCGTCTCTCCCAGCTCATCAAGGAGCACGGTGCCGCCGGCGGCTACAGCAAAATAGCCGGGCTTGTCCCTGACCGCGCTGGTAAAGGCCCCGGCCTTGTAGCCGAACAGTTCCGATTCAAGCAGGGTATCAGGAAGGGCCCCGCAATTGATGGCGACAAAAGGCTTCTCCTTGCGCGGCGAGAGGTTGTGCAGGGCCTTGGCCATGACCTCCTTGCCGGTGCCGGTTTCACCCTCGATCAGAACAGTGCTGTCGCTTTCGGCAATCCTGGGCAGAACGGTGAAGATCTTCTTCATCAAAGGGCTGCGGGATACCAGGTCGCCCTGCTGAAAAGTTGAACTGAGCTCACGCCGCAATTCCTCGACCACGGAGTTGTCGCGGAAGGTTTCCACCCCGCCGAGATCCTCTCCCCGTTCGTTTTTGAGCGGCGCGGTGGATACGGATATGGGGACCCGTCTTTTCTTGCTGTTGATGATATAGGTCGTCGTGCTGACGTGGGTCTTTCCCTCCTTCATTGTTCGGCGCAGGGCGCAATCCCCCTCGCACATGTTGGAGCGGAAAACCTCCCAGCAATAGCGGCCGATCGCCTCGCTCCTGGGGATGCCGGTGATCTCCTCGGCAGCCCGGTTGAACGAGGTGATCCGCCATTCATGGTCGACTGTAAAAACGCCGTCGGAAATGCTCTCGAGGATGATCTCCGTAGCGTTGGCAGGCAGGTTGACTTTCTTTTTCACATCTTTCCTTGCAGCTCAACTCGACAAGCAGGCAACAGCTCTTCAACCCCTGCGCCATGCACCGGAACGGCCCAAGCCGCTGCCGTCAACCAAGTTGATTGGCTAAAAATTCCGACTTTACCCCCCGGGTGAAACAAATACGAGGGCGTCGGATGTTATAAATAAATGATTACAATGTATAAGTTCGAATGCGATGAAAATCAACCAGACCGTTGTTATCCCTGCTTTCCGCAGGAGAATAAGTGTATCCAGCAAATCAGAACACAGAAAAATACTATGAAGCTCGCCGACAAGATTTCATGGTTGATGAGGCATGTCCAAGGAAGTCTGCTTCCCTATCTGAACCAATGTTTTGTCAGTCCCGCACTTATTGCGGGACTGACAAAACGTAACCGCCTCGAGAATCTCATACAACCCGGCCGGTTGTCGTAATAGGATTGATCGATAAGGGCCGGCAGGGTGGTGGAGCAACTGGTTTATTCTTCCAAATTCGCGTTTGTCAAGCATGGGACAGAGCTGTTTTTTCCCGCTTGCGAGACCAAGAAGCTCATTGACGGACTCATGGCCGAGTTGAACAAAATTGCATATCCTGCATTTCACGGTTCCCGCATAGAAACCAACTACGAGGAGCTACAGGCCTTTCCGCTCAAACCACCAGAACAGCAAGATCCCTCCTGCCGCAAAGATGACGATGAGAATCCAGTGGTTAATGCCCAGAACCTCAGGCAGGGTGATTTTGCCGTAGTCGCCCCAGGTCAGCACGGTTTTTTTCATGAGAGGGTGTGCTTCGGCATAGAGTGCTCCTCCGACAAGCATGCCGCAGATCCCCCAGATAGCGTCCCATCTTCCTTCGCCGAGAGCTCCCATCGAAGTGCCGGGACAGTAGCCCAGCAAACCCCAGCCCAGGCCGAACAGCAGCCCGCCGAGAATATTGCCGCCGAGAATGGTGGCCTTGATTGAAAGCTTGACCAGGCCGAGGTCCTTCAAGAGGTAGGTGCCGACCATGGCCACCAGCACGGTCGTAAACATGAACTTGACGATGGTCATATCGAGCAGGCGCAACGCGCCAAGCTGCCGGTCATAGCGAAGAACCTGGCCCTTCTGGAGGAGAAAGCCGAAGGCAAGACCGGTGATCAAACCGTAGATAAGTTCATTCATCGTTCAGTCCTCCCTGAATACAGGAATTTTGCCATGACGATGCCGCCGATAAAGAAGCATACCAGCGAAACGAAACCGCTTACCGCCAGCTGGAGCGAACCGCTCAGCCCGTGTCCGCTCGGTCAGCCATCGGCAAGACGGGCTCCGAACATGGCGACTGTCCCGCCGAGGAAAGCGACAACGGCTCTTTTCCCGATAGCGCCGCCAAAACGGGACTTCCACATGTCAGGCACAGCCTGCATCTTGAATGTGCCGGAAGAGAGCGAGGCAACAAGGGCACCGGCCAGGATGCCGACAACGAACATCCATTGCCAATCGACCTTAGGCCCGTTCTTGACAAAATAGTCAAGAACGGCGACACGCTCAGGAATGAACAGATTTTCGACCATTGCGGCACTTTTGACGAACGAAGTGGATGCGCCAATGTATTTTCCTGTCGCCCAGACCGAGAAAATGCTGACCAGTCCGGCGAGCGCCCCCGCAAAATAGGGGCTCCACTGACCTTTTTCCATTGTTTTCATCTGTCTACCTCCTTTTCAATGAATGGTGTTGACTCTCCTCCCAATCAATCGGAACGAAAGGGTAGGCAATCTATTGGGCAACAGTCCGCATCCAATATGTGTTGCGCAACCATCGCCCGTCCCGAGGCAGTTACAGCCTGGAGGGTGTCAGGCTGTTCATTGCGCCTGGCCGGCACTCCCGAACCTCATCCTTCCGGGGTGCTGCCCGCTGCATGATCCTGTTCTTCCTCGATATGTTCATGTTCCTCCAGAGGCTCCAGATCAGGCAGGATGAGGGGACGGATAGAGTCTTCCTGCACAGGCTGGGCAAAGGCCACGTGGATGGAATAGTCGTGCTCCTGCGGATCGTGCAGGGTAACCGCGACCACCGTCCCGGTGAACTTGAGGGCGCCGCTCGCCAACGGCACGGTGATCACCAGCCGGCGGCCGAAGATCATTCTCCGGTTTTCCTTTTTGACGATGCGCAGGAGAAAGGCGAGGCCGCCCCGGGAAATGGTATGCAGTTCCCCCTTGAAGGCCCGCTCATCCGGTTTTCCCTCCTTGTCAAGCACCTGAAAGGAAACTTTGCTGTCGGCCCGGAAGCGCGTGAACATCCGGCGGTTGATATTCTGCTCCTGGAGGAGACGGGGGACGTCATTGAACTTGTCGTAATAATGTCGCAGCTTGGACTCGATGCCAGGGAAGCTTCCTTCCAACTCGACCAGGCGCTCCAGGCGCAGGACCCCGAGGCTCGACGGAGACAAGGTGACCAGGGCTAATGTCCACAGGGAAGGCTGAAAGCAGTTCTCGCTGATCAGGCTGCCGGGCTCCAGCACCTTGCAGACAATGCTTTTCTCGCCTGCACGGCAGACGATATTGAGGCTGCCCTTATTGACCAGAAAAATTGCGTCCAGCTTGGACCCAAACTGGACCACTGTCTTACCCTGCACGACCTCGTGCATTTCCAGGGCGTGGTACAGGCCGAGAAACTCCTCCCTGGTCAGGACCTCCCGCAAGCCGGCCCAGGCAAGATTAAAATTCTCATCAACCGCGCCGCTCATGGCCTGCTCGATGAGCTCGTTCACCTTGATGATTTCCCGGAGCGCCATGGGATCGACCTCGTACAGCAAATCCCGCAGCCGGTTGGCGCTGACCATGTCCCCGCCCTGGGCGCAGGCCACCGTCAGTTCAATGAGCTGGTCACGAGCTTTGTCACGCTGGCCCGCCTTGGCCAGAGCCATGATTTGAGCCTCGCCGGCCGCTATCTTCTCCCGAGTCGGTACCGCCATAATCCTCTCTCCTGCTTGCTGGAGTTGTCAGATCAGTACTGTCTGCACGATTGCATAAATTTAGTTTAGAACAACCCCGCGTAAAAAACAAAATGATTCGTACCATACGATTGGTTGAAAAGGTTGTGAGACGGGAGGACTCCTGTTCGATGATGTTGTAACGGACAGGGTGAATGAGGGGAATTAAAATTAGAGACCGGCCTCGGCCAGCTTATCAATGATGCCCTGCTGCTCCGGAGAAAGGGCCTGGGGTATCTGCACCCCGATCCTGACGTAAATATCGCCGCGCTCCCCGATGGGACCACTGGGCAGACCATACCCTTTGATCCGCAGCCGGGCGTCCTGTTGAACACCGGGCGGCACCTTGACCTTGAAGCGCTTGCCTTCCAGGGAAATCACCTCGATCTCCGTGCCGAGACAGGCCATGCTGAAAGGAATGCGCTTGTCGATGATCAGGTCGTCGCCGTCCCGCTGAAACTGCGGATGCGAATCCACGGTGATCTTGAGGAAGAGATCGCCTGCCGGCCCGCCGGAAGGCGATGGAGCGCCCTTGCCGCTGAGACGAAGCCGTTTTCCAGATTCCATCCCCTTGGGGATTTTCACCGAAACGTTCTGCGGCGTACCGTTATGCCGGAGGCTGATGGTCTTTTCCGTCCCCTGCATGACATCCTCAAGAGAGATGGACAGTTGATAGGTTAGATCATCGCCCTTGAGCGGCTGCGAACTGCAGCCGCCTCCCTGGCAGCCCCTTCCGCCCATGCCGGCGGCTTGCCCGAAAATGGCGCCGAACGGGTTGTTGCCAGGGGTTGTCCGAAAACCGTTGGCGCTGCCAAAGGAGGTGGCGCTGAAACCGAACTGCCGGAGGATGCTGTTGAGATCGAAGCCGCGAAAGATGTCTTCCTGGGAAAAGCGCTGATGGAAACCGGCTGAGCCGAAGGTATCATACTGCTCGCGCTTGCTCTTGTCCGAAAGCACGGCATACGCCTCGCTGATCTCCTTGAACTTGGCCTCAGCAGTCTTGTCGCCATGGTTCTTGTCAGGATGATACTTAAGTGCAAGCTTGCGGTACGCCTTCTTAATTTCGTCCGGCGATGCCGACTTCTCGACCCCGAGCAGCTTGTAGTAATCCCTGTCCGACATAGCTTCAGATGGCTTTAGAACGGCACATCATCTCCGGTTCCCGTCGGCGGTTCGGGCGGAAAATCGTTGAAGCCGCCTGCGTGACTATTATCTTTGGCAGAGGACTGGCCACGCGGGCTGAGCATCTTCATTTCCCGGGCAACTATTTCGGTAGTGTAGCGGTCATTGCCGTTCTGATCCTGCCATTTCCTTGTCTGCAGCTTACCTTCGATATAGACCTTGGAGCCCTTGGCCAGGTATTCAGCGCAGATCTCGGCCAGACGCTTCCAGGCAACAATGTAATGCCACTCGGTCTGTTCCTGCATCTGCCCGTCCTGCCCCTTCCAGCTTTCGGTGGTGGCAAGGCGGAAATTAACCACTGGAGTCCCGCTCTGCGTGTAACGGATCTCAGGATCCGCACCTAGGTTGCCGATCAAAATAACCTTGTTAATCATCTCTACCCTTCTTGAATAAATTGAAAAAATTACCGCCCGGATTGCTGCTATATAGTAATGACGAATTCAAGAAATGACAAGCTGGCGCAAGATGAAAACCCTGCCATCCGCCACTTTGTTTAAAAAGGCTCCTGGGCTTGCCGGCGTGCAATTGCATTTTTTTCGATCACGACAAAAAATTGCAAAGCCTATGCGTATTATATTTGCAGGGCGACCGCCCGATCGAGCATGGCCGCAAGACCGCCTCTGTCGCCGGGAGCGAAGCCGAACACCTCCTGCCAGATCAGGTCGCTCTCCATGCAGAAATAGAGGCAGGTGGAGTCAACGGCATTCCTGCGCAGCTCGCGAACCAGGACCTGATACATCTCAACTCGTTGCGAACGAAAATACCGGTACTTGCCATCCAATCCCTCAACAAATTCCTCATAGAAGAAACGGGAGCCGGGAAAGCGCTCTCCGGCTATGTTCTTCAGTCCGGGCAGAAAACGCAGCGCCCCCAGACTGATCCAGACGATCTGCTCCCGAGGCACTGATTCGAACAGCCGCCTGATGGTATGGCGGTACCCCTCCTCCCAGCCGGGATGCCAGATGATCGGGTCGAAATGAAAGGCCAGCAGATAGCCCCAGTCCGCACAGCGGGCCGCGGCGGCCAGTCGTTCTTCCAGGCTGGCGGTCCGCAGTTCTTCCCTTGCGGCGATGGGCGGGCTGTTGAGGGTCCAGGCAATCACGGTTCTGCCGTTGTGGGGAAGGCCCTCCAGGTTGCCGATCGCCACGCTTTTCGTCTTCAGTTCAAGCACGCCGTTCGAAGTCCGGCCCATGTACTCGACCAGCATGGGACTCAGGGCGGTAAGGCTGTCAAGGGCCAGGCTGTCAGTAAATTCGCCGGAGCCGATACGGTGCAGCCTTTGCGGATAGGCCTGCAGTCCCTGGTCCAGTTCGGCGAACAGGTCTTCGACATTGACGAAATAGCTCAACCACGGGTTGTTCAGATAGGCCTGAAGGATGCAGTAGACGCAGTCCATGGGGCAATTCATGCCGATATTCAGCACATGATAGCCGCAGCACCTGTATTCGCGGGTACCCGGACAGGGTTTGAAAAATCTTCCCCGTTGCCGGCAGAGGAACAGGTGTTTCTTGCCCGCGCTCAGGTTGGCCGGATAGGCCCCTTCGATGGCGGGCAGGCCGTCACCTTTCACCACCGAGACCGGCAGACCGCTGCGGCGGATAATCTCGCGGGCATACGCATGTTCCAGACAATCTTCTGCCACGTGCAGGTTCGTGATATGGCTGACGGGATCAGGGTTGCGCACGGTTCGTTTCCGGACGAGAGGCTAGAAAATCAATTGTGATAGCTGCGGCCGGCCTTGATCATGCAGCTGCGGTAAAGCTGCTCAAGAAGGATCAGGCGGGCCATTTCGTGGGTGAAGGTCAGGCGGGAGAGCGACAAAACAACATCCGCCCGGCGAAGAACGTCCTCGTGCAGGCCAAGATGGCCACCGATGAGAAAATGAACGATGCGGTGACCGGCATCTTCCCAGCGGCTCAGAAGTTCAGCCAGCGCCGGCGAGTCCAGCGCAATGCCCCCGCTATCCAGGGCGACCACACAGGATGCGTGCGCACAACGCTCCAAGAGCTGCCGGGCCTCCTGCTGCCGGAACTGTTCCGGGGGCAGGCTCTTGGCCCCCCTGTCGCGCAGCACTACAATCTCGACCTTGACAAAGCGGCCGAGACGGGCAGCATAATCGCTGATTCCCTCTTCAAGGAATTTTTCACTGGTCCGTCCCGGAAAGAGAAAGATAAATCTCATCTTCTCAGAAGGTCAACTGCCTGTCGCGGTTCAGGAGGGTGCGAAGAATTGAACAAAAATCCTCATAGGAGAGGCTGCTGGTTATCCCCGGGCAGGACTCCCGGATGGTCTCGAAATTACTGCGGTCGGCCAGGATGCTGGGATGGAGCGGCCACTGGCCGCAGCGCCACGGCCTGCCCTGGTGCACGGTACAGCCTGCTCCTTCGCGAAAGAAGATGCAGTGCCCGTCTTCGATCTTCATCTGGACGACGCCGGCGGTAATCCGCCAGTATCTGTTGGCGACCTCCTCCCGCGGCAGGCCCAGGACGTCGATCATGCGCGCCTGATCCTCCTCGTTCAGGGAAACCGTGGTCTCGCCCTGGCAACAGTAGCCGCAGTGGGCGCAGACAAAAATATCGGAAACCTTGCATTCTTTCTTTGCTTCAGTATCCATACAGTCCTGATTTAATAGTCGCCGAAAGCCCTGTAATGCAGCGCTGGAAAATGATACGGGGCAGACAAAACCCCTTGTTTCCTCCCATACCACCTTCGCAGGGCCGCTCTGATTCAATGCAAACGCAGCGAACAAAACAAATAGAAAAAAACGTACTGACCTTTCGGTCAAGTACGTTTTTCAGCCAGCGTCTGCCCGAAGCGGTTTCTTCCCCCGGCAGGCTTATGTGTTCTTACTCCAGAGTGCCGGTTTTATCAAGCGTTGCCGATGACATCGCCAAATACGGCGATATCGATGCCGAAACTGAAGGCCGCCAGCTTCCACTTGAATTCGTCCGGGGTTTTGAAGAGGATGTCGAAATTGCCGGGCACGGTAAGCCAACTGTTGTCGACCAGCTCTTTCTCCAACTGACCAGGTCCCCACCCGGCGTAGCCGAGCATGAACAGGAAGTGCGCTGGCCCCCGGCCACTGGCAATATCGAGAAGCACCCGGGAATCCCTGGACAGGAGCACCTCAGGAGTAACCTCCAGGGTATTGTAGCTGGCATAGTCAGAACTGCAGAGGATAAAGCCCGACTCCAACTCTACCGGGCCGCCGATATAGACTGGCGGCAGATGCCCGTCGGGCACCGGCATGTGTGCGCCCTGGAGTACGTCACGCAGGGTTATGTCTCGATTCGGATTGTTGATGACCAGCCCCATGGCCCCGTCATCATTGTGGGCACAGAGAAAAATTACCTGCTCCTGGAATCTGGGATCAGGCATCTGCGGGGTCGAAATCAAAAAATTACCGCTGAGACTTTCCATAACCTGCCTCTTTCTTGCTTGGCTCGGTCCCCCTTTCGCTCTTTAGTTATATTTTAGCACCGCAGACCAAGCACAGTCAAGGACGACCGGCAAAGATGGAGAGAAAGCAGGCTGGTCAACCTGTAGGCGGGGCCGCTTGCAGGAGTCCCCGCACGGATATGGTGCAGAAAATTTCTGGGTCTAAGAAGAGAATATATTCAATTCGTTCGAATAATGGTATCGCGGGCAGTGGAACCGGCTGAAATTTCATCTAATTAATTGAAAATTTTGAGCAAATTACAAGCCGGTGAGGCCGTGGACAAGGATGTCTTCGCCCAGTTGACGGACTTCTACACTGTGCAGGCGGGGAAACCGATGCGGCGGACGATGGAATTCGCCGGCAAGAAGAGGGGTGCCTTGTTCGCCGATAAACATCGGCGCTACAAATAAATACACCTCATCTACAAGTCTGGCGCGCAGCATGGAGGCATGCACCTCTGCCCCCCCCTCAACCAGGACCGAAGTGATTCCATTCCGGCCGATCTGGGACATGACCTCCCGGCAATCAACCCGTCCGTCACCGCCGTTGCCCACCCGATAGACGAGGGCACCGGACCTGGCGAGGGCTTTCTCGGCAGCGATGGGCGCATCTGGATCGCAAAAAATCCAGGTGGGCGCCTGGCTTTGCTGGGTGATGAGTTTCGCCCGGGGAGAGAGGCGTAGACGGGTATCCAGGACGATCCGCACAGGGTCTCGGCCGGAATCAGAAGCGGGCAGCCGGGTGGTCAGGGAAGGGTCGTCGATGAGCGCGGTACCGATGCCGATGAGAATGGCATCCAGGGTGTTGCGCAGATGGTGGGTATAGAGCCATGCCGCTTCACCGGTGATGTGACCGGCCATTCCCGGTCCTTGCGAGATCCTTCCGTCAAGGCTCATGCCGGCCTTCATTGCCACCCAGGGCAGTCCGGTGGTGATATGCTTGGCATAGGGACGGTTGATGGCCTCGCACTCTGCCGCCAGCACGCCGCTGACAACCTCAACCCCCTGGGAGGCGAGAAATGCGCTGCCGCCGCCCGCGACCGTTGGGTTGGGGTCGTTCATCCCTACCACCACCCGCATGATGCCCGCCTTGAGGACAGCCCGGGTGCAGGGAGGAGTGCGCCCGGTGTGGTTGCAGGGTTCCAGGGTGACGTACAGGGTGGCACCGGCCGCCTGATCGCCGGCTTCAAACAGGGCATTCACCTCGGCATGGGGTGTGCCGGCCCGATGATGATAGCCGCGGCCGACGACACGCCCTTCCCTGACTACCACCGCGCCTACGCAGGGGTTGGGCGCGGTCCGTCCCAGCCCTTTTCGAGCCTCCGCCAGAGCGATGCGCATGAACTGGGCGTCCTGGGGCTGGATGGTCAGCATGGTCAAGTAATTGGCAGAAGCGGTTACTTGTGGGAATTGTCCTTGTCGCCGAGGAAGCCCTTGAGCTCTTCCATGAACTCATTCACATCCTTGAACTGACGATATACCGAGGCAAAGCGGACGTAGGCCACCTCGTCCAGTGCGGGCAGAGCTTCCATCACCCATTCGCCGATCCGACTGGTGGGGACCTCCTTGCCGCCATAATCCTGAAGACGGCCCTCAATCGTATCAACAAAGCGGTCTATATCCGCCATGCTTACCGGCCGCTTCTCGCAGGCCTTCTCCAGGCCGTTCACGATCTTGCCCCGGTCCCAGGCCTCGCGGCGGCCATCCTTTTTGATCAGCATGGGGAGCATCACCTCGATGCGCTCATAGGTGGTGAATCGTTGCTTGCACTTGATGCAGGTCCGGCGGCGGCGGGTTATGGTATTGTCCTTGTTCAGGCGGGAATCGATGACTTTGTTGTTCAGATGGCCACAGTAAGGACATTTCATTTGCTCACCTCCTGCTCAAACATTTCTATGACACACGCAGTTCGGGATAGAGAGGCAAGCGATCGCACAGGATCTGCACTTCGCCCCTGACGCGGGCACTGATTTTGGGGGACCTGGCAGCGATGACCGTGTTCATCCAGTCGGCGATCACAACCATCTCCGCCTCCTTGAGTCCGCGAGTGGTAACCGAAGGCGTGCCGATGCGAATGCCGCCGGTCACAAAGCGGGATTGCGTATCAAAGGGGATGGCGTTTTTATTGACCGTCATCCCGGCCTGCTCCAGCAGAGCCTCGGCCTCCTTGCCGGTTATCTCCTTATTTTTCAAGTCGACCAGGAACAGGTGATTGTCCGTGCCACCGGAAACGATGCGAAACCCATGTTCCATGAGCCTGTCCGCAAGGACTGCGGCGTTGCGCACCACCTGCTGCTGGTAGGTCTTGAACTCCGCCTGCATGGCCTCCTTGAGCCCAACCGCCTTGGCGGCGATGACATGGACCAGTGGTCCGCCCTGGATTCCGGGAAATATTTTGGAATCAATGGCCTTGGCGTACCTCTCCCGGGCCAGGATCAGACCGCCGCGGGGACCGCGCAGGGTCTTATGGGTGGTGGAGGTGACGAAATCGGCATAGGGTACCGGTGAAGGATGCACGCCGGCGGCAATCAGGCCCGCGATATGGGCCATGTCAACCATGAAATAGGCGCCGATCCCATCGGCAATCCTCCGGAATCCCTCGAAGTCGATAAAGCGCGGGTAGGCGCTGGCCCCGGCCACGATCATTTTCGGCTTGTTCTCGAACGCGATGCGCTCAACTTCCTCCATGTTGATGACCTCGGTCTGCCGGTCGACACCATAGGAGATGAAATTGTACAATTGGCCGGAAAAGTTGACCGCGCTGCCGTGGGTCAGGTGTCCTCCATGGGCAAGATCCATGCCCAGGACCTTGTCGCCTGGCTTAAGGGTGGCAAAATAGACCGCCATATTCGCCTGGCTGCCGGAATGGGCCTGGACGTTGGCATATTCGGCGCCGAACAGTTCGCGGGCTCGGGCGATGGCCAGTGCCTCCACCTCGTCGGCAAAATCACAGCCACCGTAGTAGCGGCGGTTCGGGTAGCCTTCCGCATACTTGTTGGTGAAGATCGAGCCCTGGGCTGCAAGCACCGCCAGGGAAGCGATATTCTCCGACGCGATCAACTCCAGCTGATTGGTCTGGCGGTCGAGTTCCTGCTGGATCAACCGGTGAATAGCGGGATCCGTCTGTTCCAACGCTCTCATGATTTCAATTCCTTCAACTCTTTAATATCCTGAACTTTTTTAACCTTGCGGGCCGCGTTGACAATAAAAAAACCGGTACCTTTAGTTATACAAGGCTCCCGGTTCCCGTGCAAGTGCCGCGTGGCGGCCCTGTCAATATTTCAGCTCAACATATCGAGGCGGTGCTGATGGCGGCCGCCGGCAAATTCCGTCTCCAGCCATTGCCCGACGATATCAAGGGCAAGCGACGGTCCGATGACCCTGGCACCCAGACAGAGTACGTTGGCGTTGTTGTGTTCCCGGCTCATCCGGGCGGAAAATCCCTCGTGGCAGAGGGCGGCCCGGATATCCCGGTAACGGTTGGCGGCAATGGACATGCCGATGCCCGTGCCGCAGATCAAGATGCCCCGCTCGCATTGACCGCTGCGGACCTGCCCACAGACCCTTTCGGCGAAATCGGGATAATCGACGGACTGCGCTGAATCGCAGCCTGCATCGAACACCTCGTGCCCCTGCTGCCGGAGAAAATCGACGACCTGCAGCTTCAGATCAAATCCGCCATGATCGCTGCCCACGGAAATCTTCATCCTGCCCTCCAGGTCCAGGCTTCACCCGGCAAACTGCTTCATGATAATCACCCCGTTGGTTCCGCCGAAACCGAAGGAATTGGACATGGCCGTGCGGATCTGCTTCTCGCGAGCCGTGTTCGGCACATAATCCAGATCACAGTCCGGATCAGGATTCTCCAGGTTGACGGTGGGCGGAATGATGCCGTGGTACAGGGTCAGGGCGGTGAATGCCGCCTCGATGCCGCCGGCGCCGCCCAGCATGTGGCCGGTCATCGACTTGGTGGAACTGATGCTGAGCCGGTAGGCATGTTCGCCGAACACCGTCTTGATGGCTGCGGTCTCGCAGCGGTCATTGAGCGGAGTCGAAGTGCCGTGGGCATTGATATAGTCAATGTCCTCCGGATTCATGCCCGCATCCCGCAAGGCCTGCTTCATGCAGCGTGCGCCGCCTTCGCCGTTTTCCGGGGGGGCCGCAATGTGATAAGCGTCACTGGACTGTCCGAAGCCGGCCATTTCCGCATAAATGGTGGCGCCCCGCCGCAGGGCGTGTTCCAGCTCTTCAAGCACGATAATTCCCGAACCCTCGGCGATAATGAAACCGTCGCGGTCGCGATCAAAGGGCCTGGAGGCCCTGCCCGGCTCGTCGTTTCTGGTGGACAGTGCCTTCATCGAGGAAAAGCCTCCAACGGCCAGGGGACAGATCACCGATTCGGTCCCGCCGGTTATCGCCATATCGCAGTCGCCGTAGGTAATGCTGCGAAACGCCTCGCCCACTGCATGGGTACCTGCGGCGCAGGCCGTTGACAGGGCAAGATTAGGCCCTTTTGCCTGAAAGCGCATGGAGATGTGCCCCGAGGGCATGTTGGGGATGATGCGCGGAATCAGAAACGGCGTGATACGCCTGGGCCCCTTTTCCAGGTACACCAGGTGGTTCTGCTCAACGGTCGGCAATCCGCCGATACCGCAGCCGGTGATGACCCCTACCCGTTCCTGTTCTTCCTCGGGGATGATGAGTCCGCTGCCGACAAAGGCCTCTTCGGCTGCGGCAATAGCGTACTGGACGAACAGGTCCAGATTTTTCGCCTGCTTGGCCTCAAAATATTTCTCAGGTTCAAACCCTCGGACTTCGGCGGCAATCTGGGAGGCCTGGGCCGATGCGTCGAAACGGGTAATCCAATCAATTCCGGTCCGCCCGTTGACCAGAGAATCCCAAGTGCTCTTGACGTCGTTGCCGAGCGGGGTAACCAGGCCGATACCGGTAATCACAACCCGTCGTTTCACGGCGACTCCAAAAATCAGCTCTGCAGCTTATTGACGAAATTGATGGTGTCCTGAACCGTGGCGATCTTCTCTGCCTCTTCGTCAGGGATCTCCACATCAAATTCCTCCTCCATGGCCATGATCAGCTCCACCAGGTCCAGTGAATCCGCGCCCAGGTCATCGACAAAAGAAGCGCCAGGCACGACCTTGTCCTTGTCCACGCTGAGCTGCTCAACAATAATGTCGATCATCTTGCTTTCAACCGCCATTGTCCACTCTCCTCTTGATTTGTAATGAGTTCGATTAAATGCTGTATGCAAAACGAGGCTGCCGCCTCTCAACAACCAATATTTTCTCAGTTCCCCATGTACATGCCGCCGTTGACATGCAGGGTCTGCCCGGTCATATAGCCGCTTTCCGGCGAAGCAAGGAAGGCAACGGCCGCGGCCACGTCCTGCGGCTGACCCAAGGTGCCCAGGGGAATCTGCTTTATAAGCGCTTCCCGGATCTCTGCCGAGAGATTGCTGGTCATGTCGGTGACAATATATCCAGGGGCCACGCAATTGACGGTGATAGAGCGGCTCGCTAACTCCCTGGCCATAGACTTGGTCAGGCCGACCAGGCCTGCCTTGGCCGAGGCATAGTTGACCTGGCCGGCATTGCCGAGAAAACCGACCACCGAGGTCATGTTGATGATCCGGCCCCACCTTTTTTTCATCATGCCCTTCATTACCGCCTTGCTGCAGATATATGCACCCTTGAGGTTGGTGTCCAGCACCGCATCCCATTCCGCATCCTTCATCCGGGCCATGAGCCCGTCCCTGGTAATGCCGGCGTTATTGACCAGGATGTCAACGCTTTCATGGGCGTCGGTAATCTCCCTGATCCGTTCCTGCGCCCTCTCGGAATCGGCGACATCAAAGGGGGCGAAAAAGCCCTTGCCGCCTGTCTGCTCGATGAGGGCAAGAGTTTGCTTTGCCGCAGCCTCATTGCTGACGTAATTGATACCGACCATCGCGCCCATGGCAGCCAGGCGCAGGCATACCTGCTGGCCGATGCCTCTGCTGCCGCCGGTGACCAGGGCAACTTTTCCTTGCAGTGTCATTGTCCGCGGTTCTCCCTGATTTTTTTGGTCAGCAGCGGGACAATTTCGAAGAGGTCGCCCACCAGGCCGTAGGTGGCGATGTCGAATATCGGGGCGTTCTCGTCCCGGTTGATGGCCACGATGGTCTCTGCAGACTGCATGCCCACTGCGTGCTGGATCGCGCCGGAAATGCCACAGGCGATATAGAGCTTGGGGCAGACGGTCTTGCCGGTCTGGCCAACCTGATGCCGGTAGGGAATCCAGCCGGCGTCAACCGCGGCGCGGGAGGCTGAAACGGTGCCGCCCAGTTCCTCTGCAAGTTCCCGGAGGAGCGCAAAGCCCTTTTCGCTCTCAAGTCCCCGGCCGCCGGACACGAGAATATCCGCTTCCTGGATATTCACCTTGTCCTGTTTGCTCAGCACCGATTCAAGCACCTCAACCCTGGAGAGGAAGGCTTCATCGGGCAATTCGACCCTGATCACCTCTCCCTGCCGCGCCTGATCTGACGGCAGCGGAGCCATGACCTTGGGACGGACGGTTGCCATCTGCGGCCGGGAATGGGGACATTCGATGGTCGCCATGATGTTGCCGCCAAAGGCGGGCCTGGTCTGCAGGAGCATCCCGTCTTCCCGGCGGATGTCGAGATGGGTGCAGTCGGCGGTCAGCCCGGCATTGAGGGCATTGGCGACCTGGGGGATGAAGGAACGGCCGATGGCCGTTGCCCCGGCAAGCACCACCTCAGGCTGGTGATCACGAATCAGTCTCTCCAGAACCCGGCCGAAGACGTCTTCCCGGTACTGGGCCAGCCGTGGATCATCCACCACATAGACCTGGTCCGCGCCGCAGGCTATCAACTCCCCTGCAGAGGCCTCAACTCCTTTGCCGAAGACCACAGCGCTGAGCGGCACCCCGCGCGTATCAGCCAGTTTTCTGCCGACGCCCAGCAGTTCGAAGGAAACCGGGGCTATCACCCCGTGCCTGAACTCGGCAAAAACCCAGATGCCGGACCACTCGTCCAGGTTCGCCCGGTTGTTTTTTTCCGCGCCCTCGATGCGCAGAGCCTGCGGCTCACAGACCTCGACGCAGGAACCGCACAAGGTGCACAGGTCATTGACCACGGCGCAGCCGTCAATAACGGTAATGGCCCCGAAGGGGCAGTTCGCTTCGCAGACGCCGCAGCCGATACATTTTTCTTTGTCTACTATGAGCATAACTTGTCCGAAGAGCCTGTTCCTGATTATCGTCCTATTCCGCCGGGAGTCCTTCCGGTGTTTACAGCAATCCCTTGAGCTTGGCAACCAGCTGCTCCACCTGCTCGGCCGGGGAGCCCGTGAACACGGTGCGGTTGCCTCGGGGTTTCGGGCTGAACACGGAAACCACCTTGGTCGGCGAACCGGCAAGCCCGATGCACTTTTCGTCGGCATGGATATCCGCGGCCCGCAGCACCCTTATCTCCGCCTTTTTGGCCCGCATTTTGCCTTTCAGCGAGGGCACCCGGGGCTCGTTGATGTCCTTGACCACGGTGAGCAGCGCCGGCAGCGGCAGCTGCACAACATCATAGCCGTCATCCATCATCCGTTCCGCCACCAGGCCGCTGTCGCCTATGGTCCGAATCTTTTGCACGCAGGTCAGATAGGGGAGGGACAGCTGGGTCGCCAGGCCAGGCCCAACCTGAGCCGTATCGCCGTCAATGGCCTGCTTGCCGCAAAGCACCAGGTCAAAGTTGCCCAGGGTAACCATTGCCTTCGCCAGGGTGTAGGAAGTGGCCCAGGTATCGGCCCCGGCGAAGGCCCGATCGGAAACCAGCACTCCCCCGTCCGCTCCGCAGGAAATGGCCTCGCGCAACACTGCCTCGGCCTGAGGGGGGCCCATGGACAGAGCGGTAACGGTGCCGCCCAAATTCTCCTTGATCCGTACCGCCTCTTCCAGGGCGTGGCGATCAAAGGGGTTCATGATGGATTCAACCCCTTCCCGGGCCATGGTGTTGGTTTCCGGATCGAGGCGGACATCCTTGGTGTCCGGGACCTGTTTTATGCAAACGATGATATCCATGGTGTGTACTTATGCTGAAGCGTATTCCTTGTTCAGTTCCTGGCCGATGACATTGCGCTGGATCTGGTTGGTGCCTTCATATATCTGCAGGATCTTTGCATCCCGCATCATCTTCTCCACCGGGTATTCCTTCATGTAGCCGTAGCCACCGAGGACCTGCACCGCGTCGGTGGTCACCTTCATGGCCATGTCTGAGGCAAAAACTTTGCACATGGAGGAAGCCTTGCTTATATTTTTGGCATTGCTCCCGATATGGCGGGCGGCGGCATAGACCAGGGCCCGTGCCGCTTCCAACTGGATGGCCATGTCTGCCAGCATGTGCTGCACAGCCTGGAAGGAAATGATTGGCCTGCCGAACTGGACACGCTGCTTGGCGTAGACGACCGCTTCGTCCAGGGCAGCCTGTCCCAGGCCAACTCCCAATGAGGCAATACCCGGCCGGGAGATATCAAGGGTCTTCATCACGGTGATAAAGCCGGTGCCTTTTCTGCCCACCAGTCTGTCTTTGGGAATACGGCAGTCCTTCATGATCAGTTCACGAGTGGCGGATGCACGGATCCCCATCTTGTCTTCCTTCTTGCCGTAGGAAAAACCCGGATCGCCGTCCTCTACCATGAAAATGGAGGCGCCGCGCGGTCCCTTACTGGGATCGGTCATCGCCACGATGGAATAGATCTGCGCCTCGCCGCCGTTGGTAATCCACTGCTTGGTGCCGTTCAGCACCCATTCGTCGCCGTCCAGCACAGCCGTAGTCCTTACCCCGGAGGCATCGCTGCCGGCGTTGGACTCGGTCAGACCGAAGGCGGCCCATTTCCTGCCAGAGGCGATGTCGGGCAGGTAGCGCTCCTTCTGCTCCTGACTGCCGGCAATCATGACCGGATAGATGCCCAGGGCGTTGGCGGCAAAGCTCGTTGCCACCCCGACGCAGCCGCGGGCCAGTTCCTCCAGAACCAAAACGATTTCAAAACAGCCGCCGCCCAGGCCGCCGAACTCCTCGGGGACAAATACCCCGAAAAGGTCAGCCTTGGCCATGTCCATGAGAATGGAGGTCGGAAACTCATTTTTTTCGTCAAGCTCGGCCCGCAGGGGAATGATTTTCTCCCTGGCGATCTCCCGGGCTGTCTCGACAATCATCTGTTGTTCTTCGGTCAGAAAATAGTCCACAATATGCTCCTCTTACCAGTGCATAAGCATTGAACCCCAGGTAAAGCCGCCGCCAAACGAACAGAACAGCAGCAGGTCGCCGCCTTTTATCCTCCCCTGGCGATGGACCTCATCAAGCGCTATAGGGATACTTGCCGCAGATGTATTACCATATTTGTCCACGTTTATATAGACCTTTTCCGCCGCCACGCCAAGCCGTTCCATAAGCTTGTGCAGGATACGGACATTGGCCTGGTGCGGGATCATGAGGGCAACATCATCCATGGTCAACGTGTTTCGTCGCAGCAATTCCTGAACCGAGTTTTCCATGGCCCTGACCGCGTGCTTGAATACATCCCGGCCGCTCATCTGGATGGAGCAGCAGTCATCGCTGCTCTGTTCAAGGGCCGGATTACAGCTCTTCGGGCTGTTCATGTACAACAGGTTCCAAAGGCGACCGTCGGAACCGAGATGGGCGTCAAGCACCCCATGTCCCCTGCTCCCGCCGCTCAGCACGCAGGCGCCGGCGCCGTCACCGAACAGGATGCACGTGTTGCGGTCCTGCCAATTTACCCGGGCGGACAGGGTTTCCGAACCAATCAGGAGTATTTTCATGCCCGGTCGGCTGCCAATATACTTGTCCGCCAGGTCCAGGCCATAGAGATACCCGGAGCAGGCGGCATTGAGATCATAGGCGAAGGCATTACCGGCACCGATTTCAGCCTGGACGAAACAGGCGCAGGAGGGCATGATCATGTGCGGTGTCATGGTCGCCACCAGCACAAGATCCAGATCACGGGCCTTCACCTCCGCATTGCGCAAAGCCCTGCGGGCGGCCTTGGCGGCAAGCAGATAGTTTTCTTCACCGGGCCCGGAAATCCGGCGGGTCCGAATGCCTGTTCTGGTGGTGATCCATTCGTCCGAGGTCTCCACCATTTTTTCCAGGTCGAAATTGGTCAGCTTTCTCTTAGGCAGACAGGAGCCGGTGCCGAGTACGGTTGCCCGCTTCATCTTAGCCATCCGCCTCAACAGGTTCTGATTGTTCCCATTTGGCAAGGGCCTCGACAATAGCGTCGTTAACCCTCTTCTCCACCATGTTGGCAGCAACCACAACGGCATTCTTGATGGCCGTGGCATTGGACTTTCCGTGGCTGACGATGCCGGTGCCGTTGATGCCAAGCAGTGGCGCCCCGCCGTATTCCGCGTAATCGACGCGTTTGCGAAAATTCTTGAACGCGTTGCGAATCAGCAGGTAGCCGATCTTGGCTCGAAAGGATTTGAGGATCTCGGCCCGGAGCATCTGCATGGCAGCATCGGCCAACCCTTCGCTGACCTTCAGGGAGATGTTGCCGATGAAACCGTCGCAGACGATGACATCCACGTTTCCCTGGTACACATCCCTGCCCTCGACATTACCGATAAAGTTGAGATTACTGGCGGCCAGGAGTTCGTGCGCCTCCTTGACCAGCGCATTGCCCTTGCCCGCTTCCTCGCCTATACTGAGCAGGCCCACCCGAGGATTGGCCATCTGCAGGATCTTGCTGATGCAGGAAGCGGCCATGATCGCAAACTGCAGCAGGTGCTGCGGACGGCAATCCACATTGGCCCCCAGGTCCATAATCATGACCGGCTGTTTCAGGGTGGGGAACATGCCGGCGATGCCTGGCCTGGAGATTCCCTTAAGCCGGCCAAGTTTCTTCACGGCGGAAGCAAGGGTTGCCCCGGAATGCCCGGCGGAAACCAGGGCATCGGCGCTACCGACGCGAACCAATTCGAATCCGACCATGATGGTTGAATTCTTCTTGCGGCGTACAGCCTCCACCGGCGTCTCGTGCATGGTGATGGTCTCCGGGGCATGTTCAACATGCAGGCGGCTGGCAATGGCGCCATCCATGCCCAGAGTGGCTAGGTGCTGCCGGAGAAATTCATCCGGCCCCAGAAGGATGATCTCGAAGTTACGGTTTTCCCGCAACGCTGCGAGCGCACCCTCGATGATCGGTTCGGGGCCAGTGTCGCCTCCCATGGCATCAAGGGCAATTCGCACGATCCCGCCTATGCCAGTTCTTCCTCAAGCTTGATGACTGACCTGTTCTTATAAGTACCGCAACCTCCGCACAAACGATGGGGAAGCTTAGCTTCGCCGCACTGGGGGCAAGATACCGTATTCGGCACGGTCAGAAAGTCGTGTGCCCGCCGCTTACGCGTCCGGGAATGTGAATGTCGTCGTTTTGGTAAGGCCATCTGTCTTCCTCCATTGAATAACCTGAAACGAAGCTTCAAGTTTGATAATCTTCTGTTCTTCCGAACTGATTGATATGCCCTTTGACTTTGTATGTGAACAGGACGGCTAACGCTACTTCTGTTTTTTGTACGAGGCTAATACGGCAAAGGGAGAACTTGCCAATTTGCCACCATGACAGCCGCATTGTCCTTCATTCAGATTGTATCCGCAATGGCTGCACAAACCGAGACAATTTTCCCGGCACAACTGCTTGGCCGGCAGGCCGAGATAAATCTGCTGACGCAGAATATCTTCAAGATCCACAACCGGTTCGATAACCTGCAAGGTATCCAGGTCACTGCCAGTCAATTCAATCTCCTGCAGCCGCCAGTGCCGTTCGTTTTCCGGCAACTCAACGATAAGCTGCATCTTGGCATCGAGGGCATAATCGTATCCCGCCAGGCAACGGTCGCAGCTGAGTCTGAACTCGACCTGCAGCGTGCCCTGCACTTCGATCCGTCCCTCACTTTTTTTGGTCAGTTGCAGTGCGGCGTTAACTGGACCGGCCTTGCCCAGCAGTTCTTCGGGCAGCAACGACTGATCAATGATGGCGACATGCATTCCCTGCTCGGGTATCTCTGAAAACGGAATGTGTAATTGCATCGCCGCCAGTCCGTCAAGAAACAAATAAAAAAATTAAAATTTGATACTATACATAAAAATAGAGCACAAGGCTACGACAAAATGCCATGTACCGATATTCAGGGAAGATTTCCGCGAGAACACGGGCCTGGACGGTACCGACTGGCTTTTCCTGCCTCGGCAAGCGATGAGTACTGGGCGACCCGGTATGCAGAAAAATGACTTATGATCTTTTTTTGTCGATCAGGAGATCGGTAGTATCAGGTTTGCCCGCATTTGCTTCCAACTCGTGAACCTTATCTTCGATTTGCTTGACCAAAGAGGCATAACCATCCTTGCGGATGATTTCCCGGAATTGCTCCATGTAATTGCGGATCAGGCTCACCCCTTCCACCACGATATCGTAGGCCATCCACTCACTGCCTTTCAAAATCATGATATAGGAGACCGGGAGCACCATTTCCTTGTCCACCAGTTCGGTCTCCACCTGGGCCCGATCGCCTTTGATCCGTTGCCCTTTGAAGACCACCTTCTGCTTGGAATAGTTCTCGATTTTGCCGATATAGGCATGCTCCAGCAGCTTGGTGAACAGATCGACGAACTGTCCCTGTTCACTGTTGGAGAGTTGACGCCATTGGCTGCCCAGTACTCGCTTTGACATCTCCTCGAAATCAAAACGCTCATGAGCGACGTCCATCACCTTTACCCTTCTCTTTCCTCTGTTTTCCTCACCCTGGAGGGTTTCTTCGGTGAGGATGCCGAGGATCTTGTCGACAAAGGGTCGCAGTTGCTCGGTGGGATCGGGTGCGGCTAAGACAGCAGTGGACATTCCTGCGCTCAGCCAGGCTGACAATAACAGCACAATGACAGACGTAAACGGGTATCGACGAATCATGGACAACCTCATTTCAGTATTCAGGCAACACCTTCCGGAAATCGGGCCCTGTCAGTCCGGATCAGAGGAACGGAAGTCGGGTTTCTCGCGGCGGAGTTGCATATAGCCGTTGCGAAAGGAAATATAGGGGTCAAAGAGAACATCTTTCAGCTTTTCGTACTCACCCAGGTGCATGGACAGGCTGTTGGTGGCCTTGCCTGTATAGACTGCGCCCTGGACGTACAGGTCGTCGGTCCATGTATAATAGGGGGTCATGCCAAAACCATCAATGACCGTACCGGTAAAATCGCGCAGAGTTGATGGGCCATGCAAGGGGACAACAAGATAGAAGCCATCGCCAATACCCCAGGTGGCAAAAGTTCCGCCCATGGTGGCCACAACCTTGGACAGATTGAATTCCCGACCCGCCGGATCGCCGAGACCGTACACACCGCCGGTTGAGTTGATCACAAACCGGAGCAGGACATTGCCGGCATCAGTAAAACGTCCCTGGAGCAGGGTATTGACAAAACGGACCGGCTCAGCCAGGTTCCAGAAAAAATTATCGATGCAGCCGCGCAGATCCAGGGGGACAACATGGCTGTACATGCTGGCCAGGGGCTCCATGACCCAGATATACATCTTATCGTTGACATCGAACACCACCCGGTTCAAGGGTTCAAGGGGATCGCTGATCTCGCGGGTTTCAATACCTTTCTCATCATAGAAATCATCATTCAGAAAATCGGCACCTCCCCCGGCGCCGGTGGCAGTCACTCCTGCTGGCACCAAGAGACAAGCGCCCTGCATGCAGACGATAAAAAGAAGGTATATGAATAATCGGTTAGCCATCGTAACTGTTCTCGGCGAAAAAATTAATCAACCTTGCCAAAGGCAAACTTAGAAATCAGTGATTCCAGGTCAAGGGCCGATTCGGTATCCGTGATGGTTTCGCCATCCTTGAACATGAGTTCATCACCGCCCAGGGATATCTGGATAAACTTGTCACCGATGATGCCCTGGGACTTGACCGAGGCTATCGAATCGACAGGTACTTTGACCCCCCGGTGCAGTTGCATGGTGACCACGGCAAAGAATTCATCGTTCAGAGTCAGCTCCTTGACCGTACCGACCTTCACGCCGGAGATCTGGATATCGGCACCGGCCTTGACGCCCGAGATATTATTGAACTCCCCGTAGAGGGTATAAGAACGGCTGTCAACCAGCCAGGGAACCTCTCCAAGCTGCAGGGCCAGCCATCCCAGGGCGGCAAAGCCGACGATGAGAAAAATTCCAACGATTACATCTGTGACCTGACTTTTCATGGTTATGCCCCGTTCTTATCGCCTTGGCTGCCGCCGACCAGGATTCGCGCGGCAAACTCCCTGATATAGGGTTTGGTGGAAAACTGGATCTCTTCCGGTGATGCAAACACGTCAACTTCACCCTTGTTCAGCAGCACGATCTGGTCGGCAAGGTCAAAGACCTTGGGAATGTCGTGGCTGACAATAACCGCTGTATATCCGATCCGCCTCTTGGTCCGGGCAAAAAGATTATATATCTCACTGGTCATGATCGGGTCAAGTCCGGTGGTGGGTTCGTCGAAGAGCACGATCTCCGGGTCCAACTGCAGGGCCCTGGCCAATCCGACCCGCTTTTTCATTCCCCCGCTCAACTGGGCGGGAAATTTGTGTTCATGACCGACCAGTTCCAACTGCTCCAGGGTGGCCATGACCCGCTGCTCGATTTCCGTGTTCTGCATGCGCACCCTTTCCCGCAGCGGCATGGCGACATTCTCGAAAACGGTCAGGGAATCAAAGAGGGCTGAACCCTGAAACAGCACGCCGAACTTGGTGCGAAGTTTCCGCAACTCTTCCCCGCGCAGCCGGGTGACATCTTTGCCGTCAACCAGGATCTGGCCGCTGTCCGGGGTCATCAGGCCCAGAACCAGCTTCAGGGTCACGCTCTTTCCCTGGCCGCTGCCGCCGGCGATCACCGTGGTCAGCCCGCGAGGCACGCTGAAATTGACCTTGTTCAGGACCGTAATCGGTCCCTTGCTCCCGGAAAAGGACTTGGTCACATCCACAAAGCGGATCACCGCCTCGGGCGTATCCGCTGTATCCTTGTGCTGCACGGTCATAGCAGGATCGCGGTCAGCAGATAATCAAAAATCAGGACGGAAATAGAGGAAATCACTACGGCCTGGGTGGTGACCCGGCTCACGCTTTCCGCACCGAAACCGGCGCCCCTGATGGATTGCACGAAAAAACCGCGGCCCGTGCAGATCCAGACCAAGAGCAGGGCAAAGACAAAGGACTTGATTACGCCGAGGTTGATGTCGTGATTGGTGACGCTCTTCTCCATCCCGCTGAAAAACGCCCCGGGGTTGACTCCCATGAGCAGAACGCCTGACACATAGCCGCCGAAGATCCCGACCACGTCGAACATCGCGGTGAGCAGCGGCACGGAGATCAGAGCAGCCAGGAATTTTGGGGAAATAAGATACCTGAAGGGGTCAATGGCCATGCACTCGAGAGCATCTATCTGTTCGGATATCCGCATGATCCCGATTTCGGCGCACATGGCTGAGCCGGCGCGCCCGGTGACCATCAGTGCGGTCAACACCGGGCCCAGTTCCATGATCAGGGTCAGGGAGACCGCAGAACCGAGCGCGCCCTCGGCACCGAACTTGTTCAGGGAATAATAACCCTGCAGGCCGAGAACCATGCCGGAGGAGAGCGCGGTAAAAAAAATAACCGCCACCGAGCCGGTCCCAATGAAATTAAGCTGCTTCAGCAATTCCCGGAAGCGGAAAGGATGCCGAAATACCCCGACCAGGGCGCGGAACAGATAGACACCCATCCTGCCCAGATCAGTCAGGAGATATCCGCCGTAATTTCCCAGACCGGCAATGCGTCGAAGAAATCCCGGAAGTTCATTTTGATGGTTCTGCTGATGCAACATAGCCGCCGACTGTACTATACCAATAGTTAACGCAAATTTTGATATCTACCATAGAGAAGGGAGGATGGTCATGTATTTTTTTAAAAAATATTGGCCGGGAGTTTATGAAAAATGGTCAAATCCTTCGTAGGATATGTCCTCCTCGATCTTGCCGATGCCTGCCTGATCAGGCCTGACCAACCGTACACCAGGCCGCTCGTCAAAGATACCCACGGCGGTAACCGGAACACCTACCTCGGCGGCCGTTGTTAAAATTGCCTGCCTCCGGTCTGGGGCTGCGGCAAAAGCCAGCTCGTAATCCTCTCCGCCCGCAACCATCCAGGTAAGACAATCACTCCCCAGCAGGAGGGCGGCTTCCCGCAGCGAGGAAGAAGCCGGCAGGCTGGCCGAGTCAATGCGCACCCCAACCCCGCTCTGTACACAGAGATGGGCAAGATCCGTGGCCAGGCCGTCGGAAAGGTCCATCATCGCATGGGCAAGGCCCGCCTGCGCCAAACGGCGGCCAAGTTCAAGGCGGGGACTGGGATTGAGATGCGCCATCACCAATCCACGCAGCCGTGGCGCATCCGCCCTGCCCCGCCGGCACAGTTCCAAGCCGGCCGCGGCGTTGCCAAGCGTGCCGCTGACCCAGAGCGTATCGCCGCTTCTTGCCCCGCTGCGCAAAACAACCTGGTCAGATGCTGCCTCGCCCAGGACGGTTAGCGTGATGACGATTCCGCCCGGACTGCGCACGGTATCGCCCCCGGCAAGCAGACAACCGAATTCCTTGCATGCTGCGGCCAACCCCTGCGAAAAATCCTCCAGCCAGCGTGGATCATAGCCTGCGGGCAGGCCAAGGGAGAGAAAAACAAAAACCGGGGTGCCGCCCATGGCAGCGATATCGCTGATATTGACCGCTACGCATTTGCGTCCGAGGAGGCCGGCGGCATGCCATTTGCGGTCGAAATGCACCTCCTCGATCAGGGTGTCCATGGTCACCAGCCAGGACAGCCTATCGTTTTTGCTGATTACGGCGCAGTCATCCCCTATGCCCGCCAGCAACTCGGGGCTTGACCCGGAGGCCAGTCGGGCAAGCATATCGATGATCTCCTGTTCCCTCATCGGTCACCGAACTCTTCCGGATATATGGCCGGCAAATAGCCGGCAAGGAATCGCCTGATTTCGCGGGCGATCTGCTGCCGCGACAAGTGGTACCACTCGGCCAGCCGGGAGCTTTTTCTGATGACCCTGGTCCTGCCCGCCACGATCCCGGGCGAAACCGGGATCCCGTGGAGAACCATGCTCTTATCCTTCATCGTTCGAATTCGCCTCCCATGGACTTCAGACCTCATGTCCTCTGCAATCATGGCCAGACCGGTTGCAATACGTCTGAGCACGCCGCGGGGGTCCCACGGTGATGTTATTCCCAGCACTATCTCTGACGCTCTCTCACGGATTAAGGCTGCTGAAGAAGAGACCACGATGTATTTTCGCCGCTGCAATCATCTGACCCGGCGAAAAGGTCTGATATTGCCGTTCAATCCGGCTTCGTCGGTGCCGGGATCCGCTCCTATGGGCTCCCTTTCCAGGAGGAGGGCCTGCATGAACCGCTGGTCGCCGCCCATGGTGAAAAGCTCCCGGCCGGTGAACTGGGGCTCCCTGAGAGTCCAGACAAGGAGTTGGGGCGGTACGGTCAGCATCTGCATGGTCACATGCCACCAGCTGTCCTTGCGGCCCGTATCCGGCTCGACAGCTTCAACTCTCGCATATACGAGCATGCGGGGGTTGTCCGCGGCGATGAGAACCAAATCGCCGGGAGCGGTGGTTTTCTTGAAGGCAACATGCTTTTTCAGTTCCGTCACCAGCTCCTGCAGCATTACTCCTCCTCCGCCCGGTCAGCCAAAAGCAGGACAGACTCTATTCGCAGCTCGCTAGGTTCGGCTCGCAGGCGTGAACTTCCGGCGGCAAACATCTTCATGCCATCCAAAACCGGGGCCACAACCAAATCGACCAGCGCCCTGATTCGCCCTCCATGTTCCTGGTCGATCATGGCCAGGATGGTGGCGCCCCAGGAAGCAAATTGCTGCAGCCCATCGATCAGGTTGGGATTATGGACATAGGCTATCATATTGCTCAACTCTTCCAACCCGATATCGACCTGACGGAAACGGGGGGTTTTGACAAGAGGCACCTCCGGTCGTCCCAGGCTCTGTTCGAGCTGCTCAGGGCTGTCGGCAAAAAAAACAATGCCGTCCTTGATCGCCCAGGATGGCTGCAACAGGCCACCGCCCAGCATCAGGGTGTTGATCCGGGTCCCGGCAACTTCCCTGCTGGCCTGGGTTTTCCCGGCCAGGAGGGAAAAAATCGCCAGCCGCAACCGCTCCTCATCTTTGATAGCCAGGCGGCAGCACAACCGTGGCAGCGGGAGGAAACCGTTGCCGCGTATCCCGGTGACCGTAAGGCTGATCTGATTGTCGAACAACGAAAAAAATTCCGAAAAGGTCATGCCGGTTTTTCGGACAAGCCACTTTTCGCTCATGCTTAAATGATCCCGGAGCTGCGGGACATGTTGCAGAGCAGCGGTCCACCGGGTGAGATCAAGCAGGTTCGTCCAGTAATGGAGCAGCAGATCGGCAGGCACCGAGGCCAGGAAATCATCTCTCCCTTGCATGGGCATGCCCGCGCCTGCCCAGCCCGGCTTTGCAAGCAGGACAGCAGTGCAGTCGAGCCTGTCGATTTCGTTGCCGCAAAAAAATGCCCCGGGCCCGAAGTCGCCCTCACCAGCTATTCCTTCTGTTTCCGCATGTGCCAGACCCGGGCTTGAAAGGGTGTGCAACAGACGGGTCAATGCCCTTGCATCCCCATAGACAAACTGCTCGTCCCGTCCGCCTGCTCTTTGCCGCAGGGCCTGGTAGCCAGTGTTGCTGCTCAGCCGGTCCTCTCCGGCAGCAGGCTGTCGCAGGGCCAAATCCAGACACCTTTTCACGGTGTCTGCTGATAAGGAGGCGAGGAGCAGGCCGTCACTTGCCGCAACAGAAAGTACTGTCTTGTCCGTGAGGATAAAGGAACGGATTTCCCTGTTATGGAAAGCTTCTGCGGAGTACTGGTTGTCATTCGTCAACAGCGGAGCCAGAAGCTCCACAGCCTTAGTCTGGTGCCTGGGACTGGCAATAAGCACCAGCGAATCCCAGGTGGCTGCAAGTGTCCTGTTTCCAGGGTCGACCGGCAGCAGGGCGAGTATCGCCCGCCGTGCGAACAGTTCCCTGAACAGCGGGCCATCAAGAAAGGCCTGAATCTGCGCAACTTCGTCCTGGAAGTGGCGAGCCTCCTCTTCGCCGGCACCGAACTGCAGTAAAAGCTCCTCCCAGCGGATCTTGCCGATCCGCTGTCCCAGCCTCGATTGCCGGCACCTGTCGTACAGGGCAGCGGGTTGCCGGAGATCGACAAGGGCAAGGGTATCTCCAGGCAAAAAAGCAAGGGGGTCCGCCGCATGCTCTTTTCGGATGAACAGAACGTAAACGGCAGCAGCAAGAAAAAGTCCGGCAGCCAGCGCCAGGAAAATTCGCTTCATTCGCATTGGAAATGCTCTGAGAGGACTGCCCCATGCGCGGTAATATATTTCCGCAGGAGCAGGTACAGTTCGCCGCGCCCCACGGGCTTGGCAATATATTCATCCATGCCTGCAGTGAGACACCGCTCGCGATCACCATCCATGGCGCACGCAGTCAGGGCGATAATCGGCACATGTCCTCCTAGTTCTTTCTCCTCCTTCCTGATCCGGTCTACCGCATCATATCCATCCAATACCGGCATCTGGAGGTCCATGAGTATACAGGAAAATGAATTGGAACGCCAGGCCTCGACAGCATCCCGGCCATTGCCAACGGCAATGACCGTTAGCCCCATCTGTTCCAGCAGGGTGGTGGCCAGGGTGGTGTTGATGAAATCATCCTCCGCCAGCAGGACATGTCCGTGCAGGAACGTCTCCTGGCTGGCGACCGGCAGTGCCGGCACCGCCGGTCCGCTGCCGCCATCATGGATGTCTTCTCTGGAAAAGGGAACGGCAAACCAAAACCGGGCCCCCTTGCCCGACTCGCTTTCCACCCTGATGTCACCGCCCATTAGTTGCACGATGCGCCGCGATATGGGCAACCCTAGCCCTGTTCCTCCATAACGGCGCGAGTGGGACGAATCAGCCTGAACGAAGGCCTCAAAGATCGCCTCCTGTTGTCCGGGATCAATGCCGATGCCCGTATCGAT
The DNA here is from genome assembly GCA_003508005.1 of Desulfobulbaceae bacterium. Classification (GTDB taxonomy): domain Bacteria; phylum Desulfobacterota; class Desulfobulbia; order Desulfobulbales; family Desulfobulbaceae; genus UBA10518. Next base: position 79,375 of record DNUE01000013.1, read on the forward strand.
TACTTCAAAAAGGATCCTGGTTTCCTCGATTCCTGTTGCGTTCTGGAGCGAAGCCCGTACGGTGACCGAACCCTGCGCCGTGAACTTGAGGCCGTTTCCGATGAGGTTGGAAAGGACCTGCGCAAGACGCATTTCATCGCCGACCAGGATATCCGGAATCTGTTCGTCGATGAACAGATTCAGCTCAACCCCTTTGTTTTTCGCTTGCAAGGAAAGACCGCCGCACACCTCCCGCAGCAAGGTGCGCAAGGGAAAAGGAGCGAATTCGAGGGACAGCTGTTCGCTCTCATTCCTGGAAAACTCGAGGATGTCATTGATGATTTTAAGCAGCCGTCTCGCCGACGAGAGGATCAGGGTCAAATTGTCCTGTCTGCCGGCGTCGCTCTCCTGGGTCAACAGTAATTCGGTAAGGCCGATGATACCGTTCATCGGCGTCCGGATCTCGTGACTCATATTGGCCAGGAACTCGCTTTTTGCCCTGCTGGCCATTACCGCCGCAGACCTGGCCTGCTCAAGCTCCTGTTCCGCTTTCTTTCTCCCCCTGATATCCTCAACGACCCAGACCACGCCCCGGGACAGATTATCCGGATCAATGGCCCTGCCGCTCAACGAGCAGGAGATCAGGGTTCCGTCCTTGCGCCGCAAAATATATTCTAAATTCTCCAGATCCTGCCTGGCGAGCTGCCGGGCATACGTGCGCACAAACCTGCGAAACGACCTCCTGCTGGGAAAAAAGGTGCGGACCTCGGCACCCCTGATCTCGGTCGCTGAGTAGCCCAGAATGGAACACAGCTTGTCATTCATACTGGTAATCCGTCCGTTGCGCACCAGCAGAATACCAACCAGACTGGCGGCAAGAATGGTTTCCAGTTCCTGCAGGGTCGCTGTTCTGGAATCCTCCGCCCGTCTGTTGCGCTCCCGGCCAAGGCGCAGTTCTTCGGTAAGCAATTCCTCCTTGTAGGCATGGAGAAACCAGATCATCATCAAAAGTCCGGCAAAAAAGACGACAAGACCCATGATGAACATCAGGACCAAGGGATAGGGAAGCGGCCGCAGGGTGGCAATCCTCCAGCCGGGCAGATCAATAGGCTCGAACTGGGCAGAGTAGCGGAGGCCCTCATGACGGAACAGCTCGCTGTCCAGCATAAATGGCAGGGGGGCAAGTGAGCGGTCACTGAATTGACGGCTGGCCACGAGTGTCGACCGCTGCTCATCGTTCAGGGGCAGGGCCGCACGGTACAGCCATTCAGGTCGGGTCGAGGAGAAGACGATCCCGTCCGGGGAAAGGAGCAAGGCATCGTAACTATCCAAGCTGCTGACATACGAGTCGATGGAATCCAAAGGAATCTTGATGACCACCACCCCCAGCGGTGTTTTCCCCCTGTCGGCGAAAACCGGTTCGCTGAAATACAGCCCCCTCTCGTTGGTGATGACCCCGAGGCCTGCATACTGCGCTGACCTTCCGGTCAATGCCTGGGAAACAAAGGGCCTGAATCGATAGTTGACTCCGGTCAGGGTTTTGCCGTTTGCATCGGAAGAGCTGCACACAACCGTTCCTTGGCGATCAAGGATGTATATCACGGATACGTCGAGAATCCCCTTCGCCATATTCAATTCTTCGATCAACCTCGAGTTGTCAGCATCCTTTATTCTGGAGAGCACGTTAACTGTTTCTTGAGACTGGGCTATAAAATTCGCGGCATCGGTAAAATGATGCAAAACATAGCCGTTGACCTGAAAGGCAAGATGGGAGGTGGCTTCCTTCTGCTTCGACAAGGCGTTGTACCGGACAACGGAATCGCTGACCGTCTCAAGGAGGAGAAAAAGGGAAAACATGAAGAGGAGGGTCAGAATGATCCTCTTGCGCAGCGGGAGATTCCGCAGGATACTGACCCTGCTGGCCGAGAGCGGATGAAAAAAATGCCCCAGGATCGAATTCTGGCTTGCGGTCTCGCTTTCAGCGTGTGACTGCACGGCATCCTTGATCATTTCTGGCAAGGGCTGTCACGGATCGCCCCAGGTGGTTGGTGCATTGTCAGATAGGGCATACCAGATGACCGAGTTTTTGCGTTAATTTCATATTTTCGGAATAGTCCACCGGGACATCGACCACAACCACGGTGTTGTCGGCAAACGCCTGCGTAAGTACCGGCAGCAGCTCCGCGGCCTTCTGCACCCGGTACCCCTTGGCCCCGAACGATTCCGCGTATCTGACAAAATCCGGGTTGCTTATATCCACATAGCCGCTACGGCCGAACCGGCGATCCTGGTGCCACTTGATCAAACCGTAGCAACTGTCATTCCAAATCATAACCACCAGTGGGATATTGTAGCGCAGGGCAGTTTCGATTTCCTGGGAATTCATCATGAACCCGGCATCACCGGTTACGGCAAGGACCCGGCGCTGGGGATAGACCAGCTTGGCGGCGATTGCCCCGGGCAGGCCAATGCCCATGGCGGCGAACCCATTGGAAATGACGCAGGTATTAGGGCTCTCGCAGGGAAAGAGCCGGGCAATCCACATCTTGTGCGCGCCCACGTCGGAAACCAGGATATCGTCATTTTTGAGAACCTTGCGGGTGTCACTGAGTATCCGCTGGGGCTTCAGCGGAAAATTGTCGTCTTCGCTGAAGTCGGACAGTTCCTTGATGATATGCGCACGGAGGACGGAAATGGAGCGGATCGGATGCCTGCTGACCAGCCGGGCAATGCCCTTCAGGGATTCGGCAATGTCTCCGATCACGCTGACCTCGGGAATATAGTGGGCGTCAACTTCCGCAGAGATATGATCAATATGGATGATTTTCTTCTCCCCCTGGGGATGCCAAAGATAAGGATGATACTCCACCATGTCGAAGCCCACGCAGATAACCACGTCGGCCCGATCAAAACCGCAGGCGACAAGGTCATGGGCCTGCAGCCCGATAGCCCCGAGACAGAGGGGATGCGAAAAGGGCATGGTCCCCTTGGCCATGAACGTCGTGGCCACCGGGACCCCGAGCTTTTCGGCAAAATGAACCAGGGCGGGACTCGCCTGGCCGCGTACCACGCCGTTACCGGCCAGGATGATGGGAAACCTGGCCGCCGCGACCACCTGGGCGGCCTGCTCGATCTTATGCGGAGCGGGCTGCGTCGGTTGCAGGTCCTGAATTTTCAATGGCCTGTACACGTCAGCGACGGTCATGGCGGCAATATTTTCGGGAAAGCTGATAAAGGAGCCGCCTGGTTTTTCCGCCTGAGCCACCTTGAAGGCCTTGCGCACCACCTCAGGGACGATCTCCGGCTCAAGGATGGCCACGCTGTACTTGGAAACCGGGGCAAAAAGGTTGACCAGATCCACCACCTGATGGCTTTCCTTGTGCATGCGGATGGTCGCGCCCTGGCCGGCCAGGGCGACGATAGGCGCATGGTCCATATTGGCGTCGGCAAAACCGGTCAGCAGGTTGGTGGCGCCGGGTCCAAGGGTGGACAGGCAGACTCCGGGCCTGCCGGTCAGGCGGCCATACATGTCTGCCATGAACGCGGCCGCCTGCTCATGACGGACAGTGATAAACCGGATGGGACTGTCCAGCAGGGCATTGATGACATCGAGGATCTCTTCCCCGGGAATGCCGAAGATATACTCAACACCCTCGTTTTCCAGACACTTGACAAAAAGCTGTGCGGCGGTAGGCATAGGTTCACCTTGCTGTGAATTCACATGCTGTCTGTTTCAGGTTATCGCACCTGCCCCCTGTTTGTTAAGTTTTTTTTGCAGTTGCCCTGAGAACATCGCCGGGTCGATAGCGCCGACATAGTTGCAGTCCCGCTGCTCCTCCGGAACAGATCCAATTAACACTATATTCAACCTGGCAAGGTTCTGCGGGAACAGATCCTGGTTATTTCCAAAAGGCAAAGGACTTGACCTTCTTCAATAGTACCAGGGAACAACCTGATAAAATTGGCGGCGAAGACGCTTCGATCATTCTGGTCAGCACACGGGCAAACTGCGGGGATGAGTCAAGTTCTCGATCAGAGGGATCGGCACAAAAATTAATGGAATACATTGAGTTTATCAGCGGCTATTGATATTATTATGAGCAAAATGACCTCGAAGGATGTACCAACCGTTCTGCTCGAGGGCTCCTGTTGCTCTTTGCTAGCGCTCTGCATGCGGCAGCAACTCAAAACAAGAGGTACTACTATGTCAGATTTTCGTTCACAAACCCTGCGCACTCGGCTCATGGTGCCTATTTCGTGTGTCGTCATTGCCATCATTGCCCTGATCAGCCTGGTGTTCTTCGTCAGCGAAAAAAAATCATTTACTGCTGTATCCGCAAGCGTCTCAACCCAGGCAAACCTGGTCAAGACCAGCCTGCAGGAAGACCTGCGCGGCATTGATGAACGAGATGTCCTCCGCACTGTTGTCTCGCTGAACACCAAGGCGGAAAGCATGGCCAGGCTTGTCGCCGGCTTGTCATCCACGATCATCCTCACCCACACTGATGTCCTGGACAATTATTGCAAAGCCCTGGCCAGCGATCCAGACATCCTGTTTGCCCACGCAGAGAACATGGATGGGAAGATACTGACCTCCTTCCGCAACGAAGAGGACGGAGCATTGCGCAGACTGGCCAGCGATATCGACAGGATGAACGTCCAGCAGGTGGTAGACCTGCTGAATGCCCACGCGTTGGCTTTCAGCGTCCGGCAGGAGATCAACCGAGACGGAGTTCCGCTGGGGCGTATCGTCCTTTTTGTTTCGCGGGAGGGAATCCAGGAGCAGACAGCCATCACCAACGAGGCATTTGGCAAGATCGTCGATAAGGTCAACACCGTCTTTATCAACCTAAACCAAGGAGTCGGGGACCAGGTCAAGAAATCCATGCTCAACAGCGCCTGGCAAGCCGCTGCCACAGGGATAGTCGGAATTATCATTCTTACCATGGCAGTGGCTTTCCTCATCGATCGTGAGATTGTCAAGCCGATCTCCAGCATCATGCATATCATCAGCGAGATGGCTAAGGGGCATCTGTCGAAACGGCTCCGGATGCACAGGAGTGATGAAATCGGCAAGATGTCCGACAGCATCGATTCACTCTGCGATAATTTGGAATATGAGGTTCTCGGCGCGCTCAGCAAGCTCGCAAACAGCGACCTCCATTTCCAGGTAAACCCAAAAGATGCGCATGACGTATTGGGCAACTCCCTGCGAAAGATATCGGAAAACCTGACAACGACCATCCAGCAGATCCAGCATAACTCATCGGTTCTCGCCAGTTCCTCGGAGGAAATGTCCTCTATTTCCTCGCAATTGGCCGCAAGTTCAGAGCATTCAACCGCGCAGGCAGCCAATGTGGCTGCCTCAACGGAAGAAATCAATGTCAGCACGCATGACATCAAGCTCATCGCCGAAAAAATGTCAGAAAACATGCAACGCCTGGCCGATGTCACCAAAAAAATCGCCGATGAGGTCGGTGAAATCGGCAACAAGGCCAGAGAAGGCTCAAACATCAGTGGCAAAGCCTTGGACATGGTGACCAACGCCAATACCACTATTCTTTCCCTGCAGGAGGCGGCTGGACAGATCGGCATCACCACGGAAACCATTGAAGAAATCACCGAACAGACGAAACTCCTGGCGCTGAATGCCACCATTGAAGCGGCCCGGGCCGGTGATGCCGGCAAGGGCTTTGCCGTTGTCGCCGGAGAGGTCAAGGAACTGGCCAGACAAAGCGCCGAGGCTGCGGATAACATCTCGGGCCTGATCAAAGATGTCCAGGATAAAACCGAAATTGCGGCGCGAGCAATTCACGAAGTTTCGGGGATCATCAAGCAGCTTAACGAATCATCACAGATCATTTCCTCGGCGGTAACCAACCATTCCAGGGAAACCGACGGGATGCTCTCCATCGTCAAAGAATCGAAGTTGGCAACCAATGAAGTTACTGACAGCATTGTCTCATTGGCTTCAGGCGCCAATGAGGTTGCCGCCAATATCTATGGCGTCAGCCAGGGCATGGAGGAAAACAGCAGAGGCGTCCGCCAGATCAACGCCTCATCCGAGGAACTTGCGCAACTTGCCGTTCAACTCCAGGCTCTTGTGGACAAATTCACCCTTAAATCCTAACTTCACCTTCCTCACCGTCCATGGAGGCCGTCTGCGGAATCACTATCTGCCTCCATGGATAAACTTTATTCCTGACAGACTGGTAGGCAAAAAGATATCTAATGCTGACTCCCAGTACCGATTCAGCATTATTTTCGAAAAGTCGAATCCAGCCTGATAACCAGGAACTGCTCAGATATGCTCGTCTTGAATTTTGCCTCTCATTTCCAGCAAGAAATAGAATTGAATTTCAGCGAGGCAAGATGGTGGCAAACGTATTAAAATCCCTTCACTTATCTGGCAAAAATGGTATCATAAACAAGAAACTCGTGACGTTGGGCAAGCTTGGTGCCTGCCAGCCAAGCAATCAACTTAGACTTGACGATTACGGGAATTTTCGGTGCTCTCCAGGCCAATTGCTTGTGCAATTTCCTGTGGATACAACCCGGACAGTTACCCGGGAAAGAGAGCAATTCCCGGCTGGATCCGCGCAACACACCCAAATGGGATATACGTAGAATCGATACAATTAAGGGGGTACAATGAGCAAAAGAATCATTACAGTTGACGATTCACCCAGTGTCCGCAAAATGGTCGAATTCAGTCTCAAGTCCAAGGGGTATGTTATGGGTTCGGCAGGCGACGGCGTCGAGGCACTGGAACTTCTTCGTCAGGAACCATTTGACGCCATCATCCTCGACGTGAACATGCCCAGAATGAACGGCCTTGAATTCCTGGAAAATATAAAAAATGATGAGAACCTCGCCGCCATCCCGGTGATCATGCTGACCACGGAAGGCCAGGACGAAGACCGGGACAAGGCCATGGCGCTCGGCGCCACCGCGTATATTGTCAAACCGTTCAAGCCGACCCAACTGCTGAGCCTATTGGAGGAGATTCTTTAACGTACCGGAACTGCCAATGCATTCCTGCCTTCCGCCAGCCCAAGGGAGGCTGTTGAACGTCAATCACTAAAGGAACGATTTCATGCCAGATCAAAATGATGTTCAGGATCTTGATGCCCAGTTGTTGAAGCAAATGCTTCAGGACTTTCTTGAAGAGGCCCTGGAACTGCTGGATCAGCTCAATCTCAACCTTATCCAGCTGGAGGACGAACCAGACAATTCGGACCTGATCAATCAGATCTTCCGGATTGCCCATACCATCAAAGGCTCAGCCGGATTTGCCGGCCTTGAGGATATGAGCAGGATCGGCCGCAAAATGGAGGAGGTATTCGGCGAGGTACGCAAGGGCACGATCAAGGTGACCCCCCCCTTCATCGGCCTCATGTTCAGCGGGCTGGACCTCCTCTCCACCTCGCGGGAAAGGGCCGCGGCGCGGGACACCACGCCGGTGGCCATTGATTCAACCCTGCAGCAGTTTGACCAGTTTATGGCTCAGGCGACTTCCGCGGCCAGCCCTCAGGCCAAAAGGTCCTCCGCCCCTTCGGCCGATCAGGCTTCAGAGCTATCGGCAACGGAGGAACTCCTGCGCATCTTCAAAGAGGGGTATGACCAATTAGCGGCGCTCAAGCATCTTGTCTACTCCTCGGTGCATCTCTACGATGAGGACACTCTCGCTGTCCTCTTTTCCAGGGAGATCAAGATGAAGATGCGGCCGGATCGCAATTCCGTCTGGCTGGTAAAAAAAGACAAACTGGTGGTCCCGGTGGCCCGTGACGGCAAGCTTGTAGCGGAGGCAGACCGGGAAAAGCACCAGATTGCCTCCTCGCCGGTGCTCACCAAGGTGATCAAGGAACAGTTGGCAGTCTGGTCCTCCAGCTATCCCGAAATCAAGGATATCCTCCCCGATTTCCAGTCCCCGGTCATCCTGCCGATCAAGGCCCATCCGCAGTCGTACGGATTCATCGTCCTCGATCCAGAGGAATCCACCGAAGTGGAGATGTATCAGTTTGTGGCCGAATTCATGGCGATGATCCTCAAAATCTCGAAGCTGCACTACAAGGTCGAAGCACAGCGAAAGGAACTGGACGAGATGACCGCCATCCTCTTTCGCCAGAACAACATCCTCTCCTCGCTCTATCACGTTGAGCTCGACCTGATGCGGGTTACCGATCCCATTGACCTCTGCCGGATTGTTGCCGAGGCATTTGTTCATGACCTGGAAAGTCGGACCGCCGCTATTTTCCTCAAGGATGACAGTGATTTGCAGCTGCAGGGAATATGGGGAAGCGGAGGACTCAAAGACATCCCTTCTTTACTGGTTCCCATCGATGGCATCATGCAGTTCAAACAGTGTCTTGATTCCGGCAGAATCGTCTCCCACAACGACTCGACACCGACCCTGCAGGTTGGCGTTAATGTACTGGACAACTGGATGGTCATGGGCCTCAAGGGGCGAGAAAAAACCCATGGAGTGATTGTCGCAGAACTGGATATAGATGATGTGACCGACTCCATGTCCATTCTTGCCAACTATTGCGGTATCATGCTGGACACCCTGTTTCTGGAGAAAAAAGCGGCCTTGCAAAGATAGGCCCTCAAGTACGGAGCGACCGAGCACCCGATAAACGTGAAGAGCAGAGCAGAAACATCACCCACGTGTTGCCGCCGGGACCAAATGTCATCTCCAGGCAGGGATTAGCATACGATGGACAAGGTTCTCATAGTGGACGATGACGAGCAGTTGCTGCTCATCATCACCGAAATACTGGGAAGATACAAGAGCAAGTTCGAAGTCGTGCCGGTAAAAAGCGGCTTCGAAGCTATCCGTGCCCTGCAGGAGCAAAAGTACTCCTTGGTTGTCACGGATCTCGTCATGCCCGGCATCAACGGCATGGTTCTTCTTTCCTATGTTACCAAAAATTTTCCGAACATTCCCTGCATCATCATGACCGGGCACGGAACCCCGGAGTTGAAGGAGCGGTTGGAAAAAAAATACAGCTACTTTATTCAGAAGCCCTTTTCGGTTACCGATCTGGGTGAGCTTATCCTTTCCACCCTCGGCCAGGAGCAGCATCTGCTGGGGACTATGAACGGGGTTTCCATCCCCGGATTTCTCAAGTTGGTGGAATCGGAGAACATGACCTGTATCTGCGAAATTCAGGCCAAGGACGGCAGGACCGGCTACCTGGTTTTTCAGGGCGGCGTCCTTTTCAACGCCACCTACGGCAAGCTGAACGGAAAAAAAGCGGCAGTGGAGCTTTTCAAGTTCGACCGGGTCAAGATTAAATTCAGAAATCCGCCCAAAAAGGAATTCCCCCGGAAAATTTCCAGCAGCAATGCCGAATTGCTCAAGGAAGCCGGTGTTGCATGAGGCGAGACAAAAGACTGACCGATCCCGGTACATGGCACGTTTTACCGCGTGGACCATTCATTGACAGGGAGATTTGAGTGGACAGAGTATTGATAGTTGACGACAGCTCCATGCTGTTGAATTATCTCGAAGGGGCCTTTGCCAAATACCAGGAGCGATTCCAGGTTGTTTTCGCCAAAGACGGCATGGAGGCCATAGAGGTAATCAAAAGCCGGGATATCACCCTGCTGGTCACTGACCTGCAGATGCCGCGCATCGACGGCCTTGGCCTGCTGGCATACGTCAACAAGTACCATCCGAGCATTCCCTGCATTGTCATGTCCGCCCACGGGACCCCGGCGATCATCGAGAACCTCCAATCAGACATCCTTCAGTTCATCGAGAAACCCTTTACCGCTGATGCGCTGGCCAAGGCCATAACCGATGCCCTCGAAAAGGACAAGACCGAGGGCTCCATCACCGGGATCTCCATTGGCAATTTCCTGCAGATGATCGAACTGGAACAGAAGACCTGCCTCTGCGAAGTCGCCTCGTCGGGCAATCCCAAAGGGTTTTTCTACTTCAACGGCGGCGAGCTGCACCACGCAGTATACGGTGACCTGAAGGGAGAGGAAGCGGCTATCAAGATGATTCAGATCGACAACCCCACGATCAGCTTTCGCAAGGTCCCCGACCGGCCAATTCCCCGCCGGATCAACCGGGAGCTGACCGGTCTGCTCCTGGAGGCCATGAAGCAGAAGGATGAGGCATGAACAGCCCCTTCCCGAGAGGAACGATGAGAGGACAAGGAAATGGGTAACGAAAGGGAAACAATTGACGACATCCTGCTGAATGATCCGGAAATGGTAGAGGCCTTCGTGGCCGAGGCCAAGGAGCACCTGGACAGCATCGAGGATGATTTTCTTGCCCTGGAACGGCAGAAAAACGACCCGGAGCAGGCCCTGCTTGACAAGGTCTTCCGTGCCATCCACTCTGTCAAGGGGGCAGCAGGCTTCCTCGGTCTCAGCAAGATGTCCGATCTGACCCATATCATGGAGGCGCTCCTGACCAAGATGCGCGGCGGCCAAATCCTGCCTGAATCCGAATACATAGACAGCCTCCTGGCCGGGGTTGACCTCCTCACAACCATGCTGCAGAACATCGCGCTCAGCAACGATGTGGACATCAAGGTGGTTTATGACCAGCTGGCGAGCCTGTACGAACATGGCCCCGCCCAGCAGAAAAAAAAGGAAGAACCGGTGGCCAGTGAAAAGAAGGCTCCGTTGGTGGAAAAAAGCGAGCTGGACCTCGGCAACACTGTGCGCATCAATGTCGATATCCTGGACCGGCTCATGGTCCAGGCCGGCGAGCTGGTCCTGATCCGCAACCAGCACCTGCTGACCGTCAACGAATCAGATCCTCTTTCCCGCTCCATCGCCCACCGGCTGGATCTGATCACCAGTGAACTGCAGGAGACGATCATCAGCACCCGGATGCAGCCCATAGGCAAGGTGATCGACAAGTTTCCCCGAATCGTCAGGGATCTGGGCAAAAGCCTGGGTAAACAGATCCAGATCGAGATCACCGGCAGCAGCGCGGAGCTGGACAAGACCATCCTGGAATCGCTGACCGACCCCTTGACTCACATTATCCGCAATTGCTGCGGTCATGGCATCGAAACCCCGGAGGACCGCGTCAGGGCCGGCAAGCCGAAGACCGGCCTGATCAGGATCTCCGCCTACCATGAAGCCGGCCGGGTCAATATCAAAATTTCCGATGACGGCCGGGGCGTCGATATCGTCCGCATCCGCAGAATTGTTGTAGAAAAGGGACTGAAATCCGAATCCGAGCTGGAACAGATGACCCATCAGGACATTCTGAACCTGGTCTTTCTCCCTGGCTTCAGCACCATGGAAAAGGCGGACGGCGTCTCTGGCCGCGGCGTGGGCATGGATGTGGTCAAGACCTGTATCGAAAAAATCGGCGGATCCCTTGAGTTTGAATCGAAAACCGGCGAGGGAACCACCATTCTTCTGCAACTGCCGCTGACCCTGGCCATCATACCCTCAATCATTGTCACTGCCGGGGGCTATATGTATGCCATCCCCCAGGTGAGTCTGGTGGAACTGGTCACCCTCTACGACGAGGATGTCAGTATCCAGATCGAACGGGCCGATGAACAGGAGGTCTATCGCCTCCGCGGCAGGCTCCTGCCCATTGTCCGTCTCACCGAAGTCCTGATGCGCCCCAAGCTCTTCACCAGGGAGACCAGGGCGGAAATCGCTGAAAAATATTTTCAACAGGGCATGGCAGAACATACAGTAGCCCAGCCGACCGCCGATCCAGGTGACTCTGCCGAAGCGGACGAAGTCTCTCTCAGTTTCGTGGTCCTCAAGGTGGGCAACAACCATTACGGCCTCGTTGTGGACAGGATTATCGGCACCGAAGAGATCGTGGTCAAACCGCTGCATCCTGTTGTCAAGCAACTTGGCATCTATGCTGGCGCCACTATCATGGGCAACGGCAAGACCGCCCTGATCCTGGATGTGGGCGGCATTGCCCGGCATACCGGTATAACCCTTGCCGAGCGGATCATGGAAGAACGCGAAAAGGAATTAAAGACCGAGGACCTGCAGAGCGTGCTGCTGTTCAAATCCGGCCCCAAGGAACAGCTGGCCCTGTCGCTGCCCCTTATCCGGCGCATTGAACCGATCAAAATCAAGGACGTTGAACTGATCGGCGACAAGGAATATATATCCGTGGACGGGGTTTCCACCTTGATCATCCGCCTTGATCATCTGCTCAAGGTATCGCCGATTGTCGACCAGGAGGAAATGTATCTCATCCTGCCGCGGCACCTCAAGCGGCCCGTCGGCATCCTGATGTCCATGTTTGTCGACGTGGTGGACACGGCAGTGGATCTTGATTTGAGCAGCTACAAGGCTGATGGTTTTCTGGGCACCGCGATCATCAACAACTTCATGACACTGTTCCTGGACATCTACCGCCTCGTCGAAATGCTCGACCCTGCGACGGCTGGACATCCGCACGCCCTTTCCGAAACTGCTTCGGCAGGCCGTTCCCCCGGCAGGATCCTTCTGCTTGAGGACATCGCCTTTTTCCGGCACCTGATCAAGGGATACCTGGAAGCGGAAGGCTATGTGGTGGTGGACGTGAAAAACGGCCAGCAAGGATTGGAGCAATTGGAAGAGAACGAGTTTGACCTGATTGTCTCGGACCTTGAAATGCCGATCATGGATGGCTGGACTTTCATCAAAAATGTGCGCCAGAGCATCCGGCAAAGCGATATCCCGGCCGTGGCCCTGACCTCTCTGGATACCGATGAATCCCGCAAAAAAAGCATGGAGAACGGCTTTGACTTCTATGAAGTCAAGCTGGAACGGGAGCATTTCCTGGAGATCGTTGCCACCGCATTTACGAAAATTAGGGACAAGGCGGTTTCGGCCTGAAACTCAGAAAGGGATCAACCCCATTGACCGGCAGGGGAGATAACCCGCGGAGTACATTCTAATGCAAGTCACCAAACAGAAAAAAACAGCGGAATCCACGTTGCGCCGGTTCTGCAGCTTCCGGCTTTCCGGCCGGTTGTACGGCGTCGACATCCGGGACGTGAAGGAAATTAATACCGAGATAAATTATACCCCTATTTTCCACGCCATCAAAGAAATTAGAGGCTATATCAATATCCGGGGGCAGATCTATCTGCTTCTCGATCTGCGGGAAATATTCGGATTCCCCGGCAAGCAAATCGATGAATCGAACCGGGTCGTGCTGTTCATGGCCGAGGTGGGTGACCTCTGCGGAATCCTCGTGGACAGCATCGAAGATGTGGTAACGGTTGACGAAAGTCTCATCGAAAACCGGCGAAAAAATGAGCGGGATGTCCCTGAAGGCATAGAGCGCAGGGCAGCGGATGTAGGAGAGGGTGTTTGCAAACTGGAGAACGAGCTGCTGATCCTCTTGGACGCCAGACGGCTGGTGCAGGCGGTGAGAATGATGCAGAGCCGGCAGAAGTTCAGTAACACAGAGAGCAGATGAAGATCAAGATTCTCATTGTCGACGACTCGCGCATTTTCCGCAGTGCGGTGGAGGAAGTCCTCTCGCGGGAACCTGATATCGAGATTGCCGGTTCTGTCTGGAACGGAGTCAAGGCCCTGGAGTTCATCAAGACAACCCCGCCGCATCTCGTCACCCTGGACATTCAGATGCCGGACATGGACGGCCTTGAGACCCTCAAGGAAATCCAAAAAATCAATGCCGGCAGAAAACCCTCAGAGCAGATCGGGGTGATCATGCTCAGCTCCCATACCCAGAAGGGGGCTGACATCACTGTCCAGGCACTGGAAATGGGTGCCTTCGATTTTATCGCCAAGCCTGAGAGCCGGAACCTGAAAAGCAATATTTTCCAGCTCTGTCAACAACTCGTTATTAAAATCAGAAACTACGCTTCGATCCGCATTCCCGGCTTCACCGACAAAAAAGCAAAAGAGCCCAAGGCGGAGCCATGTATTGTTCCCCATCGTCCGATTCAGGGCAGCGCGGTCAAAGCCATCATGATCGGCGTTTCCACAGGCGGCCCGCAGGCCCTGGCGGAAATACTGCCGCCTCTTTGCTCGCAGGTGGAGGTGCCCATCTTTATTGTCCAGCACATGCCTCCCACCTTTACCCAGTCCCTGGCTAAGAGCCTCAACAGCAAATGCCGCTACGAAGTCGTGGAGGCGCGTGATAATGAATATGTGGAATACCGGCACGCCTATATTGCCCCAGGGGGACGTCATATGGTGCTGGAACAAAATCGCCAGAAAATCATGACGGTAATCAATGACCAGCCTCCCATTAAAGGTTGCAGGCCCTCCGTGGATGTGCTCTTCCACTCCGGCGCGGCTGTCTATGGCTCGCAGGTTCTCGGGGTAATTCTCACTGGCATGGGCACGGATGGTACCGAGGGGGGCAAAGAACTGAAAAAATACGGGGCAACCATCTTTGCCCAGGACGAAGAATCCAGCGTGGTGTGGGGCATGCCCGGCAGCGCTAAAAACGCGGGTATTGTCGATGAGGTTCTGTCGCTGCGTGAGCTGCCTGGGGCCATCATTTCTCTGGTCAATATGAAGGTCCTGCCCTGACCTGCCGACTTTTATCAATCCTGGATGACTTCATTCTCCCAGGCGCCCCAGGAAATCGACAACCCTGCCTGAAAATGTCAAGCGCATGCCGCATCCTTGACAGAAGAGCTTTGTATACCCTATCATGATACAAAAGGAAAAAGGGGTTGATAAAGATGGCATTTCAACCAGAGGAAGAATTCTTGATTTTGACTTATCCTCAAAAATCATTGCAGTTTCGCCGTTTCTTCAAATCTGATCCGGGCAGGCAATGTACTCTCTGCGGCTTCATCAGAAATGCCGAAAAAAATATTCATTTTCTGCCTCTCGGTTACTCGTTTTTCGCCATCCAGCAGCTTCAATTGCATCAGAGCAACCATCGAGATTTGCTTGCCGACAAGCTAAGTGATACCCCATGAGCGAAGAAACCAGGCGTTTCAGCCGCATTCCCTTCAAAGTGAAGTCTCAACTCCTCATTGACGATCAGGTTTATTTGACCCCTGAACTCAGCAATCTCAGCGTTGGTGGGTGCCTGCTGCCTCTATCCGGTACTTTCCCCCAAGGTACCCCCTGCCTGCTCAAAATTTTTCTCGAAGGCACGATTGAGGAGATGAGCATCCAGGTCGAGGGCGAGATAGTCCGCTCTACCCCGGACGGCATTGCGCTCAAATTCCTGCGCATCGAACCTGAAAGCCTGTTCCATCTTCATAATATCATCCTCTACAATGCCCCTGATCCCGACATCATTGAACATGAAATTTCCAGGCATCCCGGTCTGAAATGAGCGCCAGGACCACTGTTCCTCCGACCAGTGATCTCTCGCCCCAGAGGCTCTCCATATGATCACCATCGATGAGTTCCGGCTTATCCGGGATTATGTGGAAAAGCACTGCGGCATCCACCTGTCCGACGACAAAACCTACCTGGTGGAGACCCGTCTGACCACCATGATGTTTGAACAGGGATGCAATACCTTTGGCGATCTCTACAATCGGGCTGTTCTTGATAAAACCCATACCCTTCGCGACAAGATCATCGAAGCGATCACCACCAACGAAACCTTCTGGTTTCGCGATATCCATCCTTTCAGCATCCTCACGGAACTTGTGCTCAAGCAGTATGCCGATGAGATAGCCGCCGGCAAGCGAAATAAGATCAGGTTCTGGTGCTGCGCCTGTTCCACGGGCCAGGAACCCTACTCTATTGCGATGACATTTCTCGAATTTATCCGGCATTATCCCCGGCTCAAACCCGAAAATATTGAAATCCTGGCAACCGACATCTCCTCAACCGTCCTTTTTCTGGGCAAACTTGGCAGATACGACAACCTGGCCATCACCCGCGGTCTTGGCGAGGAATACCGGGATCGCTACTTCGTTCAGAACAACAAAATCTGGACAATCAGCGATGAGGTCAAAAAGATGGTCAGGTTTCAGAAACTGAATCTCCAGGAAAGTTTCAATCACCTGGGCAAACAAGATATAATTTTTTGTCGTAATATATTAATATATTTTTCATTGGAGTTTAAACAGGACATCCTGAAGCGTATCGCTGCGCTCCTTCGTCCCGGCGGCTACCTGTTCCTTGGGGCCTCGGAGTCGATCATCATGTATACGCAGGAATATGAGATGCAGCGGCACGCCATGGGTCTGTACTACCAGGTCAAGTAAACTCAGAAGCGGGGGGAAGAATGCGCATTCTATCGGTAGACGATTCTGCGGCAACACGACACTTTATCAAGAAGGCCATTGATGTATTGGGCTTTGAGTTTCTGGAGGCAGGCGATGGAAAGCAAGGGCTCCAAATCCTCCAGCGAGAGAACGGGAAGGTGGATCTTATCCTGCTTGACCGGCACATGCCGGAAATGGACGGGATGGAGATGCTTGAGGCACTGAAGGCCAACGAGAAATACAAAGATATCCCAGTAACCATGGTCACGGTTGAACTGGAACGCGATGAAATCCATAAGGCTATAGACAGGGGCGCAAAAAATTATCTGATCAAGCCCTTTTCCCAGGAAAACCTGATCGGCAAAATCATGGAAAGCCTGGACATCAGCCTGTAACCCGCGATTCGTTGAAAGGTGGCGGCAACGCTCCTATCCCGGAACCTGCATAAAAAATGGGGCGGTCATCCATAACCCATGCTCGAGTATTTTACAGGCTGGGTGCGCCAGGTTCCCCCTGATTAAGCCTTCGGTGTCTGTTCAATAATTTGGTTTCTTCCTCACCTTGTCCAAAGCTGTGCGCACCGCCTGTTCAATCTCAGAGTTCCGAACTTTTTCATTAAACACAATGGTTCCCTCCTGGACATACCGAGGGGGCAGGCTGTTCAAGGCCAAGGCGTAAATATCCTGAATATCCAAGGCTTGCGGATCCCAGTCGTCAATGGCGGCAAAGACCTTGTCCATGGCGATAACCACCCGCTTTTCATTCCGGTTCACGATCCGGCTCAGGTCAAGATTGTGCAACTTCTGTTCCGCTAAGGTCGTCATGCTCTTTCCTCATAATTGCGCTTAACCAGGCATACGGTCAACGAAAAGGCCTGCCCCAAAAGCACGTTGACTTTCCTTCCGATACACACCTCTAATCCCCTGCTTCAGTTAGGAATGTGACACAATATCATAGTATTATTATTCATGATGCAGAGAGGAATTGCAAGGAGTACTTATCCTTTCTCTTGGCAGTGCATCATCACCTGCTGGGCAATTTTCTCCAGCGGCAGGACTTTGTCCACCGCCCCCACCTTGATGGCCTCCCTGGGCATGCCGAATACCACCGAGGATTCCTCATCTTGGGCGATGGTCAAGGAGGCGCCGGCATCTTTCATCTCTTTCATCCCCCGGGAGCCGTCATCCCCCATGCCGGTCATGATCACCCCCACCGCGTTTTTTCCGGCATATCTGGCCACTGACCGAAACATGACATCCACCGAAGGGCGATGACGGCAGACCAGCGGGCCGTCCTTCACTTCGACAAAGTAACGGGCACCGCTCCGCTTCAGAAGCAGGTGCCGGTTGCCGGGCGCGATCAGCGCCCTGCCCCGGATAACGGAGTCATTGGTTTCCGCTTCTTTGACAGTAACCCGGCACAGGGAATCCAGGCGCTGGGCAAAGGCCCTGGTAAAATGCTCAGGCATGTGCTGGACAATGATGACTCCCGGTGCATCCAGCGGCAAGCCCTGGAGAAAGACCCGCAACGCCTCAGTGCCTCCGGTGGACGCGCCAACGGCAACAACCTTGTCTGTGGTCTCGGCCATGGATTTTGATTTTACCAGTGGCAGCATCGCGTCGGCGGTAAGTTTGGGCGGCACCCACCTGTCCGGCAGGATGGGCTTGAGTTTGACCATGGAAGCAGCAAGAACCGCATCACAGATCCTGACCGTTGATTCCCGCAGGAACTGCTTGGTCCCAAGTTTCGGCTTGTCAATGATCTCCACCGCCCCATATTCGAGGGCCTTCATCGCAGTTTCAGAGCGGCCTGCGGTCAGGGTAGAGCAGATGACCACCGGCATGGGGTGCTGCTCCATGATTTTTCGCAGAAAGGTGATGCCGTCCATTCTCGGCATTTCAACGTCGAGGACAATCACGTCCGGGACCTCCTGCGCAATTTTCTGGGCGGCAATATACGGATCTGCGGCAGTCCCCATTACCTCTATCTGCGGGTGGGAGGCCAGCACTTCGGCCAGTGTCTGCCGAACAACGCAGGAATCATCAACCACCAGGACCCGAATATGCCCTTTCATATTTTTTTCAACTCAGTGGTCAGTAGCTCCTTTTCATCGGCCAGGTAGTCAATAATGCCCAATTTTGCCTGGAATCTCTTGACCCACACGTCCCCTGAATCGGTATAAAAATAGATCTTTCTCCCCCGGTTGCCACCCACGTCAAAGCTTTTCAGCGTAAGGCCTGCTTCCGCAATTTTCAGACGGGCCATGCTGACATTCTTGCTGCCGACCTGAAGATTATCTCGTTGCGGGGAGTTCCGGGAAAACATATTTGACCCTCCGAACATTTTGACTTCCACTTCGTTCAACCGCCCACCCAGATCCTGAAATTTCCTGATCATCTCAGGAATAACGCACGCAACGTACTTATTCTTCAGCAGGCATTTATCCGGTTGGCAGGAATCGGCAGACGGGCATACAGGCAGGACCGGGTGGCAGGCAGCGCCCGCCGCAAGCCGCCGGCAGATCATGGTAACCATTACGCAGGAGCCGAGCACGGTGAGAATTAACGATGGCTCCCGCACAAAACAAAATTCCCCGGGTTTCAGGTAGTATGACGGTAAGTCCTTGTTGTTGATCATTGTTTCCTGTATACCGTCGCCGCGACCTGTTTGAGGGGAAGGTTAAAGTTGTTGAGCGTCTCAGAATGACCTAAGAAGAGATAGCCGTCAGGTTCAAGATGATTGCACAACTGCAACATTACCTTGACCTGCGTATCATGGCTGAAATAAATAATGACATTTCTGCAGAATATGATGTCCATCCGCTCCTGGATATTGTAGGGATAATCCTTCAGGTTGATCCATTGAGGTCGGACCTTGGCCCGCAGTTCCGGGACGATCCGCACGAGTCTTTTTTCAGGGTCTTTCGCGCGCAACATATATTTTTTCCGCATGGGAAAGGGAACCGGAGATATCCTGGCCTCATCATACACCCCCTGCGCAACGTGCTGAAGCACCTCCGGGGAGATGTCCGTTGCCAGGATGGTAAAATCAGGGAGTTGGTGCGTTTCGGCAAAATCCGCAAGGACCATCGCCAGGGTATAGGGCTCCTCGCCGGTGGAACAGGCAGAACTCCATACGCGCAGCGGCCTCTGGAAACTGTATTTTTTTTCCCGGATTAGGACCGGCAGCACTTGCTTCACCAACTGCTCGTAATGAGCGGGTTCTCTGAAGAAATCGGTCTTATTGGTGGTGACCTGATGGACGAATAATGGCATCTCGCTCCGTTGTCCCTCTTCGCTGAACAGATAGGAGTAATACTCCTCGTAGGTCTTCAGACCCAGGATGCGCAACCTTTTCATCAACCGGGCCTGCAACATGGTCTGCTTGTTGTGCCCCATCTTGATGCCAATAACTTCTTGAATATACTCACTGAACAGGTCAAATGTCGCCGTCTTCATGACGGGCGTTGCTGTCTTTGAACCGTTCTCCTGGTTCATAGCGAGGAAGAAACTCGACAGGGGTGATTGATGCCAGTGAAGCGCAGGGAAATGTTCCAACAATACATTGACAAAAACAATCTCATAAGCTGTCGTTTTCCAGATGAGCCGTTCACTCTATTCATAGGGCCATCTCCAGAGTGAAGCGTCGTTCATCTGGAATGAAGAAGGAGGGTATCTTTTGCCATGATACCCATGCCGGGATACATAGATTTCTGAGCCCTTCATCCTTTGCGCCTCTGGAGGAATGCGTCATGTCCCGGATTCAGTATGGTATGGCCCGGAAGGACAGGAAGGTTGACCGCGCGTGAAACTGTATAACGTCCTGGTCACGACAACGTATTCCTCTTCAGATGTTTGCGGTCATCCTTCAGACAGGGAGCCAGCATCCTTGGATGAAAATACGCGGTCAAGGTCAAGCAGGAGGATGAACTGATCATTGAATTTTCCAATACCTGAGACATACTCGGTACGCCAGCGCGCCCCCATCTGGGGAGACGAATTGATGTGCTCGCTGTCAATTTCAATGACATCGTGGACTGAATCGGTCAGTATTCCTACCAGAACCATTTCCCCCTCGTAATGTATCTCAATGACCACAATCCTGGCATCGATGGTTGTAGCCGTTTTTGGCAGACCGAATTTAAGGCGCAGATCGAGGACAGGAATGACACTGCCCCTGAGGTTGATGACCCCGCGCATATACTCAGGAGTCCTGGGCACCCTGGTAATGGGACAGAGGTCAAGGACCTCGCGCACCCTCGCCACTTCAAAGGCCAGGAGTTCCTGCTCTATCCGGAATGTGAGATACAACACAGAATCAGCAGCCACTGCTTGAGTTGCCATATGATATTTCGCCTCCACGCCTTTTGATTTCCCGGGCCTGATCCGCGCCGGACTGATGCGCCTGTCCCCTCTCAGTTACCTTTATTTCAAGGGGGCCGCCTTCAGGGGAAATTTCTCTGTCATGCGGTCATTTCGACACGCCGCGGCATCGCTCCCTGGGCCTTGTACTGGATATCGCTGCGTTCGGCCTTCACCAACTGGTTAACGTCAAGAATCAAGGCTACGGTCCCGTCCCCAAGAATGGTGGCGCCAGAGATTCCCTCCACGTTCCCTAACACCTTGCTCAGGGTTTTAATGACGGTCTGATGCTGGCCGATGACCTTATCGACGCTGAATCCTGTTCGTTTTCCCAGGGCATTGACCAGTACGACCTTTTCAATTGCCGGCGCGACCCCGCCAATGCCCAGAACATGCCGGAGACTGACATAGGGATGCACCTGGCCCCGGAAGGTCATCATCGACCGCTCCCTGGACTGTATCGATTCTTCCTTGGACAGTTCAACGCACTCATCTATCACCGCAAGGGGAATAACAAACAGGTCCTGACCAACGCTGACCAAAAGACCGTCAATAATGGCCAGGGTCAAGGGCAGGCGCAGTGAGATAGTCGTGCCTATGCCCTTGCTGCTGGTAATGCCGATTGTTCCCCGCAGGCTGTCAATGGACCTCTTGACAACATCCATCCCCACGCCTCTCCCCGAAACGTCAGTCACCTCGGTTGAGGTTGTGAAGCCCGGGCGCAAAATCAAAGAATAACATTCATCCTCGCTCAATTCTTGATCAGCGGCGATGAGACCTTTTTCCACAGCCTTGGCTTTCAATATCTCCGGCGCAAGCCCGGCTCCGTCATCGCTGATAGAAATGACCACCGAAGCCCCGGCATGTTCGGCGGCAAGATGGATCGTCCCCTTGACAGGCTTGCCGAAGGAACTTCGCTCGGCGGGCTGCTCGATGCCATGGTCGATGGCGTTGCGGATGATGTGTACGAGGGGCTCGTTGAGCTGATCGATCACGGTCTTATCCAGTTCGGTTGCTGCACCATCGGTGACGATCTGCACCTCCTTGCCGAGTTCGCCGGCAAGGTCATGCACCAGTCGCCGAAACCTGGAGAAAAGCGTGCCAATAGGCACCATCCGGATGGACATTGTATTGTCCCGCAACTCCTCGGTCAACCGCTCAACCGATTCGGCAATAAGCTGTAGTTCTGGATCATTGTCGCCGGAGGCCTTCTGGGAAAGCCGGGCCTGGACCGTGACCAGTTCACCGACAAGATCTACCAGGCTGTCCAGTTTTGCTGCATCAACACGGAGAGAGGACACCTGCATGTCGCGGTCCTTCTGCAGGACCTTGCGCACATGTTCCTGTTCCTTGAGGGCGGCATCAATTTTTTCACGACTGATGACTTTTGACTCCAGCAAGCGCTCGCCCAGAAACTTGTGTTTATTCAAAACATTGTTAAGGGCTTCCGGGGTCACGGCGCCTCTATCCAGGAGTATTTCCCCAAGTCGTTTGTAATCTTCGCTTTCTGCTCCGGAATCATGTTCAAAGATCTTTTCGATGGAAAGTTCGCAGTTGTCTTCAACAAAGATGAATACGTCGCGAATGGCATTCTCATCACAATTGGTGGTCAGGATGATTTCCCACGATACATAGCAGGCCTCGGGGTTGTATTCGGCCAGCGGAGGAATCTCATTGGTCCGGGCGACGATGGTGCATTCCCCCATGGCCTTCAGTTCCGAAAGAAGCAGCAGGGGGTTGGTTCCGGTGGTAAAAATATCGGTATTGGGCTTGAACAGGATGCGGTAGGTGATGCGCAATGTTGTTTCAACCGGCTCAGGCTCCTCGGATTCCTCCTTGATTTCAGATTCATCGTTCCCAATCAGGTCCCTGAAGCCTGCTACAATAGCCCGGGCTTCCTTGTCAAGGCTCTGGGTTCCGCTGTCCAGCATCTCCAGAATCTTGTCCCGGGCAGAAAGGGTCAGTCTGACCAGGCCGGAGGTTACAGGAAGGATGCCGTCGCGAACCATGTCCAGGACTGTCTCAATCTCGTGGGTGAAATCGGAGATTGCGTCAAATCCGAACATGGCGCCAGAACCCTTGATTGTATGCATGGCCCCGAATACCCGGTCGATCAGTGTCGCATCCTTAGGGTTTTCCTCGAGTTCCAAAAGCAGAGATTCAAGTTCCGCCAGGATATCATAGGACTCTTCCTTAAAGGCCTTTACATGCCTGTCTTCCATAATCATCTCCGTTTGAATGGAATATCATTGCCAACTACTCCAGCCCCATCAGCCGAGCACCTTGCGAACCACTTGCAACAACTGATCAGGCTTGAAGGGCTTCACGATCCACCCGGTGGCACCTGCCTCCTTGGCCGCCTGTTTCTTCTGCAACTGCGATTCGGTGGTCAGAAAGATTATTGGGATAAACCTATACATCTGGTTAGCCCGGAGCGAACTGGTCAATTCAATGCCGTTCATTTTGGGCATATTCAGGTCGGTGATGACCAGATCGGCCTTGAATTCGGTCAGTTTGTCCAGAGCGTCCTGCCCATCCTCGGCCTGCGCCACCTCGTAACCCGCCTCGCTCAGGGTAAAGGAGATCAT
Source organism: Desulfobulbaceae bacterium (assembly GCA_003508005.1). Taxonomy (GTDB): domain Bacteria; phylum Desulfobacterota; class Desulfobulbia; order Desulfobulbales; family Desulfobulbaceae; genus UBA10518. The sequence continues at coordinate 102,460 of DNUE01000013.1, forward strand.
CTCGCGCAGACTGGTGGAATCCTCAACGGTGATGATGCGTTTTGTCATTCTGGCATCCCTCCAACCCAGATACATTCCGCAGCAGGATTGATCCCGCAGTTATGAATAAGATCGAATCCCGCAACGCAGCGCGCCTGCTGCAGGACAGGCAGCTGTTTGCTGCTGAGCGACAAAACCTTGCCCTGTATCTGCGAGGTTCGGTGTGCGGCACAGAGTATCTGCAGACCAGCCAGATCCATCGCGGTCACCCGTTGCAGATCGATCTCGACCCGATTGCTCCCTCCTAAGGCCTCCAAAAGCCGATCCCTGAAGGCTGCCACATTATGGATGGTCATTTCTCCATCGAGACAAAGACAGGTCAGTTCCTCTTTCTTCTTCACTTTCATCAGGTATCTCCTTTTCTGCCAGCATGCCTTTTGCGCAAGATAGCCAGCGACGACCAGAAATCAGAAAAAAATATCTCCATCGTTTTGCCGAACCTCTTCACCTTCCACCCGGTCAAACAAATGGATCAGCCGTTCCTGTTCCATGGTATAGCGCTGGATCAATTGGTTGATCTCATTGCTGTCGGAAGTCGCACGATCACGCCAAGGCAGCAGGATATCCCTGGCCTGTTCGACACGGGCGGCGACGGCCGTAAGGCCGTCCTGCAGTTTCTGGATAAAGCCCAGGCCGAGATACACGTCATCAATATGGCGCCGGGAGGATTCAATCCGCGAGGTAAGGACGCTGCAACCATCTCTAACTTCGCGGAAGGAGTCGTCTATCCTGCTGACCTCCTCCTTCAGTTCGCCTCTGCTTGAGCCGCCGCTGTTCTTGTCCCAGCTTTGGCAGAGGCTCTCCACCTTCTGATTCACCGAATACTGCAGGTCTTCCACATCGGTGACCAGTTCGCTGGTCTTCTCGGACAGGGCGCTGATTTCCTTGGCCAGCACCTGAATGCTGCGTCCGCGCTGCCCCAGGTTGCTGGCCATGATGATGGTATTCACTGCCTGCAGACGGGTTTCCTCGCGCATCGTCCTGACATCCCGCATTATCTCTACCAGGCTGCCGGCCACGTTTCGGGTTTCAGCGGCAGCGATCCTGAACTGCTCGATCATTCCTTCTCCCTCGGCGACCAGTTCGCACAGTTGAAGAAGTGCCTTCTGCAGGGAGGAATAGAAACCGACAAGCAACAGCTCCGACCCGACCGAATTGGAATTGCTGTCCACAAGAATAGAATTTAACCCTTTTACTTCAGCGCCGATAGTGGAAAAAGACTGCCTGATCAGCAGATGAATGGCACTGACCTCGTCGATTAGGTGTGCCAACTGGCGGTGCTGCAGCTCCAGGACCAGAAAAGAGGAGCCGAGAGCATCCGGGTCAATGCCTTGTTCCCCTTGTGAACAGAGTTTCGTGACATCGGCAAATGCCTTAAGGATATGATTCGTCCGCTGGCTCAGGGAATCATGAAACTGGATGCCGACCACGATCGTGTCAACCCTCTCGGTGATTACTTCCGCCCTCCTGCTCGCCTCCTGCATCATGTTCTGTGAGCTTACAAACATTTGCCTGATATCCCCGTACGCCTTGTTCACAACAGCCTTGGCGTTCGCGGCGACCCTCTCGGATGCAAGAAGGCTTGCGGAAACCGACCGTTCAAGGGTGGCAAGATTCTTGACGGTGGCGGAAAGGTCTATTTTTATTTGTTTGGTGATCTGGTCAAGTGACCTGGAGAGCGAATCGATATCTTCGGTAACGTCCTTGAAAAGATCATCACCCCCCAAATGGGCGCCGCATTGGATACGAATGTTGATGCGGACTGCGCGAAATGATGCGCTGATGCTGTCTATGGCATCATTGATGCGGCGGCTGTCAGAAATCTTATCCATGAGATCTCGAATCTGATTCAGCTCATGCTCGATTTCCTGCCTGTCGCGCGTCAACCGTTCCAAGACATTCTGGATCAGCCTGCCGGATTTGTCCAGGGGGCTCTGTTCTCCCTCGCTGCCGGCAAAAAGACCGGCGGCATGCCTGATCGCCTCTGTAAGAATGCGGGTTTCCCTGGCAACGTCCTGCAGATCGCGGCCGGTCTTAACAAAATATGGGTCAGCCTCCCGGCAGACCTGAGCAAGCCGCTCCCCTGTCTCCGCCAATTGCGCGCAAAGCTTGTTGCCTGTCCCGAACCATTCCGCCCCGACAACAGGGCGGGGGCGGGACTCCATCGCCTTATCCGCCTGTATGGCTTCCTCTCCTGAGCTCATTCATTTCCTAATGAATTATCAATATTGTCGTTGCTTCCCTGGCAGAGGGGACTGATAGCACACTTTTTCCGTACGAAAAGGAGGATTCAGACCGGTGTATAACGGACATCCCTGATGTATTCACTTGAATCCATCACCAAAAAAACCACCTTCGCAAGGAGGGGGAACGTTTGCTCTTTTAAGTATCGTAATTTTTTTATGCGGAATCAAGAAACTTTCTTTTTTTCACTATTTTTAACAACGTTAATCATTATTTTTGCAAATAGGCGATAAATTCCCGACCGTCACGACGTGCCTTGACTTCGCATATTCCTTTCCCTATTATATTTTAAAAGGATATATTTTTTTTACAAGAGCCCTGTTCTGTATACCATATTGAGGCAGTAATCATGCTTGTGTATCGTTTCCTCCTGCTTGGACAAAAATATCCAAGACAGGTTAAACGCGATAAAGAGACGATATGCAGAAGCATGAATATGAGAATTGAGTTTTGCATGAAATCAAACTGGCGCCTATCGCGGCGTTATTCTCGGTGAACCGAAGAATACCAAAGAAGGATGCGGCAAGGTGTCCGAACCAAGGGGCGATGGCAAGTGATTCGGGATCGATCGGCTAACGAACGCAAACAGGTGCGCGACTATGAATTTGAGCGGTACTGATATGCAACCCATCAGCAGAGACAATCCATCCGTTCTCAAGGCCCTGGAGCGGAAAACCTATCTCACTTTCTGCCTGGGCGACGAGGTTTTCGCCGTGGATGTCCAGCATGTGCATGAGGTGCTTGATTTCCGCGACAGTACCAGGATACCCGGTGCTCCTGATTATATGCGCGGAATTATCAACCTGCGCGGCTCCGTAGTGCCGGTGGTGGACATGCGACTCAAGTTCGGGATGTCCGAAACGGAAAAGAAGCTGAGCACCTGCGTCATTGTCATGGAAGTTGGGAGAGGGGCGAACCGAACGGTGATCGGCGCCTTAGCCGATGCTGTCAAGGATGTCTTCGAGTTCGAGCCGGGCCAGATAGAGCCGCCACCCCGTTTCGGCGAAAAAAGCAAGATGGATTTTATCCAGGCCATTGGCAAGCGCAATGACCAGTTTATCATCATCCTCAACTTCAATAAGGCTTTTTCCACCGAGGAAGTGGTCATGCTCGGCGCCGCCGGTGAAGAAACTGCACTGACCGAGGAAGTGTCAACAGAAACAGATTTGGCGGAAGAATAGTTGGACCGGAGCAGAAGAGTGCAGCTGATGGTTCCGCATCGAGTTGGTCGGACTTGCATTGCCGCAGGACAGACCTGTCCCGCCTGGGAAAAGAATATTTGCACAAATTCCTCAGATACAATGCGCAGCGGAAATTAAAAAAAAGAGCTACCCAGCCACCCCATGATTGCACCTGCAAAACGATAGGAAACAGGTTAGATGACATTGCCTGATGCAACCCGGGATCGCGGTCTCAGTTTGAAGAATGAGGAAGGAGAGGCATGAGTTTCTTAATCGGGATCAGCTTTGTAAGCCCAAAGATATGTATAAAATAACATGGAGGTAGCCAGATGATAAATTTTAATTTGGGTGGCAGGTTCAGGACAAAAATGCTTTCCATGATCGGCATAATGCTGCTGGGCATCGCAGTCCTCGCCACGCTCACCCTTTCGACGATTAGAAGCCAGATGCTGGATGACCGGAAGGTCAAGACGCGGCATGTGGTCGAATCGGTCTACGGCATCCTCGAACAATATGAACGCCTCGCAAAGGATGGCAGAATGACCACAAAGGAGGCGCAGGATGCCGCCGTGGCAATGATCAAGAACCTGCGGTACGAGGAGAAGGAATACTTCTGGATTAATGACATGCGGCCCTTCATGATCATGCATCCCTACCTGACCGAACTCGACGGAACTGATATTACGAACTTCAAGGACCCCAATGGCCTGCAGCTCTTTGTCGCATTCGTGGACAAGGTGAAAGCGAACGGATCCGGGTTTGTGGATTATCTTTGGCCCAAGCCGAACTTCAGGGATCCGGTACCGAAAACCTCCTTCGTGAAGGGCTTCGAACCCTGGGGCTGGATCATTGGCTCGGGCATTTACCTCGATGACGTCCAGTCCGTTTTCCGGGCCGAAGCGATCAAATATGCGGCAGTCACTGCCGTCATCATCGCGGTGATCCTGACCATCAGCATGCTGATCACCAACATCATGGTCAATGCGTTGAAAGAAGCCGTGCGGGTGTCGAACAGCCTGGCAGATGGCGACCTGACCGTGGACATCAACTCCCGTGGCAGTGATGAGACCGCGCAACTGCTTGCCTCGATGAAAAATATGATGGAGAAGGTGAGGGCCGTCGTTACTGATGTCAAGACCGCCTCCGACAACGTGGCCCTAGGCAGCGAACAGCTCTCTTCCGGCGCGCAGCAGATGTCCCAGGGCACTACGGAGCAGGCGGCGTCATCGGAACAGGCCTCGGCGGCCGTCGAGGAAATGAACGCCACAATCAAGCAGAACGCCGACAACGCCGTCCAGACAGAGAAAATCGCCGAGAAGTCGGCCAGTGACGCCCGCGAAAGCGGCAAGGCTGTGTCCAACGCGGTGAACGCCATGAAGCAGATTGCGCAAAAGATCGGCATCATCGAAGAGATTGCGCGGCAGACGAATCTGCTGGCCCTGAATGCGGCTATCGAAGCGGCCCGAGCTGGTGAACACGGGAAGGGATTTGCGGTGGTTGCGGCAGAAGTGAGAAAGCTTGCTGAACGGAGCCAGACTGCAGCAGCCGAAATCAGCGATCTGTCGGGATCAAGCGTCGAGGTCGCTGAACGGGCCGGTGAGATGCTGGCAAAGCTGGTGCCGGACATCCAGAAGACCGCCGAACTTGTGCAGGAGATCAGCGCCTCATCAAAGGAGCAGGCAGGCGGCGCGGATCAGATCAACAGCGCGATCCAGCAACTCAATGAGGTAGTGCAGCAAAATGCGGGAGCTGCTGAAGAGATGGCATCCACCTCCGAGGAGCTTTCATCGCAGGCCGACCAACTCCAGAACACCATTTCCTTCTTCAAGATTAACAGCGAAAACACCCAGCAACCACTCCATAGCCTTACCCGGAAAATGCCAGCAATGGCCCAGCCTCAGCAGAGAATCGCTCGCGTCGCCAAACCGAATAAAGGCAGCGGCAAGGGAGTGCATCTGGATTTGGGCAAGCACGGCCAGGCAAAGGAGGTTCACCGGGATGACGAGTTTGAGAAATTTTAATTTGGAAAGACGGGACCAGGCAAGAGGGAGGACAACCGGCAAGGGCGGACAGCATCTGTTCACACAGCCAGCTTTTGTTCATACAACCACCGTGCATAGGGAATTCGGTAACGAAGCCGAATTTTTTCCTGCCTTCTTTGACGATGGCCGAAGAACTCGCTGAACCCTTTCACCGAAGATGGAAGAATGCTATCCTGACATGAGCAGGTAACCGACCCAGAGGTGAAAATCGATGCCAAAGCGGTAGAGGACAATAAGAAAAATCACGGCGAGCACGCAGGGAGCGATCAGGGAGAACATCACCCTTCTTTTTCTGTCCAGGGCCGGGATGGCCTGGTAGGTATGCTCAAAGGAGATCAGCGCAAAGACGAGAAAGGAAAGTTGCATCAGCCATTTGTAGGGATGATACAGTTCAAAATTTTTCGCATAGAGGTAATCGACCGCAAACCAGTAGAGAAATGCCAGCGCCAGGATCGAGATATTGCCAAATATGAGTTTCAAATTCTTCAGGATGAGTCAGGCAATAGAGATAAGGTGGAATACAGTTGCACCCTCTCCAATGAATCGTACCAGAAAAAAAAGGGTTTCAGATATCCTCCGAAACCCTCCTCTCGAAAATTGGTCGGGACGAGTGGATTTGAACCACCGGCCCCCTGAACCCCATTCAGGTGCGCTACCAGACTGCGCTACGTCCCGACCTGTCTCTATGTTGAAGCTATCCCTGTTAATAGCGTAGGGATTTCAACGCCAGCAACTGTTGGATTCGTTTCAGTTCCTTTTTGATGACCGCCAGCCGCTGATCCATGGCCATGTTTTTTTTCGGCGCTTCCCCGGAGGTGGTGGTCGCACATTCATCGCCATGCCACTGATCCAAAAACTTTCTGGCGCCGCTGATGGTATATCCCCGATCATGCAGCAGATCCCTGATCAGGAGAAGTGTTTCAATATCCTGCCGGCGGTACAGCCTCTGCTTGGATTTGGCACGCCGTGGGCGGATGAGTTTGAATTCAGATTCCCAGTAGCGCAGGACATGCGGTTCAACCCCGACAAGGCCGCTGACCTCACCGATCCGGTAATAGACTTTATCGGGAATCTGTTCTCCCCCGGAAACCTGATCCATCACATTTGATGGCTTCCCCAAAGAACATCAAAGGAAAGAGTGAAGCAACCAATTTCAAATACCCCGCGCGCAAATTCCGAGATCCAAGAAATAGATCCTGAGGGGCGCAGGCGTGCTGAAAGAAGAAAAAAAAGACAATAGATTAGGGAATTCCGCGATGCCATCAGATTTTCTTGTTCAACCGATCCCGCAATTGCTTGCTCGGTCTGAACGAAATCATCTTTCTCTTGGTAATGGTCATGGACTCGCCCGTCCTGGGATTGCGCCCGCGGCGGGGGGACTTGTCCCTGACTGTCAGCGTGCCGAACTGCACAAGCTTGACTGATTCTCCGCCCACCAGGGAATCCTTCAGGACGGCAAAAACCGTGTCCACTATATCAGAGCTGTTCCTCTGCGAAACTCCCAGCTGTTCATTGACAGCCACAGCCAATTCCTTGCGTGTCACATTGCTGCTCATCATCATCACTCCTATCAATCACGATATCGCCCGCCGAAGCGGGACATAAGGGTATTTACAATCTTCTCATGAACAATGTCAACCGTTTCGTCATCCAGGGTTTTGTCCGGGGAACGATAGGTTACGGCAATGGCCACGCTTTTCCTGCCCTTTTCCACCGGCTTGCCCCGATACACGTCAAAAAGTTCGGCATCTTCGATAATTTTTTCGTCAAGTAAAATGATAGAGTCAATCAGTTCACCGGCAGCTACCGGTTCCGGCACGATCAGGGCGATATCCCGCTTCACTGCAGGAAAACGCGGCAAACTCTGAAATACCTTGTTCACCCGCGGCAGTGCATTCACCTCATTCAGGTCCATTTCCAGAAAATAGACATCCTGTTTGATGCCAAAGGCGCGCAGCACCTGCTGATTTATTTTGCCCAGCAGCCCGACATCTGTCCCGCCGTCCCTGATGAGGATCGTAAATCCCTCCTGGCAGTAGGGCTGCACCTTGTCCGAGACGCCAACGAAATCAAGTTTGCCATGCATACCGGTCAGGGAAAGGTCATGAAAGATTGACTCGACAACACCTTTGAGGTCAAAGATATCGGCCTCAAAATTCGAGAAATAAAGGGGGGCGGCCTTCGAATGCCTCTTGCCGCTGAGCACCGCACAGAGTTGCAACCGCTCTTCCGGCAGAACACCCCGCTGCAACTGGGCGAAAATCTTACCGGTTTCAAAAAGGGCAACATCCGGCCACTGATGATTATGGTTGTGGCGGATATTGTCCAGGAGTCCGGGCAGGAGCAAGGAGCGCATGATTTCCTGCTCTTCGGCCAGCGGATTGAGCAGCCGGGTTACCTTGCGTCGACGGTCCTCTATGGGTATTTGCAGTTGATCTATTTTCCTGCTGGCGGAAAAACTGTAATTGATAGCCTCGGTGAATCCCCGGGCGACAAGGATGCGGCTGATTTCCTGGCGGAGAGTCCGCAATGGATCGCGTTTCGGATAATCCATGCCGATCTGGGGCAGACTGGTCGGGATGGAATTGTACCCCGCCAGCCTTGCAATCTCCTCGACAAGATCAACTTCCCTCTCGATATCCACCCGGAAGCTTGGAATGGTTACTTCGAGAACACCCTCGCCCTTCGCGGTAACGCCAAGCTGGATGGACCGCAGAAGGTCGGTGATCCGCTCCTCGCCCAGCTCCATGCCCAGAAGGTCACGAACCCGCGAGCACCTGAGAGGTTGGACATGTTCAGACCTTCTGCCGGGATACAGATCCACGCCCCCCTCAACCAGTTTTGCCCCTGCAAGCTCAACCATCAGCCGCACCGCGCGTTCCAAGGCGATATCCACCCCATTCGGATCTATACCGCGCTCGAAGCGGTATGAGGCCTCGGAGGCAATGTTCAGCCTGCGGGCGGTCCGGCGGATGCTCACAGGATTGAAGCAGGCCGATTCCAGCAGGATTTCCCTGGTCCCTTCGATCACCTCTGATTCCAGGCCACCCATGATCCCAGCCACGGCAACCGGACGCTCCCCATCGCAGATCATGAGCATGTCAGGCTCTAGATTGCGCAGCTGGCCGTCCAGGGTTGTGAACTGCCGCTCCCCTTCCCGCGGACAGCGAACCACAATCCGGCCGTCGGTAAGTCTTGCAAAATCAAAGGCATGCAGGGGCTGCCCCAGTTCAAGCATCACATAGTTGGTGATGTCGACGATATTATTGATCGGCCGCATACCTACCGCCTGCAGCCTCTGCTGCAGCCATTTGGGCGAAGGAGCGATGGTGACGCCGGACAGCTTGCGCGCTGCGTAGCGGGGGCACAGGTCGGCTTCCCTGATCTCCACGGAAAATTCCGGATGAGACTGGGCAAGGGCAGGCAGCTCCTCGCGGCTGACCGGAGGCCGCAGCTTACGCCCGGCAAAGCCGGCCACTTCCCGGGCAATCCCAAGGACACTGGCGCAATCGGGACGGTTGGGGGTAAGATCGATTTCAATCATCACATCGTCGAGGCCAAGGGCCTGCACCAGATCAACCCCGGAGTCGATGTCGCCGCTGATCTCAAGAATCCCGCGGTGCTCCTCGCTCAGTCCCAATTCCTTGGCTGAACAAAGCATGCCCAGCGATTCCTGGCCCCGGACCTTCGCCTTTCTGATCTTCATGCCGTTGGGAAGGATGACGCCAGGCCGGGCAATGGCGGTGAGCAGTCCTTCTCTGGCGTTCGGCGCACCGCAGACTACCTGGATCAGCTCTGCGCCTACCTCCACCTCGCACACGGTCAGGCGATCGGCATCGGGATGCGGCAGCACCTTTCTAATCCTGGCCGTGCGCAGACCCTCCAGACCCCCCGCCATGTGCACAACCGCGTCCACTTCAAGGCCGAGCATGGTAAGGCGGTCGGCGATCTGTTCCGCGCTCAAGCCGTCAAGATTGACGTATTCGTTTAGCCATTTAAAGGTTAGCTTCATTTCTTCGGTCCGCCGAAAATCTCAGTTGCAATTGCTGGCTAAAGGGACTGCGGAAGGCGCTCTCAGAACTGGCTCAGGAAGCGCAGATCGTTTTCATAAAACAGGCGGATGTCGTCGATCCCGTACTTGAGCATGGCGATCCGCTCCACGCCGAGGCCAAAGGCAAAGCCGCTGAAGGTTTCAGGGTCATAGCCGACCATCTTCAGCACCTCGGGATCAATCAGACCGGCGCCAAGGATCTCCAGCCAGCCGGTCCGCTTGCACACGCGGCAGCCGCTTCCGCCGCAGATAACGCAGGCGATGTCCACCTCGGCGCTAGGTTCGGTGAACGGAAAAAAGCTGGGCCTGAATCTGAGGGACAGGTCATTCTTGAACATCCGCTGGGTAAAGCTGGTCAGCACCCCTTTCAGGTCGGCGAAGGAGACACGGCGGTCCACCAGAAATCCTTCCACCTGATGAAACATCGGCGTATGGGTGATGTCCGAATCGCAGCGGTACACTTTCCCCGGAGCAATGTAGCGCAGCGGCGGTTGCTGCGTCTCCATTATTCTTGCCTGCATGGGCGAAGTATGGGTCCGCAGCAGGATTGATTCCGACACATAGAAGGTATCATGCATATCCCGCGCCGGGTGGTGCTCTGGGATATTGAGCGCGGCAAAATTGTAATGGTCCAACTCGACGTCGGGCCCCTCGGCCACGGCAAAGCCCATCCCCTCGAAAATGGCACAGATCTCCTCCATCACCTGGGTGACGGGGTGCAGCCTGCCGAAAGGGAGCGCCCGGCCGGGAAGGCTGAGATCAGCAGCCTGCTGGACAACCCCATCAGAAAAATCAAGGGCAGCCTTTTTCTCTTCGAAGCGCTGCTCTATCCCCTGCTTAATCTGATTGGCCAACTGGCCAAGACGCGGCCTTTCCTCAGGGGATACCTGACCGAGTTGGCGCATCACCGTGGAGAGCAACCCCTTGCGCCCAAGGTATCTGACCCGAAAAGGCTCCAGATCTTCAGCCCTGCTCAGGGCAGCAAGTGCTGACTCGGCTTCCTGTTCAAGCCTTTTCAGTTCGACGTCCATCTCCCCTCTCAGGAAGAAACACCGGCAGCCTTGACAAGCGCGCTAAAGGCGCTGGGATCGACAATGGCCAGATTGGACAGGACCTTGCGGTCGAGTTCGATATCCGCCTTCTTCATGCCGCCGATCAGCCGGCTGTAGCTGGTGCCGTTCATTTTGGCGGCAGCGGTGATCCGGGCAATCCACAGGCTGCGGAAATTGCGCTTGTTGGTGCGGCGATCACGGTAGGCGAAAGAAAGGGCACGGTCAACGGCCTCAGTGGCCGACTTGTACAACCGGTGCTTTCCGCCCCGGAATCCCTTGGCCATACTCAAAACTTTGTTTCTTCTGCGGCGGGCTTTAAATCCGCGTGTTACTCGAGGCATTGTTCTAACTCCAATATTCTACTTGTTTTCAATTCACACAAACCAGGTCCGCCCGGTCCTTGCTTACAGATACGGCAGCATCCTTTTTACGGCGCGCTGATCTGTTTCGGCAATAAGCGTCGATTTGCGCAGATTGCGCTTGCGCTTGGTGGTCTTCTTGGTCAGAATATGACTGCTGTAGGCCTTGCTGCGCTTGAATCTTCCGGAGCCTGTCGCTTTGAAACGCTTCGCAGCCCCTCTGTTGGTCTTTACCTTAGGCATGTTTCACTCTCCCTTTCAGCTCATTCCGGGCACTATTTCCCGAAACGTAATCCAGTATAACACTTCTATGTTGACGGTCATCATTTTCCGGAATCGGGTAAATACGTTTCCGCCGCCGGCCAAGCCAAGCCTTGCATCCTGACAAAATAATTGGAGCAGATGATCCGCGTTTTCAAATTGAGCGGGCTTGTCTCATCATTTGGGCCCGACGAACATGACCAGCTGCCGGCCTTCCATGAGCGGCTCCTGCTGGATGACACAATCCTCGCGGAGCATGTCGGCGATCTTGTTCATGGCCTCGAGGCCAATGGTCTGCGCATAAACAATTTCCCGCCCACGGAACCGCATGGTCACCTTGACCTTGTTTTTCTGCAGCAGGAACTTCTTGATCTGCTTGATCTTGAAGTTGAGGTCATGCTCCTCGGTCTTGGGCCGGAACTTGATCTCCTTGGTCTCGACAACGGTCTGTTTCTTCTTTGCTTCCTTCTGCTTCTTACTCAGTTCATACCGGTATTTGTCAAAATCCATGATCCGGCACACGGGGGGATCAGCCGCAGCCGCTACTTCGACCAGGTCAAGACTCAACTCGGAGGCCTTGCGCAAAGCAACATCTATGGTCAAGACACCCAACTGTTCCCCTTCGGGATCGATAACCCGAACCTGGGGGTTGTCAATCTCCTCATTCACCCTGGCCTTAATGTCCGCAGTTGACGGGACCTTCTTGCCTCGTTTTTTGATATCCGTTCCTCCTTGTGTGGGTATTCTGGGGCGGAGCCTATCTGATTCCGCCGATCGCCTCGTCACACTCGATGCGGACCAGTTCGGCAAAATCCTGCGGCGACATGGGCGGCAGGTTTTCCCCGCTTCTCCTGCGGACGGTGACGGTCCCCTGTTCCTTTTCTCGTTCGCCCACCACCAGCATGTAGGGGACCTTCATCATCTGCGCTTCGCGGATCTTGTAGTTGAGCTTCTCGTTGCGCAGATCCTTCTCCACCCTGATCCCGAACTTGCGCAGGCGCGTGTACAGTGCCTCACAGTAGCTGAGCTGGTCATCGGTGATATTCACGATCCTGGCCTGCTCAGGCGCCAGCCACAACGGGAAGGCGCCGGCATAGTGCTCGATCAGGACACCAACGAACCGCTCCAGGGAGCCCATCAGGGCGCGGTGGATCATGATCGGCTGATGTTCCTTGCTGTCCTCTCCGGTATAGGTCATCTCGAAACGTTCCGGCAGGTTGAAGTCCACCTGGATGGTGGAACACTGCCAGGAGCGGCCCAGCTGGTCCTTGATCTTGATATCGATCTTCGGGCCATAAAAGACCCCTTCGCCCGGGTCGAGCTGATAGCTGAGCCCTTTTTTCTCCAGCGCCCTCTTCAGGGCTTCGGTGGCCAGCTGCCAATGGTCATCGCTGCCCACGTATTTTTCGGGACGCGTCGAGAGATAGATGTCATACTGAACAAAACCGAATGTCTGCAGGATATGCAGGTTCAGGTCGATGATATTGTAGATCTCCTCGTCCAGCTGATCGGGCCGGCAGAAAATGTGGGCATCATCCTGGGTGAAGCCGCGCACCCGCATCAACCCGTGCAGCGCTCCGGCCCGCTCGTAGCGGTACACGGTGCCCAACTCGCACCAGCGAATGGGGAACTCCCGGTAGCTGTGCCGGTGGCTCTTATATATCCCGATATGGAAGGGGCAGTTCATCGGCTTCAGCTGATACTTGACCTCGTCGATCTCCATAGGCGAATACATGTTCTCGCTGTAGAAATCGAGGTGGCCGCTGGTCCGCCAAAGGTCCTGCCGGGCGATGTGCGGCGTGTAGAGCAGCTCATAGCCATGGCGGTAATGCTCGTCCTTCCAGTAATCCTCGATCAGCCGGCGCAACTGCGCGCCACGGGGCTGCCAGAGGATGAGGCCGGGGCCGATCTGGTCCTGGATGGTAAACAGATCCAGTTCCTTGCCAAGACGCCGGTGATCGCGCTTCTTGGCCTCCTCCAGCTGATGCAGATAGTGATTGAGATCCTTCTTGTCAAAAAACGCCGTCCCGTAAATGCGCTGGAGCATCGGCCGTTTTTCATCACCACGCCAGTATGAGCCGGCCACGCGCAGCAACTTGAAGGCCTTTAGCCAGGAACTGTCTGGCAGATGCGGTCCGCGGCACAGATCGACAAAATCTCCCTGCTGATATAAACTGACCCGATCCGCCCCTATCTCCTGCAGCAGCTCAACCTTGTAGGATTCGCCCTGCCTGCCGAAATAGTCCACAGCCTCTGCGAGGCTCATTTCACTGCGGACAAAGGGCATCCGGGCAGCGACGATCTCGGTCATCTTGGTTTCGATGCGTTCAAATTCCTCCGGGGAAAAAGGCTCTTTGCGATCGAAATCGTAATAGAAGCCGTCCTCGATGGCAGGGCCGATGGCGACCTTCACCTCATTGCCGTAGAGTTGCCGCACCGCAAGGGCCATGACATGGGCGGCGCTGTGGCGCAAAATTTCCAGCCCTTCAGCGGAATCAACAGAGATGGGCTCTAGCAGGGAGTCCACGGACAGGCTGGCGGACAGGTCCACGCTCACCCCGTTGCTCCGGACGGCGACCGTCTGCTTGCGCACCTTGCCGGATACCAGCGTTTTCAATGCCTCGCCGGCAGTGACGCCCTGCGGGAACGAAAGCGGCTCGCCCTCCGGTATTTTGACTAAGATTTCGGCCATAATCGCTGAAAAAATAAAGGCTAAGGAACAGACGGCGGAAACCGCTGGTCTTTTAGCCTTTGTCTCTGGTAGGCGCGGGCGGGATTGAACCGCCGACTTCTACCGTGTCAAGGTAGCGCTCTCCCACTGAGCTACGCGCCTGCAATTTCCTGTTCCGATCAAAATTGTTATTATTACCTGAAACTGAGCAAAAACTCAAGTCAAATACCAGCAACCATGCATCATGTCAAGAAGATTGTCGGAGTCGCAGGCAGCGCGATTCCGATGCCGGCAAGCCATGCAGCAGAACAAAACCATGATCGCGGCTGGTCAGCGCTCTACATTTAGAACGAGTTTCCCCTGACGAGCGGGTCCAGCGGATCCGCGCTAGACGCTACCCGTCCACCATCCTTCTCGTCTCAATGGCCCGGGCCAGGGTATGCTCGTCGGCATACTTGATGTCCATGCCCATGGGAATCCCGCAGGCAAGGCGGGTCACCCGCACCGCAAACCTCTGCAACTGCTCAATGAGATAGGAGGAAGTCGCTTCGCCCGGCACCGTGGAGCTGGTGGCCAGCAGGACCTCCTGCACCCCCCCCTGCCGGACCCGGGTGATCAGTTCCCTGATCTTGAGCTCAGGCGGCCCGATCCCGTCCATGGGCGAAAGCACTCCGTGCAGGATATGATAAACCCCGCGAAAGGCCCCGGTTTTTTCTATTGAAATCATATCGCCGGGCTCCTCGACCACGCAGACCAGGCCGGCATCGCGCCGCGTATCGCTACAGATCTGGCAGGGATCGCTTTCGGAAAAGGCAAAACAGCTGCGGCAGAGGCGGATGGAGGAATGGAGTGCAGCAAGGTCCTCCACCAGCACCTGCGCTTCGGAAGCAGGACGACGAAGGATGTACAGGGCCAGGCGGGTGGCGGTTTTTCTGCCAATGCCCGGCAGCTTGGCCAGGTCGGTGATGAGACGCTCCAGCGCCGGCGGGACGGCTTGCATCGCTTTTTCAGAACAGACCGGGGATATGCATGCCGCCGGTCAGCTTGCCCAACTCGCCCTGCCCGAGTTTCTTTGCCTTGAGCAGGCCATCGTTGACCGCGGAGAGAATCAGGTCCTGCAGGAGCTGAACGTCATCGGGGTTGACAACCCCCCGCTCAAGAGAGAGCGACAGCAGTTCGCCGCGACCATTGACCGTAACCGTGACCATGCCGCCTCCGGCCGAGCCGGTCACTGTTTTTGCGCCCAGCTCATCCTGCATCTGGTTCAGCCGTTCCTGGAACTGCTGCGCCTGTTTCATCAACGTGCCCATATCCATAATTCACATTCCTTGTCCGATTTCAATTTCAGCGGCCCTGCTTCAGTCGCTCTCGTCCAGGCCGTGCCGCTCTTCATGTGCAGGTTCGATCATCGGGCTTCGGTACCTGGGCCCAACCCTGATATCCCCGACCTCCCCGTTAAAGACATCCACTGCGGTCAAAACCAGCGTATCGTTGGCAAGGGCTTGGCGCTCCTGCTGCGGAGTGATGCCCTTGATGGGATCAACCGCGCAGGCATCCGAGTCCGGCAAGACCAGGCTGATCCTGAAATTTTCCTGAAAGAAATCCAGGGCTAATTCAGTGAGCAGAGTGATATTTTCACGGTTTTTCAACATCCTGCAGTCTGCTGGATTCTGAAAGTGGATAATAAGCTCATCGCCCCTGACCTCAATATCCGCGGCCTGGCGCAGGGCGGACGCCATCCATTCCTTCCGCTCCCGGACATAGGCCAAATACTCGTTCCAATGCCGACGGACATTCTTGCTCGAAGAATCCCGGAGGGGAGTCTGCTGTTCTCCATGCTGCCTCTGCAAAGCCGCCTCAGTCTCTGGCGCCAATTCCAGATCCTCGCCGGAAGGAGGGGACGGAGGCTGATCGGCATTTCCGCCGGAATCTTCCTGGGCAGCAGATATCAACCGCTCATCAGAATTTTTTTTTTCTCGGGACACCACTTCGTGTGATTCCGACATTTGCCGCCGGTCAGTCTGGCCTGCCGGCACTGGCCGCTGTGAACGCTCAGAAGCAGGTGAGACGCCGTTTGCGGCAAGAATTTCGTCTAACCGTGCCAAAAGCGAGGTGACTGGAACCACCTCCCGAACCTGGGCGGCCCTGATGAACGCCATTTCCAGAGCAAACCTTGGCTGTGATGCGTTGCCCGCCTTTTCCAGCTGTTCCAGCAGGAGATGAAAGAGCAGCATCAGAGTGCCCGGAGAGAACCTGGCGGCGCACTCCTGCAACAATATCATCTGCTCCTCGGGCAGATCAACAAGCCGTTCGGGATTACGGCTGACCCTGCAGATCACCAGGGCCCGGCACCAGGAAAGGAGATCATTGGTGAACCGCTTGACATCCATGCCGAATTCATAGATCCGTTCGAGCTGGTCCAGCGCCTCGTCAAGATTACCTGCCAGGAGGGCGGAAACAATATCCGCAACAACCTGGTGACTGACCAGCCCAAGGATGTGGGTGAGATCGGAAACAGTGACCTTGCTGCCGCAGTAGGAAAAGACCTGATCCAGCAGGCTGAGCCCGTCGCGAGCACTGCCAGCGGCCTCCCGGACGACAAGCGCCAGCGCCGCCGGCTCGATCTCCACTTTCTCGGCCCTCGCCAGGGCGCTGAAATGTTCCGTCAGTTCCCGGCTTTCGATACGCTTCAGCTCGTAGCGCTGGCAGCGGGAGAGAATGGTTACCGGCACCTTATGCAGTTCCGTGGTGGCGAACATGAAAAACACATGCCGAGGCGGTTCCTCCAGAGTCTTGAGCAGCGCATTGAAGGCCTCGGCGGTCAACATGTGCACTTCATCGATGATGATGATCTTGAAGCGGGAGGCGGCCGGCATGAACCTGATATTCTCCTTCAGTTCTCGGATTTCCTGGATGCCGCGGTTTGAGGCACCGTCAATCTCCACCAGGTCCACGCTGGCGCCGCTATTGATCTCGAGACAGGAGCGACAATGGTTGCAGGGTTCGGCCCCCTCGCGCTTCTCGCAGTTGAGCGCCTTGGCCATGATACGGGCCAGGGTGGTCTTGCCGACGCCGCGCACGCCGCTGAAAATCATGGCGTGGGCCACCCGGTCCTGGGCAAGTGCGTTCTGCAGGGTGCGGACAACGGGCTTCTGCCCCACCACTTCGCTGAAATTTCGGGGACGGGCCTTGCGGGCAAGAACTAGATAGGACACGTTTGCTCAAAAGTATTGGTTAAGGTAATTCGTAGACGTAGAATAGAAGAAAGAAAGGGTTTGAACAAGGGAAAAGAAGCAGGCAAGGCAGCAGTGGCAGGCCCTTAAAAAAGGATAGCCAGGCACCCCTGCAACACACAGGGAGCTTCACTACCGCTGCTTCCTCCCGGACCTGACGGGGTTTGTGATTCCTTGTTGCGCAGGACCCGGCTATCACACCTGAGTCACATGTCAAATGGCTGGCGGAGAGGGTGAGATTCGAACTCACGGTACTTGCGTACACACGCGTTCCAGGCGTGCACCTTAAGCCACTCGGCCACCTCTCCGTTTCACTGGCCTGTAAGTGGAGACCGGTGCTCGATACCACAGCCTTCCGACCCCAACATAAATTTTTTATTTTAACCGATTTTTCCCCTATTACAAGGTAAAAATTATCAACTTCGCCGCATTTGGAAAAAATTCTGGAGCAGCAGGCTGCACTCCTCGGCCAGAACCCCGCCGGTTACGAGAAAAGAATGGTTCAGCAATCCATCGCTGCCCAGGCGGTATTTTGACACTACCGCCCCGGCTTTCGGGTCGCCCGCCCCGAATACCAACCGCCGGATACGGGCATGCACCATGGCCGCCGCACACATGGCGCAGGGCTCAAGGGTTACATAGAGGGTTGTGCCGGGGAGACGATAATTGCCCAGCCGGGAAGCGGCGGCGCGCAACACCCGTATTTCTGCATGACCTGTAGGGTCATGTCCAGAGACGATCCTGTTGCCGGCTGCTGCGATAATTTTGCCTTCGGAATCGACAAGAACAGCCCCCACCGGGACCTCCTGTTCTGTCTCCGCCTCCCGAGCGACTTCCAGGGCAATACCCATCAGCTTAATGTCAATCTCACCGCTTTCCAATGGCGTAACAACCTTTTCCATAACGTTTGAGGTAACTGGCGCCGGAGCGCCAGCGGAGGGAACCCCAACAGCTGCGCTGTTGGGGTTCCCTCCGGTTGACCAAAAGGTTAGACAAAATCGCCGCACATACCCCCAAAATTAAACAGTTTCTACTTTTAACTAAGGCTCAATGTTTTACCATAAAATTCCCGGCGTAATTTTTAAATCACTGCCGTTCTAATTTTGGGTCGCTGCATCAATATGTTTGAACTATTGTTCATATTACCACTCTCTGGGCTTTGGCGAATGGAGAAAGCACCCTTCTTTGTCCCGTTCCACCTCCATCGCTGCGCGGAATAAGTGAGAGAAAACAGATGATTCAGGCGTGACACAAAGACGGCCCAAGTTCTCAATTTCGATTTTAGCAATGGGAACAGATGTCATAGGTCCAACTGGTACATTCTCCAACAACGCAGTAAATTCATAGGTTTCATTGCTTTACTTTTATGCTCAATGCGATAATATTACAAAAAGGAAATAACACTAACAAATTTGCAGTCATCGAGGTCTCGGGAGCCATGACAACCTTGAAAAAATATTCGATACTTGTCTACGAATGCCATGATGACTGCCAGAACAGCCTGGACAATGCTCTGGGTGACATGGCAAGGTTGATTTTTCTCAACAACCAGAAATTGTACATGCAAGAAATCGACAGGAACCACTTCGACGTCATCATCCTGAATATCACGCCCAATAAACCGAACAGGTTCTTCCTGCTCAAGCACACCCGTGACCAGCTGCCGTTTACTCCGATCGTCGTAACCAGCAAATTCGAACTGACCGAGCTTATCGTGCAATCCATCAAACTGGGGGCCTACGATTTTGTCAGCCAACCCTTCTCTCCGGCCAAGATGCGGCTGGTCGTCCAGAAGGCGATCAAGCAGCGGGAACTGGAGAACGAGATCGACTACCTGCGCGGCAGGCAGGATATCATCTACGATTTCAGCATGATCGTTGCCGAAAGCCCGTCCATCAAGAAAGTTGTCAACAGTCTGATAAAATTCGCCGGGACCGACTCAACCATTCTCATCACCGGCGATACCGGGACAGGCAAGAGCTTTCTCTCCGGCTCGATCCACTACAACAGCCCACGACGCAACAAACCTTTCATCAAAATTAACTGCGACAACATCCCGGAGCGGCTTCTGGAGAGCGAGCTGTTCGGTCACGAAAAAAACGCATTTCCGGGCTCGGACAAACAGCGGATCGGCCGGCTCGAACAGGCCAACGGCGGCACCATCTTTCTCGACGAGATCGGCGAAATGAGCCTGGCAATGCAGAGTAAGCTGCTCCGCGTTTTGGAAGACAAGTCCTTCGAACGGGTCGGCGGCAACAGGACCATTACCGTCGACGTCCGGGTCATAGCCGCCACCAACAAGGATCTTGGCAGACAGATTGACCTCCATAAATTCCGGGAGGACCTGTTCTACCGCATCAACGTCCTGCCGGTGCACCTCCCCCCCCTCAGGGAGCGGTTTGAGTGCATAGAGCCCCTGTCAAAGATCCTGCTCAAGAAAGGCTGCGGGGCCCTGAAAAAGAAGATCAGCGGATTCAAGCCTATGGCCATTGAGATTATCAAAAGCTATGACTGGCCGGGCAATATCAGACAACTTTCCAATACTATCGAGAGGGCGATCATCCTCGAGGAAACCGAGACCGTCGGCCCGGAGAGCATTTCCATCCCGAACTTCCACACCCCCACTATCCCGCCTGACTCCTATGAGCCGTTGGCCACCCATGAAAAAGAGCTGATTCTCAGGGCACTGAAGGACAACCTCTGGGTACAGAAAAATGCGGCCCGCCGGCTGGGGATCAGCCCCCGTGCCCTGAACTACAAAGTGAAAAAATTCGAAATCACGCACCCCAACTGGCGCAAAAACAGGTAGGCCTGGACAGCCCGGAACCCAACCGGCACGACGCCTGCCTCGTCCTGCCCCGCACAGGATCTGCAGGTTGCATTATTTTGGTGCTTTTTCACCGTAGCGTTCCTCATAGCTCTTGTAGTAGCGGCGTCCTGTTTCCGACTCCGTCGGATCTTCTGCCAATTTTTGATCAATCCTGCTTGGCAGTTTAAAAATATTATTGCCAGTAACAAGTTCATAGCCCGAGGCAAGGGCGAAAAGCACAACAAAGAGGATTAGCGCCTTTTTTAGATAATGGGCAAACTTATCACTGAAATAGCTCAAGACACCGCATAAAACAGCGGCGCCGGCAAGAAATAGCCAATAGCTCCTCAAAAAATCAGGCAAAGAGTGCAGCATCATTTCTCCTGGGCGATATCGTTCCGTTCTCCATCCTGTTTTCTCCCCGCGGTGATCCATGCAGACAAGGGTCAGCGATCGATTCACTATGAATAAACCGAAGCTGCAATTCTGTCATGTGTACCTGCAATCTGCCTGAATGGTCAATGTCCGTTGCGCCGAACGGCGCCGAAAACCATATCCCAAACGGTGCAAAGCTGAGCATTTGAAGGACACCAAGGCAGAAGGAAGGTACAGCGGGCGATGGAAGATTTCGCACGCGCCTTGCAACGGTGCGGTGGTGTTTTTCCACAACATATATCCGTGAATAACGATACGGGGACTTTGCCGATGAAGGAATAAGGGCGAAACTGCCTTCATCTACAACTTTGCCAGCTCTTCAAGCCTGAGCAGAATCCTGTCCGCTTCCTCCTGAATTGAGGTGGCAACCGTTGCGTCTTTCCTCGCTTTTTTCAAGCAATCCCTGGCCAGTTCCAGCCTCCCTTCATAGAGATAGTATTTGGCCAGATAAAAGTTGCTCATGCCCGGGAGCCCCTGGCTGGCCTTGATCCGCCCCATTTCGAAATAGACACGAGGATACTCGGGCAGGGCGGACATCACCTTGGCGTACAACTGTTCAGCCTCCTCAACCTTGCCGGTTATTTCATAAGCCCTGGCCAGGTGAAACGCCGCATACATATCCTCCTGATTCTTGCCAACAGCACTGGCAAAGAGTTCGATGGCCGACTCCGCTTTTCCTGAATCGAGAAGAATGATACCGGCATCGATATCCAGGAGTGCGCGGCCAGGGAAATGGCTGCGGACCTTGTCCAGAAGCTCCAAGGCCTTGGCAAAATTCAACTCTTTCGCCTCCAGCAGGGCAAGGCCGTAGGTGGCCATGGCGATCTCTTCCCGGTCCTGACCCTTGGTGAGTGCATTGACAAAAAAGGCCCTGGCATTCTGCGGATTGTCAACCAGCACCTTAGCCCGGTACTTGATCCGCATAAATTCAAAATTATCGGTTTGCTGGTAATAGTCCTCCTGCACCTTGCCCCGTTGGTACTCAAGCAGAGATTGGACATAATCGAGCCGTGCCTCGGGATTGGGGTGGGTCAGGAGATAGGGGGGGATCTGCTCGGATCGATACCGGCTGATCCGGCGCATGGTCCGGAGCATTCCCTCCATGGCCAGGGGGTCACGGTGCAGGGCATGCAGCCAGTCATAGGACAGCCTGTCGGCCTCCTCTTCATCCTGCCTGCTGAAATGCAGGGTCACCGCCTGACCGGCGGCCTGGATCCCGGTAAAGAGACCGGAGGCCAGGGAAGGATCGCCAAGGGCCAGGCTGGCCAGGGCCAGGGCCATGGAAATAGCCCCCACCTTGCCGCTTTTGTCAGAACGCGAAGCGATATGCCGGCTCACCACATGACCAACCTCGTGCGCCATGACGCTGAGCAGTTCGTCCTCGCTCTTCATTGTCTCCAGCAGACCGGTAAAAAAGAAAATCAGCCCGGAAGGCGCGGCAAAGGCGTTGAACTCCTGATTGGGGACTACGTAAAAACGGAATTCGAAAAATTGCGGCCCGGTCAGTTCGACAACCATCCGCCCGAGACGATTAACATACTGCGAAATATCAGGATCATCCAGGAGATGGAATTCGGATCGGATTTTGTAGAGAAGCCTTTCCCCGATATCCCGCTCCTCGCCTATGGTCAGGGCCTGCACTGATGCCGGAGGCAACAGTTGCCCTGCGACAAGGAGCATACAGCACAGCAGGGAAAACAGACGGCCGGGCAATGATACGGAAATGAACTTCATAGTGTTAGGAAAAATATAATCTTGTTTTATGATAATACTTACTATCCGTCAATCCGGCAAGGTTCTTGTGTTTTTCCGAAAGGTTCTATGAGCTTCTCATCGATTGGTCTCCATGGGTGACACAGTTCCAGTTGCTGTTCCTTGCTGCTTGCGGTACAAATACTGACGCAACCATTGCCCGCGTTAAATGAGGCCCGGTAACGATGTCCACCCCGACCAC
Source organism: Desulfobulbaceae bacterium (assembly GCA_003508005.1). Taxonomy (GTDB): domain Bacteria; phylum Desulfobacterota; class Desulfobulbia; order Desulfobulbales; family Desulfobulbaceae; genus UBA10518. The sequence goes on from DNUE01000013.1 coordinate 124,791, forward strand.
CCCTCTCCTGTCCATAAGAAACATGTCCCTTTCCTTTGTCAGTGACGAGAACCCGGAAGGTCAAAGCCGGGTGCTGACCGATGTCTGCCTTGATATCCACCCCGCCTCCACCCACGCCCTAGTCGGCGAATCCGGTTCCGGCAAATCGGTTACCGCCCTCTCTGTGCTGCGGCTGCTCGAGGATGTCGCTCAGGTTCGCACCAGTGGGAAGGTTCTGTTCAAGGGCATGGATCTGCTTGCCCTGCCCATGGACAACATGCTGGCCATCAGAGGCAACCAGATCGCCATGATCTTCCAGGAGCCCATGACCTCGCTCAACCCGGTGTACACCGTCGGCAACCAGTTGATGGAACCCCTGATGCAGCATCAGGGACTGAGCCGTGCCGAGGCGAGAGATACAGCTGTCCAGCTTCTGGCCCGGACCGGGATCACCCAGCCCGAGTTCCGGGTGAACTCCTACCCGCACCAGCTGTCCGGCGGGCAGCGGCAACGGGCGATAATCGCCATGGCCCTGGCCTGCCGGCCGGCGCTGCTCATCGCCGACGAACCCACCACCGCCCTGGACGTCACCATCCAGCAGCAAATCCTGGTTTTGATTAAGGATCTGCAGCAGGAGTACAACATGGCGATGCTGCTCATCACCCACGACCTGCCCCTGGTGCGCAAAATCGCCGATACGGTTTCCATCATGCACCAGGGCAAAATCGTCGAACAGGGCACTACCGATGATATTTTCGCTGCGCCCCGGGATGCCTACACCAGGAAGCTCCTCGCCGCCGTCCCCGGGGATCCCCCACCACTTCGGCAGACCGCACCGCCGCTACTGAGCCTGCGCAAGATCCGCTGCGATTTTGTCCTCAGCAAAGGGGTTCCGTTCCTGTTCGCTTATGCCAAATCAACCATCAGGGCGGTGGATGACGTCTCCCTGGAAATACCCCAGGGCGGGACCTTGGGAATTGTCGGCGAGTCCGGCTCCGGCAAAAGCACCCTTGCCATGTGCCTGCTCCGGCTGGTCCCATGCAGCGGCATCATCGTCTATGCAGGCAGGGACCAAAAAATCACCCTGTCGACACTGAGCAACCGGGAAATACGACCTTTGCGCCGGGACCTGCAGATCGTTTTCCAGGATCCTTTTTCCTCGCTCTCCCCCCGTCTGACCATCGGCCGGATCATCGGCGAAGGGCTCAGGGTCCACAATATCGGCGGCAGCAAAGCGAAACAGGAGCATCTGGTCTCTCAGGCCCTGCTGGATGTGGATCTCGACCCGGAGATGCGACACCGCTATCCCCATGAATTTTCCGGGGGGCAGCGGCAGCGGATCGCCATTGCCCGGGCCATCATCCTGCAACCGCGGCTGCTGATCCTCGACGAACCCACCAGCGCCCTGGACATGACCATCCAGGCCCAGATCATCGAGTTGCTCAAGCGGCTCCAGCAGCGATACGGGATGACCTACGTCTTTATCAGCCATGATCTGCGGGTGGTCCGTTCCCTGGCCAACGAAATCGCGGTCATGCAAAACGGGAGGGTTGTCGAAAGCGGACCTGCGGCAACCGTCTTTGCCAAGCCGCAGCAAGAGTATACCAGGCATCTCTTCCGGGCCGCCTTTCTGGAAGGCTGACCTGCATGCCTGAAAAGGGAAACAACCTTCTTGCCGCTGACTTCCTCCGCACGGTAAGCACCGGACCCGGTGTCTACCAGATGCTCGGGAAAAAGGAGGTCCTGTATGTAGGCAAGGCCGTCAATCTGCGTAAACGCCTGGCCTCCTACCGCCGCCACTCTGACGATCCCCATTCCAGGATCGGGCTTATGCTCGACCGCGCAGAGCGCATTGAAACCATCCTCACCACCACCGAAAAGGAGGCCCTGATCCTGGAAGCCTCCCTCATCAAAAAACACCGGCCCCGCTACAACGTCATCCTGCGCGATGACAAGAGCTATCCGTTGATCAAAGTTACGGTCCAGGACAAATGGCCGCGAATCAAAGTCACCCGCAAGCGAATCCGCGACGGTAGCCGCTATTTCGGGCCCTATGCCTCTGTCTCGGCCATGCGGGAAACCTTGCGTCTGTTGCAGGCCTTCTTTCCCCTGCGCCGCTGCCCTCAGGTCAAACCCCGCAGCAGACCCTGCCTGAACTTTCAGATCGGCCGCTGCCTGGGGCCCTGCGCCTTACCTGTCAACTCCGATACTTACGCGGCTTTGGTCAGGGAAGTGCTCATGGTGCTGGAGGGACGCAACCAGGAACTGGCTGCAATGCTGCAGGAGAAAATGAAGGCAGCGGCCCTGGCCCTGCACTTTGAGGAGGCTGCCCTACTCAGGGATCGGCTCAAAGGACTAGCACACACCCTTGAGCGGCAAGTCGTTGCCGCCGAACACGGCCGGGACCAGGATGTCTACGGCCTTGCCCGCAATGAAACCGCTGTAGGCATCGCCATCCTCTTTGTCCGGGCTGGCCTGATCACCGGAGCCCAGACCTTTTTCCTGGCCGACCCAATCGGCTCGGACCAGGCCATCCTTGCTGAGACCATCATCCAGTACTATTCACCTGAACGGCAGCCGCCCGCCGAACTGCTCCTGCCGCTGGTACCCGAGGACAAGGTCCTGCTGCAGGAACGGCTGACGGAATTGCATGAGGCTCCGGTCAGGCTGCAGGTGCCGCTGCGGGGTCCGCGTCTGCAGCTCATGGGCATGGCCCGCCAGAACGCCACCCAAGTCTTTGCGGAACAGGACCGCAAACACCAGGCCTGGGGCAGTCTGGCGGCATCTCTCAAGAAATCCCTGCATCTGCGTCGCGACCCAAACCTGATCGAATGCATCGACATCTCGAACATCAGCGGCAAGCAGGCGGTGGGCTCGCTGGTCTGTTTTCGGGAAGGGGTCAAATATCCGCAGGGATACCGTCATTACCGGATCACCGGCAAGGAAGAACCCGACGATTACGCCATGATGCGGGAAGTGCTCTCCCGCCGCCTGGCCAAGGGCATAAGCGACGACAATCTGCCCGACCTCCTGCTGCTCGATGGCGGCAAGGGCCAACTCAACCTGGCTGCTGCCGCCCTCGACCATTTTGGCCTGGGCGAACGTATTGACCTGGTGGCTATTGCCAAAGAGAAAGAGGAAGAGGGGGAAAAGCTGTTCCGGCCTGGCCGGAAAAACCCCCTCCTTCTTCCCCATAACGCCCCTGCCCTTCTCTTTCTGATGCGAATGCGCGACGAGGCGCACCGCTTCGGCATCACCCGCCACCGTCGTCTGCGGTCCAGAAAAAGCCTTGCATCTGAGCTTGACGCGCTGCAGGGTATTGGGGCAACTCGCAAGCTCCTTCTGCTCAAAACCTTCGGCAGCATCAAGCGCATTCGAGACGCATCCCTTGATGAACTGCGCGGGGTACCTGGCATCGGCGCCGCCCTAGCCGCGTCAATTCATCGTCAGTTGCACACAAGCGATGCAGCCTGATGAACGGACCATTGCCCGGCTCAAACCGGGGTGCATCTGCATGGGAATAAGGCTGCACCGTATCCTGGAGGCCATAGACCAGGGGGCCGCCTCCTTCGATGAAATTGCGCGGATGACCGGTATCGGGCGGGGCGACTGCCAGGGGCGGCGCTGCGGGCAAAAGGTGGCCCAGCTTCTCGCTGACCGTGCGAATCGTCGTGTTATTTCCGGACCTGATTCTTCATCCTGATTCCTGATCATTTTCCCACCTGCCTCAATCCCGACCGTTCATCGAACAATTATCGGGTAAACGCGATACCCGCGATGAAGAACAGATTCATTTTGTTTGAATGCAGGTTGATTCTACAGTAATATATATTTGTAATAATTTATACTTTATTATTAATAATAATTCTCATTAATATAAGTCGGACAGCTTTAATCAAAAGAATAACTTTCGATCTGAAATGGGGTTTTCACTCCCTCTCAGTCTCAATGTACGACCCTACAAATATCGCTGTCCTTTTTTTATCATGAAGGGATATGGGCATGACAATCTGAAAAGAAAATAAACTGGTCAGTGATTTTCAAAAATCATGCAGTGAAAAAACATAGGGAGAATCGGCACTTTTTCGACGATTCGTGAATCATGAAAACATTATGAGAAAGGAGGAGCCATGTTTCAGAGACTAAGAATTCTCACTCTGGTTTACCTGTTCGCTGCATTTCCATTCCAAATCCATGCGGACACGATTACCGTCAAATCAGACGAATGGTGTCCTTTCAATTGCGAACCGGGCTCCGATAGTCCGGGGTATATGATCGAGATTGCGAGAAAAATATTTCAAAAAGCGGGTCATGAATTGATATATGAAAATATGCCATGGTCACGCTCTATAGACCATGCGAAGAAAGGGAAAATTGACGCAATTCCCGGGGCAACAAAGGGAGAGGTGCCCGATTTTATTTTTCCCGAAGAGGAATTCGGTGCCTCCATGACCTACTTTTTTGTAAAAAAAGGTTCTTCGTGGCGTTTTAAGGATGTCAGCTCTCTGGAGGGCATCCGTATCGGCGTTCAGGATGATTACGAGTATGGCGGGATGGTTGATGAGTACATCGAAAAAAAAAGGGATACTCTGAATGTCCAGGTTGTTAAAAGCGATGATCCAGTCACTCTCAATTTAAAGAAACTCATCAAAGGTAATATTGATGCCTATCCTGAGGACAAGCTCGTTTTTCTTTACAAGGCTAAATCAATGGGGGTCCTGGAACAGGTTGAGGAAGCAGGGATCATTCCCATCGAAAGCAAGGAAGATTTCGAAGCCACCAAAATATACTTGGCCTTTTCTCCGGCAAATTCCAAATCAAATGAATATGCAAAAACATTATCCGATGGGATAAAGCAAATGCGAGCTTCTGGAGAGCTGCAATTGATCCTAGACAAGTATGGGTTGAAAGACTGGAAAAATGAACTAGAGATATTGAAAAAGGACCTTGGCCTGTAAAGCAGGGAATTATCCAGGTGCAAGTTGACCCCGTCGCAGCATTAGCATTGTTGTCATTCTTCAAAGAAAGGAAATGCAATGACTAAGTCTTCCGGAAAGAAAGATAAGTTCGGAATCGATTTAAAAATTTCCATCATCTGCGGGATCAATGTATTGGTGCTTCTTGCCGTCGGTAGCTTTATGCTCCTGAACTTTGAATATTCCCTGACTAAATTTTTTGTGAAAGAATATATTCAGAAAATTGAGAGAACTATTGCTGAGCAGGAAGCAAGGCAGAAAAAATTTTTGAAGAGCAAATATGAGGAAAATTCCGAAATTGCTGCAGGGATAGCTGCGCCGTTCGTATTCAATTTAGATAGCAATGGAATCATGTTGGCCCTTGAACGGTATATGGGGCTTGACGAGATGCTGGCAATAAAAGTCGTGGATGCGGATGGTACCCCATTTTTTGCCATGTGGAAAAAAGCCGATGGGGTGACAACGGGTGCGACTGTCCCCGATACTGTTTATCTAGATAAAAGCTTTTCCGCAGCAGCCGTTTCCTATGTGAGGGAGGAAAAAGTCGGCCATGTTGAAATATACTATACAGATACATTGCTGGCAGGACAGACCAGCGCTAGCAGAGAAATGGCTCGGAAGGAAATCGAAGACTTCCGCTTAATCATCGAAAAGCGCATCAGCAGGGCATTCATCGCCCAGGTTCTCAGCGTTCTCTGCGTCATTTTAGTGCTGGTGGGGAGTATCGGCGTCTCCCTGCATTTTTTTGTTCTTAAGCCGATGAAAGATTGTCTTCATTTCGCGCAACGGATGTCTGATGGCGACTTTTCCGGGAAAATCGATGTTGGTACAAGTGACGAAATCGGCGCCCTTGCCGGTACATTAAATCATATGTCCTTGAATCTCGGCCAAGTACTAGCGAAAATTTCCGAAGGGATGAAGAGCCTGACCGTATCCTCTGCAAACCTGCTGGCCACCGCTCAAAAACTCGCCACAGGTTCGGAAGAGCTGACCGTGCAGGCAAGCACCGCGGCAAAAGCCACCGAAAATATAAATCATAATATTTTTGTGGTGACGAATACCGCTGAAACCATGTCGGTTCAGAGCCAAAGCATTGCTTCGTCCGCAAAGGAAATCAGCACTGATGTCAATTCAGTGGCATCTTCTATCGAAGAGATTTCCGCATCCATCCAGGAGGTTGCACAAAATTGCGCCAAGGCACAGTTTATGGCTCAAGAAGCTCACGGGGCAAGCCAAAATGCCGAGAATAAAATGACCGAGTTGGTTAGGGAGGCTCAGGATATTGGTAATATCATAGGTGCTATTGAAGAAATTACCGAGCAGATCAAGCTCCTGGCCCTCAACGCAACGATTGAAGCTGCCAGATCGGGAGAGGCAGGCAAGGGATTTAGCGTTGTGGCTAATGAGGTAAAAAATCTCGCTCTCCAGACTTCCAAGGCCACTCAGGATATTGCGCAACAGATCGGAGGCATCCAGGACAAAACGAGCAGCGTGGTTGCGGACATACAAAAGGTTGCAGAAATAAACTCACGTTTTACCGACCATACCAACACCATAGCCGCTGCAGTTGAAGTGCAGAATTCTACCACGGCTGAAATCGTCCGTATCGTAGGGGAAGTCGCCCAGAACTGTAGCAATGTATCAAATCTTGTCGAAAGCTTTTCCAGAAATATCGAAGAGGAAGTTGTTACCGGCTTGAAAGAATCCCACAATGAGGTTGGCAGGGTTTCATGCAATAATCAACGAGTTAACAACGTCGCCCAGGAAACGGCCCACGCAGCAAGCAGCATTAATGAAGCGGCAAGGGAGCTGTCACTCTTGGCCAATGAACTTCAGCAGCAGGTCAACCAGTTCAAAACTAGTTAACCCCTCTATGCATTTACCTCCACTTCTGCATAAATGGGAATTTTCTGACAATTATGGTGATCATACATCGCTTTCTTAGGAGACAATAATCCAGTCCGACGCAGAGCCGCTTGCCCACGTTTTCAACATTTGGAACAATTCACGATTTTTGGTCTCTATTCTCTGCAACCGGCGGGAGAGACAGGGCAATAGAGATGAGGAAAGGCGGGGATACAATCGTCGCTTATTTTTGCATGTAAAAGAGAGGAAGGGTGTGCCCGGGCCTGGCAGGTGAAGGCAGACGGAAGCGAGTCTCTTTGGAAGAACCTATTCCGTCTGCCATGGAACGGCTAAAAATCAAAATTGACGGTAAGGCCGACCATTGCCTCGTCATCGATACCGGCATAGTCTTCGGCATCGTTGGTGAGCGGGTGAGAAAGGGTGACAGCCGGGGTGAAAGTTACAACATCTGTCAGCGCCCAATCGAGTGAAGCGGTCAATTCGGCATTGTGAAAGTTGCTGTACTCTTCGCTAACCGAATAGTTTTCTATATTATAGCCGATCATTGCGCCGAGGTTGAGGGACAGGTTTTCCCTCAGCTCAAAGCTGTGACCGATTCCGGCGGTAAAATAGATCCCTGTCTCATTAGACTGATCCCAATCATAGTAAATGGCCAGGGTCGGTGAAAGCAGGGTGTTGATGGTACAGCTCAGATAAGCCTCGTTGGTATCCTCCGCTTCATCAAGGCTGTAGAACACGTTGCCAAAAGCCAGCGAGAAATTGTCGGCCTCGAAGCTATACTCAAGGGTCAAGTCCGTTTCATTGACCTCACTCGCATCCTCGTCATAGTTTGCCCAGATACCGACCCTGAAACCGGCATAGCTCAAGTCCAAACCGGGCTGTACGACATAATCAGAATCAGGCGAAAGATCAAAGCCGCGCCAGAGGTACATGCTGTTTGCACTGACATAGGCGCTTCCGGAAAATCCGTCGGCGGCAACGGCCCAGGAGGTGAAAAAAAATGAAAAGAATGCAGCAACGAAGGCAAAATACAATTTTTTCATAAGTTTAATCTCCTTGTCTGGTAAGTGATGTAAGGTGGGTGATAAAAAAACACATTCTCACTGAAAAAATTAGCTGAAGACCAAGTATTCCATTATATTATTTTAATATATTCCGTTTTCTAGCTAAAATTCAAGCTTGTTCCCCCTTAAATCAGCTTCACCCACCTTTCAACCAATCACGTTTATCCTATGCAGAGTTAAACATAAGCAAAACAGATCCATACCGCGCTGCCGGTATACCCGTCGCAGCAAAGCCTTCGCCACCAGGACGGGCAATTCGGCGGTCTTTTACTCCATACATGGAGAAGGCGAACAAAGAGATAGAGCATAAGGGTGAAACGTGATAGAATAAATAAAAGTGCTAGGAATAGTGGTTTGACCCTTATCGCCCTGTATGGGGGCTCCGATTTTCACCACTATCTCAATGATTTTTCTTTATTTTCTTGCTCAATTTGCCGTTTTTGACTTATCAACCTCTATATTCTATCTCTATGAACACAATGCACAATTTATTGATGACGATTTTTATCTGCATAACTGCATCGCTCTTCATGTTTGCCGCATCCGATACTCAAGCTGCCTCATATCCCGCTATCTCCGGTGACAATACCTACGAATGGATCACCAATGTGACATTCGGGGACATAAATAACAGCACAGCACAGAATGCAAATGGTTATGGCGACTACACCTATGATAGTTCCGGGCTCGTAACTCGGGTTCGGGCAAATGGAACGTACCCCTTGAGCATAACTATCCATCCTGACCTTACCTGGTGCGATGAATACCTCTATGCTTATTTTGACTGGAACCATGACAGCGATTTTACCGATTCCGGCGAAACAGTAGTCGTCGCCGCCAATACGTGCCAAACCGGCCCCCATTCTGTTAATGTCAGAGTACCCTGGAACGCCGTCCCCGGTGAAATCCGGATGCGGATTGTTGTTAGATACGATGGAATTCCGTTAAGCTTTGGCAAAATCCCCGAAGGCGAGGCGGAAGATTATACGATTGTAGTTGAATATCCAACAATAATCGGTGATAACAGGTCGGAATGGATTACAAATGTAACCATTCAAGATATTATGAACACCACCGTCCGAGAGGCGAATGGATATGGAGATTTTACCTATTGGCACACCGGGGAAACGACAGAGATAGTCCAGGACGAAACGTATAGCCTCAGCGTGACAATTTCTCCTGATACAGAATGGTGTGAAGAATACGTAACCGCTTTCCTGGACTGGAATCATGATGGAGACTTTCTCGATTTCAGTGAATCCGTGGTCGTCGCTGCCAATACATGTACCGCGGGACCACACGTTATTGATATCAGAGTACCGATAAACGCGATGGCCGGCAGGACCCGCATGCGAATCGTTCTTCGCTGGAGATTCACCCCATCAATCTCTGGTTTCATTTCTGGAGAAGGGGAAGACTACACCCTTTATGTCAAAAAGAGAAAGTTCCCTTGGCCAATGTTTCTTCCGGCAATTACAGAAGGGACAAAGTAGCCTGCAGCAAAACAGATAATAAAGTCATGGAGAACATTGATCAGGTATCCCGCCCGAATCTCAAATGAATTTTTGCCGCTTGTTTTCATGTGGATTTTTTCTTCAGCATGGTTTTATCGACTCAAATCAACAATCAAGAGTTGATATCTTATGCGCCTCTCTTTGCCCCTTCTGCTTTTATTCTCCTTTGCTGCCGCCGGCTGTGCAGGTTCGAAAGCACCATGCCCCGACAGGGTGACATTGACGGCCCCCATCAGGGTGCAATCGGTTGATCTTGCCGTAACATTGGTTCGAATTGCCGTGTACGGGGACAGGGAAACCCTGATCGATGACCCGGGCTGGCGTGAGTATGGCATCGAAATTGAAAATCTCGGTTCAAAGGCCCTCACGGTCCTCAATGTCAAGTTGCTTGATCAGGCTGGGGTCTATTTCGACTCGGCCTCGGCCTATGAACAGCTCATTGCGCCGCCGGATGCGGGTGTCGAACTGGCCAGTGATGTTGCGGCAAAGGCAGCAGGCATGGCCGCGGGGCAAATCATTCCTTTCGGCGGGCAAATCTTCAGCGTGGTTACCGGAGCCGTATCAACCTCATCGGCCGGGGCAAGGACGAAGGCAAAACGCGCTTTTACGTTGCGCGTGCTGAAAAATGTTGAGATTGCACCCGCCGGCAAGGTGGAACGAAGCGCCTTTCTCCCAGCTATCGCTGGGGGCAAGGCGCTTGCGGTTGATTATGCTCGAGATGGCGCATCAGAACGTATCGAAGTGTCGCTGCCAACAAACCTTGGACCGTAACTTCCCATGGAATATCGAACCGCCCAGCGATTTATATCACAAATATTTGGGAATGAACCGTGCCGGGAAGGTTTAAAATAGTGGATAAATGAGCCGCAAATTTTTGTGCTGTGAGCTGGGTAGCGTAGGAAATATCGCGCAAAAGGCATAAAAAAAGGGACTCAAGCAAGCTGCCTAAGTCCCTGATATTCCGAGTGGTGACCCCAAGGGGACTCGAACCCCTGTTATCGGCGTGAGAGGCCGACGTCCTAGGCCACTAGACGATGGGGCCAACGTGGAAACACTCTTTATATTATCCTCCCCTCTTTGTCAAGGGCTTCTCGCTGAACCGGCCGATTCAGCCTTCGGCTATATTCCTGCCGAATTGCCTGGCCCGTTCCAACTCATCGGCCATGTCATTGACCGCCCCCTTCCGGTCAACCCCCTTGACCAGGAGGGCCCCACCGTACTTGAAATCCATGGCATCAAGACCGTACTTGGCGGTGAGAATGGCGCCGTCGAAAATTTTCTCGCCCTTGGTAGCCGCAGCAGAAACCAGGTAACCGATCCGGGGTACCCCGCCCTGCCGAGGCTGCCGTAGCAGGTACTTCCTGCTCCACAGGGCCTGGCACCTGTCGATGAAGGCCTTGAGAAAAGCAGTCACCCCGTAAAAATAAATCGGCGAGACCAGTATCAGCCGGTCCGCACTGTCAATTCGAGGATACAGTTTCTGCATGTCATCCTGAATCACGCAGCAACCTGTCTTTTCGCATCCGCCACAGGCAAGGCAAGGGCTGATGCGGTAGTCTGCCAGGCGAATGAGTTCAACATCCGCGCTACCATCTTTCATTCCCTCCACGACCCTATCCGCCAGAATTTCGGTATTGCCGCCCTTTCTGGGACTGCCGAGAATGACCAAAACCTTCATGTGACCCCTTCCTCCTCGCCACGTTGCTCATTTCTGCTCAATCTGTTGAAAAACCGCGTCTCTTCGTGCAGCCAGGCTGAAATCTCCTTGCTGAGATACCAGGGAGCGCAACGCCAGAGCCAGTTGCCGCTGGTGGTTCCCGGCTTGTTCATCCGGCAGTCATTGCCGAAGCCCAGGATGTCCTGCATGGGGATAATCGACAACACAGCAACAGAGGAAAGGGCAAGGTAGATCAATTCGCGGTGGACGGCCTGCACATCTCCTCCCCCCTTGTTGATTGCCCGTTTCATCGCCGCTTTTGCCGCCGGCGATACCTCCTGGTCCAGATACCAGCCTACTGTGGTATCATTGTCATGGGTTCCGGTAAAAACCACGCAATTATTTTCATAATTGAACGGCAGATAGGGATTGTTTTCGTTGTCATCAAAGGCGAACTGCAGAATTTTCATTCCGGGGAAGCCTAGACGGTCCCGCAGTTCTTCCACCTGCGGGGTGATTATGCCAAGGTCCTCGGCGATGATTGGCAGCGGTCCCAGGCGATGCTGCATTTCCTGGAAGAACGGAAAACCCGGCCCTTTTTTCCAAATTCCTTTTTCCGCGGTTTCCTCTCCGACGGGTATGCTCCAGAAGGATTCAAAACCACGGAAATGGTCGATACGGATAATATCCAACAGGGAAAAAATAGCTGCCAGCCGGTCATGCCACCAGTTAAAAAGCTGTTTCTTCACCGAACCCTTTCTAGTGCCCCAGCGATAAAGAGGATTGCCCCAACGCTGTCCCGTGCTGCTGAAATAATCGGGAGGCACGCCAGCAATATTGACCGGCCGCCTCGTTCTCGCGTGCAGATCAAATATCTGCTGATTAGCCCATACGTCGACGCTGTCCGCCCCCACATATATGGGCAGGTCGCCGATTATCCAGATTTCCTTGCTCCGGGCATATTCCCGCAACCGTTGCCACTGCCGGTGAAAAAGATACTGCTCGAAGCTGAAATAGTCGATCCGCTCGGCAAAATCCACCGAAGCGACCAGAAGTGCCTGCCGGTCGGCGCAGCGATATTCAGCCGGCCACTCGTACCAAGGAGCCTGTCCGAATTTCTCGCGCAGGGCCATGAACAGGCTGTAGCTTGCCAGCCATGGCGCTTCAACACAGAAGCGCTCGAAATCGGCACGCTCTTCAGTGCGCTGAAACTTCTGCCAGCCCCGGGCAAGGATCGTTGCCTTCCAGGCGATCACCCTCTCGAACTCTACATAGTAGTCGGAAAAACCGGGGGGAACCACGTCCTCCCGGTCAAGCAGGCCATCGGCGATCATCAGTTCCGGACTGATGAACAGGGGGTTGCCGGCAAAGGCCGAAAAACTCATGTAGGGAGAATTTCCGAAAACAGGACTTGTCGGCCCGAGGGGGAGTATCTGCCAGTACGACTGGCCGCTTTCCAAAAGAAAATCTATAAAATCAAACGCATGCCCTATATCGCCAATACCGTGTGGACTTGGCAGGGAGGAAACATGGAGAAGAATACCGCTCGTTCGTGTAGAAATTACTTGTTTCAATGACGTTGATTTGATTTAATTTGACCAGATGGAAACAGTATCATCCCATATATATCAAAAATTCTCGCCAAATTAAACTCATTGTTTGCTTTTTTTCCATTAATGCATTAAATTATAATATTCTTTGGTCAATTTTGCGCCCTGTCCGTTGCGGGCGTCTTATTATTCTATTATCTGGAGTGAATACCGTCGTGCTGGCAGGTATCAAGGATGACCTTCTCGAGGTAGGAAAAAACGAAGGTTGCATAACTTTTCAACACCTCAATGAATTGCTGCCGGATGATATCAACGATCCGAAAGCCATTGAGGAAATTTTCGATTTTCTCGGTGAAAACAACATTGAGATTGTCACCCAGGAAAAATCCGGGAAAAAGAAAACCCTTGCCGGCGAGGACTGGACAGGCAAAAGCAAACCGATCCAGGAAGAAGATACGGATGCCCTTCCCGACAGCGAGGAGCATGACAGCGAGGAAACCACCACCACCTACCTCAGGGAGATGGGCCAGTTTGACCTGCTGACACCCGAAGAGGAAGCAAAATACTCCAAATCCATCCGCGAAGGTTTTGATGCCATCATTGCAGCCATCAGGAAGCACAAGTCCGGTACCCCGGAAATGAAAATGATGGTCGACCGGATCGACCTGTGGGAAAAGCGCGATCCAACCCTCAAGCCCAAGAAACAGCAGCTCAACTACATGCGGTATACGGTCAGCGCCATTGCCCGCAAGTACCCTGATAAGCGCGACCTGTTCAAGATCAACACCAAGATCGAGGCGTACAACCGCTCCATCGAAACTGCCAAGGACGCGATGATCCGCGCCAATCTGCGTCTGGTTGTATCCATTGCCAAACGATATATGCACCAGGGTCTCACCCTTGCCGACCTGATCCAGGAAGGGAACCTCGGCCTGATGCGGGCGGTGTTCCGTTTCGACTACAAGAAGGGGAACAAGTTTTCCACCTATGCCTCCTGGTGGATCCGCCAGGCCATTACCAGGGCCATTCTCGACAAAACCCGGACCATCCGCCTGCCCGTGCATTTTCTGGAACTGCGCAGCCAATTCTTCAAGGCCTTTTATTCTCTCCTCAAGGAACTGGGCCGCGAACCGACTCCGGTGGAGATATCCAAGATGACCGACTTGCCCATGGACAAGATCCTGGCCATCCTGGAGGCGTCCCGCGAACCCATTTCCCTGGAGACTCCGGTCGGCGATGACGACTCCACCCTGGGCGACTTTCTGGAAAACCAGGAGTCGGAATCCCCCTATGATGCGGTGCAGAACCGCGAGTTGGAAACCAGGGTGAACGACGTCCTTTCCTCCCTGACCGACCGGGAGGAGAAGATCATCCGCCTTCGTTTCGGGATTGGCGAAAAGGCCGAGTACACCCTTGAAGAAATCGGCAAACGATTCAACGTATCCCGCGAACGCATCCGCCAGATTGAGAAAAAGGCCTTGAACCGACTGCGCCATTCAAGCCGCCGGGAAAAACTTCGCTTCTTTCTGGACTGATTTCGGTATCTTCCGAATTTTCAAATGGATACGCTTCTGCATAGAGCCGGCTTTGTCGATTTATATGAAAAAATCAGCACCGGCGAACGGCTGAGCATTGAGGACGGCCGTCGACTCTTTGCCTCCAACGATATCCTGGCCCTGGGCTATCTTGCCAACTTCGTGCGCGAGCGCAAGAACGGCAACAAGGCCTACTTCATCTACAACCAGCACATCAACTACTCCAACATCTGCACCAACCTGTGCAAATTTTGCGCCTTCGGCAGAGAGAAGTCCTCGCCTCTGGCCTACGAAATGTCCGTGGAAGAGGTCCGGCAGAAGGTTCGCGAGCGCCTTGACGAACCCATTACCGAGATCCACATGGTGGGCGGCCTCCATCCTGACCTCCCCTTTTCCTATTACCTGGACCTGCTACGGGCAATAAAAAAAATTCGGCCGCAAGTTCATATCCAGGCCTTCACCTGCGTGGAGATAAAGCACCTGGCCGATCTGGCCGGAAAACCAGTGGGCGATACCCTGGAGGAACTGAAGGCTGCCGGCCTGGGTTCCATACCCGGCGGTGGCGCCGAGGTGTTCAGCCCGAGAGTACGGATACTGACCTGTGAGAGAAAACTCTCCGGCGAGGGCTGGATCGAGGTGGCCAAAACCGCCCACCGCCACGGCCTGCGAACCAATGCCACCTTGCTCTACGGCCATATCGAAACCATTGACGAACGCCTGGAGCATCTCGACATCCTTCGCCGCACCCAGGACGAGACCGGCGGCTTCCTCGCCTATATCCCGCTGGCCTTTCATCCCAAAAACACAAAAATGGCTGAGCTCTCGAGCACTACCGCCGTGCAGGACCTGAAAAATATCGCCGTGGCCAGGCTGCTGCTCGACAATTTCCCGCATATCAAAGCCTACTGGGTCATGATCGGCCCCAAGCTGGCCCAGGTCGCCCTTTCCTTTGGTGCGGACGACATGGACGGCACCGTCAAGGAAGAGGTCATCACCCATATGGCCGGGGCTGACACCGAGCAGGCGCTGGGGCACAAGACCCTGATCCGGCTCATCCGAGAAGCAGGCCGGGAACCGGTCGAGCGCGACACCCTGTACAACGTCCTCCAATCCTACTGAACCTCCGATGAAGGAAATATCCGCCAAGGTTCTTGCGGGAGAACGCATTTCCGGCGATGAATTCCTGCGCCTTGCCGCGACCGGCGACTTCCACCGCCTGGGTTTTCTCGCAGACACCATCCGGCGGCGCCTGCATCCTGAACCGCTGGTCACCTATGTCATCGACCGCAACATCAATTATACCGACATCTGCATCTCCGCATGCAAGTTCTGCGCCTTCTTCAAGGCCCCGGAAGACAAGGCCGGCATGGTCCTGAGCCGCGAGGCGCTCAAACAAAAAATCATGGAGACCAAGGCGCTGGGCGGCACCCAGATCCTTCTCCAGGGCGGCCTGCACCCGGAGTTGCCTTTTTCCTGGTATGAGGAAACACTCCGGTTCATTAAAGGGCTGGATATCCATATCCACGGATTTTCACCACCGGAAATCTGTCATTTTGCCGAGCAGTCGGGGCAGACCATCCGCGAGGTCCTAGAGCGGCTCATCGACGCCGGCCTGGATTCAATCCCCGGCGGCGGCGCAGAAATATTATCGGACCGGGTACGCGGAATCCTGGCCCCCCGCAAATGCACTGCTGACCAGTGGATAGCGGTGATGAAGATGGCCCACCGCCTTGGCCTGCGGACCACGGCGACCATGATGTTCGGCCACATCGAAACCATGGAGGAACGCCTGGAACACCTGCAGCGCGTTCGCGACCTGCAGGACCGGACCGGCGGCTTCACCGCCTTCATTCCCTGGCCCTTCCAGCCTGACAATACCGTTCTCGCCGCAGGCAGGCACATTGACAAGGAAACCGCCTTCGGCTACCTGAAGATGCTCGCTTTAAGCCGGATCTTCCTTGACAATGTCGCCAATATCCAGGCATCCTGGGTGACCCAGGGCCCCAAGATCGCGCAGCTATGCCTCTTCTTCGGCGCCAACGATTTTGGCAGCACCATGATCGAGGAAAACGTGGTTGCGGCCGCCGGCGTTCATTTCCGCCTTTCGGAAAAGGAAATTCAGCACCTGGTCCGCAGCGCCGGATTCGAACCCAGGCAGCGGCTTATGGATTATTCCCCGGCCTGACCCTTACTTCGTGGAACGTCCTCTTCTGCACTGTGCCCCCTGGATCGTGCCTGTTTCCAGCCCGGTCCTTGCCGACGGAGCGGTTGTTGTCCAGGCCGGCCGCATCGTCGAAATTGGGCCGGCCGCTGATCTCGAGCACAAGTACCCCGCCGCCCGTTTTCGCAATCATCCGAGCTGCGCCCTGACCCCTGCTCTGGTCAACGCCCACATCCACCTCGAGCTATCGCACCTGCGCATCCCCGAACAGAAAAATTTCGTTGCCGGCTTTACCGAATGGATCGCCGCCCTGATCGACCTGCGCGCAAAAGTACCGGGGACCGGCGAGGAGGCGGAAGCGGCTGCGCAAATGGTCCTTCGCGGTCAGCACGAACAGGGAGTGATCGCCCTGGGCGATATCGGCAACACCGATCTGGGCGTCAGGCTGGCTGCTGATTTTCCTGGCATCCTGCTCCACTTTCATGAGTTCCTGGGCAGGTCTGCCAAGACCAGGCGCGCGGTGCAGGATCAGATTGCCGGCGCGGATCAGAACAGGTGGTATACTGCGCACGCCCCTTACTCGACCCATCCCGAACTTATTCAGGCCCTGAAGGAGCGCGCCCGCCGCTTGGGCCATCCCTTTCCTCTGCATGTGGCGGAATCAGGAGCCGAAGCGGAAATGCTCAGCCATGGCCGCGGCGAACTCTATTCCTTCCTCGCCGGCCGCCACTTCCTGGAGCAGCCCTACCAGCCCCCGGCCGCAATTGACAACAGAGGCTCAGTACAGTATCTACAAGAGCTGGGCGTCCTGGATGAAGGGACCGTTTGCGTCCACTGTGTCCATGTCAGCAGGACGGAGGCGCAGACCCTGGCCGCTGCCAGAGCCAAGGTCTGCCTGTGTCCCGGCAGCAACCGCTATCTGCGGGTCGGCGTTGCTCCCGTCGGTATGCTGCTGGCACTCAACATCCTGCCGGCTCTGGGCACGGACAGCGCAGCCAGCAACCCGGTGTTGTCCCTGTGGCGGGAAATGCGGCTGCTGCGGGCCGACCATCCGGAAATTGATCCGGCGAAGATCTTTGCCATGGCCACCCTCGGCGGAGCCTTGGCCCTTGGACTTGATGAACAGATCGGCAGCCTTGCTCTCGGCAGAACCGGGCGGCTGCTGGCCATCCCCCTTGAGAGCCGGCTCAATAGCGCGGAACAGCTCTACGAACTGCTCACAGGCAACAACCAGTGCCTGCAGCCAACCTGGATAAACGAACAATGACAACTGTGCGCATCGGCATGGTCGAGTATATCAACACCGCGCCGATTTACGAGGAGTGGAAATCCCGGATCATCCCTGCCGACTGGCAGGTGACCGAGGCGCCGCCAAGCACCCTGAACCGGCTGCTGGCCGGAAACCGTATCGATCTCGGCTATGTCTCCTCGCATGAATATGCGGTCCGGCCGGAAATGTACAGGATACTGGCCGACCTGTCCATCAGCGCCACCGGTCCAGTGGGCAGCGTCTTTCTTTTCTCGTCGCTTCCGCCCGAAGAACTGTCAGGCAAACCTGTCCTGCTCACCGGCCAGTCCCAGACCTCTGTTGCCCTGGTCAAAATCGTCCTGGAGGAATTTTGCAAAGTTCAGCCCCGCTACCGGGTTGGCGAGGTGTATGTTAACGGACAGTGCGCCCGTGACGTCAGCGCGGTTCTCGCCATCGGCGACGAAGCCCTGCGCCTTCATGCCGAGGGAATGCATCCCTACCAACTCGACTTGGCCGATATCTGGTACAGAGCCACCGGGCTGCCGTTTGTCTTTGCCGTCTTTGCCGTGCGGGAGGAATTTGTCCGTGATCACCCGGCAACCCTGCGGCAGGTTTGGGAGACCCTGATCGACTGCCGGGATCGTGGCCGGAAGCGGCTTGCGGAAATAAGCCGGCTGGTGGCTCCACGCGTCCCCATGGACGAGACTGCCTGCCACGACTACCTGAGCAAGATCGAGCACCATCTTAGCCCGGTGCACCAAAAAGGACTTGAACTCTTTTTTTCTTATCTGGTGCGAAGAGTCGAAGCGCCTGGTAATGCTCTACCCCTGAAATTTTTTCCCTGATTCGCAAGCGGCACCAGAAATACGGATGCAAAGACCATGGTTCTGCCTGAAGAGAAAAAAAAATTTGTGCGCGACAAATTCGCCTCCATCAGCGGCCGCTACGATCTGCTCAACTCCCTTCTCTCCTTTCAGATCGATCGGTACTGGCGCTGGCGCACAACCCGTCTGCTCAGCCTGTTCCCGGACGGACCGGTGCTCGACCTCTGTGCCGGCACCCTGCCCCTGTCCCTGGAACTGACCCGCCAGGCAAAAGGACGGCAGGTACTGGCCGTGGACTTCTGCGAGGACATGCTGCACAGCGGCGTGAAATCGCTGCCGCACGATGACCGGCAGGCACGGATCTTTCCGGTCTGCGGCGATGGAGAGGAGATTCCCGCCCCTGCCAACACCTTCTGGGGCTGCACGGTTGCCTTCGGCGTGCGCAACCTGTCGCGGACGCAGCAGGGACTGGGCGAAATGTACCGGGTGCTAAGGCCCGGCGGCAAGCTCCTGATCCTCGAGTTCTCAAGGCCCTCGAACCCGATCGTCAAGCCCCTGTATAATTTCTATCTCAACAAAGTGCTGCCCAAGGTCGCGGGCGTTGTTTCCGGTGACAAGGAGGCCTACGAGTACCTGGCCAACTCCATCGCTGCATTCTACGAGCCGGCGGAACTCCTGGCCATGCTCCGAACCGCCGGTTTCAGTGCCACGGCCCGCAAGCCACTTACCTTCGGTATCGTCACCATCTACATCGGGATCAAATGAAATGAAACCTATGGAGCAAATCATCCTGGCCATCACCGGCGCCACCGGCATGCTTTATCTCGAGCCGCTGCTGCATCTCCTTGGAGAGCAAAAGGCAAAGGTGCACGCGATCATTTCGGATGCCGGCCGCCACGTCCTCAAGCTTGAGTCGGGCAAGCAACCAGAAGAACTGCCCCATATCGAACGCTGGTTCGCCTGCGACGACTTCACCGCGCCCATGGCCAGCGGCTCCAGCCTTTATGACGCCATGATCATCCTGCCCTGCACCACAGGCACCTTGGGCGCGATTGTCTCCGGCTACTCGGGCAACCTTATCCACCGGGCCGCAGACGTGAGCCTGAAGGAGCGGCGGCCGCTGCTCCTGGCCGTGCGGGAAACGCCGTTCAACAGAACCCACCTGACCAACATGTTGCGGGCCCACGACGCTGGAGCGATCATCTTCCCTCCCATGCCCTCATTCTACCAGAAACCACGGAACCTTGAAGAGATGGCCCGTCACTTTGCCGGCCGTCTCTGCGACCAGATCGGCATTCGGGCAACGGGCATGAACCGCTGGGGGAATTGAGCCCTGCGCACAGCATGAATACATTCACCCCGGATGGTCTAGGCCGTGATTTTTCCTTGACTTCTGCGGGTGTTCCTTCTATTTTGACGCTCTCAGCCGTGCTGGGGAGTTGACTAATGGTAAGTCAGCAGACTCTGACTCTGCCTATTCGGGGTTCGAATCCCTGCTCCCCAGCCAAAAAATAACAAGGGTTTCAGCGAATTTGCCGAAACCCTTTTTTTGTTTGGATCGTGGTTACCGTGGCTACGGAGAGGAACCATCATCGGCTTCTATCTTCGGACAGCGGTACGGGGCCAGACCGTCAGTTAAGAAAAAGTTGGGTTGTGAAGCGATGTGGAGCCGGTGATCGGCCACATAAAGGTAGAAGGCGAGATGAGCAGAAACAAGCTGAAGGGCAGCATAGGTTACAAGATACATGCCCTGCTGTGCGGTGCCGGACACGATATGAGGATAACCAACAGGAAGCTGAGGAAATTGTTCTCCTTTTTTACTGAGTCAAAAGCCTCTTATTTTGGCCTTAGCACATAGCCTGACTGGTACACGTTCATATTGTCTCTGACTTCAAGCACATCAAACGCAACGCTCGCCCGTCGGATAAAAAAATCGCGGGAATAAAGAGTTCCCAGCCACCACGGCGATGAGTCGCGAGTGATAAAACCCTGATTCTGTAATGTCTCCCTGGTAATATTATTTTCAGCAATAAATTGTGCCCCTCTTGGCGCGTTGTCTCCTTGTTTTTTGGACAGGTTGCGAAGTTTTTCCAGAGAACCTTCATCAACAATGGTGATTATTCCCACGCCATCCTTATTAATGCAACGGGCGAGTTCAAGCAGCCACATGGTTGCCATATCTTTTATATGCGTAAAAAAAGAACCGGCATAAATGAAATCGAAATAATCATCCCTGAAAGGTAAATGTGGAGCGGTCGAGTTTACAAAAAATTTAAAGGGAGGCATTAAGTTTTTTTGAGTCCAGTCGATAGCTGCCGCATCAATATCACAACCCCAGCATTCGACCCCCTTTGAGGCCTCCTCTTCGAACCAACGGAGGACTCTCCCTCCAGAACACCCAAAATCCAACATTTTCTGCCCATG
This sequence comes from Desulfobulbaceae bacterium, assembly GCA_003508005.1. Lineage (GTDB taxonomy): Bacteria > Desulfobacterota > Desulfobulbia > Desulfobulbales > Desulfobulbaceae > UBA10518. The sequence continues at coordinate 145,590 of DNUE01000013.1, forward strand.
TTGAAAGGAAATTCCATGCTTTTTCGCTGATTCGCGATAGATTTGAGCCAGCGCTTTGCCGCCCTTTAGGTACGATTCTTCATTCAGTCCGTACCAGTGCCAGAATTTTTGTGGCGGAACCGGAAGTTTTCCTTTGGGAGACTCATCACAAACAAGGTAATCTTGATTTTCGTCGACAGTTGGGTAATAAAGCCCAGCGATACAATCTGTGTGTAAAAGGAGGGCTTCCAATTCAATAGCTGCATTCTTGTTTACTTCTCGAGTTGATCTATTTCTGATAAATTTTCCTATTAAGAGATTCTTGTCTTGATTTCTATTGTTTTTATTTAATATTCTGTTAAAGATAGATTTAATTTTAATATCCAGCATATTTATGTCCTTTTAAGAAAAAAAGTATCAATCAGATGAAAGAATGCAGCAATAATTCAACCGGGTAATGAACCAGCTATACAGGTGGTGACTTACAAAATATGCCTTCATGCTCCCCTATAAATAAAATTAAATCGCGAAAAACGAAAGGATCTAATTCTTATGTCCCATGGTTGGTATTTTATCTCTCGGCAGATATGACCTCCATCCAGTAAATCAATTATATGCTCCCGGGGTAATAGAAGTCAAATACGGGCCTGCCTGCAAACAGGAAATCTTATTTTGCGTAAATAAACGGAAAATTGCGATGTACCTTATCTCAAATTTTATTTTTTTTGAAACCGATAATGCGAAGATAGCCTTCAGGATTGAGTTCGGCATAGGTATACAAACAAGCCGCTGCCAGGACATAAGCCCGAAGCATCCACCGAGTCGGCTGGCTCCAGCCGTCCCAAACGACCAGAAAACCCATCAGTAAAGTACGATGAATAAACAGGTTGGCTCTCTCCTGACCGGTCTGCTTGATGGTCAGGGACGGTTCATGAAGCAGTTCGCTGATCGTTTGCCAGGTGTATGACCAGATGACGACCAGAAGTGTAAACCAGATGCTGAAGCCCGTGAATAGTTTGCGTAGGAACTCACCTGCTCCTCTGTCCAACGATTTCAAGACATAAAGGGCAGTAAACGCGGATGGGAGGGAGAGAATCACCACTATCAGAACGAGTACACCGACCAAGATCAACCAGCGTTTTAATATCGATCCCCTGGTTTGCTCCTCTCTGCTGGTGACCACTGCTGCCACCACCCCAAGCCCCCAAAGGGCGAGCAATCCGTCGAGCCAGTAAAAGAAAATCGGCCCTGAGGCATGCCATCCAATGAACCATACGCCGATAACCGGCAACGCGTTGGAAACAACGATCTGGACGATAATAATTCGTTTGTGCCAAGCCATCGCTTCCTTTTATTCTTTTTTTCCCCCGGAATCTCCACTAACACCCCCTTTCTCTAAAGGTAAAAAATTAGATGCGGGGTTAAATGAAATCAAAGACGATTGGGATGATAATTGACAATCACAAACTCCGACAATTGGTGATATCACAAGATGTTCATAACATTTACGTACCATTCAGTGTACGTCGCGGCCGAAATTGGCGGCTCCCCTTGCATCGAACATACAAATTGAGTTTCCGGAGGCATATCCCCTGAAATAGTTCTCATTTTTAAGAAAAAATCAGCAATAGAAAAAACAAGCGGTGCGGCTACTTATTTCCCCGCTGTTTCTTTGCACGGAACAACACCCTGACCGGCACCCGGTCCAAGCCCAGCCCTTCCCGGAACTGGTTGACCAGGTAGCGTTCGTAGGAGAAGTGCACTCCCTTCGGGGAGTTGGCGATGATGGCGAAGGTGGGCGGGGCGGTCTTGATCTGGGCGGTATAGTAGAACTTCAACCGCCGGCCGTGGTGATAGGGGGGAGTATGCCGGGCCACGGCCTGTTCCAGCACCTGGTTCAGGGCGCTGGTAGGGAACCGCTCGTTGAACTGGCGATAGACCCGGCCGATTTCCGGAAACAGCCGCTTGATGCCCTGGCCGGTCAGGGCAGAGACCTTGAGCACCGGCGCAAAACTCATGAAGGTGGTGGCGGCGGCGATTTCCTCAATAAGCTTTTTCTGCCGGGCGGTATCGCCCTTGAGCAGATCCCACTTGTTGACCAGGATGATGCACGCCCTATTCTCTTCCTGGGTATAGCCGAGCACGGTGATGTCCTGCTCGGTTACACCTTGCCCAGCATCGATGAGCACCAGGGCGATATGGCAGCGGCTGAGCGAGCCTAGGGCCTTGAGGATGGAGAATTTTTCCAGTTTGTCGGTGGTTTTGCCCTTGCGGCGGATGCCGGCGGTGTCGATGAGCAGATAGGAGTATTTTCCGTGGGTGAGGAGGGTATCCACTGAATCGCGGGTAGTTCCGGCGATCTCGGAGACCAGCATGCGCTCCTGACCGATGATGGCGTTGATCATCGAAGACTTGCCCACATTTGGCCGGCCGAGAAAAGCAAGGCGCACGGTCCCCTCCGGGAGCGCCTGCTCCTGGCCAGCCGCCGGAAGCATTGTCTCCAGGCCGTCCAGCAGTTCCTGGTAGCCATAGCCGTGATCGGAAGAGAGCGGCCACAATTTTTCGACGCCGATCTCCCAGAACGGTGAGAGCAGCTCGGATTCCTGCTGCGGGCTGTCGATCTTATTCACGATAAAAAAAACCTGCTTGTCCGTGCGCCGCAGGAGCTGCACTATGTCAATGTCGCTTGGCGTCAGGCCGCCGCGCCCGTCCATCAGAAAGAGGATGATGTCAGCCTCTGTCACCGCCTGCATAGCCTGCCTGCGAATATGGCCAGAGATGACGTCGCTCTCCTCCTCGATACCGCCCGTATCCACCAAGGTAAACACCTTCTCGCCCAGACTGACCTGGGCATAGTGGCGATCCCGGGTCACGCCCGGAGTGGGATCGACGATAGCGGCCCTGCTCCTGGTCATCCGGTTGAACAGGGTGGATTTGCCGACATTGGGCCGGCCGATGAGGGCAACCAGGGTTACCGGGTTAGAGTCCATGGCGAATCAACTGCTCCTGACAGGTTACTACAAGTTGGCTGAGGACAGGATACCGCCCGCGCCCCTCCTTGGCAAGCCGCGCCTGCAAGGTGAGAAGGGCCGGCCGGATAAACGGCAGAAAAAAAGACTTGCCCTTCTTGCCGCCAAGATAGGCAAAGGCCCCGAGGATCTGCAGGTTGCGCTGCAGGGCCAGATACGAATATTCCTGCCGGAACCGCTCCGGATCATACGCGGTGAATTGGCGGAGCGCACGGAGATACTCCGCCAGCAGGGAGTCCTGAACCTGCTCGGGGAGGCCGGCGTAAGGATCGATGAGCAGGGAAGCCAGGTCATAGCCCAGCGGTCCCAGCCGGCCGCCCTGAAAATCGATGATCCGCGCCCGGCCGTCTTTCAGCATCAGATTGCGGCTCTGAAAATCTCGGTGCAGAAAGAAGTGCGCCGGCGCCGCGGCGGCATGACCGGCGATGTCCTCGAATTCCCGGTGCAGCGAGACAGTGTCGGCCTCGAGGCCGAGAAGTCCTTGACAAAGGGACGCAAAAAAATATCCTGATTCGCGCGCCAGCATCAGTTCCCGGTCGTATCTGGGGGTCTGCCAGCACCATGATTCCTGGAACCCCTGACCGCCCATGACCTGCATCCTGGCCAGTTCCCTGACCACATCGCCATAAACTCGCTGCAGTTCCGTGTCGTCCCGGTCCCCTCTCTCGCGGAGATAATCGTGCAGGCGAAGGTCGCCCAGGTCCTCAAACAGGATTGCCCCACTTTCGTCGTCAAAGGCCAGGGGCTGGGGGACAGGCACCCTTGCCTGGTACAGGTGCGTGCCGATCAGCCAGGCGGAGCGGGCCTCCGCCATTTGGGAAACATCCCGGCCTGCGGGCAGTACCGCGACAACCTCCGTTGCATCAGCAAATCGCAACCGAAAAAAGGCGCGCTGCGATCCGTCCCCGGCCAGTGCCGAGAAGACTGTCAGCTCCTGCCTGGCCGGGCCGCCTTTTTTCTGCAGCAGCCGGCAGGCGAGATCAACAATTTGTTTTTTCTTTTTTTCCAACACGGTACAATACCTGCAATGAGAGCAAATTCTCCTGATTCCTAACATTTGTCAATCCCGCAAAAAATGCGGGACTGACGCCGGCTCGCCATGTAATTTGTTGGAATCTCAGTGGCGGATGCTCAGTGTATTGAATTTTTGCGAGCTTATCAACAATTGCAGCATGGCAACGCAAAACAAATTCACCCGTTCGCTCTTCAACCCCGAGGAATTCACCACCACCTTTGAACTGGTGCCCGGCCAGGGATCAGGGGGCCGCCGTATTGACCGCCTTCTCGACTTTGCCCGCCAGGCGCAGGCCGACGGGAGGATCAAGGCGCTGTCCATCACCGACAATCCCGGGGGCCACCCCGCCCTGGCACCCCATGCCATCGGCTCGGAAGTGCTCCGCATCGGCATCCAGCCCCTCCTCCATTTCTCGCTCAAGGACAAGAACCGCAATCAGGTCGAAAGCCATCTTTTTCTCTATCACCGGCAGGGCTTCAACAATCTGCTGATCCTGGGCGGCGATTTTCCTCGGCCCAGCTACTACGGCCAGGCCCGGCCGGTCTTTGACCTGGACAGCGTGCAGACCCTGCGGCTGATGCGCGACATGGAAGAGAGTACGTACCGCAGCGACGCCCCGAACAGGGACCAGGAGTTTGCCCCCGTCTCCTTTCACCGGGGCTGCGTGGTGTCGCCGTTCAAAATGACCGAGGCGGAGCAGGTCTGGCAGTATGCCAAGCTTCTCTACAAGGTCCGGGCAGGCGCGCACTTCATTATCACTCAGCTTGGCTACGACGTCTGCAAGTTCGAAGAGCTGGCCAGTTTTCTCCGGGAACAGGAGATCTTTATGCCGGTGCTCGCCAATGTCTTTGTGCCGTCGCTGGCCGTGGCCAGATACATGTCAGGCGGCCGGGTGCCCGGCATTGTTTTTCCGGAAAAGCTGCTGAACGCGATGGAACAGGAAGCGCAGCGCGGTGACCGCGAGGCTCGGCTGCTGCGAGCGGCGAAGCTGATCTGCGTCCTCCGTGGCCTGGGCTTTGCCGGAGTTCACCTCGGCGGCAATGGCCTGAGCTTCGCCAATGTCCGCTTCATCCTGGACACCGCGGAGCAGCTTGCCCCGGATTGGGACAAGTTCAGGGCGGAAGTGCACTTCTCGGTCAAGGACACCTGGTACTTATATCCCCCATCCCGTCCCGGCGCCTGCGGCACGATCCGCATCGCTCTTAGCCCGGGCCGGCGAAGGGCGGCGCAGCTGCCGCCCCGGTTCATGCACCGACTCTTTTTCTCGCCGCCGAACCTCTCAAGCCGGCTTTTCGGCGGCCTGTGCCGGCTCTGCGCCCACTCGCGCGCGGGAACGACCCTGCTGTGCACCCTGGAAAAAGTGCTGAAAGGCATTCTCTTTTCCTGCCGGATGTGCGGAGACTGCACCCTTACCGAATCCGCCTACCTCTGCCCGCAGTCCGGCTGCCCCAAAAACCTGCTCAACGGCGCGTGCGGCGGCAGCAGGTACGGCGCCTGCGAGGTCTTTCCCGACCGTGCCTGCTTCTGGGTCCTGGTCTACAACCGGGCAGAAAAAACGACAACCCTGCGGCAGCTGGGCAACCTGCCGCACATGACCCCCAAAGACTGGTCACTGGCGCGGACATCTTCCTGGATCAACTTCTACACAGGCCGGGATCACCATCGGCTCACGTCCCTGTCAACCAAAGCATGAGGCACCAATGAACGCTTTCCTGAACTTCATCTCCGAACAATGCAATTACCTGTTCGACCCCTTGCATTACTATTGGGAACATGAGCAGATCCACCGCAAAATCTCCATCCTGCTGGTGCTCCTGTTTCTCGGCAGCCTGCTGGTCATCGAACTCAAGAGACAGGGGTTGCTGCCCGCAGTTCTTGCCGGGCCCATCCCGAACAACCATTTTTATGCCATCCAGACAGCATTCACCGTGGTCCTCATCCTCGAAGTGGTGAGCCTGATCTTCACCCTGCCCTGCTCCTTTTCCCGCTCGGTGGGCAAGCAGTTTGAAATCCTCTCCCTGATCCTCATGCGCAATGCCTTCAAGGAGCTTTCCTACCTGCCGGAGCCCATCACCTTTACCGGCAACGAGCAGGCGATCTCCCGCATCCTCTCCGACGGCTTCGGCGCCCTGATCCTCTTTGCCCTGCTCGGCGTCTACTACCGTGTCCAGATCCAAACCCATGACGAAACAAGCAAGCCCGGGGACCTGTTCAGCTTCGTGGCGGCCAAAAAAGGCATCGCCCTGATCCTGCTTGGCTTTTTCGTGTTCATGGGGGGCAAGACCATCCTGCAGGCAGTAGCGGGAGTTGCGCACCCGGATTTTTTCCACGAGTTCTACACTCTCCTGATCATCACCGACATTCTCCTGGTGCTGATCGCCCAATCGTTCCAGCCTTCCTTCTTTTCAGTGTTCCGTAATTCGGGCTATGCCCTGTCCACCTTGATCATCCGGCTCGCCCTTGCCGCTCCCGCCTATTACAACGTCCTGCTCGGAGTGGCGGCCGCGGTCTTCGGCATCGCCATGACCCTGATAACCACTCAACTGTTCACGAAGCAGGTGCAGAAAAGCTCGGGAAAGTGCTGATTTTTTCGATTAAGCAAGGTGTTGACAAGAATTAACTCATATGACCCCGGCACAGAAGAGTGGGGATGGACCATCTGGAGCGATTTCGTGAAAAAAGATACTGAACTTGCCGCAGAGGTTATTCATGAAAGTAAGCACCAGCTGCAGGGAGTTATCAATACCCTGACCGAAGAAGTCGGGCGCGTCATCCTGGGCAAAAGAGAACAGGTCCGGCTTGCTCTCTGCTGCCTGCTGGCCGAAGGCCACCTGCTCATCGAGGATATCCCCGGTATCGGCAAAACCACCCTGGCCAAGGTCCTGGCGGAAATCCTGGGCATGGAATTCCGCCGGATCCAGTGCACCAGCGACATGCTGCCCGGAGACATCCTGGGCGTGTCGGTCTTTGAGCAGACAGCCGGAACCTTCAGGTTTCATCCCGGCCCCATCTTCACCCATGTGCTGCTCACTGACGAAATCAACCGCTCCACCCCCAAAACCCAGAGCGCTCTGCTGGAAGCAATGGAGGAGCGCCAGGTCACCCTCGAAGGCGAAACCCGCCCCCTGCCCCGGCCTTTTTTTGTCATCGCCACCCAGAATCCCCTGGAACTGGCCGGCACCTTCCCCCTCCCTGAATCGCAGCTTGACCGTTTCCTGCTGCGGATCGAGCTGGGTTACCCGGACAGGTCGTCCGAGCATGACCTGCTGCGCGGCGGCGGTACATCCCGCGAACTCGCTCAAATCAAGCCCATGCTCACCCCGGAGAAGGTTATCCATTTTCAACAGATGGCTGCCGGTGTGCATGTCTCCGACACCCTGGTGGAATATATCCAGAACATCCTTGACTTCACCCGCACCTCCTCACTTTTTCATATGGGCTTATCGCCGCGCGGCGGGCTCTTTTTGCTGCGGGCGGCTCGAAGCTGGGCTCTCATCAGCGGCCGCGACTTCGTGGTACCGGAAGACGTGCAGAAAATCCTGCCGTATGTGGCGGGACACCGATTGCGCAAGGCTGACGGCCAGGGAGAAATGGTCCGCGATGAACTCATGGCTCTGCTGCTCTCTGTCCCGGTCCCGACATGAAAGGCAGCGTCGTTCCCGGCAGCAGCGATTTCCAGGCCAGATCAAGAACAGCCGGCAAACAGCGGCTTCCCTCCGCCTTCCTCCGGCAGAGCATCCTAATCCTTCCCACCCGCTATGGCTTCATTTTCCTGGCCATGCTGGCGGCACTTCTCCTCGGTGCGGTGAACCACAACAACAATCTCGGCTACCTTCTCGTCTTTCTCCTTGGAGGAATGGCCCTTGTTTCCATCCTTCACACCCGGCGCGCTGTTTCCCGCCTTGCCCTGTCTCCGGCCAGGAGCAAGCCCGTTTTTGCCGGGCAGAAGGCCATCTTCGCTTTCACAGTAAAGACTTCCGACTCCGCCTGCCCGGCAATATCTTTCCAGTTTGTCGAAGGCGAGCCGACAACCTTCATCCTGCGTGGAGGAAACCCAACATCGGCGCAGGCTTCCCTCAATGCAGGCCAGCGGGGGCTGCTCAGGCCCGGACCTCTTGTCGTTGCCGCAACTTACCCGCTCGGCCTGTTCCTGGCAAGGCGCTCTCTACCGGTCCATGCTATCTGCCTGGTATACCCAAGGCCGGTGCCGGGTCCTCTGGTCACTGTTCCCGGACCCGATAACCGGGAAAACGAAGGCGACGCCGGCGGCTGCGGAGTGGAGGATTTCTCCGGCCTGGAAGTCTACCAGCCCGGCGACCCGCTCCAGCATATCTCCTGGAAGTCCTATTCCCGGGGCCAGGGACTCTACACCAAAAAGTTCGAAGGAACGCGGGGAAAGAGCTTGTATTTCAATCCTGATTCCCTCCCGGGCCTTGACTTCGAATTAAGGCTCTCCCGGATCTGCTACATGATCCTCAAGGCCGACGCCATGCGGGCCCCCTATGGTCTTCATCTGGGCAACCGGCTTGTCAAGCCTGGACTGGGCGAAAAGCACAAGCACCAGTGCCTGCGTGAACTGGCCCTGGCAGGCCACAAAAAAGCATGATCTACCCCGACCGCCAGACAAAACCGATCCTCGGGGCGATCGTGCTCTGCACCCTGCCCCATTTCACCTATATCTCTCCTATCGTTGCCGCTGCCTGCCTGCTGCTCTGGGGATATGCCGCCGCGGCATCTGCCTACGCATGGCGCCTGCCCGGCCGAAGGCTCCTGCTGGTATTTGCCGGAATCTCCTTTGCCGCCGCCATGTCCCTGCACGAGGGATTCACCATCGAGGCATTCGTGGCACTCCTGTCGCTCATGGCCGTGCTGAAACTCCTTGAGAGCCGCGACCTCCGGGACCGGATGATCACGGTGATCCTCTGCTATTTTCTCATCGCCGGCCGCATCTTTTTCGGCGACTCCATGGGTGTGACGATCTACATGCTGCTGACAATCCTCTTTACCACCGCGGTTCTAATCCAGGTCAACCAGCCTCAGGCTTTCTTCCCCCCGCTCCTCAGGCTGGGCGGGGTCCTCCTCCTGCAGGCCTTCCCCTTCATGCTGGTCTTTTTTTTGCTCTTTCCCCGCTTTCAGGGGGGCCTCTGGGGGCGGACCCATCTGAATACGGCGCAGACGGGATTTTCCGACCAGGTCGGCTTCGGCAATATCGCAGAACTGGCGAGAAATACCGAAGTTGCCTTCCGGGTCGAATTTGCGGGCGAGGTCCCTCCCCGCAACCAACTCTACTGGCGGGGAATCGTCCTCTGGGACTTCGACGGCAGAACCTGGCGGAGGGGAGCCAGCCGCCTGAGCCCCCTTCCCCCGCCGGAAGCAGACCCCGGGGATATCGCCTATACAATCACCCTGGAACCCCATAACCAGCACTGGCTCTTCACTTTGGACCTGGCCAGAGAAATTTCTTTCAGACAGGCATACCTCCAGAACGATCATACTTCATTTCGCTGGCGTCCGATTACCAGCCGGATAACCTACCAGGCCGTATCCAACCCTGACACCAGGTTATATTCACGGAAGCACTTTCCCAAACACGCCCTGGAACTTCCTGAACAAGGAAACCCCCGGAGCCGGGCCATGGCTGAAACCCTGTTCAGGGAGTCCGGGGGCGGACAGGAATACATCGGCAAGGTGCTCGAATATTTCCGGGAGCAGCCTTTCGAGTATACCCTGCAACCCCCTCCCCTTGCTGAGGGCGATGACTTGGTCGACCAATTCCTTTTCCGGAACAGGAGCGGCTTCTGCGAGCACTATGCGAGTTCGTTCGCCTTTCTCATGCGGGCCGCGGGGCTGCCGGCCCGGGTGGTGGCCGGGTACCAGGGCGGCGAAAGCAACCCCTACGGGGATTATCTCGCTGTCCGCCAATCAGACGCCCATGCCTGGTGCGAGGTCTGGCTGCCTGCAACAGGTTGGCTGCGGGTGGACCCGACCAGCGCGGTAGCCCCGGCCCGAGTGACCGGAGACGTCCTCAATGCCCTCCCTGCGGAGGAAACATCCTCCCTTCTTTCCTTCCTGTATTCGACTCCCTTGGGTCAGCGGCTGCGGGGAATGATCAACCTCTGGGACTTCGTGAACAGCCAGTGGAACAGGAGGGTCATGAGCTACTCGGCCAATGAGCAGAGCAGCTTCTTAACCGCTCTCGGCCTGGGGATCAGGAGCAGCGAAGAACTGCCCCCGCTTCTTGCCATAATCCTGGCGGCAGCAACCCTGATCCTCATCCTGGTTTTCGCCCTCTTCTTCCGGCCCAAAGAGCCGGTCCGCGACCTGACGGCGGAAGCGTGGCTGGACTTCTGCCGCAAAATGGAACGGATCGGGCTGCCCCGCAGACCTGCACAAGGTCCGCTGGACTACCTGCGGCATATCTGCCAACAAAGGCCTGACCTTGCGCAAAATGCGGATAAACTTGTTTCGTTCTACGTCAGGCTGCGGTATGCCGGCAAGGGAAGACCGGATGAAATCCAATCGCTGCGGAGCCTGGTCAAAAAGTTCAACCCGGGCAGGTCCGCTTAATGGCTCCATTCTGTCCATGTGCGGTCGGTTGTATCGGTATTGGCAGAACATCAACCCCCTGCTTGGGCATGCGCAACCCGGGTGAAACAGGGCCCTGAGGGTGCGGCTCTTAGATTCCCTGCGCAGCTGCTGCGTTGAGCCTCATCGATCCGAGAAGGCGAGATTCAGGCCAAGGCCGGCGAACGCGGCGGAAAAGCCGCGGCGCAGCCATGCCTGAACCCGGGACGAGTTGATGACTGCCTTGCGGAAGCCGTTGGCGAGAAGTCCATAGACCACGAACACGGCAAACGTCATGGCCATGAAAATGCCGCTGAGGGTGAGCAGCTGAAGAAGCGGCGAAGGCGCATCGGGCGCGACAAACTGCGGCAGGAAGGCGAGGAAGAAAATGGAAAGCTTTGGGTTCAGGATGTTGAGCAGAAATGCCTTGACTACAAGGCTTTTGGCGCCCGCCATGGTCGCAGCGCTGTCCACCGACAGGGCTTTCTTGTCGCGCCAGGTTGCCCAGGCGAGAAAAAGAAGGTAGGCGGCGCCGGCAAACTTGAGCAACTGGAAGGCCACCGCGCTCATGTGCAGGATTGCCGCCAGGCCGAGCACCGTTGCCAGAAGATGCGGCACGATGCCGGCGGTACAGCCAAGGGCGGCAAAAATGCTCGCTCTTTTGCCCCGGACAAGCCCCGTGGACACGGTAAACACGACGCCGGTACCCGGGATCAGGACAACGATGAGCGACGTGAGGAGAAAATCAAATGTGATCATCTGCAGGGACCGCATGGGGTTGAGGGACGAGCGAAGCAGAGGCCCGGCGAGCCTGGAGGAAAGGGCCGGGATTCCTGAAACTGACCTTTTCCTGCAGGCTCGCCGTCCAGGCTCTCTGCCGGGGAAAAGGAGCGCAGCGGCACCCCTGTCCGCTGCAGCGCTCCGTTATGTCTCTTGACTGTGTTTCTTCTGGCCGCTCTGAGCCCACTGCCTGGCAGCATCGACGTCCCTGAAACTTTTCGACTCATAGCCGCCCCACACTTCCTCATACACGTGAAATATGCTGTCAAGGCCGCCTTGACTCTTCTTCCGGGGAATGATGGCAATACGCTGGTTCGGATTGATACGGGATGCGATCGAGTCCTGGATGGCATAACTTCTGAGTTGGTCAAAAGTCACGTCAATATCCGCGATGTTGGAAAAGTCCCATATCTGGTAACGCCACTGCGGGTATGACTCGTCAGACATGAACTGCTCATTCAGCCTGAATATTTCTTCACCCTTGACAAGACCCGAAAGGGTGATGACGATCCCATGCCCGTTCTCTTCAATGCTCAGTTTGTACGGCATAGCGACATCCTCCCGGACCGCACCGAACCCTGCGCACAACGACGGCAGCAGCCGCTCAAATTTTCACCCTGGCAAGTGCTGCACCAGGCAGAGTCAACACCATTTGAATATTTATCCTTTGCTGGACAAATGTCAAGGTGTGCACGGCGAAATGACGAAACGCTTCCCCGTTCATCACGGCCGGCATGTACACGGTTCTATTTGAACCGCTCATCTGATTTGTGCATTGCGACTCTGCCTTTGGCCTGCTCAAGCCAGCCGGTCCGGACCTCATCACGACTGTCGAATTCAGGCACATAGGGCTTGATGTCGAGAAGCGGCGTGCCGTCCAAAATGTCAACATCCTGGACATGCAGAACGCGGTCCTCGATTCTGTCAAGGCGGACCACCGACAGCCCGATGGGATTGGGTCTCTTGGGGGCGCGGGTCGCGAACACTCCGCGGGACTGGTTGTCCAGGAACGGAACCACCTCCAGGCTGAAGCCCTCGCTGCGGTGAAACAGGTAGAGCAATATGATGTGGGAAAACCCGTCAAGGTCCTTGAGTCCGATCCGGAATTCCTCCAGCACCTCGACCGTGCCTTTCACTCCGTGAGCGCCGGCCGGCTGAATCGGCATGCCTTCGGCTTTCGTGAATGGCGAGTGGATAATGCCGATGGGGGTCATGTCGATCATCTTCTTCTCCAGAGCGCCTACTTCGTTGTCACCCGGGGCTCAAGCCGCCGGGAGGAAGCTGCTGTCCGCCATTACATTCTTCTGCTGTCGTATGCCCAGTTGAGCAGTGCCTGTCGCTGCTTTGCCCGGCAACTCATATCACCCTGGCGGCAGTGCTTCCCGATTTGGGCAATATGCCTCATCATCCCTTTCCATCTGCTAATCTGGCGTTGATCATCGGGGCATCTTCTCCCCAGGTAATACCGGCAATACCACTGAAACCACCCTCGGGGATCTTCATGATAAATCCATCCTTTCTCCCGCCACACGGACAAGGGCTGCGAAGCATTGACGCCAAAGTAATTTAATGCGGGATCGTGGCGCTCATGACAAAGCCTGGCCCGGGCAAACCAGTCGGCGGGAAACTCATTTCGGCAATCGGTCATGTATCTGCCGCCGAAAACACCCATTTCCAGCATCTGCTTTGGTGTTAGTTCAGGGAAGAATTCCGGCGCGAAATTCATCCCGGCAGGCTCGGTAATATAATACACATAGCCCTTCTGCATAAGGTCATTGACGATCACTTTGAGCGTTTTCCTCCTGTTACTGCGAAACGTCGGCGTTGCGGTGCCGGATGCACCCTTCCCTTTTCCGGCACGCGGACGCGTCCCTTGCCGGCCGGAAAGCAGGGCGGCAGCCGCAAGCATCTGGGCCGGCCGGTTCGTGCAGATTTTGTCCACGCCCACGGTCCGCCAGTAAGGCAGCGTCTTCGCATCGTCGACGGTCCAAACGTTCACGCGAATTCCTTCTCTGTGCGCATGCTCGACAAGTTCATGGTCCACGGTCCTGTAGTTGCAGTGAATCCAGGGGAGGCCATGCTGCCGGGCGTATGTCAGAACCACGGGACCGTTCCCGATCAGCGCCAGGGCAATCTCGGGGTCGATCGCCCGCACCTGAAGAAGGCAAGGAAGATCAACCGAAGACACGATGTATTCACGCTGTTTGCCGAACCGGCGCAGGAGTTCCGCAACGTTCTGCGGCACATTCGCCCCCGCCGGGGATGACTTGATCTCCACATTCAGTCGCGTCTGGGTCGGCACGACCATTTTCAGCACCTCGCCAAGTCGGGGAATCCTCTCCCCGGCAAAAGCCGGGCCGAACTTAACGCCCGCGTCCAGACGGAGCAGTTCGTCGACGGCCATGTCGATAACCCTCCCGCTCCCATCGGTGGTCCGGTCCACGGTATCGTCGTGAATCACCATGAGCGTTCCGTCCCTGGAGGGATGGACATCGAGCTCTATGCTCGGGACAGCGAGTCCAAGGGCACGCTTAAACGCCGCCAGCGTATTCTCAGGGGCATGCGAGCTGTCGCCCCGGTGCGCTTCAATCAGGGGTGCCATATCGCAGCGTTCATAGACCGATCACCGTTTGCGATCAACGGACGACGCGGGCGGTCCGCTGGATTGCCGTGCGGGCGATTGCTTATCACGTCAACACCTGAAATATGCCAAGCGATGGACTTGTGCTGATAATGTGTCCCACGCCCTGTGACCGCAACCTATGCATCTTTTGGCTTTCAAATGGCCACTTCCCCGCTCCTTCTTTTCCGCGCAACATTCAAAAGATATTCATCCACACCGTTGGCAGCATCTGGACGGGTGGAGTTGATTGCACCGTTACGGTCGTCATCGGTAACAACAACGATTTTTTTCATCATCCTATTTTTGTTCTTTATACTCATATTCAGCAGTTGGATTTTTTCGATCATACTTAAGCTTCAGATTACGCGCCAAGGCGTCCTTATATAGATTTGCCCCTACATATTCACCAGGTTTTATGTCACCAAAAAAACGTTCCATTTTCTCACAATAGATCAACCGTTCTATTAATCCATCACCCGGGGAAAATTTGATTGTAATCGCAGAATGTGGGCAGACATGCCAACACCGATAACACACAATACAAGTGTTATGAAATTTAACAGACTTATTTTCGATTGTGATACTCCTGGTCGGACATTCATAGATGCAATTACCGCAAAGATCGCATTTCGTTGCATCGCATATAGGCAAGGGAGTTGTTTTCTTTTTGATATAATTTAAAATAGGACCTACCTTATCATAAAAAACCCCACCTTTATCATGTTCAATTTTGTAATGAGATGCCAGCGATTCTCCATTAATTAAGTTGGCGGCAACAGCATGTCCGAACTGTTCTGCTCTTTCCAACTCCGTTTCATTCGGTCGTTTTGGGAAAAGTCCAAAAAGTGTTGGAAATGAACTGCACCCTCTTAACTGAATACCTCCTATTACTGAAGCTCCGGTTTTGGTTACAGCTTGCGACAGATGCCACAATGATTTGGCAGGAGAGCCGCCCGAAGTAATGAAAACAAAGGCCTTCTTCCCGGAAAAATCAAATTCGCCATCGGCTAAATAGCGAGGTACAGCTTCTGCCGGCCGGTTTTCGAAGACAGGACATCCGATTCCTATGAGATCGGCATTATCCGGTTTCCATCTGGATCGGTGTAAAAAGTTAACCTGATCAACTTCAACTCCGCAAACTTCCAGACCTTTTGAAATAGATGCACTGACTTTGAGCGTGTTTCCTGTCTGACTGAAAATCAATATGCTTGCCTTCATGGTATTACCTCTTTGAACAGGTCCAATTCACAGCCCGACGCAATAGCTCAGTGGCGCGGAGCCGGCTTGCCGGCGAAGCGTTCCGCTGGCGCGAAGGATCAGGCGGCTTTCGCATAACGCTGCTCGATCAGCCTTGCTAGAGCTTTCATTTCCTGTTTGGCATGCGCTTGCCAGATGGCTTCGGTGAAGAACAGTCTTGCCAGGAATTGTCGCAGCTTGCTGGAAAACACGATGCAGATGGCGAGACCGAGCGTCGTCTTGGAATCGGCGGTGGGTGTGAACCGGAACACGACCTCGGAGCGAGTTTGCCCCCTAAACAAGCCTAGAACTTTGACTTGGCTGCTCTCGGAGACGAGTTTCATTCTCTCGGGCGGGATGAGTTCGCTTACACGGTATTGATGTTTGACAAACTGGAAGCCCGCTTCCTCCCAGACGTCGATGACGACATCCTTGAGAAGTTCGGTTCCGCGTAGCTCATACTTTTTGTGGCCGGGACTGAGCTGGAGATAGAACTCTCGGACCTTCATGTAGGTCTGGAAGGCAAAGTCGTTTGGGGTGTTGGCCAAGACGTTGGCACCAACCTGAATGGCGTTTCGAGGTGCGATAACTACGCGAATGGCGCAGTACAGAACCCAGGAGACAAGCGCGATATTGATGGCGTGGAGCATGTTAAATTACATAACCTCTGAGCTCAAGCCGCGTCCCCGCAGGACCTTCGCGCCTGCAACGAAAGGTCAGCCCCGTTCCGCACAGGCTCACTGTGCCTCACACCTTGGCGACCAAAACGACGTAATTCTTGCCATACTTCTTTGCGCACAGTGGACCCGTCTGGAGCACCCGCGGGTTATTATCTAGTTGAGGCCGTTGTTAGCCATTTTTTTATTGTTTTTTGATTCGCTGTTGAGCTTGCCGGTACACCTCGTTTTTGTCTCTTTTCCCAACAGCAATAACCAACACACATATTTCATTGTCAATTACCTCATAAACGAGACGATAACCGCTTGCCCTTAATTTTATTTTGTAGTGGTTCTCGAAGCATGAGAGTTGGCATGCTTTAATATGCGGTTCTTCGAGACGCTCTTTTAATTTGTTTTTGAATTGCGATTGAATGGAATGGTCGAGTTTTTTCCACTCCTTAAGGGCGGAAGGAAGAAATTTAAGCTTGTACTTATATTTCATCGACATTTACTTCGATGGCAGAGATTTTTTCGTTTTGCCTTTCTCTCACCATGAGACCGAGTTGATAATCTTCCAGTTTTTCCAAAAGATGTTCGTAGGTTTCAGCAGGGATGAGATATGCTGTCGGTCTGTTATGATTGAGAATAGCAATAGGTTCGCCCTCCGCCTGGTCAATAAGGGCACTGGGATTCTTTTTTAATTCTGATATGCTTACCGAGCAATTTGCAAGTACTGCTTTCATGATTACACCATAATTGAAATTTTAAATTGATACTGAATTATGGTTTTATTTTAGGACTTAAAAGCTGATTGGTCAAGTATGTTTTTTTGGGGCTAACGTTTGAATTCAGCGGTGGCGCAAAGAACTTTCCGCGTCAGCGTCGCAGACTATCCTGTAATCCGCTGTAGTGATTTATTATGCCTGCAGTTCATCAATGGGCATTATTTGTTTGCCATGACGAATTGTCAGTATTGAGATTTGGTTTTGGTTTACTAAATAAACGATTCGATAATTACCGAATAATAACTCTCGAATGTCCTCCCTGCTAGATTCAGGAACAATCCTGGCAATTTCAGGAGAAGATTTGAGTATTTCGACTTTGTCAAATAATGCTTCGATCCATTCTACTGCAGCAGTTGTTTTATCGAGGGCGATATAGTCGGCAATTTCACCGGCTCTTTCGAGCGAAAGGGGTGACCAGATTATTTTCATTTGTTTATTCGACTAAGAAGGCTTTTTTTAGCCATATTATGTTCAATCCCTTTCCCTGCGTCGATTTGCGCGATAGATAGTTGGATATCACCTAAAAGTTCAATTTTTTCTTGCATCGCCTCATATTCAGCAACATCAAGTAAAACGGCAACTCCTTTGCCATGTTGAGTGATTACGAGGGGTCTTTTCGTATCATGAACTTGTTTCAAAAATGTGGCAATTCCTGTCCTGAACTCTGACATTGAACGGATGTCTTGATCGATTCTCAG
Source organism: Desulfobulbaceae bacterium (assembly GCA_003508005.1). GTDB lineage: Bacteria > Desulfobacterota > Desulfobulbia > Desulfobulbales > Desulfobulbaceae > UBA10518. Next base: position 162,958 of record DNUE01000013.1, read on the forward strand.
TCTTTGCATAATGCACCTCAAATTAGAATTTAGTACATTATACCGTACTTAATAATGTGCGTCAAAATATTATTTCTTGGAGCACAACGCAGCTTTTCAGCGGGCGCAGCTTTCTGCGATCCGCTGCAAAAGCCTTGTTGAGCAGTTACTTCACACAAGAGCAGGGAATAACCCCTTAAGACCACTTGCAATAAATTCTATCGATATAGCTGCCAAAATTAACCCCATTATTCTTGTGAAAACATTTATACCGGTTTGACTTATATATTTTGAAATATATGGAACACATTTAAATACTATATACAAAAATAAAGTCAAAGCTAGAATAATTAGTCCAACAATTAAATAATGCCTCAAGCCTGTGCCTTTGTGCGCATAAAGGATAACTGTACTGATAGCACCGGGCCCTGCTAACAGCGGTGTTGCTAATGGAACAACTGCTATTGAATTTTTCCCCTCGCTCTCTTCAGCCTCTTCTGCAGTACGTTTGATTCGACTTGTTTTTGCATGCATCATAGAGATGGCCAATAACAGAATAAGCAATCCGCCTGCAACAAGAAATGAATTAATTGTAATACCAAAAAAATTTAAAACAAATTCACCGAAAAATAGGGATAAAAGCAAAATAGTTAACACTGAATACGTGGTAATCTTTGAAACAGTGCGCCGTTCAGAAATATCAACATCAGATGTTAGAGAAATAAATATTGGAATAACACCAAAAGGATTTACTATAGCAATAAGGCCAATCAGCATCTTCATATATTCTGGATATTCAAGCATTGTTAATCCATTCTATTCTGCCCAACGCTCCGCATAACCGGCTGGTAAAGGAGCGCAGCGGATTTACCAGTCCGAGTTGATGCGGTTGTTAGCAATTGTCAGATATCTGGCTTTCCTCTAGCCCCGTGCCAGATCCTTGCAATCTCGATGATGTNNCAATGGAGCGCAGCGGAATTGCCAGGCCGCGTTGATGCGGTTGTTAGCCAAAGTTTTGTTTAAGAAAAGCAAGGATGCAACCCATCAGATGATTTATCGTTTTGTAACGATTTGGGCTCGCAGACAGGATCTCTTCCTCTGTCTGTACGTATGTTGATGGAACCAATTCATCGCGACAATGAGAGACAATCTGCCCTGCCGACTCCGGTGTTGTTTCAAGGTGGAATTGCAAACCGATCACCGACTTACCGAGTTGAAACGCCTGATTCTCGCATCCTTCACTCTTCGCCAGCCGTATCGCGCCCGATGGCAAATCAAATGTCTCTCCGTGCCAATGAAATACCGTTTCTGACGGTGGAAAACTGAAAATGGAGCCGTCGATAGAATCAACCGTATAGATCGGAAACCACCCGATTTCCTTCACGGGGTTGGGAAAGACTCTCGCCCCCATTGAGCTTGCAATCATCTGAGCACCAAGACAGATCCCCAAAACCGGCTTTCCAGACTCGATGACTTCACGAACGAACTGCTTTTCTGAAACAAGCCAAGGGAATTTATCTTCATCATTCACACTCATCGGGCCGCCCATGATCACAAGCAAGTCTATTGCCTTGGTATCCGGCAATTCGGTTGATTCAAAGAACCGTGTGTGAGTCAACTCGTACCCTTTTGTTTCCAACCAAGGCTCAATGCTGCCAAGTCCTTCAAACGGAACGTGTTGCAAGTAGTGTGCGCGCATTCTCTTTCCTGCGATGGCTAACGCTTGGCCTAACCAGCACAAGGGAAAGTGATGGTTGAAAATGTTGACACACCGGCCTTGACTGGAGCGCGTAGGGGTGATTGTCTGGTTGAGGCCATTGTTATGGCAGTTTCTTATTTTTTGGTATCATTAAGCAATAATGGAATATACGGCAAATAAGTTGGAAATTGCTCAGGTATAAGTTTACCATATTGCTCAATATATATAATTTTATTTCTTACTGATATATTTCCATTTCTCATCTGGCTCAACATGTTTTCCTGCACGGAATACTTAATTAAACCATATCCAGAATTATATAAATTACTTGTAATTGATATCCAGCTGTCACTGCTCTGTGGAATCCAGAAACAATTTGGTGGACTAATTACAGTAATGCCTCCTTCTTGTCTTTTAAAATCAAAATATAATGTTTCATTTTCTAAAAAAATAAGATGATAGCATGGTTCAACTGTACCATTATTACCAATCGCTGTTACATTAACTTTGCCAACCTCAGGATTTTCGTATAAAGATATATAATAAGCTCCTGTCGATGATAATGTAAATGTATTTTCAATACCCATATATCCTGAATCAGTATTAACACGATCACAATTTTCTGTATCCTTATACAATCTCAGGATTGCGCCTGTTGCAGTAACATATAATTTGGCAGGAATCTTCTCAATCTTGAATTTTAAAACCTTCCGAAAACCCCACCCTTCACCTGAATCACCCTGATATATAAAGGATTGCGGGTTAATATCTACGATAAAATCTTGATTGAAATTACATCCTTGTGCATAAGATTTCGAGAATGAGATTAACAAGAAAATTAGGCAACAGCAGGAAATAAACATTATATTTTGTTTCATAGGCCACATCCTTAGATTTGATTGAAACCATAACGTTTGGCATAAGCCGATTAGGCAACTGGTGCAAGAGCAATAGAGACATTGCCCTGCTTACAAGCAGTGCTGGTCGCAATCGGCTTGATGCCCTTGTTATGCTATATTTATAAATTTTAATGTGTTGATATTGCATTAAACTTAACGGCTCCTGCAAGCTTTAGAGCTTTTGTAACTACATACTCGACATTTTCCTCTGTTATGTGGTTTATTGTATTTATGCCATGTACATTTACTTTGGTAAAAAGGAATATTTTTCTTTCAAGAAGTTGGATAAATGAATGACGGAAAAAAACTGAATAAAAATCTGTTAATTTCATTTTATTATCTCTAATATTTTGTGATTTTTCGTAGTTAAGTAGGTCGACTTGATAGCTCGGCTCGTTTGTATTGAAATCTCGGCCAACACCTAGCAACCTGCTTCTTTTTCTCAACTTTGAAATATGTAGTATCGGTGCAAGACTTAATACATTGTACTTTGTTTTGAATTTGATCGTGTCACCCTGGAAGTAAATGTCTACTTCTGTTGCTAGTGCTTGGATGAGCAAATAATAAATTGCACCGACAAAGAGTGCAGTAAATGCGGTTATTATTAAATCCATATACGATCAAGCATAACGTTTGGCCTAAGCCGATTAGGTAGTTGGTGACAAAAGCAATAGAAACAATGCCTTGCTTATAAGCAGCTCTGGTCGCAATCGGCTTGATGCCTTTGTTATGCCCAATTCATTAAAGTAAATATTAAAAACAACATAGATATTATTAAAGAATATTTTTTCTTAAATGCTATTGATTTAATTTTTAAAATACTATTTTGCCATTTGACCAAAAAGATAGTAACAATTAAATTTAAAATATAATAAAAAATAAAATATATAAAACCGGGTTCAATTTTAAATACATTTACAATCACAAATATCCATATAGGGTTTATGTAATTAAAAATAAATAAACCGCTGATTATTGATATACATGTATTGAGGTAATATAGATCATCTGTGCTTTCTGAAGTTAAATAATTTTTGAGTTTAGATTTTATTGGCATAATGCCAAGCTCACTTGCCGCAAGGGGACACAAAGGCATGCAACAACCACCGTAAACAAAAAAAGGGGCAACAGGCAATAAGCCCGCGCCCCTTGCGGTCAATGTGCAGCGTTTTGTTGTGTGAAATAGAGCCTTATTTCGCAAGAAGCATGCTAGGATGTAAGACTTTCACTGTCACATGTAACCCCGGATTTGTTGACGATGTAACTTTGGCAGTTGTTGAATCTATTTTAACACCTGATAATGAAACTTTTTCTCGATATGCAGTTTGCTGCTTGCCAACATTACGATCAGAAGTTGGACAACAGGTGTTATTGTCTTTGGACATTTATCTCCTCCAATTTCATTGCGGATATGTTGAAATAAGCCCTAAGTAAAAAATAATAAAAATCGGCAACTAATGCTCCACTATCAAAATCATATTTGTCAGAAAAAACACCAGACACCTTTGAGTCGATACACAAAAAACCAAAAATTTCTGGCTCATTACTTTCTGTATCGGCATGTTGATGTATTTTCCTAATAGGCCACGTGAAAGAAGTTTTGTAGCCGAGCTGTTGTGACTTTTTCTTTTTTGAATTGATTTCAAGATGAGAATTTTGATAATTTTCTTCGGTGTCAACGTCATTAACAAGCCAAAAACGCGCTTTATTAGCAACTAATTCAAAAAAATCGCTGTTATTTTCAATCTTATCGTTTTCTCGATCCTTGTTAACCGGCATGCAACTTGAGGATGAACTCCTTACAAAAGTTTCAACTTTCAATGTAGAAAAATCGACAATCACTTTTATGCAAGCTCTACAAGGTGCGCCAGTCACAGTTGTAAAAAATTTTTCAAACTCGTTCAGGCTCGATTGTATATATTGCTTAGCATTTACTTTATCTAAATCTTTCTTTCCATTGTGTTCCGGGAAAATTTTTTGCCAATTATCTCTAATAATATGAATCACATGGTGCAAAAAATAAATAGAATGTGCAATTCTGTATTTTCTTCCACTCGTAAATTCACGATAAACTGTTCCGGTCAAAATAAACGATAAAATAACCAGAAGCAACAGTTGGTTGGTTGAGGTGTAATCATTTTTATTCTGGATCACGCCAAATAGTAAATTTTTCTCTGTAGGGGAAAGGGATGCGGGGATTGAATTATAGAAAATGGAAGCATTAGTTATTTCTTTGTCAAGAAAAGGCTCAACGAATTTAATTGCTTCTGGAGACAACTGATTTTTTATACATTCATATGATTCTTTTTCGATGAAATTGTGATCTATTTTCAGCAAGTTAGGCCAAAAAGCAAGAGCCAGCCCCAGGAAGAGTGTAAAAATACTCAGGAATGTACCAACCCCACTGCGTAGCCCCTTTATGTAGCATACAATTAATTTTATCCTTTGAACCATTTTTTTACAACTCCATATTCTGAGGCTTGTAACAAGCTGTTTTTAGAGGATAAAGTCCATTTTTTGCTACACACAACTATATGATTATCTAGCGCGCTGCGTTTTTCGCAGAGCGGGTTACTATTTTGTAACTAATGCTGGAATATCATCGCTATTTGATTATTATCTTGCATACCATGCTGTGTTTTCATAAATATATAATATTATATAGCGCTATATAATATTATGGTAGAATTATTTATGGATACTTTGCCAGGTTTTCGAAATTTTCTGGTGGGCAAAAAGCTGGCGGCGGACAAAAAACTCGCCTTTTTCCTCCAGTGGGTTTCATCTTTTATTTCCTATTGCCGTGCAGAGAAGTGCTCTCCTGCTGACGACAGCAGAATCATTCTGTTTCTCAACCTCCTGGCCAAGACCAAAGAGGATTGGCAGGTCAACCAGGCGCGAGAGGCCCTCAGGCTCTATCACTTTTATCTTTCCGGCATGGCGCAGCAGCAAGAACATCCCACGGTTGCCGACGTCCGGGATGCAGATGCCCACTGGCGAGCTGTTGCCCTGCAAATGCGGGAGGCGCTCCGGTTGCGCCATCGTTCGCTCAGCACGGAAAAAACCTATATGAAATGGCTCCGTTCTTTGTATACCTTTCTTCAGGGAAAGAATCCAGATGACATCGATTCCCGGGACGTGAAAAATTTTATGAGCTACCTGGCGGTCTCGCGCAACGTCTCGTCATCCACCCAGAACCAGGCTTTCAATGCCATCCTCTTTCTCTTCCGGAATGTCCTTGACCGGCCGATGGGGGATATTGCCGAAACCGTCCGGGCCAAAAAGAAGCGAAGGCTGCCGGTGGTTCTGAACAAGAAGGAGATCGAGGCGATCCTGCAGCACCTCTCCCCCCTTCACCGGCTTATGGCAAGAACGATCTACGGCTGCGGGCTTCGCGTCCAGGAGTGCCTGAGCCTGCGGGTCAAGGATCTGGATTTTGAGCAGGTAAGCCTGATTGTCCGCTCCGGCAAAGGGGACAAGGACCGGCTGACCGTCCTGCCTGAATCCCTGAAAGGCGATCTGCAGGGACAGATCGCGCGCGCCCGCGAACTGTTCGAGTTCGACCGGAAGCACGGGGCAATGGGTGTAAGCCTGCCCGATGCCCTGGAGAGAAAATATCCCAATGCCGGGAAGGAATGGGGCTGGTTCTGGGTTTTCCCGGCGCAAACCCATTCCCAGGACCCCAGATCGGGGATTTTTCGCCGGCACCACATCCATGTCACCAGCCTGCAGCGCGGTTTCAGGCAGGCCGTGCAGGCAGCGGGGATAGTCGGCACCGCCACTGTCCATTCGCTGCGGCACAGCTTTGCCACCCATCTTCTCGAACGGGGGCATGACATCCGGACGATCCAGGAACTGCTCGGCCACAGCAGTGTGCAGACCACCATGATCTATACCCACGTGGCCGGTAAGAACATTCTCGGCGTCACCAGTCCCCTTGATTTCTGAACCGGACCTTCACGCCCCTGCCGGCATTTTAACTGGCCGCCTTCATCTCGCACCATTCACGGTGGCGAGCCGACGGCGGACCGGTTTCCGGAACCGGGCAGCGACGACGCCCGCTTGAAATTCCGCATTTACCAGGGGAGGGGGAGAGATCGATTCCGCCGAACAGCGCATGGACTGACATATTCTTCATTTCTGGGCCTTATCCAGCACTTCTCTCACCTTGCGCGACAGGCCGAAGGAGGTGAACGGCTTCTGCAGGAACGCCATTCCAGGTTGCAGCACACCGTGTTGAACAATGGCGCTGTCAGCATAGCCGGAGATAAAGAGCACCCTGATGTTTGGGTGAATGGCCTTAATGCTTTGGGCCAGTTCGCTGCCGTCCAAACCGGGCATGATCACGTCGGTGATCAGCAGCTTGATGTCATGGCCCTTCTCCTCACATATCTTGAGCGCTTCCCGGCCATTGTGCGCCTCGATCACGGTATAGCCGCTGATCTTGAGCGTGGTGCTCACTAAATCAAGCACGGTCTCGTCGTCCTCCACAAGAAGGATGACTTCCGAGCCCCGGGCCAGCTCTAAAGCACTGCTGTCCTCTTGGACGGTTTTCTTTTCCTCTTCGACTTGCGGCAGATAAATCTTAAACGTCGATCCCCGCCCCGGCTCGCTGTAGACCCCGATATTCCCGCCGCTTTGTTTTACGATTCCAAAGACGGTTGCCAATCCCAACCCCGTGCCAGTGCCCTTTGTTTTTGTGGTGAAGAAGGGTTCAAAAATGTGAGAAAGGGTGTGTTCATCCATGCCGATGCCGGTATCGCTTAAGGTCACGAGAACATAGTTCCCCGGTTCGACCTCCACATGCCATTGCGCATAGGAGTCATCCAGAACCACATTTCGCGTCTCAATGGTCAGCTTGCCCCCCTTGGGCATGGCGTCACGGGCATTAACGACCAGATTGATAATGACCTGCTCGATCAGACCCGGGTCGGCCACCACCCTCCCGAGTTCCGGATCGAGAACGGTGGCCAGCTCGATGTTTTCACCGATGAGCCTTTTGAGCATCTTTTCGGTTTCCCTGATAACATGGTTGAGATCCAGGACCTCCGGCTTGACAACCTGCTTGCGGCTGAAAGCGAGCAATTGGCCGGTCAGGGAGGCTGCGCGCAGGCCCGCCCTGTTGATCTGCTCGATGTCCTTGCGCAGGGGGTTGTCTTCGCCAAGCTGGCGGAGCAAGAGATCGCTGTAACCGTTAACCGCGGTCAAAAGGTTGTTGAAGTCATGGGCCACGCCTCCGGCAAGCAAGCCCACGGCCTCCATTTTCACAGCCTGCCGCAGCTGGGCTTCGAGATTCATGCGCTCCGTGATGTCGTTGATGATGCCGACGATGAACGCCTCGCCTGATTCGTCTCTGTACAAGGTCTTTGTCGTGACGATGGTGTGCACCTTGCCGTTGGCATCGCTGATTTGCTCTTCATTGATGTTCGCTTCACCGGAATCAAAAATGACATCATCCTTTTCCCAAAAGACATCGGCCTGCTCCTTGGGAAAAAAGTCATAGTCGCTTTTCCCAAGAAGATCTTTCCGCTCATGGCCCATGAAGCGGCACAGGGCATCGTTCAAAAGGACCCAGCGGTGCTCCCGGTCCTTGACGAAAATGGGTTCGGAAATGGAGTTGATGATCTTGTCCAGGAAGTCCTTTGATTCTGCCAGGGCCTCGTCAGCCTTCTTGCGATCGGTGATGTCCTCGCACACGACCAGGACCACCGGCTGGCCGTCACCCCCTTGCACACATCGGGCTGCTTCCCGGACCCAGAGCATGCTGCCGTCTTTTCGCATCTTGCGCAGTTCCCAGGAACAGACGCGGTCTTTCTGGCCAAGGCACTTCTGGAGCTGCTCACGTACCGCAACCCTGTCGTCAGGATGAAATACCTGCAGAACAGGTTGCGCGATCAACTCCTGCACCGTATAGCCCAGCTGCTCCGCGCCGAAGGGGTTGACGGAAAGCACCGTTCCCTGGCCGTCCAAGGTGAAGTACATGGTCGGGTTTTGTTCATACAGGGCCCTGAAACGCTCCTCGCTTTTGCGCAACGCCTCCTCTGCTTGTCGGCGCTCGGCGATCTCGGCCTTAAGCGCCGCGGTGCGTTCCTCGACCCGGCTTTCCAGGGACGCATTGACCTTCTTCAGGTCCCGGGTCAGTTGCTGGATGTGCAGATGCACCCCCACCCGGGCCAGGACTTCTTCCCGCTGTGAGGGTTTGGTCAAATAGTCCACCGCTCCGGCGGCAAAGCCCTTGACCTTGTTCTCGGTATCCGCCAGGGCGGTCATGAAGATCACCGGGATATCCCGGGTGAATTCATCCTCCTTCAGCCGGCGGCAGGTCTCGAAGCCGTCCATGTCGGGCATCAGCACGTCCAGCAGGATGAGGTTCGGACGGGCCAATCGGGCTCGCTCAAGAGCTATCCGGCCGTCCTCGGCGACCAGGACCTCGAACTCGCTTTCTTGGAGATATTCCGTAACAACCGCCAGGTTCGAGGGGTCGTCATCCACGATCAAAATGGTCTCTTGACGTGAATCGGCACCTGGGAAGAGTTCACGGCTTTCGTTCATGCTCGGTCTCCTTCTTCAGGCTCTTGAGGACCTGTTTTCAGGGCCTGCTCCACCATGCTCAGGATGGCCCTGGTCTTGAACTCCCCAGCGAGGCGGCGCAGCTTCCTGGTAAAGGGGGCATAGGCACTGTCCCCTTTTTCAAGAGCTGCGGCCCATTCTTCGATCCTGGCCATATTCCCCACCCGGGCAAGCTGCAACAGATCCTGCAACTCTTCCTGCGGGGGAATAACAACGCTGGCATCATGCTTTAAAACACTAATGGCTTTGGAGATTTCCGTCACTTGATATTTCCATTCCACTCCAAGCTGTTTTTGTATTTGGTCAAACAAAAGACTCACGTGAAACGGCTTGCCCAGAAAGGCGTCACAGGCCTGCTCAAATGTCCCCCTAAGCCCACTGTCCGTGACCGTTGCCGAGACCCCTATGATCCGCGTGTCCTTGAAATTTTTGTGCTCCCGTATCGTTCTCGTCACTTCCAGGCCGTTCATGCCCGGCATGAACAAGTCCAGGAGCATGAGGTCGGGCGGTTGGTCCAGTGCCCGGCGGACCGCCTCCTTACCATTTAAGGCCGTCGTCACCTCAAACCCCAGCGGTTCGAGCAGCGAGACGAGCAGGGATGCGTTGGTGGCGTTGTCATCCACGACGAGGATGCGCCGGGTTCTTCCCTGGTAGCCGATGATGTCACGCTCCCTCTCCTTGCGCGGGGTCTCCACCCCGGACACTTTGGGCAGGGGAATCTCTACTCCTGATACTTCGGACAGGGGGATCTCCACCCGGAAGATGCTTCCCTTTCCGGGTGCGCTTTCCACCACGATGCTCCCCTGCATGATCGAGACGAGTTTTTTGCTGATGGTCAGGCCAAGCCCGGTTCCTTCCCGTACCTGTCCGTCGGCTTCGAGCTGAACAAAGGGTTCGAATATATCCTTTTGTTTGTCTTTGGGTATGCCGACTCCTGTATCCACGACCTCACAGCAAAAGATTTCTCCCTCTGCCCGGTAGTCCGCTCGCAGGGTGACTCCCCCCTGGCGAGTGTACTTAACGGCATTGCTCAAAAGATTGAGCAGGACCTGTTTGAGCTTTCTTTCGTCACCCCGGACAAGATCGGGGAGCAGCGACAGGCTCTCGTATTCAAAGCCAAGGCCCTTTTCCTCTGCCTTCGGCTTAGACATTTCAAAAACCTGCCGCAAAAGGGCCGGCAGATTAAAAACGGATTCCTGAATCTCCAGCCTCTGGGCTTCGATCTTTCCCACATCAAGGATGTCGTTGATCAGGTTTAAAAGGTGCTCTCCGCTTTCCTGGACGGTGCCCAGCTGCTTCTGCTGATTGTCAGTGAGGTTTTTCTGGCGTTTCAGTATCTGGGTAAAACCGAGAATGGCGTTGAGCGGGGTCCTCAACTCGTGGCTCATGCTCGAGAGGAAAACGTTCTTGGCCTGGTTGGCTGCTTCGGCCTTCTCCTTGGCATCGATCAGTTCCGAGGTCCGTTCTTTGACCAGCTCCCAGAGATGATCGCGATGCTTCATAAGCTCGGCATTGGCCCGGTTGCGCTCGATCAGCCGCCACATTCCCTCCATGAGCAGGATCATCTGCTGCACGTCCGTCTCGTCGTAGTCCTGTTCCTTGTTGCCCACCCCGGCGATCAGGACGATCTTGGAACCGACGATCACCGGAACGTTCATATGCCGCCGAATCTTCACATGCCCTTTTGGATACCCCTTTTTCAAGGGGTTGGGGGCGCTGTAGTCATTGGTGATGATCGGCCGGCGCTGGCGCACGGCCTCTCCCCACAAGCCCGTGGTCTCGACTGGAAAATGGATGGGCTTCTCGGTAATGGCGCACTCCTCCATGGCCGACTTGGACCAGGCATGCATGGTCAGGACGGACTCGTCCTCGTTCAAAAACGCCAGGTACCAGAGCCTGCTCCGGGTCAGCCGAACCGCCTTGTCCAGGGCAAAGGTGGTGATCTCCTCAAGCGTGGCATCCGTCATCTGATTCAGCTGAAGCAAGGCCTGCAGGCGTTCGGTATTCAACTTTTCCGCTGCCTCGGAACGCTTTCGCTCGGTGATGTCCAGGCAGAACTCGGCCAGGCCCATGAGACGGCCCTGGTCGTCCTTGAGGGGATAGCCGCGAATAAACCAGGCGCGGCCGTCGGGACTGAAGAGTTCCGCCATATGGGGCAGACCGGTTTCCCTGGCCAGCAGCACCGGACAGCCGATGCAGGGTTCGCTTCGCTGGTGCCAGATCTCCCAGCAGTAGCGGCCTTTGAGTTCGTCCTGCGTCATGTTCACGGAATCGGCAGCCACCCGATTGGCCCAGAGAATCCGCATGTCCAGAGCATGGTACACCACCAGGTCCATGGTGCTGTTCAGGAGGAGCGATTTCTCTTCTTCCGCCCTGCGCAGCCCCTTCTCGACCTTCTTGCGCTCCTCCACCTCCTCGACAAGCCGCACATTGGCCGCTTTGAGTTCGGCGGTGCGTTCCTCCACTCGACGCTCCAGCTCGGCATGGGCTCCCCGCAGCGCTTCTTCCGCTTCCTTGCGATCCGTGATGTCGCGACCCACCACCACCAGCCCCTTTCGGCTCCCGTCGCGGTGAAAGGTGGGCACCTTGATAAGATCAAACGTGGTCGAGGACCCGTCCGGGCGGGGAATGACCTCGTCAGACCGGCTGAGAGTCTTTGCTTGCCAGGCGGCATCGTCGGTCTCCTGGCACCCGCGCAGGGCATGGTGATAAAAAGAGGTGTACTCCGCCAGCTCGTTGTCTGTTTTTCCCCGGTAATCCACGCCTTCGAGCCCGAAAAAGCGCAGGTTGAAATCATTGCTCTCCAGGTAGCGGCCCTCGGCATCCTTGAAGATGACCAGGTCGGGCATGGCGTTGATCAGCGTGCGCAGCTGCTCCTCCCTTTCCTGCAGGGCCATCTCCGCCTGCCTGCGCTTGGTGATGAACCTCGCCTGCTGCACGTTCTGATAGGCCTTGAGCGAAAGCTCCTTGGCCAGAATAAAGACGGCGTCCGTGATCTTGCGGAACTGCTCAAGGGACATGACAGGCACTTCCTTGAGCGCCTTTCTGAACTCCTCCTCATCCGTGCCGATTTCCGCTGCATAACGAACGATTTTTTCCTCATCGATGGCTTCGTTCTTCACCTGCCCGACCAGCCAACTGGCTATGTGTTTGCCCCCGACGGTGATGGTGGCCCCGGCATCCCACAGCCCTCCGCTCAGGCAGGGCTGGATGTTCGGACCCTCGGGGTTGAGACTGCCGATAATGGAATCGGAATACGCGCAGTTCTTCCGCCCCTTCTCGGTCTTGCGAATGATGTCCATGCACAGGCGGCAGAATTTGCTGGGCCGGGTGATGGGGGTGCCGTCCGGTTCGACGATGAGCGAGGCCACCTGGGTCGCTTCGGCAAAGGCGTCCTGAATCTTTTGAATATCTTCGAGGTTGAACAGGTCGGCAAACGAGATGTCCGCAGTCTCCAATGGTTCGGTCAGGGCGATGAGACGCTTGTTGAGGGCTTCTTCAATTTTTTTTCGTTCCTCGATTTCCCGGAGCAGGCGTACATTGGTGTCCGTCAGTTCGGAGGTGCGCTGCTCGACCAGCTTTTCCAGGTATTCCTGATGCTGTTGCAGCTCGGACTCAGCCTTTTGCAGCTCTGCGACCTTGTTTTCCAGATGGACGTAAAGCCTCGCGTTCTCCATGGAAATTGCCGCTTGCGAAGACAATACTTTCAACAACTCCAGGTGATCCAAGGTGAAAACGCCTGTAGTCAGATTATTTTCAAGATAAAGGACACCCATAAGTTTGGCTTGGTGGACAATCGGCAGACAGAGCAACGATTTTGTCATATGCTCGGCAATGTATGCGTCAGAAGCGTACACGCTGTCTTCAACGGCGCTGTCCAGCAATACGGGTGTCTGGGTGCGAACCACGTAGTTGACCACGGAGATCGGTACCTCTCCGCTCTCCCCCATGGGTATTTCCTGCATGGTCCTGATCTTCTTCCTGGCGATTTCGCCCTTGGCCTGGATGAGCAGCTCCCCGTTCTTTTCCTCGATGAGGATCCCTTTTTCAGCACCCGCGTTTTCAATGACGATGTGGATCAATCTGTCGAGCAGCTGCTCCAGGCGGATTTCCTGGGCGAGCATGTGGGAGGCCCTGATGACCGCCGACGTGTCCAGGGGGGACAGCTGTTTTTGGGTCCGCAGCTCCTTGTACCGTCTTTCCAGATCCTCGAACTCGTGCGTGACGACCACGCCCTGATCCCGAGCCCTGTGGAACCTGTCCCTGAACTCATAGATCTTGACCTTTACCGACGGATCCTTGGCCTGCAGCAGGACCTCGGCGGACAAAAGATCGGCCCGCTCGAAATTGGCGCATAAATATTCCGCCTCCACGGCCTCCACATAGAGATCAAGGGTCAAATCCAAGTGAAGCCGCCATTTTTCCCGAGGCAGCATGCCGATGCCCATGCTCAGATACCAGATGGCCGCCTGGTAGGCCGCGGTTCGTTTGGCCCTTCGCCCGGCCATCAGGTTCAACTCCACCATCCGCAGCCTTTCCTGCTCATCGGTGATGTGGACAAACCCCTCATTGAGGTGGTCGACGATTTCGAAGACCTCCTCTTCCAGCGTCAGGCCCCGGGCGCGTTGCAGCTTGAGCCGCCCGATGTTCAGATGGATCGCCCTTCTTTCCTTTCTGGGGAAGAAGGACTGGGCGGCGTTTCGAATCCTGTCGTGCAGAAATTCGAAACGGCTTTCCCTTCCTGCGGGCAAGTCCGCTTCAGGGGCCGTCATGAGCTGATGGTTGCCATCCAGCGGCCGGATCAGTCCCTCCTCAACGGCCCTGCGCAAACCATCCAGCGTCTCCCTGACCGATGTTTTTGCAATGGCCGCCAGGATTCCTGTCTCAAAACTGCTTCCGATACAGGCGGCCTGGGACAGCAACTCTCGGGACTCCCTGGGCAGCTTCTCGATCTTCCGGACCATCAGGGTGGCCACGTTGTCGGTGATATCCGTGTCCCGGATCCGGCCGAGGTCCCACTTCCATTTTCTTGCGCCTGGATCGAAAAAGAGAGCGCCGGCCTCGCTCACTGCCTGCATAAACTGAACGGCAAAGAGGGGATTGCCGCCCGTCTTCTCATGAACGATTGCCGCCAGGGGTTTCGCATAGGCCGGCTTGCACTGGATGGCGTCGGCCACGAGGGCCTGCAACGTCCCGGAAGCAAGATTTCCGAGGTGAATTCTCTTGAGAAGGTTTTTTTGCCGCTTCAGGTCATCGACCAGCGCCATCAACGGATGAGACGGGTCGACCTCGGTGTCGCGGTAGGTTCCCACGAAGAGGAAGAACCGATTCCCAGCACCGGCCAGGAGCATCTTCAAAAAAAGCAAAGAGGCAGGATCCAACCACTGCATGTTGTCGATGCAGAGCACCAGGGGATGGTTTTCCCCGGCCATGGCCAGCACAAGATTCCGGAGGGCATTGTGCACACGGGCCTCAATGGGCCCGGGCGCGGGCGCGGGAGGCTGCTCGCCGATGATCAGTTTAAGCCTCGGGAGCATCTCGATCAGCACGGCGCCGTCCACGCCGACAGCCTGGGTCAGCCTGGTTTTCCATCGTACCAGTTGGTCGGCGGGTTCCGTCAATATCAAATCGATCATCCCGGTGAAGGCCTGAAGCAAAGCGGAATATGGGATGTTGCGCTGGGACTGGTTGTGTTCGCCTTTTATGAAATAGCCACCGCGCTCCGCGATCCGCCCCTGGATCCCGCTGATCAGGGACGATTTTCCAACACCTGCAGGTCCGGATATCAGGATCACTTCTCCCGGGCCTTTGCTCACCCTTTCCAGGGCGTTGATCAGGATCTTAAGTTCCGATTCTCTTCCAAACAATTTTTGCGTTATGCGCAAGGTTTCAGAATAATCGTCTTTCCCCAATGCAAAGCCTTTGATGCGGCCTGTCTTTTCCAACTGTTCCAGGCAGGTTTCAAAATCCGCCTTCACGCCGTAGGCCGATTGATAGCGGTCCTCGGGATTCTTGGCCATCAGCTTGGTCACGATATCCGAAACCGTTTGGGGGACGTACGGATTGACCTCATGAACCGGCCTCGGGCTGCCCGCGATATGGCAATGCACGAGCGCGGCCGCGGATGTCTCTGCAAACGGCAATCTGCCGGTGAGCATCTCGTAGAGGAGGACCCCGAAGGAATACAGGTCGGAACGGTGGTCAATGGACCGATTCATCCTGCCTGTCTGCTCCGGGGAGATATAAGGCAGCAATTCTTCGAGCAGTTCCGGGCCATGCGCCTGGTTGCCCGGATTTGTGATATGCGATGCGATTTCAAAGTCGATAAGGGTCACGGCCTGATCGGAGCCGGCCAGGATATTGGCGCTGCTGATTTTTTTGTGGACGATCTTGAGGCGATGGATACCGTTCAGTATCCCGGCGATGGCCATGGCCGCCGTAAGGACCTCGGCCAAGGACCTGCGCTCCTCCACAAAAGACTCTCTTAGGGTTTTCCCCTCGATGTACTCGAGGATCAGGGCGGGTCTTCCCTCAATGGTAATACTGTCGTATGCCCGGCGGACCCCGGGCACGGCCATGTCTTTCGTCAACTTGTATTCGTTGGCGAACCAGAAGATATCCTCTGGCAGGGGTTTCGGGTTCTTCAACAGCTTGACCGCGACCGGCTTTCCATCTCCGGTCGTATCGTGAAGATAGATGAAAGAATGCCGGCCTTCGTGGATTAAGGGCAGGGAAACCAAATCCTGCGATGTTATCTTCATGGCATTCACCGTGAATCTGATTCCATACTCCGGCAGGCTTTTGCTTTAAGATAATCCTTGGCGGATTCCCATGCCTTGATTAAAAAGGTTGCGATCCCTTGGCGCACTTCCATCCGCAAGCCTACTATTTTGTTGAATTCTTCAACATTGCGTTTCATTTCATCTTCGCCCATGGCCGGGGTCGGCACGAGAAGAGATCGCTCATAGCGGACGAACAGGCGCTTGAGGGCATCATGAGCGTTTCCCCGGATACCTCCCTCGAACATCCTTCTCCAATGGCGGGTCAAACCCGGAATCATGAACACCGTTCCGGGGACCTTGCACTGTTCGGCATAGTACCGGCGCCGCCCTCCGATGAGTAATCCGACGCAGTCATCCACGGGATGATCTTCGTCCATGGGAATGAAAACCGGTTTTCCGACATCCAGCAGTTCCTTGGGGTTGCTCAGGGCATTGCCGCAAAGGCCGTAGCCCAGAACCAGCGCGTCCGCATGGGGGGTCAGTTCGCGAGCCGCACGCACCAGCGCCCGCTGCAGGATCTTTCTGTTCCGGTGGAGCCCCAGCTCCAGCACGCGCACCAATACCTCCAGGCGGTCGGAAGGTTCCCGGGGCAGAGAACTTACATGCGGGATTCGCCTCAGATTTTGCACCCCCTTTGATTCCAGCGCCTCGATAAGCCGGGCGGACCTGGCGTCTTCCAGCACGGTGACTCCTCCTACTTGCGGGTCCGTCGCCAGCAGCCAGGCGAACTCCATCTCCAGTATTTCACAAGTGATCACTCCGAGTACCGGCATGGCGATGTCCCCGGTCGAGCGTCATGCCCGGCCGACGCATGTCTGAAGAAGCGGTCCAGTTGAAAAACTTTCTCCGGGCAGACGCGCTCGCATCGCCTGCAGGCCACCCCGTTGCAAAGGGATTCGTCGAGGATAAGTGTTATGGGGTCGGTGTCCGCTTTCATTGAAATGGCCTTTTCCGGACATTCCCGCACGCACTGCTTACAGGAGTCGCAGCCCTCCACCTGCAGCCCGATCTTTCTGCCGATGTCCGTGATGATCGTCAGCCCCATCTTCCCCAGATCATTGATATCCCTTTTCACGGTGCGGATGACTTCAGGTCGTCCGCTCACCTGGGGCAGGTTCGGAAGGCCATATTTATTCATGAACCTCCTGTATTGGGTCATGGGCATGCCTTCGTTCCAATGGGAAAGTTCAAGGATGAATATCTTTTGGAAAATCTTGGATGCGGCGAACATGCAGTGGCTCTTTTTCAGCCTGTCGCCCAGGTCGGCCATCATGTTCAGCGTCTTTGGCTTGCAGGCCAGGTCTCCGGCCATGGCCAGGGATGTGTTCCCGACCTGGTAGACCCTTTCCAGGCATGGGGGAATCATGCCGAGCTTCTGGGCCTTGATCGCGTCGACATAGGTCCCGGAAGCTCCGGACATATACGCGATCCGGATGTCGGCGGGGGTGATGCCGGCCTCACAGCAAAGGGTGATGTGGCCGGCCCGGACGGCGCCGATGGCTTTGCCCGCCTCCCTGAGGTCCCCTTCCGTCAGAAAAATATCCCGGCCCAGATGCAGCCGTCCATCAGGGGTGTTGATGCGGGGGAGAGCGATCAGGCCGGCTTCCATGGCCTGGCTGATCAAGGCGATGACGCCGGTGCCGGTAATGCCGATCGGACGAGTCCCGTCCGCCTCGCCCATAGACCTCTTTTCCCTCAGATCGACCACAGACCCGGGAACAGGGAACATTTCCCGGTCCAGCACAACGAGCCTGTGATAGTCCTCCGCCGGTTCAAGATCGCTGACCGCCCCGGGAACGGCCAACATGCCGCAGGTGATTTGCTGCCCCTCCAGGGCCGGGCCGGCGGCCGTGGAGCCGGTGAATATGGCCCCGTCGTGAAACAAGGCCACTTCCGCATTGGTGCCGAAATCGGTGGCCATGGCGGTCTCTTCCCGTTCGAGAACCCCGGTTTGAATCATCATGGCCATCGCGTCCGCCCCGACTTCATGCCGCACTGCCGGCGGGATGACGACATCGCAATCTTTTGGCAGGTTCAAACCCAAAATGGCCTTGGCCGGGATTATTGCCGCTTTCCGGCTTGGGGGCACTATGCCGAGAAGCTTGAGCTTTCTTGCTCCGGCATAGGCCAGGTCCCGCACTTCTATCCCCTGAAACAGGGAAAGTTGAATGGGATTGCCGCAGACCCCGAGACGCTGGACATCGGCTTTTTTGACCCGAAGCGCTCCGATCACCCGGTTGATTGCCTGAATGAGAATATTGTTGGCCGTTTCCACCCCCAGTTCCAGGGCGAAGTGGAGATGATCCATGACATTGGCCCCGGGCAGGGGATGCCGGGTGGTAATTGCGGTGGAAAGTATCTCGCCGGACGACAGATCAATGGCCTGCCCGCGGATGCCGCTCGTTCCGATGTCCAGTGCTATGGCCAGTCGAGACATTCTGAAGCCGCCCTTCTCGGAGTTTGAGATCCCTCACAACCCGTACGAGGCGGGCCTGAAACCCTTGACCTTCTCGTATTTTTTCAAGCACATGTCAATGAAGTCCCCCTCGTCTTCCGGAAGGGACGCCAGCTCTTTCATGTAGTCGAACAAGGACTCCTTCTCAAAGGAGGTGAACCTCAACCGAGGTTCTCCCATCATCAACTCCCCGCATTTGATCGCAGCCGCCCTGGCCCGGGAATAGAGACTCTGGTTGTTCTCGACCACCGCTTTCCCGATGGCCCAGGCAATGTCCGGACAAAGAATGAAGCTTTGCTGGTCCCGGTAGCGGTCGGAATTGACCAGACAGGACTGAAACTCCTTTTCATATCCCAGGGCAATGGCCGTGTTCATGGCCGCCACATCGTAGCCCAGGATCTCCGTGAACACCGCCGAGGTGCTGCCGCCGAACATGTTGTGATATTCGACCGCCTCATTGGACCACAAATCGCACACCGCGGCCATGACATTGCCGCACAGACCCATGTGGGCGCAGGCGCTGGTCTTTCCTTCCGTGGAGATGGGCACGCCGGTGATGGCCTTGATGGCGGGATTTTCGTATGCGCAGTTTTTGCCCGGTCCGACTGCTCCGCACTCAAAGGCCACCAGGGTCCTGCTCACACTGATGGCCCTGCAAAGGGCGGCCAGGCTATGAGAGATGTTTTTGGACAGGAAGCCGCCGGCCATGAACATGGCCGTGTTCGCCCGGGCGCAATCGGTGTCCCCTCCGGGGAGGCATCCGTTTTTGTGGGTTATGTCCACGATCCTGGTCCACAGCCATTCCATATCCCGTCCGCCCAGCACGGCTTGGGCGAAGAGCAACCCTGAAATGTCGTTGCGGATGATGCAGTAGTCGAAGATCTCCTTGCCGCCCATGGACTCGATGGAAACGATGTCCGCGAATTTTGCGCAGGCGTCAAAGGATTCGAGTACCTCCAACGTGCGGTCCGAATTTCTCATGTCCATCATGTCCGGCTTGCGGATGTCCGCGACGGTTGAGCGGTAGGCGGCCTCGAGGCCGTATTTTTCATGGTACTCTTCTATCTGGCGACCGGTTTGCGCGGCGATTTCCATCCCCCACTCGGAGTTGTGGGTCATCTGGAACACATGCTCGTTTTCAACGATGATGGCCGGATGCCCCACGAGCACGCACCTTTCCAGGGCATCCCCGTTGGCCCGCTCGAATTCGCGCAGCAAAGACTTTATTGTCCGCTCGCTGTCCGGCCTGGGGTGAGTGATTATCTCAGGGAGCACCAGCCCGGCGCCGATCTCGACCCCCCTTTTGGTCCGCACCGGCTTCTTGGCGGTTCCGAAGATCATTTCCTCGGCGCTTTCATAGGCCATGGAATTGGTCAATTTCATGATCGTTTTTCCTCGTGCATCGCGGATTGATGATCCCGGTGTCAGCCGTTCCACTTGGCCCGCATCTCCATCCAGCCAAGGCCGTTCAGGGCGTCTTCGGCCATACCCACGGCCTGGCTTGCCTCCTTGCCCCAGATCCCCAGGTCAAAGCTCGTCACATACTCCTCGTTGACCGCTCCCCCCCCGCAGACAAAGGGAATCTCAAGGCCCAACCGCTTCAGCCGCATGGCGATCTTGGGAAAGGCGGTCATGGTCGTGGTCATCAATGCCGTTCCCGTGACCATGAGGGGTTTATGGACCTTGCAGGCCTCGACCAAGACATCCACAGGCACATCCGCCCCCAGGTTGATCACCTCGAACCCGGCGGCACTGAGCAGGGCATTGACGATGACCTGCCCGATGTCGTGAATGTCGCCTTCAGCGGTGTGGGTGATCACCCTCCCCTTTTTTTCCATGGTCTTGCCCATCTTCTTTTCGCACAGGGCAATGCCGGCGATCATGGCATCGGAAGAAAGGATGACCTGGGGAAGGAAATACACCCCCTCGTCCCACAAACGGCTCACCTCTCTCATGCCCCGAAGCAGGCCCTTGTTGATAACCTCCATGGGCTCCCTGTCTCGAAGCGCCTGCCTGATGGTGGTTTCCATCTCCTCCTCATCTCCCGAGATCAGGCAGTCGGCGACCTTTTGGAGAAGCTCGTCCTCCGAGATCTTTCGAGGCTCTTTCCGTCCCACCTCGACATTGATGTCATAGCGGGTGAAAATTCCCGAAGTTTCGGTAATAAACTTCATGTGCCTTACCCCCCAATTCGGTGTCCAGGAAAACCCTCTACCAGTCCAAGGAAGACGGCCAGATCAAGTTCGTTGTCGATGAGGTGATTGAGGGTGAATTCGAATGTGCCCGGGAGGAGCTGCTTACTCAGGTAGACAGGAAGGAGTTTGCCCTGGTTCGAGGTCGTCTTCTTGTACTTGGCCAAGATGTATTCCTCGTTGCAGTGGTTTTGTCGTCATGGTTTGATTTACTGTAATAATTTTATCAGAAAATGTGTTAAAAATAAAATAAAAATCCACTTTTTTCTCCATGTTCAACGCCAGAACTAATACTCGAATATTATTCATATTCAATTATTATCTTGCATACAATGCTCTGTTTCCATAACTATATAATATTAAATCGCTATATAATTTTGAAAGAATTACCTATGATGTATTAAGCATGGCGCATGCAAATTATTCGGCAGCCGGTGACAGGATTTCTGATATACAGGTCATCCATTTGCAGGCCAGGGGACTGTTTGAAATTTTCCCGACGCAAATCCATTCCCGGTATCCCAGATCGGGGAGTATCCGCTGGCACCACATCCGGTTCACCAAGCCTCTCGATTTCTGAGCCGGACCGTCCCGCTCCGCCAGCATTTCCCTGGCCGCCTCATCATCCGCACCAATCCCGATGGCGAGCCGCCTGCGAGGCGGTTCACTGAACAGAGCAGCATCGACGGCCCGGTTAAAATTGCGCATATCGTGCGGAAACGGTTTTCATTTCGCTGAAATTATGCTATCAAATGCCCCTCGGGAATATTGCGACATGACAGATCGCCACAAAACCGGACAAAGATGAACAACATCAGAAACTTCAGCATTATCGCCCATATCGACCACGGCAAGTCCACCCTGGCCGACCGGATGATCCAGCACTGCGGCATGGTGACCGACCGCGAGTTCAAGGACCAGATGCTCGACTCCATGGATATCGAGCGCGAGCGCGGCATCACCATCAAGAGCCAGACCATCTGCCTGCCCTATAAGGCAAGCGACGGCCGCGACTACATCCTCAACCTGGTGGATACTCCTGGGCACGTCGATTTCAGCTACGAGGTCTCGCGCGCCCTGGCCTCGTGCGAGGGGGCGCTCCTCCTGGTGGACGCGGCGCAGGGCATCGAGGCGCAGACCCTGGCCAACCTCTACCTGGCCATGGAGCACGAGCTGGAAATCATCCCGGTGATCAACAAGATCGACCTGCCTTCGGCGGAGCCGGAGAAGATCGCCGGGCAGATCGAGGAGGACCTTGGCCTGAACCCGGAGGCCATCCAGTACTGTTCCGCCAAGACCGGCCAGGGGGTGGACCGGGTTCTGGAGGCCATCGTCCGGCTGCTCCCCCCGCCCAAGGGCGATCCCGCCCAACCCCTGCAGGCCCTTATCTTCGACGCCCAGTATGACCCCTACCGGGGTACGGTGATCTCCTGCCGGCTGATCAACGGCGAGGTGGCACCTGGCGACCAGATCCTGTTCATGTCCAACGGGGCGAGCTACAAGGTAGAGGAGGTGGGCGTGTTCGGCCTGCGGCAAATCCCGCGGAAAAAACTCTCGGCCGGCGAGGTCGGCTACATCATCGCCGGGGTCAAGACCGTCTCCGACACCCGCCCCGGCGACACCATCACCCTGGCTACCAACCCCTGCGCCAAACCCCTTCCCGGGTTCAAGGAGGTGCAGCAGGTGGTGTTCTCCTCGATCTACCCTATCGCCACCGATGAATACGAGGACCTGGCCACGGCCCTGGAGAAGCTGAAGCTGAACGACGCCTCCCTTTCCTTCCAGAAGGATTCCTCCGCCGCGCTGGGATTCGGCTTCCGCTGCGGCTTTCTCGGCCTGCTCCACCTGGAGGTGGTGCAGGAGCGCCTGGAGCGGGAGTTCGACATCTCCCTGATCCTCACCGTGCCCTCGGTGCGCTACGTCTTCTACCTGAACAACGGCAAGGCCCTGGAGGTGGATAACCCGGCGCACTTCCCGGACCCCTCGACCATCGAACACGTGGAGGAGCCCTACATCAAGGCCACGATCCATATCCCGGAACGCTACATGGGCGTAGTGATGACCCTGTGCATGGAACGCCGCGGCGAAAACACCCGCTACCATTACCCCATGCCCGGACGCGTCGAGTTCACCTGCGAGCTCCCGCTGGCCGAGGTGATCTATGATTTTTACGACCGCCTCAAGTCCGTGACCCAGGGCTACGGCTCCTTTGACTACGAACTCATCGACTACCGCCGCAGCGACCTGGTCAAGCTGGACATCCTGGTCAACGGCGAGAGCGTGGATGCCCTCTCCCAGCTGGTGCACCGCTCAAGGGCGCGGGAGCGGGGGCTCAACGCCTGCGAGCGCCTCAGGGAGGAAATTCCGCGGCAGATGTTCAAGATCGCCATCCAGGCGGCCATCGGCGGGAGCATCATTGCCCGTTCCACCATTTCGGCCCTGCGCAAGGACGTGATCGCAAAATGCTACGGCGGCGATATTTCGAGAAAACGCAAGCTGCTGGAAAAACAGAAGGCGGGAAAGAAGAGGATGAAGACCATCGGCAACGTGGATATCCCGCAGAAGGCCTTCCTGTCGGTGCTCAAGTCTGAACAGAAGTGATCGGCGGCGCAAAGACCTTGCAACCGCTGCGCTGCACTCCCTCCCTCGTCACTGAACATGCTGCATTGAGCCGCATTTATCGGGCTTTGCTCGCACCTGAACCTCGGGCCCACATGCGTACCATTGCCCTGATGCATTTTTGGCGGAACCATCGAGGATGATCCGCAAAAAAACAAACCCCGGAACCGCTTGCGGACCGGGGCTTGTTTGCTTTCTCTAGCTATTCGGCGAAAGAATGTTCCGGGCGTGCGGGTGAGAAGTGGGGGCACCGGAGACCCGCGACATCAACGCCTTTCTGGTTCATGATGCTCAGGGTCTCTTCCAGACTGAAAATGGAATCTTTCTGCTTGACGACATAGACGATGCAGTCGCGGCAGATGTTGAAGGAGTAGTTATCAAACTTGCGCATTACCTCCCAGCACGGCTTCTTCGACTTGAATGCCGGACACTGGGCAGCATCTTCGGGGTTGCACTTCATGATCTCCCAGCAGGGCCAAAACTTTCGCAATGACATCGATCCCTCCTCCTGACAGTTCTGAATACACACCAACGCAAGTGTGTTACGATTCGGTAACATTGTGTAAATACTGTACCGAGAATTCTTTTTTATCACCTTTAAGTAAAAGATGCAAGGGCAGTCTGCAGCTTCGCGCATCCCGTTCCTGTTTTTGCGGAAAAAAGGATGCGTTCACCGGCCGTAAGGCGCAGGGCCGCGTCCAGTGCCGCCGCGTTGCGGGCCTGCTGATTGCCGGAGAGCTTGTCCGCCTTGGTGTACACCACGATAACGGAACGGCCCTGATGCCGGAGCCAGTCCAGCAGGGCACGGTCCGGCTCCTTGAGTTCATGGCGGAGGTCGATGATCACCACCACGCAGACCAGATTGGACCGCTGCTCCAGATAACCGGTGATCAGGTCCTGCCAGGAAGAACGGGTCTCGCGGGAGACCCGGGCAAAGCCGTAGCCGGGCAGATCGACCAGGCGCAGCTGTTCGTCGACGAGAAAAAAATTAAGGGACTGGGTCTTGCCCGGCCGGGCGCTGGTCTTCACCAGATTTCGCCTGCCGACCAGGCAGTTGATCAGGCTTGATTTGCCGACATTGGAGCGGCCGGCAAAGGCGATCTCCGGCAGGTCAGGCTCGGGCAGGTTCTTGTGGCTGAACACGCTCTGCAGAAAGCTGACCTTGCTGAAGTTCATTGGTTAGTAATTTCAGGGTGCTTTTTAAATCACTTTATTCAGCGAATACTCGACAATGCCCTCTGCCCCGAGCTTCTTGAGCCTGGGCACGAGATCCCTGACCTGGTGCTCGGAAATGACCGTCTCCACGGAAAACCAATCCTGCTTGTAGAGCTGGGCAACGGTGGGCGCGGTGACGCTGGGCAGCACCTCGATCAGCTTGTCGAGCTTCTGGTGGGATACGTTCATCTTCAGGCCGACAATCCGATCCGCCCGCAACGCACCCTGAAGGAGCATGGCGATGTTCTCGATCTTTTCCCGCCTCCAGGGATCGGCCAGGGCTCCCTTGCTGGCGATCAACTGGGTGTTGGACTGCATCAGCTCGTGGATGACCCGCAGGCCGTGCGCCCTGATCGTCGATTCGGTCTCGGTGACCTCGACAATGGCGTCGGCCAGCCCGGAGACTGCCTTGGCCTCGGTGGCGCCCCAGGAAAAAACGACATCCACCTGGATGTTGCGCTCGGCAAAGAAACGGCGGGTGACGTTGACCAGTTCGGTGGCGATCGTCTTGCCCTGCAGGTCCTCCAGCCGGGTAATCCCGGAATCGCCTGCCACGGCGATCACCCAGCGGGTGGGTTTCTTGCTCACCTTGGAGTAGATCAGGTTCTCGACCACCACGATATCCGAACCGTTCTCCATGGTCCAGTCCTTGCCGGTGATGCCGGCATCCAGCATTCCCGACTCCACATATCTGGACATCTCCTGCGGCCGGCAGATGGAGCACGACAGCTCCGGGTCATCCACTTCGGGAAAGTAGTTGCGGGAGGTGAGCCTGATCTCCCAGCCGGACTTGGCGAAAAGCTCAATGGTTGCCTTCTCCAGGCTGCCCTTGGGTATTCCTAACTTCAGTACGCTCATGAGACGAATCCTTATGCTGCAACGTGATTATTTGTAGACTTTGGCCGGGTCAAACATCTTTTCGCCGACGATTTCCAGCCGCTGGCCGCTGACCCGCCTGAAGAAGCAGCTGCGGTACCCCTTGTGACAGGCCGCGCCGCCCACCTGCTCCACCTTGAAGACCACCGTGTCCTCGTCGCAGTCCACCAGGATTTCCCTGACCAGCTGGACATGGCCGGAGGTCTCGCCCTTGAGCCACAGCTTGCCCCGGGAACGGCTCCAGAAATGGGCCTTGCCGGTGGATATGGTCCGGCGCCAGGCCTCCTCGTTGATATAGGCGAGCATCAGCACCTCGTTGCTTGCGCAATCCTGGACAATCGCGGGCAGCAGCCCATCCCTGCCCTTGGCAAAACTGAGTTCAATCATTGACTCCTCGCAAAAAGTAAAAACTCTGGGCATCCCGCCCCTAAGGTTGTTCCAACAGGTTTCAGAGGGCATCGGCGTCAGAATCGCGTTTGTTGCGATTCTGACAATCATTGTCTTGTTCATCCGTTGCGACAGGCTGCCCGCCTTCCGCGCCAGCCTCTTCCTTCCTCTTCTCCCTGCTCAGAAAGTGAATGATGCAGGAGGTCCTGAACCTGCAGTAATCAGCGGGATGGCGGCATTCCGCCTGTTCCGAGTCCATCCGTTCCTGGTATTTGACGCATTCAACTTCCATGGAGGCATCATTGGGCGATTGGAAGATCATAAATAGGGCCAATGTCCCGATTTGTCAAGACCGGCGCTCCATCACACCGACCGGGCGGAGACAGGAAAACGGAAAGTCACCTCACTCGCCGGCCGGCCACCGGGCCTCCCGTTCCTCGACGAAGTAGCAGAACCGGTCCCACTCCGCCACGTAGCCGCTGACCGGGCAGCGCAGGGTCACTTTCTTTTCGTCCACCGCGATCACCTCCCAGTCTCCATGGCGGGGTCCGTCCTGGATATGCAGCTTTTGTCCCGCCTTGAAGGGAAACCTCTGAAATATAAGCACCTGCCCAGCCATCGCACCCCCCTGTCGCCCCACGAGCTGACTTTCCGCTTCCATGCCGGAAGACCCATGGCAAATTCGTCCCGGTTATGATACTGTCTCCTGATATTTCAGCAAGAACTAAACGGTGCCGCATGCCTTCTCCCGAACTGCGCGACGAATTCTCCCGCCTGTACGCAATAATAAAAAAACTGCGCAGCGAAGGCGGCTGCCCTTGGGACAAGCGCCAGACGCCGGCCAGCATCAAAAAATACCTGCTGGAAGAAACGGCGGAACTGGCCGAGGCCATCGACCACGAAAGCGCGCCGCATATCCGGGAGGAAATCGGCGACCTGTTCTACATCCTCATCCTCCTGATCCGCATACATGAGGAAAAGGGCGAATTCAGCGCCGCCGAGGTCCTTGCTTCCATCTCGCAGAAAATGATCCGCCGCCACCCCCATGTCTTCGCCGGGGCAATGGCTGGGACCGACAGCGAACTGCGCGCCCAGTGGGCGAGGATCAAGGCAATGGAAAAAAACAGCCGAGAGTGAGGCAGCGAGATTGTGTCGATCTTCTCCTTGCAAACAAAGGCATCAATGGAGATTTCGCCGTGCCCTATGTGAATATCAAAATTACGGATGAAGATGCTACGTCCGAGCAGAAAGCAAAGCTCATCGAGGGCGTAACACGGCTTCTGCAAGACGTGTTAGGGAAGAACCCCGCAACGATGATTGTCATCATCGACGAGGTTCCCACCGACAACTGGGGCATCGCGGGCGAACAGGTCACTTCCCGCAGAAGGCGCGGCATGTGAACAGCCTGACACTTCGTGCAGGCGCCGCAGCCCGCCCCACCCTGGCCCAGCCAGCCCTTTTCTGTCCTCCTGCCGGGCAAATAATGTGTTGACAGGCGCCGGAGAGTGGTGTTAAAAAGTAAAATTCAATAAAATAACCTTCTCGCTCTCCTATCCGGAATGCAGCGAGGGCCTAATGACCATGAGGAGGAATCATGAGACGGTACGAAACCACCTATATTCTTCGTCCCAATCTGGGCGAGGAACAATTCTCGGAAATCATCGAGCGGACCAACAAGATCATCAAGGGTGACGGCGGCGCCATCATCAACCTTGAACGCTGGGGCAACAAAAAGCTGGCCTTTGAAATTAAAAAGGAATCCTTTGGCCAGTATGTCTATTTTGACTATGCCGCTCCGGGCTCCACGGTTCACGAAATGGAACGCATCTTTCGCATCGACGATCGCGTCCTGCGCTTTCTCACCGTCAAGCTGGCCGACGCCATTGACGAGGCGACCATTGCCAGCGAGACGGAACGGGCGGTAGCCACCGCGGCGGCGAAGACGGCAAAGGCTGCCGAGGCGAATCGCCCCGATGCAGAAAATGACGTTGAGACCGACGAAGAATTCACTGACGTAGATTAACTTGTCTCTGCGCGAAAGAGACAGACGCAAGGAGTTACGCAATGCCTCCACGGAAAAGAATGTTCAGGCCGAGAGTATGCAGATTCTGCACGGAAAAGGACCTGGTGATTGATTACAAGGATGTCAAGTCGCTACGCAACCTGATCACCGAACGCGGGAAGATCATCCCCCGGCGTATTTACGGGACCTGCGCCAAGCATCAGCGCCATGTGGCTGAAGCCATCAAGCGTGCCCGGCATCTCGCGCTGATACCGTATTCCGGACAGAACCTGTATTGATTTCCGGCTAAGCATGGCAGCGCGCGGCAGTGCGCAACCGGGAGGCGGCTTCATCAACGGCCAGGTCCTCCTGCTCGCGACCGCCTTTGTCCTGCCGGGGATTGCGCCTGCATATTTCGGCTGGCTCAGCGGCCTGCTGGCAATCCCGGTCTTTTGCCTGCTCGGTGTGCATGGCGTCCGCAGAGGCGGCATCCTGATCCGGAACGCGTTGCTGCTCGCGGCCGTTGCGGCACTGCTGTTCAAGCTGATCGGGACGCTGCTCTTCGCGCTGACCATCATCCCCCTGGGATACAGCTTCCATAGAAGCGCCGCGGCCGGTGACAGCGAATGGAATACCGTCGGCAAGGGCTGCCTGCTCCTGGGTGCTTGCTGGCTGCTGTTCTGGACAGTGTATGGCGCGGTGGAGGGAGTGCAGCCCTATCAGCAGCTCCTGCAAATGATTGATGACGGATTCGCCCAGTCATATGAGTATTACCGGGCACAGGCCGGCCAGAAGGCAGAGACGCTGCTCTATCTCGAACAGGCGGTAGCAGAGACCAGGCGACTGGTGCCGCACCTTCTGCCCGGGTTGCTGGGATGCATAGTCATCTTTACGGTATGGGTCAACCTGATGGGCGGGATAAGCCTGCTGGGCAGGCTGAAGCCAGGGCAGCTTCCTTGGAAGAAATTCAGCGGTTGGCGGCTGCCCGACTGGCTGGTCTGGCCCACTATTGGCGCCATGCTACTGCTGCTGGCAGGTGGTGACGAAATTGCCACGGTGGCTTTCAGCCTCGTGCTGACCTGCGGCCTGCTTTATTTTTTTCAGGGCCTGGGGGTGTTTATGCATCTGCTCGACAGGTGGAAGGTGCCGCTGGCCCTGCGGGTTCTCTTTTATGGCATGCTCATCCTCCAGAGCTATGGGTTGCTGTTGCTTTCCCTGTTGGGACTTGCTGACGTCTGGGTCGATTTCCGGCGCCGTGCTGCTCCCCGTCCGGAAGCAGGCAACTGACTGGAGCAATCTTGCCGGAATCCGGGGCAGCGGTATGCCGGCTCCGGTTTGTCGGAAAAAAGATTGAAACCGCAGCGGCGGATGGTCAGCCTTGTACCTTATTGCGAGTTTGTTAACTATTGAGAGGATACAGTTATGGAAGTGATACTCAACAAGACAATTGACAACCTGGGCTTTGAAGGCGATCTCGTCAACGTTAAACCAGGCTATGCGCGAAACTATCTCATTCCGCAGAAAATGGCCATGCCGGTAACTGCCCATAATCTCGCCCGCCTGCAGCAGGAAAAGGAGGCCATCCAGGCCCGCCTGGAACGGGAGAGAAAGGAGGCCGAGGCCCTGGCCGGCAAGCTGAGCGGCGTGACCATCCAGATCGCCCGCCGGGTTGGTGAAGAAAACCGACTGTTTGGCTCCGTCACCTCCGCGGACATTGCCGCCAAACTTGCCGAGACCGGAATCGCCGTCGAGCGCAAGGCCATCCTGCTGAACGATCCCATCAAGACCATCGGCGACGCCAAGGTCAGCATCAGGGTCGGCTACCAGATGACCGCGGGCATCACCGTGCAGGTCGTGCCGGCAACTGCCGGGGAATAGTCTCTCCCTTCGTCCCGGCCCGCAGTTTTCGTTCCCAGGGGCCTGCCCGTTGCCAAAAAAGCTGATAGGGGCAGGCTTGGGCATGAACCGCTCTGCAGACACCAAGAGGTAAGATTCCGCCACCGCAGCACAGAATTCCACCATCCCCTGCCGGGAGCAGTGATTCGTATGCAAAATCAGCCTGGTTCAGCGATGCAGTTCACAGCGAAAATGGTTCCTCCCCAGAACCTGGAAGCTGAGCAGGCTGTTCTCGGCACGGTCCTCCTCCAGGACAAGTCCCTGCTGCGGATAATTGAGATCCTGGAGCCCGAGGACTTCTACCGCGACGCGCACAAGACGATATACCGGGCAATGCTCCAGCTGTTCGACAACCGGGAGCCCCACGACCTGATCACCCTGACCAACCTGCTCCGCGACCAGAACAAGCTCGATCTGGTCGGGGGAGCAGCCTATCTGGCTTCCCTCACCGATGTCATTCCCTTCACTGGCACCCTCGT
Organism: Desulfobulbaceae bacterium; assembly: GCA_003508005.1. Taxonomy (GTDB): domain Bacteria; phylum Desulfobacterota; class Desulfobulbia; order Desulfobulbales; family Desulfobulbaceae; genus UBA10518. The sequence continues at coordinate 193,008 of DNUE01000013.1, forward strand.
CCACCACGCCAATATCATCCGGCAAAAATCCATCCTGCGGCGCCTGATCCAGACCTCCAACGAGGTCGCGGCCCGGTGCTACCAGGAGCAGGACGATATCGACCGCCTGGTGGACGAGGCCGAGCAAACCATCTTCGAGATTGCCAGCTCGAAGAAGACCCAGGGCTTCCAGCCCATGCACAAGATCATTCCACGGACATTCGCCCGGGTCGAACTGCTGGCGGAACGCAAGGAGCACATCACCGGCCTGGCCACGGGTTTTACCGAGCTCGACCACATGACCGCAGGCTTTCAACCCTCAGACCTGATTATCATCGCCGCCCGACCGAGCATGGGAAAAACGGCTCTGGCCATGAACTTTGTCCAGCACGCGGCGGTTGTCGAAAAAAAGCCGGTGGCCGTCTTCAGCCTGGAAATGTCCGTGGACCAACTGGCCCTGCGCATGCTCTGCTCGCTCGGCAAGATCGACTCGCAGCGTATCCGGACCGGCCGACTGAAGCAACGCGATTGGGAGAACCTGAACCGGGCCACGGGCTACCTGTCGGACGCCCCTATCTATATCGACGACTCCCCCGCCCTGTCCGTGCTCGAGATGCGGGCCAAGGCCCGCCGGCTGAAATCCGAACAGGACCTCGGCATGGTGGTCATCGACTACCTGCAGCTGATGCGGGGCCGCGGCAATACCGAGAACCGGGCGCAGGAAATCAGCGAAATCTCACGCTCCCTGAAGGCCATGGCCAAGGAGTTGGAGGTGCCGGTCATCGCCCTGTCGCAGCTGAATCGGAGCCTGGAGATCCGGCAGGACAAGCGGCCCAAGCTGTCAGATTTGCGCGAGTCCGGGGCCATCGAGCAGGACGC
>DNUE01000013.1:193888-194182 GCA_003508005.1 Desulfobulbaceae bacterium
GCAAGCAGCGCAACGGCCCCATCGGAACCGTCAAGATGTCCTTTCTCGCACAGTATACCTCGTTTGAGCCGTATTCTACCCTGCAGCAGCCGCATCTTGTTTCGACCGCTGCTGACCGTGAGGACGAAGAAGAGTAACAGATCATGGAAAAACCGAACAGCGAACGTTACGAATTCAAGGCCGTCGAGGCCAAATGGCAGCGTCGCTGGGCCGAGGGCAAGCCCTACAAGGTGTCCGCCGACCCGGCCCGGAAAAAATACTATGTCCTTGAGATGTTCCCCTACCCGTCCGGCC
>DNUE01000013.1:194249-195605 GCA_003508005.1 Desulfobulbaceae bacterium
TCGGCCTGCCGGCGGAGAACGCGGCGCTCAAGCGCGGCATCCACCCCGCCCGCTGGACCTATGACAACATCGCCTACATGCGCGACCAGCTCAAGGCCATGGGCCTGAGCTATGACTGGGACCGGGAGCTGGCCACCTGCGATCCATCGTACTATCGCTGGGAGCAGCTCATCTTTCTGAAGATGCTGGAAAAGAGGCTGGTCTACCGCAAGGAGACAACCGTCAACTGGTGCGCATCGTGCGCCACGGTCCTCGCCCGTGAACAGGTCATCGACGGCTGCTGCTGGCGCTGCGACCAGCCGGTGGTACCCCGGACCATGCACGGCTGGTTCTTCCGGATCACCGACTATGCCGACGAGCTGCTCACCGACCTGGACACCCTCACCGGCTGGCCGGAAAAAGTGGTCACCATGCAGCGCAACTGGATCGGCAGGAGCCAGGGCCTGGCCTGCGACTTTCCCCTTGAAGGCAGCGACCGCAAAATAACCATCTTCACCACCCGGCCGGACACCGTTTTCGGCGTCACCTTCATGTCTCTCGCGGTGGAGCATCCCCTGGTGGAACATCTTGCCGCCGGCACCGAGCACGAAGAAGCGGTACGCGAGTTCGTCCGCACCACCCTCGTGGAAAAACAACGGAAGTCGCTGGAAGAGGAACTGGCCAAAAAAGGGGTCTTCACCGGGGCCTACTGCCGCAACCCCTTCACCCAGGAACGGGTGCCGGTCTTCGCCGCCAACTTCGTGCTCATGGAATATGGCACCGGCGCGGTGATGGCCGTCCCTGCCCATGACCAGCGGGATTTCGATTTTGCCAGGGCCTACAACCTCCCGGTTCGCGAGGTGATCCGCCCCGCATCCCGGCAGAACGAGGTTCATGAGCTTGCGCAGGCCTATACCGAACCCGGCGTCCTTGTGGCCTCAGGCCCTTTCACCGGCATGGACTCGGAAGCGGCCAAGCAGGCGATCATCGCCCATGCGGAAGAGAACGGCTTCGGCCGCGCCCAGGTCACCTACCGGCTGCGGGACTGGGGCATTTCCCGGCAGCGCTACTGGGGCGCACCTATCCCGATTATCTATTGCCCCACCCACGGGGCGGTGGCGGTGCCGGATGACCAACTGCCGGTTGAGCTGCCGGAGGACGTCGAATGGTTGCCGACCGGGGAATCGCCACTCAAGCTGCATCCTACCTGGAAGATCACCACCTGCCCGATCTGCGGTGGGCCGGCTGAACGTGAAACCGATACCATGGATACCTTTATGTGCTCTTCCTGGTATCACCTGCGTTACCTGAGCCCGTGGTATACCGAGGGTCCATTCGATCCCAAAGAGTATGATTACTGGATGCCGGTGGATACCT
>DNUE01000067.1:0-41782 GCA_003508005.1 Desulfobulbaceae bacterium
GGGCTGCTCTCCGGCGGCCAGCGCAACCGGGTGCACCTGGCCCGGATGCTGAAGCAGGAGGCCAATGTCCTCCTCCTGGACGAGCCCACCAACGACCTGGATGTCAACACTCTGCGGGCCCTGGAAGAGGCCCTGGAGAACTTTGCCGGCTGCGCGGTGGTGATCAGCCATGACCGCTGGTTCCTGGACCGGATCGCCACTCACATCCTGGCCTTTGAGGGGAACAGCAAGGTGGTCTGGTTCGAGGGCAACTATTCGGACTACGAGCAGGACCGCAAGGCCCGCCTGGGCGCGGATGCCGATCAGCCGCACCGGATCAAGTACCGCCACCTGACCCGGTAGCGGCATGCTATTTTTGTCCTGTTGCCTTGCTTCGTTTTGCGGTATCATAAGTATATGGATGACCGGGAAGGAATGGGATGGCAATGGTCAGCTTTAGGAGCTGTCAGGGCCGCACGCACTCTGTGGATACGAACACCATGGCAGCCTGCACATGTGTTGCTTGCTGTTGCGGAAAATCGGGCATCTTTCCGTTAAACTACAGGTTCGGCGATGGGAAAGAAATCGATTCCATATTCTCCGCAGCTGATCGGCAATCTGCTGGACATTATTCACAACGCCATTCTTATTGTTGATTTAGAAAGCCGGATTATCTTTGCCAACCACAGAACCGCCCAGATGTTCGGTGCCTCCGTCAATAACCTGCTGAAGAGCGAGGTCTCCGGGCTGTTCATGCCTGATGACCAGGAGATTATGCTCCCCAATATCCTGAAAATCATTAGGACGGAAGGCGAATTCGAGGGCGAGGTCATGCTCCGGCGGCAAGACGGCAGCACCTTCCTCGGTTTTCTGGCGGCGACCTTCTTTCACTGGGAAAGCGGAGAGGAAGGCATGGCCTTCACCGTCCATGATATCAGCGACATCAAGGCCCTTGAGCAGTCGCTGGCCAGTTCGGAGCGGATAGCCTTCCTCGGCCACCTCGTTGATGACATCAGCCACCAGATCCGCAATCCGGTCATGGTCATTGGCGGTTTTTCGAGACGGCTCAGCGAGGAGATCGGTGGGTCCAAAAAGGCCCGGGCCATTATCCGGGAGGTCAACCACCTGGAGAGCCTGCTGAACACCCTCAATGCATTTATCCGCTTGCCCCCGCCCAACCTGAGCCGGATCAACATGAATATGCTAATTGCCTTCCTGGAGGAGCATATTTCGCTAATGGTGCATTTTCGAGGTTGCAACTGGATCAGCACCTATGCCCCCGACCTGGGCGAAGAGACCCTGCTGGTGGATAAAGCCCTGCTGCTGGAGGCCCTGGAAGCAATAGTGGTGAACGCCTGCGAAGCGTATGAGCGGCAGTCGACCGAAAAAAACGTGTACTGCGAAGTCAGCCGGACAGATGATCCCGACCGGCCGTACCAGGTCAGGATTTCCGACCAGGGCAATGGTATTCCGGCCGAGACGCACCCCCAGGTCTTTTCCCCCTTTTACAGCACAAAAACCAAGCATATTGGAATGGGCCTGACCTTTGCCCGGCGCATTGTCGAAGAGCAGATGGGTCGGATCACCATTGATTCCGCCGCCGGCAAGGGAACCGTTGTCACCTGCCACCTGATCAAGGAGAGGAGACGGGCCATCAGGATTGCGCGGCTCGCCTGAAGGACATGCACTGAGGGGACTTTTTCTGCTCTTTTGCATTGACCGGGAAACAGGTTATAATAGGTACAGCAATTGCGTGGCTGCCGAGAGCAGGTCGTCTTCTCAACATTTGGACCGGTGGCAGTCTGAACAAAATCATAGCGGAAGGTACCAGATGCCCGGAAAAACCATGATGCGATGTCTGGCGTTCTTGACTCTCCTTGTTCTTGCCGCCTGTGCCGGAAAGGAGACTTCTCCCTCGGGGATCAGTTATCCGCCGACCGACAAGGTGGAATCCCTGTTTCGACTGGCGCAGGTCCCGGAGCAGTGCCGGGTTTTTGCCCAGCTTTTTGTGACCCTGCCAGCCCAGCATACCGGCCAGCAGTTCGTCGAGGCCATTTCGACCGAGGCTCAGGCCAGGGGGGCGGACATGATGCTCATCGGCCAGTCTCGCCAAAGCAACACCGTATCAGAGCTTGCCTTTACCTATTACGGCCCTGACCGTGAATACAGGATCAATGATTGGCCCGGCTGGAACTTCGGGTTTGAGGAATGGCGAAAGCAAGGGGCCTGGGCCAACATCGGCTATGAGGAGTGGGGCAACGGCCAGGTCCGCTTTGATTATCCGGTGGTCCTGCAGGTGGCCCTTCTTCGCTGCCGGTCGTGAAAGGCTGGTCGGCATCCTGGCCATCTCCGGCGCTGAGCTGCAGGGCTGTCGCGTTGTCGATCCTGCCTGCGCCCTGAAAGCCCTGAATCTCATTGAGACCTTTTTGCGGGCAAGAGACGAGGGCGGCAGGGTGCTCAGGCAACCTGTTCCACCACCTTGCCCAGGTCGTCGAGGCGGCAGGCCTTCATGGAGATATCATGGTAGAAGGTGAACCACCAGTTCGGCTTTCGGTAGGAGGGCAGGAGGTGTTCCTTCTGCTCGATGAGTTCCAGGGGGAAGTTGTCATAGGCCATGATCCACAGGGGATTGGCGTGGGTGTGGGTGGGCAGCACATCGCCCAGATGGACGGCGCAACCCCCTGATCCCCTGATCTCCACGATCTGGTGGCCGCGGGTATGGCCGCCGGTCAGGCGAACGGCTACGCCTTCCACGATCTGCCGGTTGCCGTCGACGACGGTGAGCATGCCGCTGGCCTGCAGGCCGCTGAAATTTTCGGGGAAGTAGCTCTGGGCCGAGCGGCTGTTGAGATGGCTGATATCGTACCATTCCTTTTTCTGCAGGATGTGCTTGGCCCTAGGAAAGGTCAGCTCCGCCCCGCCGCTGCCGTTTTTCATCACTACCCCGCCGGTATGGTCATAGTCGCCGTGGGTGAGGATCACATACTGGATGTCCTCCCGCTTCAAACCAAGGGCGTGAAGGTCCTCGACCACTGACCAGGGCCGGCCGACCCGGCAGATCTGCCGCTGCTTTTCCGTCAGCTTGTTGCCGAGACCGGTGTCGATGATGATGTTGAATTCCGGGGTGCGGACCAGGAGGGGCGCATTGAGCAGCCGGATAAAGTTGTCCGCATCGGCCGGGGACTCCAGCTGCCAGAGGACCTTGGGAACGTCCCCGAACAAGGTGCCGCCGTCCACCTCGAAGTCGCCGCCCCGGAGCCAGTTGATGGTGATGTTGCCAAGATCGAGTTGCGTCATAAGCAGAGAAGGCATTGAGGGGGAGGGAACCGGGGCATTGAAGGTCATGCAAATTCCAGGATTATCTGGTTTACGGTGAGCCTGTCCCCGATTCTGGCGACGATTCTGGCGACCACGCCATCCCGGGGGGAGAAGAGTACGTTTTCCATCTTCATCGCCTCGATGACCGCTAGGTCATCCCCGTACTTGACCTCCTGTCCCTCCTCCACGGCCAGCTTGACCAGGAGGCCAGGCATGGGCGCCAGCAGGTAGCCTGTCATGTCAGCCGGCTTCTTCCGCGGCATGATGCGGTACAGCTCGGCATCACGGTGGGTCATGACCATGCCGTTGGTCTTTCGCCCACCATGGGTTACGGCGTAGCGCAGGCCCCGCCGCTTGACCTGGAAGCAGTAGGCCTTGCCGTTGATGGTCCCCCGGAAGAGCGGCTGGCAGAAATACCAGTCGGTCTGGGCGACATAGTGCTCTCCCCGGTAGTCGACGTGGTGCTCACCTTTGGCCTGAAAGGGCCTGACCAGCACCGGGTGGTATTCACCGTCAATGATCACCACCCAGTCGTCCTGCACCCTGCGTTCATGGCCGGCCAGCTGGCCTGTGAGGCGTGCGGCCCGGTCCATATACAGGCGGTGCATGACGCTCATCACCACCACCGGCAGGGCAGGATTGTCCTGGACCACGTCCTGGGGGCGGAAGCCGTGGGGGAATTCCTGGGCGATGAAGTTGGTGGACAGCCGGCCCTCCCGGAAACGGGGGTGGGCCATGATCGCCGCCAGGAAGCTGATGTTGTGCTTGATGCCCCGGATGAGAAATTCATCCAGCGCTTCCCGCATGGAGTTGATGGCGCTGATCCGGTCCTCGCCCCAGGTGATCAGCTTGGCGATCATCGGGTCGTAGTACATGGAAACCTCGCCGCCCTCGTATACCCCGGTGTCCACCCGCACCCGGCCCGGCTCGATGCTCGGGGGACGGTAATAGACCAGCCGGCCTGTGGAAGGCAGGAAGTCGCGCAGCGGATTCTCCGCATAGATGCGGGTCTCTATGGCGCAGCCGTCCAGGCGGACGTCCACCTGGGAGAGCGGCAGGCGCTCGCCGGCGGCGACCCTGATCATCAGTTCCACCAGATCCAGGCCGGTGACCATTTCGGTGACCGGATGCTCCACCTGCAGGCGGGTGTTCATTTCCAGGAAGTAAAAGTTGTGCTCCTGGTCGACGATGAACTCCACGGTGCCGGCGGACTGGTAGCTGACCGCGCGGCCGAGGGACACTGCCTGCTCGCACATCGCCCGCCGGGTGGTCTCTCCAATAAAGAGGGAGGGAGCCTCCTCGATGATTTTCTGGTGCCGGCGCTGGATCGAGCATTCGCGCTCGCCCAGGGCAATGACGTTGCCGTGGGCATCCGCCATGATCTGGATCTCGATGTGCCGGGGCTCCTCGATGAATTTCTCGATCAGGAGCCGGTCGTCGCCGAAACAGGAGCGGGCCTCGCTGGCGCACCGGTCAAAGCCCTCCCGGCACTCGGCGTCGGAAAAGACGATGCGGATCCCTTTGCCCCCGCCGCCGGCAGAGGCCTTCAGCATAACCGGATAGCCGATCCGGCGAGCAACCTCCGTCGCATGCTCCCGGTCACGGACAATTCCCTCATGGCCCGGGATGGTGTTAACCCCGGCCATGGCCGCGATCTGCTTCGAGGTGAGCTTGTCGCCCATGGCGGTTATCGCCGCGGCGGGCGGACCGATGAAAATGATCCCCTCCTCGTCGAGGCGCCGCCGGAACTCCGGGCTTTCCGCCAGGAAGCCGTAGCCGGGATGGATGGCCTGGGCGCCGGTCGCGCGGCAGGTCTGGATGATCCGCTCAATGTGCAGGTAGCTGTCCATGGCCGGCGGCGGGCCGATGCAGACGCTTTCGTCCGCCATCCGCACATGCAGGGCGTTCCGGTCCGCCTCGGAATAGACCGCTACGGTGGCAATATCCATGGCCCGGGCAGTCCTGATGACCCGGCAGGCGATTTCGCCACGGTTGGCGATGAGAATTGTGGAAAACATAGATTTACTCGTTGTCGCTCATGGCGTTGTTGTTATCAGTTCAGGCATAAGGCATTGAGCAGTCAAGGTGCTCTGTCGTATTGTTTTGGGAGAGCATTGCAATCTTAAACCCTTCCGCCTTCCACCTCTTCCTACAACGGAATATTCCCATGCTTGCGCCACGGGTTTTGCAGCTTTTTCCCCTTGAGCATGGCCAGGGACCGGCAGATGCGCTTGCGGGTGTTGCTGGGCATGATCACGTCGTCGATAAATCCCCGGCTGCCCGCGACAAACGGGTTGGCAAAGCGTTCCGTGTACTCCTGGGTTCGTTTCTGCAGCTTTTCCGGGTCCCCGACATCCTTGCGAAAGATGATCTCTACCGCCCCCTTGGGGCCCATAACCGCGATCTCCGCCGTGGGCCAGGCCAGGTTGACATCGCCGCGCAGGTGTTTAGAGGACATTACGTCATAGGCCCCGCCGTAGGCCTTCCGGGTGATGACCGTTACCTTGGGCACCGTGGCCTCGGCGTAGGCGTAAATCAGCTTGGCGCCGTGCTTGATTATCCCGCCGTATTCCTGGGCCGTACCCGGCAGGAAACCCGGCACGTCGACAAAGGTGACCAGCGGGATGTTGAAGGCGTCGCAGAANNCCGTGGCGGATGATGCCGCCGTGCTCCTGTTCGGGGCCGGGCATGAAGCCGGGCACGTCCTCCAGGCAGACCAGGGGGATGTTGAAGGCGTCGCAGAAGCGGACAAAGCGGGCCGCCTTGCGCGAGGAGGCGATGTCAAGGCAGCCGGCCAGGACCATGGGCTGGTTGGCGACAATACCCACCGTTGAGCCCTGCATCCTGGCGAAACCGATGACGATGTTGGCCGCAAACTCGGGCTGCAGCTCAAAAAAGTCGCCCTCGTCCACCACCTTGAAGATAAGCTCCTTCATGTCGTATGGGTGGTTCGGCTCGTGGGGCACCAGGGTATCCAGGGATTTTTCCGATCGATCCGCCGGGTCGTTGCAGGGCCAGGTGGGCGGGTTTTCCCGGTTGTTGGACGGCAGGAAGTTGAGAAATCGCCGCAGCAGCTGGAGCCCTTCCACCCCGTTGTCAAAGACCAGGTCGGCTACCCCGGAGCGCCGGGAGTGGGTCATCGCCCCCCCCAGATCCTCGGCGGACACCTCCTCGTGGGTAATGGCTTTGACCACCTCCGGCCCGGTGACGAACATGTAGGCACTGTCCCTGATCATGAAGATGAAATCGGTCATCGCCGGGGAGTAGACGGCCCCGCCGGCGCAGGGTCCCATGATCATCGACACTTGGGGAATGACGCCGGAGGCCAGGACGTTGCGCTGAAAAACGTCAGCATAGCCGGCCAGGGCCTCGACGCCTTCCTGGATGCGTGCCCCGCCCGAGTCGTTCAAGCCGACCACCGGCGCGCCCACCTTCATGGCGTGGTCCATGATCTTGCAGATCTTTTCCGCGTGGGCCGCCGACAGCGAACCGCCGAACACGGTAAAATCCTGGCTGAAGACAAAGACCAGCCGGCCGCAGACTGTGCCGTAGCCGGTTACCACCCCGTCGCCTGGAATCTTCTGCCTGTCCATCCCGAAGTCCACGCAGCGGTGCTCGACAAACATGTCCCATTCCTCGAAGCTGCCGGCGTCCAGGAAGAGTTCGATCCGCTCGCGGGCAGTCATTTTGCCCTTGGCGTGCTGCTGGTCGATACGGCTCTGGCCGCCGCCCAGGCAGGCCGCTGCCCGTTTTTCGTCAAGTTTCTTTAGGATATCCTGCATGCTTTTTTCCTCGTTTATCCTCGGGCGGCCAGGAATATCTGATGCCACCGGGTGGCAATCAGCGACCCTGGAGCAGCATGGCCACCCATTCCTCCTCGTGTTCGGTGCAGAACAGGTCGATGCCGTTGTCGGCAAATACTTTTTCCAGGTTGTGTTCCTGCTTGCCCCGCAGGATGCCGGAGAGGATCACCAGCCCCCTGTCGTGCAGCATGCGCTTGAAATCGGGTGCCATGGTGCAGAGGACATCGTGGACGATGTTGGCGAGAATCAGGTTGAAGGGACCCTGCACCTGGGCCAGGGGCTTGTCGTCCACGGCCACGTTCCAGTCCAGGCTGTTGATGTTGACGTTGTGGCGGGCTATCTTGACCGCCACCGGGTCGTTGTCGATGGCCAGGACCTGGTCGGCGCCGAACATCGCCGCGGCCATAGCCAGGATGCCTGTACCGGTGCCCACGTCAAGGACCCGAGCCGGCTTGCCGGTCTTGGGGTTTTTGAAGCAAGGCGCCATCAGAGACAGGGCCAGCTTGGTCGAGGCGTGCTGGCCCGTGCCAAAGGCCATGCCCGGATCCATGGTGAGGACCTTCTGGCCTGAGGCCGGCTGGTAATCTTCCCAGGAGGGCTTGATCACCAGACCGGGGATGATTTCCTTGGTGGTGAAAAACTGTTGCCAACTCGTGGCCCAGTCCTGATCGTCGATGATCTCGGTGGTTGGTTTGCCCAGGATCAGGTTGTAGATGGCGAAGAGCTTTTCCAGTTCCGGGGTCACCGCCGCCAGCACCTTCGCCGCCTCTCTTTCGGTGTATTCCTTGCCGCGGGAATCTGCAAGGGGAAAGAAGGAGGTGATCAGCTTCTTGCGTTGGTCGGCCAAGGGTCGGATTTCGACGCCGCCCTGGCTCAGGACCCCGATCAGGTCGGACGCCGCTTCGGCGATCCTGGTGGGGCAGGTCAGGGAAATTTTCAGCCATTTATTCGGGGTATTCATCGGTTTTTGGCGTTCTCCTTCATCGATGGTGCCGCAACAATTTTCCGATCGCCGCGTTACGCTGTTTCCTTCGTCATCGCAGTGAATCGCCATTTCTTTGAGGTAGAGATTTGCGCGCCTTGCCTTTGGGGCAAATTGTTTCCGCCATCTCGCTCGGCGGTTTTTGCGAAACCATCTTCATTGAATCCACGGCGGTTATATGCTAAGCATGGAGTGGCATGCGTCACTGTCCAGTTCAAGGTTGTTGGAGCCATGAAACATACCATTCAGTTTCTCCCGGACAATATAACCCTTACGGTGGACCAGGGCGAGAATTTATTGAGCGCCGCTGCCGCCGCCGGGGTGTATATCTCTGCCTTTTGCGGCGGCGACGGCGTCTGCGGCAAATGCAGGGTCAGGATTGACCAGGGCGAGGTCGCTTCGGAACGCACCGCTTTGAAGCAGGAGGAGTGGGACCAGGGTCTGCGCCTGGCCTGCCGATCCACCGTGCAGTCCGACCTGGTGGTAACCGTGCCAGAGAAGACCGCCGAAGGCCGCGCGGCCCTCAGGCGCAAGCCCAAGACGACCAGGACCATTTCCGCCCGCTCCCTGGACGCCCTGGTCGGCACCTGGAACGTCAATCCGCCGGTCATGAAGCTGTATCTGGAGCTTGATCCGCCGACCTTGCAGGACAATATCTCCGACATGCAGCGGGTCATGCGCGGCTTCAGGAGCGCCAGGCCCGGGGAGCGGGAGCCCAATTACGACCACCCGGAGCTGATCAAGGAGCTTCCGGCCGTGCTCCGGGAGTCCAACTGGAAGGTGACCCTGCTGCTGCTGCACGGCAAGGGCGAGGAAGAGCCGGACCGGATCATCGATGTGGAGGCTGGCAACACTGCCGCCCGCCTGTACGGGCTGGCGGTAGATATCGGCACCACCACCTGCAGCGGGGTGCTCATTGATCTGAACAGCGGCGTGGTCATTGCCGAGGCTTCCGGCTACAACGCCCAGATCAGGTATGGCGAAGATGTCATTTCCCGGATTATCTATGCCGGGCGGCCAGGCGGTCTCCGGGCCCTGCAGGAGAAGATCGTCTCCACCATCAACGGGATCATCGATGATATCTGCAGAAATATGGTCATCAGCCCGGCGGACATCAGCTACATCATGGCCGCCGGCAACACGGTGATGTCGCACTTGCTCCTCGGCCTCGATCCGAAATACATCCGCGAGTCGCCCTATGTCCCGAGCGTCAGCCAGTTTCCGCTGACCAAGGCAGCCCCCTTGGGGATCCATGCCCATCCCAGCGTCCGCCTCTTTCTCTACCCCTGCATCGCCAGCTATGTCGGCGGCGATATCGTCTCCGGGGTGCATGCTTGCCAGATAGCCAAGTCCGAGAAGGTGAGCCTGTTCATCGATATCGGCACCAACGGGGAAATCGTGGTCGGCAACAAGGACTGGCTGGTATGCGCCGCCTGTTCCGCAGGCCCGGCCTTCGAGGGCGGCGGCATCAGGTACGGGATGCGGGCGGCTCCGGGGGCTATTGAAAACTTTCATATCCATCCCCAGTCCCTGGAGCCGATGATCGTGACCATCGGCCGGCTCAAGCCGAGCGGCATCTGCGGCTCCGGCCTGATTTCCATTGTTTCCGAGCTGCTGGAGGCCAGGGTCATCGACCAGCAGGGCAAGTTTGATCGCGAGCTGCGGAATTCCCGCATCCGTTCCGGGGTGGATGGCTGGGAATATGTGCTGGCCTGGGGCCAGGACTCGCTCATCGGCGAGGATATCGTCATCACCGAGGTGGACCTGGACAACCTGATGCGGGCCAAGGGGGCAATGTATGCCGGCTACCAGACCCTGCTCGGCTCCGTCGGACTCGGCTTCGGCGATTTGGACCAGGTGATCCTGGCCGGCAATTTCGGGGCATTCATCGATCTGGAACGGGCGATCTGCATCGGCCTGCTGCCGGACCTTGACCGGGACCGCTTTTACTACCTGGGCAATGCCTCGATGCTCGGCTGCCAGATCAGCCTCACCGATGTCAAGCGCTTCCGGGAACGGGTCAGGGTCCGCCAGCTGATGACCAACATGGAGCTTTCCGAAAACCCGGAGTTCATGATCAACTACATGGCCTCCCTCTTCCTGCCGCATACCGACATGTCCCTCTTCCCCAGCGTCCAGGCCAAGCTGGCCCGGTAGAGGGCACCTCTGTCGTGTTGCCGGGAGAACGAACATGAGCAACGGAACCGAGAGGCATCCCCCCATTTCCACACCGGAGGCGGGCGGCAAGACCCTGAGCGAAGCGGATGCGTCCGCCCTGAAGCAGGCGGTCCTCGATAATCTCTATTATCTCCAGGGGCGCACCGAGGAGTTGGCCACGGTCAATGACTGGTACATGGCCGTGGCCAATACGGTGCGGGAGCGGATGACGGGGCGGCTTGTCCATGCACTCAAGACCAGGCTGGGCCCGGAGGTGAAGTTCGTCTGCTATCTCTCCGCCGAGTTCCTGCTGGGCCCGCACCTGGGGAACAATCTCCTCTGCCTGGGGATCACCGGGCCGATGCGGGAGGCGCTGCGCGAACTCGGCCAGGATTTGGATGTTCTTCTGGACCAGGAGGAGGAGCCGGGGCTCGGCAACGGAGGGCTGGGCCGGCTCGCCGCCTGCTACATGGATTCTCTCGCCTCGCTCGGATTCCCGGCCCTCGGCTACGGCATCCGTTATGAATTCGGCATCTTCGATCAGGAGATCCGTGACGGCTGGCAGGTGGAGATAACGGATAAGTGGCTCCGCCTCGGCAACCCCTGGGAGATATGCCGACCCGAGATTTCCTATGACGTGCAGTTCGGCGGACACACCGAACAGTATCCCGACGACCAGGGCCGCAATCGGGTCCGCTGGATCCCGAACCGGGTGGTCAGGGGTGTTGCCTATGACACCACCATCCCGGCCTACCTGAATGGCGCGGTGAGCCTGCTCCGGCTCTGGAAATCGGAGGCGGTCGAATCCTTCGACTTTCAGGCCTTCAATGTCGGCGACTACTACCGGGCGGTGGAGCAGAAGATCGTTTCCGAGACGGTAAGCAAGATTCTCTATCCCAACGACGAGCCCGCGATGGGCAAGACCCTGCGCCTGTCCCAGCAGTACTTCTTTGTCTCCTGCTCCCTCCAGGACATGATCCGCATGCACCTCCTCCGGGGAAAATCCCTGGATACCTTCCACGAGAGCTTCGCGGTGCAGCTCAACGACACCCACCCCGCCATCGCCGTCGCGGAGCTGATGCGCCTGCTGGTGGACGAGCATCGGCTGGAGTGGGACCGGGCCTGGGAAATCAGCAGGCAGACCATGGCCTACACCAACCATACCCTCCTTCCCGAGGCCTTGGAAAAATGGCCTCTGCAGCTGTTCGGCCGCACGCTGCCCCGGCACCTGGAAATCGTCTTCGAGATCAACCGCCGGTTCCTCGACGAGGTCCGCCGGAGCTATCCAGGAGACGACTGGCTGGCCGCCCGCCTGTCGATCATCGACGAGAGCGGGGAGAAGTATGTACGGATGGCTCATCTCGCCGCCGTCGGGAGCCACTGCATCAACGGGGTGGCGGCCCTGCACACCAGGCTGCTGACCATGACGGTGTTCAGGGACTTCAACGACCTTTTTCCCGAGCGGTTCGTGAACGTGACCAATGGCGTAACCCCACGGCGCTGGATCGCCCTGAGCAACCCCGGGCTCGCGGCGCTGATCAGCGGCCGGATCGGCGACGGCTGGCTCAGGAGGTTCGAGGACGAGATCAGGAGGATCGAGCCGCTGGCCGATGATCCCGCCTTCCGGAAGGAGTGGGGACGGGTCAAGCGCGAGAACAAGGCCAGGCTCGCCGCTCTAGTCAGGGAACGGACCGGGGTCGCCATAAACCCTGATTCGCTCTTCGACATCCAGGTGAAGCGGATTCATGAATACAAGCGCCAGCACCTGAACGTCCTGCACATCATCACCCTCTACAACCGGCTGAAACACAACCCGGCGCAGGAGGTGGTGCCGCGTGTCTTCATCTTCGGCGGCAAGGCCGCGCCCGGCTACGCTATGGCCAAGCTGATCATCAGGCTGATCAATGGGGCCGCCGAGGTGATAAACCGCGATCCTGATGTCGGCGGCCGTCTGCAGATCGGTTTTTTCCCGGACTTCAACGTCAAGAACGCGCAGCCGATCTATCCGGCCGCGGACCTTTCCGAGCAGATATCCACCGCGGGCACGGAGGCCTCGGGCACCGGCAACATGAAGTTTTCAATGAACGGCGCCCTCACCATCGGCACTTTGGACGGGGCCAATGTCGAAATCCGCGAGGAGGTTGGCGCCGAGAATTTTTTCCACTTCGGCCTGACCGCCGGTGAAGTCCAGGCGCTGAAGGCCGGCGGCTACCGGCCCCGGGATTATTACGAGGCAAACCCATCTCTGCGGGCGGCTATCGACCAGATCAGCGCCGGCCGTTTCTCCCGGGGCGATGCGGGACTGTTCCGTCCCCTGGTGGACAACCTGCTGTCCCATGATCCCTTCATGCTCCTGGCGGACTACCAGGCCTACATCGACTGCCAGGACCGGGTAAGTGCGGCCTTCGGCGACCGGGAGGGCTGGCTGCGCATGTCGGTCCTGAACGTGGCCCGGATGGGTAAGTTTTCCTCTGACCGCTCGATCCGCGAATACAGCGAGAAGATCTGGAAGATTAAACCGGGAGGTGGCGGCGAGGGAAGCTGAGGGCATGACGTCCTGCCGGAGGGTTGACGCGCTGTACCAGCCTGGCAGCCGGCCGAAAGAACGGTAAGCGGCACCCCCCGCAGCCGGTTGCCGAGGCTGGTCACGGTCGCGGCCGCGCACCCGGTCCCGATCAGGCCGTTTCCTTCCGGGTGAACTCAGGGGTCAAGGATGCCTGCAAGAGAGTGCGTCAAGGATAAAGATGCGTCCCCATACAGTCTCGGCGACCCCACACAATCACAGGCCTCCTTGACCCTGGCATTAGCCCGGCAGGTTGCGACAGTACTGATCGAGACCGGGTGCGCGTTAGGTACCGTGCTGCCGGCTAAAAGAGCTTGCCGAGGTAGAGGTACAGGCTTTCGTTGCCGTATTCCGCCAGGCCGTAGCCCAGGTAGATCGGGCCGATGGGGGTGTCCAGGCCGAGAAACAGGCTGCCGGCGGTGATGGTGTTCCCTGGCTCGATGTCCTCGGTCCGGTCCCAGACATTGCCCTGTTCGAGGGAACCGCCGATATAGATCGGCAGGAAGGCGAAGTCCCCGAAGCGGCGGAAGGCGATGAGGCGGAGCAGTCCAAAATGCTGGCCGCTCAGTTCGTCCTGGTTGAAGCCGGAGAGCCGGAACAGGCCGCCGGCGGTGAACAGGCTTTCCAGGGGGGCATTGCTGTCCAGGGTGGTTTCGTAGCGCAGCGAGCCGAGGAAGGAATACCGGCCCCAGGTTCCGACGGAGAGCCAGTTCGCCTTTGCCTGGTCGTAGTCCGAATCGGAGCCAAAAAACTCCCGCGAGGAGATGAACTCAAAGCCTCCCGCCGCCCCGCTGGTGGGGAAGGCGGTATTGTTCAGTTTGTCCAGGGCGAGCCGGGCAAAGATTTCACCGTTGGTGAAATCGTATTCCGGTTCGTCATGGAGGCCGATCAGCACCTCCGTGCTTCCCACGGACCACTTGTAGCCGAGGCGCGCCTCTCCCCAGGCGCCAAGTTCACGGCCGCCCGCCAGCATGGCGCCTATGCGGGTGGTCCGGTATTCGGCCTGCAGGTCGCCGAGGACAAAGCGGCTGCTCTGCTTGGTCTGATAGAACAGGGAAGGGTTGATGAAATAGCGGGAATCCGCGTCCAGGGGCTGATACAGTTCGGTGGATGCCGAAGGGTCACGACCGACCTGGGCCGCAGTCCGCCACTCGCCGGCCAGGCTGTTGATCGCGGTGCGGGTGTAGGCCAGGCCGACATTCAGGGTGCTGACCCCCTTGAAATTATTGGCGGATGCCAACCCCAGCTGGAGGTAATTCGGTCCCCACCTTCGTTCCTGGACATGCAGCACGATTCCCTTTCGCCCCCCTTCCTCGACAATTTCGTAGTGGATGTTCTCGAAGAGTTCCATCCCGTAAATCCGGGCGATATCTTCCTCCAGGGCCGCAGTGTCCAGGGGTTTTCCAATCCGAACCCGGAGCCTGGCGCTGAGCAGCTCGTCGCTGATCCGGGACTGGTTATCCAGGCGAACGAATTCCACCACCGGCATGGCCGGATCCCTGGCCGTGCGTTCCGCCAGATAGGCTTGGTAGGCGTTTTCGCCGGGGGCAAGGCGGGCGAGGGCTTTTCGTTTATCGTTGGCGGCGGCCATCCCCCGGGGGATGGCTTCCCCGGCCCTGGCAAAGTCCGAGGAACTGATCCCCTTCAGATCGGGAACGAGAAGGATGTCCTGCTTGCGCAGCGTTGCGAGCTGCGCCTCGGTATTGCTCCGGGTGAGGATGCTGGTCAGCTGGTTGGTGATGGCCAGGGCGTTTTGCAGCTCATCCCGGGGGCTCAAGGGGGTGCTGATGTCGACGACGATGAGGGTGTCCGCGCCCATGCTCCGGGCAACATCCATGGGCAGGTTGTTGCTGACCCCGCCGTCCACCAGCAGCCGGCCATCGATTTCCACAGGGGCAAAGACCGCCGGGACCGACATGCTGGCGCGCATGGCGAGAGAGAGATCGCCCTGGTCGAGAACCACCTCCTTGCCGGTGACGATATCGGTGGCCACCGCCCGGAAAGGAATCCGCAGCCGGTTGAAATCACGGGTCCCCTCGACGGCCAGAATCAGTCTCTTGAACAGCTGATCGAGTTTCTGCCCCTGCAGGACCCCGGCCGGCAGACTGAAGGAGCCGTCCTTCAAGCCCGCCTTTGCCTTCAGCAGGTTGAGGTCGTCATCCCGCTTGCGCCGGAAGGAACGCTCCTCGCGCTGAATTTCGTCAAGGAAGGCGTCTGACCAGTCTACCCCGGTCAGGGCCTGTTCAATTTCCTCAATGCTCATTCCTGAGGCATATAAACCGCCGATGATGGACCCCATGCTTGAGCCGGCGATGCAGTCGATGGGAATCCGAAGCTCCTCCAGGACCCTGATAACCCCGATATGGGCTGCTCCGCGGGCACCGCCACCGCTCAGGACCAGACCGATTTTCGGCCTTGCCGAATTTATTTCGGCTATTTCTGCACCCGAAGCCTGGAATGCTGTGCCTGTAAGTAGAAGAGCGACAAGGATGGCCAGAGGAGGCAAGGCAGTCCCGGTGCGACGGCGGAACATAGTATCTCCTTGAAATTACTATTTGTTGTGATCTGAGATGCTGCCCGGAGGCACAGTACGTTCGGGGTGCGCAGCAACAGGGGGCACCAGCCGCATCTCAAGGGGGGGTGCGTTTCTCCTCTCGGCTGTCCCGGAGAGTACCCGACAATGGTGCAGTTGAAAAGGCCTTTGTCGCCGCAGTGGTCTCCGGCCATCCTTGCGGAACAACGTCATGCGCTCGACTCCAGGCACGTGCTCTGGCAGTTGCCCGTCCCGGGATGTCCGCCCTGTGTCATCGCTCTGATGCCTTTCTGGCTAAACCAGCAGCATTAGGCTATTATGGATATGCAATGGTTATTGACAAGTGCATATGAATTGTATAATATAGTTTGCTTTGATGAGTTGACATGCGGGTGTAGCTCAGCTGGTAGAGCACAAGCTTCCCAAGCTTGGGGTCGCGGGTTCGAGCCCCGTTGCCCGCTCCAGTCAATGGTTTGTCGACTCGCCGGCCCTATCGTGAGAACGAAGGGCTGGGTCATACGCGGCATTCGCCGTTGCTATGAAAGTGGGCTCTGCCCGCTTTTTTTATTTATTCTCTGTGGACGGCGGCGCCGGTTCAGCAGGGGCAAGAAGTACAGTGGCTATGGGAACGGAAAAGGTCCTGGCGGCAATTGAGCAATATGCTGAACTCCTGTTGCGCGGCATGGGTCTGGAGCTGGTGGAGGTTCAGTACAGGCGAGAGGGGTACGGCTGGGTGCTGCGCCTGTTCATCGACAGGGAACAGGGGGTCAGTCTTGACGACTGTGCCGCGGTGAGCAGGGCGATAAGCACCTGGCTGGACGTGGAGGATCTGATAGAACATGCCTATCACCTGGAAGTGTCCTCGCCCGGCCTGGAGCGGCCGTTAAAAAAAATTGAAGATTTTCAGAGGTTTGCCGGAAAAAAAGCAAAAGTCAAGCTCAAGGAGCCCCGGGACGGGCAAAAGGTATTTATCGGGATACTGGAACAGGTTTCCGGCGAGCAGGTGACCCTGCTTGCCGACGGCAAACCGGTGACCATTCTCTTTGAGGAAATCGCCCGGGCGCGGCTGGCCTTATAGCCATGTGGCCTGCATCGTGAAACAAGGAGTGAGCGTTACGCAAGGCACTGTGTGGCGGCTGAGTAATTGGGAGCAGAGAAATGACTAATACGGAAAATTTGAAACGGATTATCGATCAGATCAGCAGGGACAAGGGCATAGACCGGGCTTTGCTGGTGGAAGCCATCGAGGAGGCGGTTCGCTCTGCAGCCCGGAAGAAACTTGGAAGCCGCCGTGATATCGAGGTGCAGTTCAGCGAGGCCACCGGCGAGATAG
Organism: Desulfobulbaceae bacterium; assembly: GCA_003508005.1. Lineage (GTDB taxonomy): Bacteria > Desulfobacterota > Desulfobulbia > Desulfobulbales > Desulfobulbaceae > UBA10518. The sequence continues at coordinate 16,669 of DNUE01000067.1, forward strand.
AGGTGTTCCAGTACCGTACCGTTGTCGAGGAGGTCGAGGACGAAGAGACCGAGATCAGCCTGCCGGATGCCCGGCTCCTTGATCCGGAAATAGAACTGGGTGACGACCTGGGCGAAAAAATTCCGGATATCGCCGACCTGGGCCGCATCGCCGCCCAATCGGCCAAGCAGGTGATCATTCACCGGATGCGCGACGCTGAGCGCGACGTTATCTACGATATGTTCCGCGACCGCCAGGGCACTATTGTGAACGGGATTGTCCAGCGCTTTGAGCGCGGCAACATGATCGTCAATCTGGGCCGGACCGATGCGGTTCTGCCCCGCGACGGGCAGATCCCCAAGCGCTCCTTCAAGCAGGGCGATCGGATCAGGGCCTACCTGCAGGAAGTCCGTCAGGAGAGCCGTGATTCCCAACTGCTCCTGAGCCGCACCTGCAACGAGTTTCTCAGCAAGTTGTTTGAACTGGAGGTTCCGGAGATAGCCGAAGGGATCGTCAAGATCATGGGGGTGGCCAGGGAGCCAGGGTTTCGGGCAAAGATCGCCGTATCCTCCTCCGAGTCCGACGTGGATCCGGTGGGCGCCTGCGTCGGACTCAAGGGATCCCGCGTGCAGAATGTGGTCCAGGAGCTGCAGGGTGAACGGATCGATATTGTGCCCTGGAGCCCCGATCCGGCCAAATATGTCTACAACGCCCTGGCCCCGGCCGAGGTTTCGATGGTGATTGTCGACGAGGACAACCATCAGCTGCTGGTGGTGGTGCCCGATGACCAGCTTTCCCTGGCCATCGGCCGGCAGGGGCAGAATGTCCGCCTTGCCTCCAGGCTCATGAACTGGCGCATCGATGTCAAGAGCGAATCGCGCTATGCAAATCTGGAAGACCAGGGTTATCGCAGTCTGATCGCGGTCCCGGGCATAGACGAGAGCCTTGCCGACAAACTGTTTGCCGGCGGAATCGTTTCCGCGGCGGCCCTGGCTGCTGCTGAGATCGAGCAGATCAAGACAGCGGCCAAGGTTGATGACGAGCGGGCGGAAGAACTGCGGGATATGGCCGCGATGAGCCTTGCCAGTGCGGGAGCCTCGGCGGCTGAGAGCAGCGCTTCTCCGGGCCCGGCGGAACCAGCGGCGGAAAGCAGGGATGAGTCCGGGGAACAAACCGAATGAAACGTGGCCATGTGCCGCTGCGCACCTGTAGAGCGTGCCGCCGCCAGGCCCCCAAGCAGGAGCTCAGGCGAATGGTTGTGCAGCAGGGCCGGCTGGTGGATGACGAACGGCAGCTGGCGGCGGGTTACGGCGTGTACTGTTGCCGGGACGGAGCCTGCCGGGAAAGGCTTGGCAAAAAGTTGGGAAAAGGAAAGAAGGATGACTATGCAAAAAGTAACAATACTGAGCATCCGCCATCGTAATTTAAACAAGTTACAAGGCTTGCCGACATTGGAATCGCCCTTTATGCGATTCTGACAAACAAGAAAACGCATCTGCTGCGCTGTTGCACAACGAGGACGGGAGTAAGCAATGACCAAGGTCCGTATTTATGAACTGGCCAAGGAGGCCGGGCTTAAAAGCAAGGAATTCGCTGATAAGCTTATAGAGCTGGGCTATCCCATTAAAAGCCACAGTTCGACGGTCGATGATGATATTGCCGCTGATATCCGCCGCAAGGTAATCGGGACCACAACCGTCGAGGTGACTGACCAGCGGATCGAGATCAAACGGCCGGGCATCGACCGGCCGGTGACCACCGTTGTCCGTCGTCGTTCCAAGGCGGACAAGGAAGAGATTGCCCGCAGGGCTGAGGAAGAGGAGGCGGAACACGCCGCCGAAGAACTGGAAGAAGAGGTCGAGGCCGCAGCGATCGCCGAGGAGGAAATTGTTCAGCCGGCGGAAGAGTCCGAGGTGCGCACCGAAGAAGTGTCTGCCCACGAAGAGGCCGGGGTGGAACCGGCGGCTGCCGAGGAGGAGTCGCTGGTTCAGGCAGAGGCGCAGCCCGAGGAGATAAAGGCGGAGCCTGTTCCGCAGCCGGCGGTGGACAGCAGGGCAGAACTCAGAAAAAAACCGAAAAAACTGGCCAAGGTGGTCGGGATGGTAGATATCGAGATTCCGAGCGAGAAAAAGAGCAAGCCACCCCGCCGGCCCGTGCGCACTGTTGTTGTGGGGGAGAGGGCCCCAGCCGTCCCGGCCCGCGAGCCCGAACATCCCGAAGTCAGAGGCAAGAAGGGAAAAAGGTTTGTTTCCCTGGTGGAGGAGGATGACCGGGCGAGAAAACCGGGCAAGTTGCAGCGGAAAGGCCGACAGCGTATTGATTTCACCGCTGGTGGCGAGGCGGAGTTCATGCGTCCCCGCAAGGGCCGCAAGAAAAAGGACGGTGGACGCAAGGAAATGGAAGCCCCGATGGCGGTGGCCGAAACCAGGGCCATCAAGAAAAGGATCAAGGTATTTGAAACCATCTCGGTCGGTGACCTTGCCCGGCGCATGGGCGTCAAGGCCAGCGAAGTGATCGCCAAGCTGATGAAGCTGGGGGTGCTGGCTACCCTGAACCAGGCCCTGGATGTCGAATCAGCCACTCTGGTGGCCGCTGATTTCGGCTTCGAGGTTGAGCAGGGAGTGACCCAGGAAATGGAGGTTATCAATCTCGAAGAGCAGGAGCAGGGCGGGGAACTGGTTCTGCGGCCGCCGGTGGTCACGGTCATGGGCCATGTCGATCACGGCAAGACCTCGATTCTGGACGCCATCCGCAAGACCGATGTTGCCTTGGGCGAGGCGGGCGGCATTACCCAGCACATCGGCGCCTATCACGTCCAAGCTCCGTCCGGCGATATTGTCTTTGTCGATACCCCCGGCCATGCTGCCTTTACCGAGATGCGTTCCCGCGGCGCCAAGGTCACCGATATCGTCGTCCTGGTCGTGGCGGCAGACGACGGGGTCATGGAGCAGACCAAGGAGGCCATTGCCCATGCCCGGGCGGCCGAAGTTCCTATTGTCGTCGCCATCAACAAGATCGACAAGGACAACGCCAACCCTGACCGGGTCAAGCGGGAGCTGGGCGATTTCGGGCTGATCCCGGAAGAATGGGGCGGCGACACCATCTACTGCGAGACCTCGGCCAAGCGCAACATCGGCATTGAAAAACTGCTGGAAAACATCCAGGTGCAGGCCGAGATCCTGGAACTCAAGGCCAATCCCTACCGCAAGGCCAGGGGCACCGTGATCGAGGCCCAGCTGCACAAGGGCCGCGGCCCTGTGGCCACGGTGCTGGTGCAGGAAGGCACCCTGCGGGCCGGGGATTATTTCGTGGCCGGGCAGTTTGCCGGCAAGGTGCGCACCCTGATCGATGATCGCGGAGCCCAGGTGCAGGAGGCTGGTCCATCCATGCCGGTGGAGGTGCAGGGGCTCTCCGGAGTCCCCCAGGCCGGCGACGAGTTTGTGGTGGTGACCGACGAGAAGATGGCGAAGAACGTCAGCGAGTCCCGGCAGTTGAAGGCCAGGGAGCATGAACTGGCCGCTGCCTCCAAGGTCTCCCTGGACAATTTGTTCGAGAAGATGGCGGAGCAGGATCTCAAGGAACTGCGGGTCGTCCTGCGCGCCGATGTGCAGGGTACCCTGGAAGCCTTCGGCCAGGCAGCGGAAAAGCTGTCCACCAAGGAGATCCGGGTCCGGGTGCTGCATGAGGGGTCCGGCTCCATCACTGAAAACGACGTGCACCTTGCCGCGGCCTCGGACGCGATCATTATCGGTTTCAACGTTCGCCCGCCGGTGAAGGTGAAAGAACTGGCCCAGAAGGAACAGGTGGATATCCGCTTCTACGATGTCATTTATCATGCCCTGGAGGATATTGAAAAGGCCATGCTGGGCATGCTGGAGCCCACCTTCGAGGAACGGGTCATCGGCACCGCCGAGGTCCGGCAGACCTTTCATGTGCCCAAGGTGGGGACTGTTGCCGGCTGCTCGGTGATCGACGGCAAAATCGAACGTGCCGCCAAGGTCCGGCTGATGCGGGACGGGGTGGTGATCTATACCGGCAACATCGCATCGCTCAGGCGGTTCAAGGATGACGTCAAGGAGGTCCCGACCGGGTACGAATGCGGCATCGGAGTGGAAAACTTCAATGACATCAAAACCGGCGACCACATTGAGGCCTTTGTCCTCGACCGGGTGGAGGCGAAGCTGTAACCTGCGCGCTACCAGCTATGACGGGACAGAACGAAGCAGGCGGGCGAGGCCCCGCGGGATTTGATTTTACCCTGCCGGGCCTCGGCAAGCCGGAGAGCACTCGGCCCAAGCGGGTGGCCGAGGCCATCAAGAACGAGTTGACCCTCCTGCTGCTGCAGAAGGTGCGGGATCCCAGGCTGCGCGAGGTGATCATTGTCCAGGTGGACGTGGCCCCGGACCTGAAGCGGGCCAAGATTTACTTCACTGTCCCGCCGGGGAGCGAGGTCGCCCGGGTCAGCAAGGGACTGGCTGCGGCGAGAGGCTATTTTCGCAGTCACCTGGCTTCCCAGCTGAACCTGCGATTTACGCCGGAGCTGGTGTTTTATCATGACCGGCACACTGAGGAGGCCCAGCGGATTGACGAGCTGCTGCGCAGCCTGGCAAAGGAAAGCCGATGAACGTCCTGTCTGAAAGTCTGCTGGAGCATATTCGCCGGACCGGCAATTTTGTCTTGGCCACGCATATCAACCCGGACGGAGACGCCCTGGGGTCGCTGCTCAGTCTGGCCGACATCCTGGCAGGGATGGGCAAGAAGGTTTTTCGCTATCTGGAGGAGCCTGTCTCCCCGCTGTACCGGTTTCTGCCTGACAGTCATCTGGTGCGGACCGATATGGATGAATTGGCCGCTTTTGTCCGGGAGGCAGGTGCGGATGTGCTGTGCATTGCCCTTGACTGCGGCGACCGCAAGCGACTCGGCAGGAACGCCGACGAGCTGCTGCGGATCAGGCCGTTTCTGGTTATTGATCACCACAAGGGTAACGACGGATTTGGCGACCTGGCCTGGATCGACTCTCGACGGTCTTCCACCGGCGAGATGGTCTTTGACCTGGCCACGGCCCTCGGGCAGAAACCTTCGGCCAAGGCGGCAGAAGCCTTATATGCCGCCATTGTCACCGATACCGGCTCGTTTCACTACGAATCGACCAGCGCCCACACCTTTGATGTCGCCCGGCAGCTGGTTGCCGCGGGGGTGAGGCCTGATCAGGTCTCGCGGAACCTGTACGACAACTATTCCGTGGCCCGGCTGCAGCTGCTGCAGATGGTCCTGGCCACCCTGGAAGTGCATTGCGGGGGCCGAATAGCGGTCATCACCGTCACCAGGGACATCCTGGATCGCACCGGCTGCGCCCTTGAGGATACGGAAAACTTCATCAACCTGCCTCGGTCGGTGACCAGTGTGCAGGTGGCGGTTTTCCTCAAGGAGGCAGGGGAGGGCAGGATTTCGGTGAGCATGCGGGCCAAGGATGCCTGCGATGTCGCCGAGGTTGCCGCGCAGTTCGGCGGCGGCGGCCACCGCAATGCGGCGGGCTTCAAGGCTGCGGCGACAACCTTGGCGGAAGTCCGTGGCCGGCTGCTGCAGGAGCTGCAGCGCCAGCTTGGTTGTTAGGGAATGGCTGATCTCTTTGCGGCCGGGGGCAGAGAGCATGAGTTGACCAGCGGGGTGGTCCTGATCGACAAGCCCCGGGGCGTTACCTCGTTTGCGATGGTGCGGCAGGTTCGCCGACTGCTCGACATCAGAAAGGTGGGGCATGCCGGCACCTTGGACCCTTTTGCCAGCGGCCTTCTGATCGTGTGCGCCGGCCGGCCGGCCACCCGGCTGATTAACCGGTTCATGGCCGGCGAAAAGATGTACCGGGCGTTGCTGCAGCTTGGGGTGGAAACAGAGACCCTGGATCCGGAAGGCCGGGTGGTCAAGACTACCCCGGTGCCTGCCCTGGCGGAAGAGGAAATCAGGGACTGCCTGGCCCGCTTCGCCGGAAGACAATTGCAGGTGCCGCCTCCGTTTTCAGCGGTCAAGCACCAGGGCAAGCCTCTGTATCATTATGCCCGCCGAGGCATCATGATCGTCAAGGAGCCGCGGGAGATCGAGATATCCTCCCTGCTCTTCGGCGGCTATGACCCCCTGATCCAGCAGCTGCAAGTGGACGTAGCCTGCAGCCGCGGCACCTATGTCAGGGTGCTGGCTGCGGACATTGGCCGTTCCCTGGGATGCGGAGCCCATCTGCTTGAGCTCAGACGCCTGGCCAGCGGCTGCTTTACCGTGGCGGCCAGCCTGCCCGGCGAGGTGCTGGCCGAGGCGGATGGCCGGCAGAAGCTGCTCCCGGCAATGATCTCGGTTGAGCGGGCCGAGGCCATGCTGGAGGCGGCGGCAGTGGTGCAAGAGGAAGATGCTGCGGCAACGGGGTAAAATATCTCGGGCGCTGCATGGATGCTTTGTTTCAGTTGCTTGTTTTTCATTCAATGGTATAGAGTGGATAAAAAACTTCCAGAGTCACAGGAAGGTAACATGGAGGTGCATTGTGGCACAGGACGCGACCAGGAAAAAGGAAATCATCGAAAAATTCAAAACCCATGACACTGATACCGGTTCCTCGGAGGTGCAGATCGCTTTGCTTTCCGAGCGGATTACCTATTTGACCGACCATTTTCAGACCCACAAGAAGGATCATCATTCCCGCCGGGGCCTGTTGAAACTGGTAGGTCAGCGCCGTAGCCTGCTGAACTATCTCAAGTCAAAGAATATTGACCGGTATCGGACCCTGATCAAGGAACTGGGCATTCGGAAGTAACGGAGCCAGTTTTTTCGGTGCGGGCAGCAGATTGTTCGCTGTCCCGTGTTGTGTGTTTCCGCACGGAAAGGGCTTTGCCCTGCGCGCGGCCGGATTGGGTCCCTCGGTGCTCAAACGGGGGGCGCATCTGCAGGCGTTCAGTCAAGAGCGGCCAGTGGGTAAGAACAAATATCAACAGGAGCCCGACAGGCGGGTTCCGCAGGGAGTTCCAATCGTCATTGACGGCTGGGCGCTCTGAACGCTTTCAATTGTCGGAACCCCAATAAGTGCGATTCCGACGCCGGCAAGATTTGTAACTTGTTGAAATTACAGCGACAGATGGTCCATGATTTCACTTTTTGCGAACTTGCCACAAATGCGAGGAGTAAACATGTATAAGAAAGTATCAGCTGAGATCGGCGGCAAGGTCATCACCTTCGAGACCGGCAAGCTGGCAAAACAGACCGACGGCTCGGTGGTGGTCTCCTGCGGGGACAGCATCGTGCTGGTCACCGTGGTCGCGGAAAAAGCCGAAAAAAACCTGGGGTTCATGCCCCTGACCATTGAGTACCAGGAACGGATGTATGCTGCCGGCAGGATCCCGGGCAGCTATTTCCGCCGGGAAATCGGGCGGCCCAGCGAAAAAGAGGTGCTGACCTGTCGGCTTATCGACCGGCCGCTGCGCCCGCTTTTTCCGGACGGCTACATGAGCGAGACCCAGGTGATCGCCACGGTCTTTTCCGCAGATCCTGAATTTGATCCTGATGTATTGGCCATGAACGGCGCCTCCTTCGCCCTCACCCTCTCCGACATTCCCTGGGCCGGTCCTGTGGCCGCAGCCCGCGTCGGCTATATCAATGGCGAATATATCCTGAATCCCACCGCCAGCGAGCTTGCCCAGTCGGCCATGGACATCGTGGTTGCCGGCACCGGAGCCGCGGTTGTCATGGTGGAAGGCGAAGCCGGGGAATTGAGCGAGGAGGTGATCCTTGACGCCATTTTCTTTGCCCATCGGGGCATTCAGCCGCTTATTGTCTTGCAAAACGAGCTTCGCGCCGAGATGGGCAAGGCCAAACGGCAGGTGACCCCGCCGGTGGTCAATACAGCGCTCAAGGCCAGGGTTCAGGAACTGGCCGCTGCCGGCATTGAAGAGGTGGTGACCACTACGGACAAGATGGCGCGCTATGCCCGTTATGATGCGCTCAAGGCCGAGGTGCTGGCCCAGATCGACCCGGAACTGTACGCCGGCGAGGCCGAGGTTTTCGGCCAGCTGGACAGCTATAAGAAACAGATCATGCGCGAGCGGATCGTTACCAAGGGCCGGCGGATCGACGGCCGCTCCTACGCCGATGTGCGGCCCATCACCTGCGAGGTGGGCATCCTGCCGCGCGCGCACGGCTCGGCCCTGTTCACCCGCGGCGAGACTCAGGCAATGGTCATCGGCACCCTGGGCAGCGAGCGGGACGAGCAGCATCTGGAAGGCCTCTCCGGCGATGTCTACCGCCGCTTCATGCTCCATTACAATTTTCCGCCATTCTGCGTCGGCGAGGTGCGGATCCTGCGCGGCCCGAGCCGCAGGGACATCGGTCATGGCAACCTGGCCCGTCGGGGTGTGCAGGCGGTCCTGCCTGATGCCGCGGCCTTTCCTTATACCATGCGGGTGGTGTCCGAGGTGCTGGAGTCCAACGGTTCTTCGTCCATGGCAACGGTTTGCGGGGCGAGCATGGCCCTGATGGACGCCGGCGTGCCGTTGAAGGCACCGGTCTCCGGCGTGGCCATGGGGCTGATCAAGGAGGGTGACCAGGTGGTGATCCTTACCGACATCCTCGGGGACGAGGACCATCTGGGCGACATGGATTTCAAGGTGGTGGGCACCAGGGAGGGCATCGCCTCCCTGCAGATGGATATCAAGATCGAAGGTGTGGACCGGGAGATCATGAAGAGGGCGTTGGCCCAGGCCCGTGACGGCCGTTTGCACGTGCTGGACAAAATGGCCGAGGCCATCGCCGTGCCCCGCAAGGAGGTCTCGGAATATGCGCCAAAATATATAACCATCAAGATCCATCCGGACAAGATCCGCGAAATCATCGGCCCCGGCGGCAAGATTATCCGGGAGATGAGCACTGAGTTCGATGCCAAGATCGATGTAGATGACGACGGCACAATCAAAATTTTCTGCAGCAACGACACCTCGGCCAAGGGCCTGAAGGCCAGAATCGAGGAGATAGCCGCCGTGCCCGAGGTGGGCAAGGTCTACGAAGGGGTGGTACGGACCATCAAGGATTTTGGCGCTTTTGTCCAGATCCTGCCGGGCACCGATGGCATGGTGCACATCTCCGAGCTCTCCGCGAAACGGGTGGACAAGGTCACGGATGTCCTTAAGGAAGGGGATACGGTCCGGGTCAAGGTCGTCGAGATCGACAACCGCGGCCGAATCCGTTTGAGCCGCAAGGCGGTTCTGGAAGAGAACGAATAATTCACGGGCGGTACGAGGTTCCAGCCGGTTTCTCGCCCAGGGAAACCGGCTTTTTTTATGGTTTTTTGGCGACGGGGGTGGCATGGAACAGATCGAGGTACAGTTTGCCTGGCTTGAGCCGCAGGCTACGGGGGATTTGGAGCTGCCCCGCTATCACTCCGAGCTGGCGTCAGGCATGGATGTTGCCGCGGCGGTCCTGGAACCTGTAGTCATCGCCCCCGGCGAGATCCGGCTGATTGCCACCGGCTTTGCCGTGGCCCTGCCGCCGGGGTTTGAGCTGCAGGTCCGGCCCCGTTCGGGCATGGCCACAAGGCATGGGATCACCGTGGTCAACGCACCGGGCACCATTGACGCTGACTACCGGGGGGAGATCAGGATTGGTTTGGTCAACCTGGGACGGGAAAGGTTCACCATTCACCGTGGCGACCGCATCGCCCAGCTGGTCCTGGCTCCTGTCTGCCAAGCCAGGCTGCGTTTGGTGGCCGGCCTTGCGCAGACCGATCGCGGCAGCGGCGGTTTCGGCCACACCGGCATTAAAAGCTGATTTCAGGCAGGGACGGGCGCGGACGACCATGCGAATCTGTGTCATGGGAAGCGGCAGCAGGGGCAACTGCACCCTGGTGCAAGCCGGCAGCACCGTGCTCCTCATCGACAACGGTTTTTCCGGGGCGGAGATAAACCGGCGCCTGCATGCCATTGGCTGTGGCCCGGAGATGCTCACCGCAATCCTCGTGACCCATGAGCACAATGATCACATCGCCGGGGTGGGGGTCCTGTCCCGGCAAGCCGGGGTGCCGGTCTATGCCAATCCCGCCACCCACCGGGCCGCCGAAGAAAAGTGGGGAAGGCTGGCCGCCAGGATGGAGTTCGGCACCGGCGAGGCCTTTGCTCTCGGGGATTTGCAGATCCACCCCTTTGCGGTATCCCACGACACCGCCGATCCGGTGGGTTTCGTTCTGACGGACGGCCACTATCGGGTCGGCTACTGCACCGACACCGGCAAGATAACCACCCTGATCGAATACCATCTTCGGGATTGCCACGCCCTGGTCCTGGAGAGCAACCATGATCCGCAGATGCTGCGGGATGGGCCTTATCCGCTGAAGTTGCAGCAGCGGGTCCTCTCCAGTCAGGGACACCTGGCCAATGAGGCTGCCGGGCGATTTCTGAAAAAGACTCTGGCCGGCAACAGCAACCTGGCCCACGTGGTGCTTGCCCATTTGAGCGAGACCAACAATCTGCCCCGGCTCGCTCTGGAAGCGGCCTGGGCAGGCCTGGGGTCGGATTTTGCGCGTCTGCGGGTTATTGCCGCCGCGCAGGATCGCCCCTGTCCGCTGCTGGACCTCATGGCCACAGAAGGATAGCCGCGACAAAGGGAGAAAAGGATGTGGAAATTTGGGGCGACAATCAATGTATCTTGTTGATTTTTATTGGAAGAACGGGTATGTAGGACAAGGAGGAAATGATGAACTTCGGCAACTTACCCGACAAGTATTGCGGCTACCGGCAGGCGCGCACCGTGATTCTGCCAGTGCCCTATGACAATACGTCCACCTGGTTGAAGGGGGCGGACCGCGGACCGCAAGCGCTGCTGGACGCCTCTGCAAATGTTGAGCTGTTCGACATAGAGACTGAAACCGAGGTCTTTCGGACCGGCATTTGCACCCTGCCTCCGGTGGTCTGCCCGGCTGACCCGGCGCTGATGGTGGAAGAGGTCAGGGCCCAGGCCGAGCAGCATTTTCAGGCGGGGAAGTTCGTCGTCGGCTTGGGCGGAGAGCATTCGGTGACCGTTGGCCTGATCCGTGCCGCCTTGAAATTCCACCAGGGTTTGAGCGTTCTCCAGTTTGACGCGCACAGCGATCTGCGCAAGGACTACGAGGGAAGTCCCTACAACCATGCCTGCGTCATGGCCCGGGTCAATGAGATGTGCAGCTCGGTGCAGGTTGGAATTCGCAGCATGGACAAGGCGGAATGGGATGCGGCGGACCGCGACCGCATCGTCTTTGCCCATGATCTGCACAAGCTCGGAATGAATGCTGCCAGCGAGGCCCTGGACCTGCTCACCGACAAGGTGTACCTGACCGTGGACCTCGATGTGCTGGACCCCGCCTTCATGCCCTCCACCGGTACTCCAGAGCCCGGGGGCCTGGACTGGTACACCCTGACCAGGTTGATCCGCAGGGTAGTGCGGGAGCGGACCATCGTCGGCATGGACGTGGTGGAGCTGCTGCCGAGAGCGGAGAATCCGGCCCCTGATTTTCTGGCGGCCAAGCTTATTTACCATACCTTGAGCATGATCTTTGCCAAGGAATCGTCCTGGGGACAGAATTCAATTCTGTCCCCAACTGACTAAGGAAAAGGCATGAAAAAGAAATCCAAGGCTGCCACCAGCGACCAGGGGAAGAGCAGCGCCCAGAGCATCTACAACATCGAGGGCTGGGGCACGGGCTATTTCGATATTGACGCCGAGGGGTTCCTGACGGTCAGTCCTTCCCAGGAAAAGGACCAGGTTATCAGGATCATCGATATCGTCCAGGAAGCCTTGGAGGAGGGCCTGCGCCCTCCCCTGCAGATCAGGTTCCAGGACCTGCTGCGCCATCGTGTCTTCAGCCTGAACGAGGCCTTCGCCAGGGCGGCTGAGCAGTTTGGTTACCGGGGGAGATATGCCGGCGTCTTCCCGGTGAAGGTCAACCAGCTGCGAGAGGTGGTCGAGGAAATCATCGATGCCGGGGATCCCTACAACTTCGGGCTGGAGGCGGGCAGCAAACCTGAACTGCTTGCCGCCCTCTCCTTGCACACCAATTACGAATCCCTGATCATCTGCAACGGCTACAAGGACGAGTATTTCATCCGGCACGCCCTGCACGGCCGCCGGCTGGGCAAGAAGGTGGTCCTGGTCGCCGAGAAGATGGGAGAGGTCCGGAAAATCATCGAGATGGCCTCGGCCATGGAGGTGGAGCCGCTGATCGGCATGCGCATCCGGCTCAACGCCAAGGCCAGCGGCAAGTGGGGAGCCTCCGGCGGCAGCTCCGCGAAGTTCGGCCTGACCACCGCGGAGATCCTCGAGGCGGTCAGCCTGCTGCGGGAGTCCGGCTTTGAGTCCTCCTTCAAGCTGCTCCATTTTCATATCGGCTCGCAGATTCCTGATATCCGGGACATCAACCGGGCGGTGCGCGAGGGAGCTCGCTACTACGCCAAGCTCATTCAGTACGGCTGCCAGGTCGAATACCTTGACGTCGGCGGCGGGCTGGGCGTGGACTATGACGGTTCGGCCAGCGTCTTCACCTCCTCCATCAATTACAACCTGCAGGAATACGCCAACGACATCGTCTCCTCGGTCATGGATGTCTGCGACGAGGAGAAAGTTGCCCACCCGACCATCGTCAGCGAGAGCGGTCGGGCCCTGGTCGCCCACCACTCCATGGTGGTGGTGGACGCCCTGGGTGCCATTGCCAAGCTCAATGCCGCGGTGCCGGCTATCGACAGCGAGAGCCACAAGCTGGTCCGGCGGATGCAGGAGATCGAGAAGCGCCTGAACCGGGAGACCCTGACCGAGTGCTACCACGACCTCCTCTCCATTCAGGAGCGGGCCCAGTCGATGTTTCTCATCGGCCTGATCGACCTGCAGAGCAAGGCGGCGGTGGAGACGCTGTTCTGGAGGATTGCCGCGGCCATTGTCGCCCAGTACGAGCAGATGCCGTACATGCCCGAGGAGATTACCGAGCTGCGCACCACTTTGGCCGAGCAGTACATCTGCAATTTTTCGGTGTTCCAGTCGCTGCCGGATTACTGGGCACTGGGGCAGCTGTTTCCCATCGTCCCCATCCATCGCCTGCAGGAAGAGCCCACCCATGACGCGACCATCGTCGACATCACCTGCGACTCCGACGGCAAGGTTGCCAAGTTTATCGACCTCAAGGACGTCAAGGAAACCCTGCCCCTGCATTCGCTACGGGACGAGCCCTACTACATCGGCATGTTCCTGACCGGCGCCTACCAGGATGTCATGGGCGATCTGCACAACCTGTTCGGCCGGATCAACGAGGTCCATGTCTACCTGGACCCGGACGAGGAGCAGGGCTGGTACATCGAGGAAAAGATCAAGGGCAGCTCCATCCTCGAGGTTCTGGAGATGAACCAGTATGACCGCAAGGAGCTGGTCAAGGGCATGAAGCAGCAGGTCGACCGGGCGATCAAGTCCGACGTGATCAAGCCGAGCGCCGGGATCAAGCTCCTCAACGCCTATGAAAAGGCGCTGAAGGATTATACCTATATGTCCACCGAGAAGAAGATATAATCTGATTACCCCAATCCTCTGCACGGGATAACAGGTGTAGCGTGAACGTGAGGGGACTGACTTTATTTTTTCTTTATGCCGGGGACAGAATGATTTTCGCCAAAAACAACGCGAAAAAAATTCAGTCCCCTGAGGTTGGCGGAAAAATTCAATCTGTCCCCGGATTATAAAATACAGACAGTTTTGCTGCACTACGAACACAGGAGAAGATCATGAAAAAAAAGCTGCTCAGCCAGGAACTGCAACAGATCGATATCACCAAGTTCGATGCCCGGCCGATCATCGACGCCTACCGGCAGACGGCCTTTCAGGCCAGGAACCTGGCCTCGGCGGCTGATATCTACAACCGGATGCTGGCGGACCGCGACTGCACGGTGATCCTCACCCTGGCCGGCTCGCTGTTCAGCGCGGGCCTGAAGGACATCGTCGTGGAGATGATCCGCGCCAACATGGTGGACGTTATCGTCTCTACCGGGGCGATCATCGTGGACCAGGATTTCTTCGAGGCCCTGGGCTTCCGCCATTATATCGGCTCGCCGGCGGCGGACGACAATGCCCTGCGGGAGCTGGCCATTGACCGCATCTACGATACCCTCATCGACGAGGACCAACTGCGGGTCTGCGACTTCACCACCGGGGAGATCGCCGATTCCCTGCCGCCGGAGCCCCACTCATCCCGCCAGTTCATCCGGGCCATGGGGGCCTATCTGGAGGAAAAGGGGGTGAAGTGCAAGCAGTCGGTGGTGCACGCCGCCTATGTCCATGATGTGCCGATTTTTGTCCCCGCCTTTTCCGACTGCTCGGCCGGTTTCGGCCTGGTGCACCACCAGTGGCAGCACCCGGACCGCCATCTGACCATCGACTCGGTGCGCGATTTCCGGGAGATCACCCAGATCAAGCTGGTGGTGGGCGAGACAGGGATTCTCATGCTGGGCGGCGGTGTACCGAAGAATTTTACCCAGGACATCGTGGTGGCCACGGACATCCTGGGCGAGACCCGGCCCATGCACAAGTACGCGGTGCAGCTCACCGTGGCTGACGAGCGCGACGGCGGCCTCTCGGGCTCTACTCTCAAGGAGGCCTGCTCCTGGGGCAAGGTGGATGTGAAGTACGAGCAGATGGTCTACGGCGAGGCGACGCTGACCTTCCCCCTGCTGGCCAGCGATGCCTATCACCGGGGCGCCTGGCGGCAGAGGGAGGGGAAGAGGTTGGCAAAGTTGTTTGCCAAGTAATAGTAATGAGTTAGCAGAACCCGCAATTATGAGTGGTGGAACCGGATAAGTTTAACCGATCCAGTGCGGTATTACTCTCTTGTTCCTTTACTTGCTTGCCCTGTCAATCGTCTGCTGGAGAGCAGACAACGAAGAGGAACCAAAAGAAAAGGCACCCTGCGATTCGCCGCTTCGCTGCTGGTCCTGTGGACTACCCTGCGCTCCTCGAAGCTGCCTGAATTTTGCAAACTCGCTTCGCTCAGTCACTGCACGGAGTTTTCGATTACCTAATCCTTTTCGGCAGCTTCTGCGGTGCTCGGCAAATGGCAAAATGGCGGCGATGCCCCCCATTGGAACTTGACGCGGTTTTCAGCTTTCTCAATCCACACAGCAGCAAAGTGTCCCTAAATGAGTCAGAATAAAGAAAATCAGAAAAAACGAGTGGTTCAGAAGTATAACCTGAACGAGGTCGATGATATTTGGGGCTCGATGTTGTCCGATGAAGGCTCCGATGCTGATGAAGAACTGTATGGACTCGATGATTTTCTCTCCGGTACCGGCTCTTCAGACAGATCCTTAGGAAATGAGCAACCCCTTGACGCTGTTGACGAACAACTTGGAAGCGATGATCTTCTTTCTGCCGACGGTTATCCTCAGGATGTCCTTGAGGATTCGGTAGAGATTGAGGCCACGGACGGAGAGTTCGCAGGCGCGGAAGACCTCGTTGACGAAGGCTCTTCAGGGGGAGGGATAGAGGAAGAACAGGCTGCCGGGGAAACCGTTCCGGCTGTTTCTGAACTCCCTGAGTTTGCGGCACAACTCGAGTTCATCGGCGGCATGCGGCAGGATGTTGCCAAGGCGCGATTGTTTGCACCGGAAAAAAATACCATTCTGCTCATTGATCCGGAGACAAATGATGAACTGATTGTCTTTTTCGAGCAATTGGCATGCCTGCGGATTTCAGGCCTGCCGGCAGGAATATCTGACAGGCTGGGCGAATCCGGGGTGCAAGAAGTCATTGAGACTGTTGATGGGGCCAACCATCACCTCCTTGTCTGTGCAAGGCAGGAGTTGGACGGTTTTCTTTGCTGCCTCTCGGAAAAAGAGAAAACGCGCTACCCGGTCACGCTCATTCCCAAAGCACGCATCAGAAAGCGCACCCAGGACAGGCCGCTGACCGATATCCTGCTGGAAAAGCGCTTCATCAGCAGAAGCATGCTGCAGCGAGCCCTTCAGGAGTTTGCGCAGCTGAAGGGGATGACGCTTGAGAATGTAATCGCGCAGAAGGCACGTCTTCCCCTCGCGACCATTGAGGAGGCCCTCGACAAGGCCAAACAGAATCAGATGGTCGGATTGCAGACCGGCGAAATCCTCCTGATTTCAGGGCTCGTCAATGAAGAGCAAATCCTCGAGGCCCTCGAGTACCATGAGCGTATTCAACATTTGGAACTGGATCAGTTTCTGATCGACAAAGGAATTGTGAACGAAGTGGAGGTGTACATCGCCCTTGCCGAAAAGCACAATATCCCCTTTCTTGACTTGCGGCAGCGAAAGATCCCCAGGGAAGCCCTTGCGCTCCTCCCGAAGAGCATGATCGTGCATCAGGAAATTCTGCCTCTGGTCAAAAAGGATGATGTGCTGCTGGTGGCCACCCATGCTGTCGATATGAGGCACCTGCGTGAAGCAATTCTCAATGCTTCGGCCTGTAAAGATGTGAGATATGTCCTGTCGCCCTCGTCGCAGCTCAAGAAAATAATTCACCTGTTGAATGCTGACCGGAGGTAATGACTTCCGATTATCAGCGGCATCGCCGGAGGAGAAGGTTGCCGGAGGGTGTGGCAGGTAATAGGTAACCGCGGTCAAACGAACGCGCGAGGCATGCGGCTGTTTCAAGGGAGCGGAAACGGGAATCATTCCATTGGGACACGGGTCAGCACGACACAGTCGCCGATCAGCGACTTACCCTCGGGGATGAAAGCGCTGGTGGGTTGACTTGAGGCGGCTGGTGTCAACCTTGGTGTAGATCTGGGTGGTGGCGATGTCCGCGTGGCCGAGCATCATCTGCACCGCCCGCAGGTCGGCGCCGCCGGCCAGCAGGTGGGTGGCGAAGGAATGGCGGAGCATGTGCGGGCTGATTCGTTTATGGATGCCGGCCTGGGCTGCCAGGTTATTGATGATCTGCCAGAACCTTGCGCGAGTCATGGGCGTGCCGCGGTTGCTGAGAAAGAGGGCAGGGCTCGCCCTTTTTTTCAGGAGTGTCGGCCGGCCCAACTCCAGGTAGTCCTGCAGCCTCCTTCCCGCGATTTCTCCGAAGGGAACGATTCGCTCCTTGTCCCCCTTTCCTCGCACCCGGAGGTGCAGGCTGGTCAGGTTGCAGCTGCTGATCGGCAGGCCGACCAGTTCGGAGACCCTCATGCCGGTTGCGTACAGCAGGTAGAGCATGGCATAATCCCGCAGGAGCAGCGGTGTTTTCAGCGGCGGCAGGGTCAGCAGCCGGTCCACCTCCTCGATATTCAGGGCCTTGGGCAGGCTGCGGCCGGTCTTCGGCGAATCGATATCCATGGCCGGGTTCGCGCTCACCACCTTTTCCCTGACCAGATAGGCGAAAAAGGCCTTGAGGGCGGCAAGCCGGCGGGCATTGCTGCGGGCGCTGATCTTCTGCCGATGACAATGGCGGAAAAATCCCCGAAGGTGCTCGCTGGTCACGGCAGCAGGGGGCAGCCGGCCATCGCGGGCAAGATAAGCAAGAAAAAAATGGAGATCGGAGCCGTAGGCGGCAACAGTGTTGGCGGCAAGTCGGCGCTCAGCTACCAGGCAGTGGAGAAAACGCTCCAGGTAATCGGCGAGATGCTGGCTGTTCAGGAGAGTGGGGTTGATAGAAAGGGTTCCGGGGAGAAAAACAAAGGGCCTGCCGTGTGCAACGGCAGGCCCTCGAAATTACACCCTGCTTCTTATGCGGTTGTATTTGCGAAGTTTTCGCAGTGCTTCAGCGCTTTTCCGACGTTTGCGTACACTGGGTTTTTCATAGTACTCGCGCCGTTTGAGTTCGCGCTTGATGCCGTCAATCTGCAGCTTTTTCTTCAGCTGACGGATCGCGTACTCGATATCGCCTCTGACTTCAACCTCGATCATAAAAATCACATCCTTTATTCTGGTGTTGACGGTGGGTCGCCGTCGTTGAAAATTGAAGGCGAAAAATATTCTACATTGAGGGAGATGTCAATGAAAATGTAGGGGGTTAGGTTTGCCTCAGCCCGGTTCGGGGAAGATTTTGCCCGGGTTGAGGATCTGGTTTGGATCAAAGAGTTTTTTGATGGAGCGCATCACCGTCAGCGCCGTAGGGCTGAGTTCCAGCGGCAGGAACCGGGACTTGGTGATGCCGATGCCGTGTTCCCCGGACAGCGTACCGCCGAGGCCGACGACAAAGATAAAAAGCCGTTGTCTGGCTGCCTCTCCCCGGGCCTCTTCTTCCTTGATGCTTCGGTCGAGCATGATGTTGACATGGATGTTGCCGTCCCCGGCATGGCCGAAGGTGAGGATCGTCAGGGCAAGTTCACGGGCCAGATCCTCAGTAAAATTGACCAGTTCCGGAATCCTTGCCCGGGGCACCACCACGTCCTCGCTGATCTTGTGCGGCTTAAGGGCGAAGGTGGCCGGGGAGATGGCCCGGCGGGCCTGCCAGATTTCCTGTGCCTCGGCCTCGCTCGCCGCCTGGCGGTAGGCGATCCGTTCCCGGGTCAGGTAGTCAAGCAGCCGGGCCTGCTGGAGCGCAACTTCCCTTTCGCTGCCATCCAGTTCGAGCAGAAGCAGGGCGGCAGTCTCCTCGGGCAGCTTCAAAGGTATTCGTTCCCTGACCACGCTGATGGCCGTCCGGTCCATGTATTCCATGGTGCAGGGGGGAATGCCGGCGGCAAGGAGTCTGCTGACATGCCCGGTGGCCTCGGCCAGGGAGGAGAAGGTCAGCAGATAGGAGGCCTTGCGCTCGGGCAAGGGGAGGAGCCGGAGGATGAGCCGGGTAAATATGCCGAGCGTTCCCTCGGAGCCGACAAAGAGGCGGGTCAGGTCATAGCCCACCACTCCCTTTTCAGTTCGCACCCCCGTCTGGAGGATCTCGCCGGTGGCCAGGACGATCTCCAGGCCGAGGACATAATCTTTGGTCACGCCGTACTTGACCGCGCTTGGACCGCCCGCGCATTCCGCGGCGTTGCCGCCGATGGTGCAGAACTTCAGGCTCGCCGGATCGGGCGGGTACATCAGGTTGAATTTTTTCAGGGCCGCCTGCAGGTCACCGGTCACCACGCCTGGCTCAACCACGGCGATCATGTTGGCCGGGTCGATCTCCAGGATCCTGTTCAACCTGCCGGTGCCCAGGACCAGGCCCCCCCGCACCGGCAGGCTGCCGCCGGTCATGCCGCTGCCCGCGCCTCTAGGCACAACCGGGAAGCGGTGCGCGTTGGCCAGGGCGAGGATGGCGGCAATCTCTTGCGCGCTGCCGGGCAGGACCACCGCCTCGGGCAGGAACACCTGGCCGGTGGCGTCGTAGCTGTAGCAGCGCAGCTCTTCCGGGGCGGTGAACAGGTGGTCAGCGCCGACGATGCGTTCGAGCTGCTTGATGATGGAGCGGTCCATGCCTGGAAGATACAGAAATCAGCGGGGAGAAACCAGATTTTTTCAGAAAAACCTTGAAAATGTTGATGGGGGGAGCATGATATACAGGATTTTTGTTTCTGCGGACTTATTTTTTTCAGAGGATCCGAATACAATTCACATCTGACATTATCATGATATTGTTCATTTTCTTTGTTAGCGTAAAGGAAACGAAACAAAAGAATGGGCACCCGTGTCACTCGCCGGGCGCATATCACTGCTGGTCCTGCGGACGGCCTCGCACTCCTTGAAGATGCCGGGATTATGCAAACTCGCTTCGCTCAGACAGAGCACGGAGTCTGCGCTGACCTTACCCCTTTCGGCAGCTTCTCCGGCGCTCAGCAAGTGACAAGGGGAACAGCAATACCTCGCTTGGAAGCCCTTTTCAGGTGATGTGTCAGACAAGAGCTTAAGAATGTTCTCTGGAGGTTAAATGAAGAAATTACGGTTGGCATTGCTTGCCGGCGGGGTGTCGGGCGAGCGGGAGGTTTCTCTGAAGGGGGCGGCGGGGGTAGAGAAGGCCCTCGATCCGGAGAAATACGAAGTGGTCCGCTTTGATCCGGCCACGGATCTGTCCCTGATAGCGGCGCGGGCCAAGGACATTGATGTTGCCTTTATCCTGCTGCACGGGATTCACGGGGAGGACGGAACTATCCAGGGATTTCTCGACCTGCTGGGGATCCCTTACCAGGGAGCAGGGGTGCTGGGCAGCGCCCTGGCTATGGACAAGAATCTGGCCAAGACCATGTACCGCCTGCACGGGTTGCCGGTGGCCACCTGGGAGATGGCGAGCCGTGAGGACATTGCTGATCCCGCTCGTCTGCTTGCGGCCGTCGAGCTGCCGCTGGTGGTCAAGCCGGTGCGCCAGGGTTCGAGCATCGGCATGTCGATTGTCCGGGACGCCAAGGCACTGGGGCTTGCCCTTGCCAAGGCCTTTGCTCATGACCGCCAGGTGATGGTTGAGCAGTACATCAAGGGGAGGGAAATTACCGTGGGGGTCATCGGCAATGACCGGCCCGTTGCCCTGCCCCTGGTGGAGATCATCCCCGACAGCCGCTATGAGTTTTTTGACTATGAGGCCAAATACCAGCCCGGCGCCACCCGGGAGATCTGCCCGGCCCAGGTGAGCGAGGAGACCAGGAACAAGGCCCAAGAGTATGGCCTGGCCGCGCACCATGCCTTGCAGCTCAGGGGCTACAGCCGCACGGACATGATTGTCAGCGGCAACGATATCTGTCTCCTCGAAACCAACACCATCCCGGGGATGACCCCCACCAGCCTGCTGCCGCAGGCAGCGGCCGTCTACGGCCTGCCCTTTCCCGCGCTGCTGGACCGGCTCATCGAGCTGGCCCTGGAGAGGCAGGGGTAAGAAAGAGACCGGGTTATCTCTGCTGATGCTGGCCAACCAGGGAGAACTCGCCCTTGCTGGCAAAGGGCAGGGTTCTGCCGGCCCCCCCTATGCCCCCTGTCAATCGGACATGGCCGACCAGTTCGTAGCGCAGCGGATCGATGGTCCCCGGCTGAGCAGCCGGTTGCTGCAGCCTGGCGACAACCGAAGAAACCATGTCGATCATCGAGGCATACACGGGCACCGGAATGGTGATTGATCCATAGGCCGGGATTTCATAGCTGTCCCCGGACAGGCCCGTGGCAAAGTGCCGATCGTCCACCTTGAGTTCACAGTCAATTCCGCGGATCTGCAGAGGCGTTTCGCCGGGGTTTAACACTCTCAGCTCCACCAGAAAAACGGTTTCCAGCGCTCTGATTTCCAAAACCTGAAGATTGGCCAGGGACACCCTCGGTTTTGCCTGGGGGCCAAGACCTGCGCAGCCGCCCAGCAGGAACAGGCCGGCCAGCAGCATTGCCAGGCCGACACCTCTCAGGGTTGACTTCATATCCATGATCACCTCCGCATCACGAGATTCCACCTTCTTGCAGCCTTCCCCGGGGGAGGAGGCGAGATGCTACGCATCCTCCCCTGGGGGTAAGGGCTTTCTCCGCATTGTACTTTCTTTTGCCGAGGAAGCAAAATCTAATAGCGATGAAACCAGGCATATCTCGCAGGACGATGGTCCCCCGGGATTCTCTTGGCCTGTGCGCGAGTCAGGGAGCCCGAAAGAATAAACCTTGACATTATCGGTAAGACAGAATAATTATCTAAATAATAATTATTATCGTTTATGAGATGCAGGAATATGATCGAACATCACAGGCAGCATGTGCTCCAGGCTCAGTTCGAACAGGCCTGCAGGGAAAAGGGTTTCAAGATGACCCAGCAACGGCTGGAGATCTTCCGGGAACTTGCCGCGGCATCCGATCATCCTGCCGCTGAAACCATTCACCGTCGACTGTTGCCAAAGCTGCCAACCCTGTCATTGGACACGGTTTACCGGACCCTCAGCACCTTTGAACACCATGGCCTGATCACCAAGGTCGATACCACGGAAAGCCAGGCGCGGTTTGAGGCGGCGGGAGAGGAGCATCATCATCTGATCTGCCGAAAGTGCGGCAGGATTACGGATTTTTACTGGCAGCGGTTTGATGAAACGGCCTTACCCCCGGATATCGATCGTTGGGGCCGGGTCAGTAAAAAAAACGTCACCCTGTACGGTATCTGCAAGGAATGCGAAGAATCCGGCGGCAGGAGATAGGCCCCTTTTTTTGGGCCAGTAATAAGAATAATTACGAAGTGGTAATTATTCTGTGGATAATGGGGGCTGGAATGCACATCTGTACGGAAGCATGAGGCCTGGAACGATTAAGCAAGTAATGAACTAATTCAACACTACCGAAAGGAGGCAATCATGAGTGAGAAAAGAAAATTGACCACCAACGCCGGGGCACCTGTCGCTGACAATCAGAACATCATGACCGCTGGTCCGCGCGGCCCTGCCTTGCTGCAGGATGTCTGGTTCCTGGAAAAACTCGCCCACTTCGACCGGGAAGTGATCCCGGAGCGCCGTATGCACGCCAAGGGATCCGGAGCGTACGGCAACTTTACCGTCACCCACGAAATCAGCCGCTACACCAGGGCAAAGATATTTTCTCAGGTGGGCAAGAAGACCGACCTCTTTGTCCGTTTTTCCACGGTGGCCGGTGAGCGGGGCGCCGCCGATGCCGAACGGGACATCCGTGGTTTCGCGATCAAATTTTATACCGAGGAGGGGAACTGGGACCTGGTGGGCAACAACACGCCGGTGTTTTTTCTCCGCGACCCTCTCAAGTTTCCCGACCTCAACCATGCGGTCAAGCGCGACCCCCGGACCAACCTGCGCAGCGCCAGGAATAACTGGGACTTCTGGACCTCGCTGCCCGAGGCCCTGCACCAGGTGACCATCGTCATGAGCGACCGGGGCATTCCCTCTTCCTACCGCCATATGCACGGATTCGGCAGCCACACCTTCAGCCTGATCAATGCCGGCAACGAGCGGTTCTGGGTCAAGTTCCACCTGCGGACGCAGCAGGGGATCAAGAATATGACCGACCAGGAGGCCGAGGCCGTCGTCGGCAAGTGCCGGGAAAGCCATCAGCGCGATCTCTACGAGAGCATCGAAAAAGGAGACTTCCCCAGGTGGACCATGTTCATTCAGGTGATGCCGGAGAAGGACGCCCTCACCTGCCCCTATCATCCCTTCGATCTCACCAAGGTCTGGTTCCACAAGGACTACCCGCTGATCGAGGTCGGGGTCCTTGAGTTGAACCGCAACCCGGAGAACTACTTCGCCGAGGTGGAGCAGGCCGCCTTCAATCCGGCCAACATCGTGCCCGGGATCGGCTTTTCTCCCGACAAGATGCTGCAGGGGCGCCTCTTTTCCTACGGCGATGCCCAGCGCTACCGCCTGGGGGTGAATCACCATCTGATCCCGGTCAACGCCTCGCGCTGTCCCTTCCACAGTTATCACCGCGACGGCGCGATGCGGGTGGACGGGAATCATGGCAGCACCCTTGCCTATGAGCCCAACAGTTACGGCGAATGGCGGCAGCAGCCGGAATTTGCGGAGCCGCCTCTTGACCTGCACGGGGCCGCTGACCACTGGGACCACCGGCAGGACGAGGACTATTACAGTCAGCCCGGGTTGCTTTTCCGCCTCATGAGTCCGGCGCAGCAGGAGGTCCTCTTCGGCAACACCGCCCGGGCTTTGGGAGATGCGCCGCACGAAATCAAGATTCGCCACATCGGCAATTGCCTGAAGGCCGATCTGGCGTATGGCAAGGGCGTGGCGGACGCACTGGGAATTTCGCTTGCCGAAGTTGAAAAATAGAAAATCGGGGAAGCCGGACATCGGCGGCGGGCAGCGAGTTGCCCGCCGCCGGTGCGCCGTTAGAAACGCTGGGTAAAATAGGGCTGCAGGACCTCGGGGATGGCCACGCTGCCGTCGGCCTGCTGGTAGTTCTCCAGGACTGCCAGCAGGGTCCGGCCCACGGCCAGGCCGCTGCCGTTCAGGGTGTGCACCAACCTGCTTTTTTTCTCCCCGTCCGGGCGGTAGCGGATGCCCATGCGCCGCGCCTGAAAATCCAGGAAATTCGAGCAGGAGGAGATCTCCCGGTAGTTGTTCTGGCCCGGCAGCCATACCTCGATGTCATAGGTCTTGGTCGCGGAAAAGCCCAGGTCGCCGCTGCACAGGGTGACCACCCGGTAGGGTAGCTTCAGCAGCTGCAGCACCTCTTCAGCGTCGGCCAGGAGCGCTTCCAGTTCCCGGTGCGAGGTCTCCGGGGTGGTGAACTTGACCAGCTCCACCTTTTCGAACTGGTGCTGGCGGATCAGGCCCCGGGTATCCTTGCCGTAGGAACCGGCCTCTGAACGGAAGCAGGGGGTGTAGGCGGTGTAGCGCAGCGGCAGCTGCGATTCGGCCAGGGTCTCGCCGCTGTGGATATTGGTCACCGGCACCTCGGCGGTGGGAATCAGCCACAGGTCCCAGTTGTCGATCTTGAACAGATCCTCGGCGAATTTCGGCAACTGGCCGGTGCCGGTCATGGTCGCGCTGTTCACCATAAACGGGGGAAGCACTTCCTGGTAGCCGTGCTTCTGGGTGTGCAGGTCGAGAAAGAAGTTGACCAGGGCCCGGGACAGGCGGGCGCCGAAGCCCTTCAGCAGGGCAAAGCGGGCGCCGGCGAGCTTGGCCGCGGTCTCGAAGTCGAGAATTCCCAGCCGTTCGCCGATCTCCCAGTGGGGCAGCGGCTCAAAGGCAAAAACCGGTTTCTCCCCCCATCGCTTCACCTCTACATTGTCGTGGTCGTTCTTGCCCAAGGGCACGGTGTCATCGCAGAGGTTGGGAATGGACATGACGATGTCCTGCAGCTGGTCCTGCACCGCTGCCAGTTCCGTGTCCAGTTCCTTGATCCGGGCCGAGACCTCGCGCATCTCAACGATCAGCGGTTCGGCCTGCGTATTGGTACCGCGCTGCTTCAATTCAGCGATCTCGCGCGACACGGTATTGCGACGGTTTTTCAGGTTTTCCGCCTCGGCCAGCAGGGACAGGCGTCGGGTATCGATCGCAACGAAGCGGTCGATAAGATCAGGGGCCATGCCCCGCCGCCGGATTTTTTCCCTGACCAGTTCACTGTTCTCGCGGATAAAGCGCAACTCAAGCATAATGGTGGTTCCGGTAGTTGATCTGAGGCTTCGGTTTCACCACGTGTTACTAGCACGGGGGTCGGCGGAACGCAACTGCAATTCAATTGACTTTTAACCTAGCAAAAAATGAAAAGATTGAGCATCCGCCACTGTG
>DNUE01000067.1:41830-171954 GCA_003508005.1 Desulfobulbaceae bacterium
TTATAAAGTATGCCGGCGTCAGAATTGCCAGTTTGCGATTCTGACAATTGCATTTCCGGACCCTGTCTGCTACCTTGAGCAACGTTCCGGCTGAGGGGAGTTCGAGAGGGGAAGAAGGGAGTGGAGCCATACCGACATATCGCTGTTTTTCTGGCCCAGTGCCGCCGCTCGGTGCGCATGTTGGGGCTTTCCCTGGCTGGCCTGACCATCGGCCTGTTTCTGCTGTCCGCGAATCTGCTGCAGTTCATGCAGGACCATCTCAACGAAAAGCTCTATTTTTTTTCCGTGGCCGCACCCTTTCTCGCCCATGTCCAGATTTCCTTTTTCGGCGCTCTGTATCTCCTCATGCCCTGGATCATGTACGTGGTTTGGAAGGGCATTGGCCTGCCCTTCGGCCTGACCGGCCGCAAGCTGTTCTGGCTCGTGCTGACCACCTCGATTTTGTTTTACGCCGGCTCGCTCTTCTGCTTCATGGTGACCCTCCCCTACGGGGTCAGCTTTCTCCTCGGCTTCCAGTCCGCCGAGCTGAAGCCGGTCATCTCGGTGGATCGCTTCGTCAGTTTCGTGACCCTGTTCATCCTGGCCTTTGGTCTCATTTTTGAGCTGCCGGTCTTCATGATTTTCAGCGCTGGGGTCGGGGTGTCCCGAAAAGTGTTTGAAAAAAACAGGCGGTATGCGATACTGATAATTGTCATCCTGGCCTCCCTGCTGACCCCGACGCCGGATGTGATGAACATGGCCCTGATGGGCGGTCCCCTTTATCTGCTGTACGAGGCGGGGATTCTAGTGATCAGGATTTTCCGGCTGGACGAGAAGAAAAGACCGGCGCAGGCGTAAGATTCATCCGGGCAAGGGTCACGCGTATTCGACGACCTCGATGCCATGCTGGAGAAGGAGCGCCGCGGTGACCCCTATCCTGGGGGAGAGGCCGCAGGAAGGGCTTCCTGCCTTGAGGTATGCCTTGCGGATGTGTTGTGCCTGGGCAAGGGCAAGGCACTGCCTGGCGCCCTGGAGAAAATTCCGGGTAACATCCTCGCCGCCCTCGGTGAGCACCCTGGCCCTACCGACCAGGACAGCATGGCCGTCGCCGCCGTTCAGATTTGCGGCCGGACGCGGGGTGGGCAGACCGCCTAGCTGTTCCGGGCAGACAGGGAGCCAATGCGTGCCCGCCAGCGCTTCCAGGCAGGCGGACGATGGCCGGATTCTCCGGTCGTAGCGGGTGCACAGCCCGGCCAGGCAGGCGCTGACGAGAACAATTTCATGCTGTGTGTGTGACATGGTGCAACGACATCAACAGGGGTTGACCCGCGGCGAACGGCGTCTGCTCTGGCGTCTGCTTGTTTTCGCGCTGGCCGCGGCCATCCTCTGGTTTCTGTTTGCGCCGGGCAGGGGCATCCTCCGTTATCAGCGCCTGCAGAAGCAGATCGAGGTTTTGAGCCAGGAAAACAAGGGCCTGCAGGAGCACAATGCCGCCCTGCGCAAGGAGATCGAACGATTACAGAGCGACGAGGCCTATCTCGAACATATGGCCCGGCAGAAATACGGTCTGCTCAAGGAAAATGAGACCGTCTATGAATTCGAGCCCTCCGGCAAGAAGAAATAAACCCCGGCGCGGCCTGCAGGGAAAAGGAAACCCACGGGCTTCCACGCTTATGCTCACGAGAAGCCGGATTTCGAGGAACAGCCGGCCATAGCCCCGGCGGGAATGGACGACCCGCCATGGCCCAGGCGGAAACTGGCTGCGGACATGGTTTTCTTGACCTTGAGGCTGTCACACTTCGGGCAGCGGATAATTTCCGGGGAGCTGACCGAGACCAGGGCTTCGAAGTGGGACTTGCACTCGCTGCAGACGTATTCGTAAATCGGCATGGTTGCTTCTCCTGGTAATTCCCTGTAAAGCAGAATACAGGGGGTTATTTTTTTTGTGTCAAAATAAAATATACACGGAAACGGGCCTTGTCAGCAGGAAAAGTGAGAGAATTGGTGCAACTGGATCGCGATAGCCTTGTCAGCACCCTGCAGGACCTCCGTCAGCAGCTGCGATTTCAGCAGGCCCTGGGGATTGCCGACTATCCCCTGAATGAGGATGTCCGCCGCTTCCTGGAATTCACCGGGGTCTCCGCCAGGATCCGGCCCCGTTCCGCCGGCCCCCTCCCTCCCTCCGGGCCGGAAGAGTTAATGACGGGGCCTGCGGTCCTGGCAGCGCTGCAGCAGGAGATCGGACAGTGTACCCTCTGCCGTCTTGCTCCTGGCCGGCAGGGCACTGTACCGGGGCAGGGTCCTGCCGGCAGCCAGCTCATGGTGGTTGGCGACTGGTCATCCCAGGAGCAGGTCTGCAATCCAGAAATTCTTTTCGGACCGGACGAGGACAGCATGCTGTGGAGGATGATGGAGGCCATCGCCCTGCGGCCGGAAGAGGTCTATGTGACCAACATTCTGAAATGTTGTCCCGGCGCTGGTCAGATTCCTGACCAGGAGTGCCAGGAGAGCTGTTTTTCCTATCTGGTCCGGGAGATAGGTGCGGTCAGACCCCGGCTCATCTGTGCCATGGGTGATCTTGCCGTCAGGATGCTTGTCGACAACCTGGAGCCGCTTGTCCGCCTGCGCGGGCGGTTCGCGATGTACAGTTTTCAATCAATGGACGCCATCCCGATCATGCCGACCTTCCATCCCCGCTATCTTCTTGCCAATCCGGAAATGAAAAAGGCGGCCTGGAAGGACCTGCAGGCGATCAGAGGCCGTCTTGATCAATCCGGAAGTTTAAAAAGATTGAGCGGGTGAATGGCCGCTCGGGGAGGGAAGGAGAGGGCTGGAAATGAAGCGAGGCGATAAGAGAGCGGCATGGACGTAATTCTGGCCAAACCGCGCGGATTCTGCGCCGGGGTAAAGCGGGCGATCACCATTGTCCGCCAGGCCCTGGACAACCATGGCGCCCCGGTCTACGTTCTGCACGAAATAGTGCACAACACGCATGTGATCAGGGAACTGAGCGGCAGGGGCGCGGTCTTTGTGGAGAAGCTGGAGGAGATCCCGGCCGGCTCCGTGGTCATATTCAGCGCGCATGGCGTTTCCCTGGCAACCGAGAAGCAGGCCGGGCAGCTTGGCCTGCGCACCATAGACGCAACCTGTCCGCTGGTCTCCAAGGTGCACCGTCGGGTGATCCGGCTGAACCGGCTCGGCTACGATGTCCTGGTCCTCGGCCACAAGGGGCATCCGGAAGTGGTGGGCACCTGTGGCCATGCCACCGGCGCGGTGCATGTGGTGTCCAGCGCGGAGGAGGTGACCCGGCTCCAGGTCGCAGATCCCAGGAGGGTCGGCTATGTGACCCAGACCACCCTCAGCCTTGACGACACCAGGGACATGCTCATCGCCATCCGCAAACGTTTTCCTGAGATCAGCGAGCCGGAGCGGACAGATATCTGCTACGCGACCACCAACCGCCAGAACGCCGTCCGGGAGCTTTCCTCCCGGATAGATCTTCTGCTGGTCGTCGGCTCCAAAAACAGTTCCAATTCCAATCGGTTGCGGGAGGTGGCGGCGCACCGTGGCGTTGCCGCGCGGCTGATCGATCATGCCGATGAGATCGATCCGGCCTGGCTGCAGGGGGTGAAAAGGATCGGCGTCACGGCCGGAGCCTCGGCCCCCGAGGTCCTGGTAGCGCAGGTGCTCGACTGGCTGCGGGTGCATGGCGCCGGAGCTGTCCGGGAAATGGCTGGCGAGGACGAGAACATCGTTTTTGCCGCACACTCGGACGATTGACGGTATCTCCCCTATTCGCTTGGCCGGGAAAACGGACATAAAAAACCCCTGCCGGCACCAGCCGGCAGGGGTGGGAAAGCGCTCGAATCTCCGGGGAGATTAGAACTTCATGCTCAGGTGATGGCTGAGGAGCAGAACATCCTCGGTATCCATCAGGCCGCCCAGCTCGGCGAAGTCGCCAACAGCCCACCAGCCGAAGTGCAGCTCGTAGGTCAGGTTGTCGTACAGCTTGTAGGCCAGGCCAAGGTCGAATTCCCAGCCATAGCTGTCATCAACTCCATCGGGCTCATCTGCGGCCATGCCGTAGGCGACGCCGCCGTGCAGGGTCAGGTCCTGGGAGGCCGCGTAGTCAGCCAGGAGCATAACGGCATGCACGCCAGCGGTCCGGACCGTGGTGCCGACTATATTAGCGCCGCGATAGCCGTTCAGGACGTTGGTGGCGTCGCCGGTCATGATGTAGAGAGGCTGGAAATCCCAGCCCGTACCGTTGGCTACGTCATAGGCCTCCATGTCGTCATCAGATGCATCATTGTCGCCACTCATGTAGAAGTAGCCGAGGGTGGCGGTAAGGGCGTCGAATTTGCCCACGCCGGCCACTATGGCGGCCAAGCCGCTGGTGTCGACGTCGTTACCCACGGGGTAATCGATTTCGCCGAACTTGTAGTCGAACTCGCCGAGCATGCTGAAGGTCGGGTTGATGACGAACTCGCCGTAGCCCTTGATGCGCCACGTATCCTGTTCTACGTCGGCATAATCAAGAAGGTTGTTGTTCGTCCAGCCAAGGCCCAACCAAGCCTTCACGCCCTCGGCCTCATAGCCGCCGGCTGCTTCGTAGTAGTCCTTGTCGTCAGAACCAAAAGCACCTCCCAGATCTGACCAGTAGCCGTCCTGCTCGGTCTGCTTCTCGAGGAAGACGTAGCTCTTGAACTTGTCCATGGTCGGGAAGTTCCACTTGATCCGGTCGCCCTTGGTGGCGTTGTTGACGAACGCATACTGCCAGGCGCCGGCTGGCTGGCGGCCGATCTGCCACATGCCGACCGGGGAGGTGTACTCCAACCAGGCCTTGTCCATTTCGAAGTTGCCGCCGTCCGCGGTGGCGAGGTCATCCTGGCTGCCCCACACGTTGTTGCGGCCGATGAAACGGATGTCGCCCTTCATGGAGACCTTGTCGTTGATGATCAGGGTCGGATACATCTGGAAGGTATGCTCGTACCAGCTGTCCGAGTCCGCATCAGAATCATCAAACGGCCAGACGCCGTAGCTGGGCCTGCCGGCGGCGGCGTTGCCCTGGTCGATGTAGTAGCCATCAACCACATACTTGCCCGTTACTTTCAGCTCCAAGGCGGAAGCAGTGGCAGCCAAACCGGCTACGAGGCCAAGGGCCAAAGCTGTTGAAAGAAATTTCTTCATCTCTTCGCTCCTCTTCATATAATTTACTTGTTGGGTCAGGCCACGGGCCTTTCCGGGTCCATCCTGTACAAAAAATCATACAGGTACAAATTCTTTTACTGACTCTTTTATAACACCCTGGTTTTGGATGTCAAGTATATATCGAATATTTTTTCGGATCGGGCTACTTTTTTTGGGTTCCAAAAATATCCATTAAACCTGCACTGCGCTGCGTGATGTTATTGCACCGCGGCAGAGTCGTGAGTTCCCGTTGTCCATTTTGCGAAATCCCGTTGCCATGGGAAAAAGAAGTATACGCGAGAGGGTGCTATAGGATAGACTTAAATAATTTTTCGGCACTTCGATTCTGTTTTCAGGGAGCGGGCGAAAACCAATTATCGGCATTTTGTTCATACGCAACCATATGCACAATGCGCCAGTACAGAATACGCTGCGAGAGCAGCGCCGGCGGGTTTTTTTGACCGTGGCCGCCGGGGTGTTCATGTCCACTATGGACAGCTCGCAGGTCAATATTGCCCTGCCGGCGCTGATGCGGTCCTTTCATAGTTCCCTTGCCCTGACCGAGTGGGTGGTGCAAGTCTACCTGCTCACCGTGACCGTCCTCCTGGTCTTCTGGGGGCGCCTGTGCGGACGATGGGGCTGCGGCCCGGTGTATTCCCGTGGACTGCTGGTTTTTACCGTTGGTTCGCTGCTCTGCGGCATGGCCCCTTCAGTCTGGCTCCTGATCGGCTGCCGGTTCATTCAGGCCCTGGGGGCATCGATGATGATGGCTGCCGGCCCTGCGCTGATCAGGTCCATCTTTCCAGCGGAGAGTCTGGGACGAGGGCTGGGGCTGATCGGGATTGCTACCTCGCTTGGCCTGATGACCGGGCCGGTGCTCAGCGGCCTGCTCCTGCGCTGGCTGCACTGGCGTGCCATATTCTGGGTGACGGTGCCGGTGGGGCTGGCCTTTTTCCTTTCCAGCCGGAGAAACCTCGCATGCCTCAGCCATTGCAGGGTTCGCGGGGAGAGGCCGGGCAATGACGGTGTGGCCGGGAGTGAAACCTTCGACCTGGCCGGTGCCCTGCTGTGGGTGAGCGGCGTGACCCTGGCCGTACTCCTGGCCACCCATGCGGCATGGCTCTGCTGCAGCAGAGGAGCTGCAGCCTCGGGCCTGTTCTGGTCAGGGACCGCTGTCATGCTGGGCAGCTGGCTGCTGTTTTTCCGGCGGGAAGCGCGGGCAGCCCATCCCGTCCTCCCCCTGCCGCTGTTCCGGCAGCGCATTTTCGCCACGGCCCTCTGCAGCAGCGCCCTTTCTTTCGCCGTCCTCTTCGTGGTGATGATCCTGATCCCCTTTTATCTGGATAAAATCCTGCAACTCCCCCCGGACCGGCTCGGCTACGTGATGATGGCCCTACCGCTGACGGTTTTTCTGGTATCGCCGGCAGCCGGGAGGCTGCATGACAGGATCGGGGCGAGGATTGTGGCCACCGCCGGCCTGCTCTGCAGCCTGGCCGGCATCCTGCTGCTCGGCGGATTGACCACAGAATCTTCAGCCCTGTTCGTTGCCGGCTGTCTGGCCTTGATGGGATTTGGCCAGGCGATGTTCCTGGCGCCGAACAGCGCCTCGGTGCTGGCCTGGGTTTCTGAGGAGCAGGCCGGCCTGGCGGCCAGCCTGCTGGCAACGGCCCGAAACTTGGGCATGCTTGCCGGTACGGCCCTTGCCGGCCTGAGTTTTGCCCTGCACTTTGCCGGGGCCACCGGCGGCCTGGACATGCGTGATTATGTCCCGGCGACCGCCCCCGCCTTCATGGCAGCCCTGCGCAGCACCCTTTGGTACGCAGCGGCTCTTGCCCTGGGGGCGGTGGCGGTCTCATGGCTGCGGGGCGGGAGGGAGGTGAAGATTTCACAGGGAGGGTGAGCGAGCTATGAGTCCCGGCATGGCTCCGGCAGGATGCTATTCCTGCGGATCATATTCCTTCTGAAAGCGCAGGAGGACTTCCGTGCCCCCTTGCGGGCGGTTGCGCAGCCTGAGCGTGCCGTTGTGGTCCTTGACAATTCGCTTGACCACTGTCAGCCCCATGCCGGTGCCAAAGGATTTGGTGGTGAAAAAGGGATCCGTGGCGCGGCTCAGCGCCAGGTCGGAAAAGCCGATGCCGGTGTCGCGGATGGAGATGGTGACCTGGCTGTCGTCATGCCCGGCCTCGATGCTGAGCCTGCCGCCCTCAGGCATGGCTTCCACGGCATTTCGGATCAGATGGACAAGCATCTGGCGGAACTGGTGCTGGTCCACCCTGAGGGTCGGGTCGGGTTCCGGCAGAAGCAGTTCCTGGACGATATGGTGTTTCTGCAGGGTATTATAAAACATGACCAGCGATTTGCGGATCAGGGGATAGAGCGGATACCTCTCCCTGACCGGGAGTTCCTCGTTGACAAAACTGAACAGCTCCTCAAGGGTTGTCTCGATCCTCCCTGTTTCACTGATGATCACGTTGAGGAACTTGAGCCGCTCGGGCTTGTCGGTTTTCCGGGCCAGCAGCCGCGCTGTGCCGCCGATGGAGGTGATCGGGTTGCGAATGCTGTGCACCAGCTGGGCGGCCATGTGGCCCAGGGCGGAGAACCGCTCCGCCTCAACCAAGAGATCCTTGTTTTTTTCCAGTTCATAGGTCATGTCCTGGAGCTGCTTGATCTTCTCCTCCATCTCCATGTACATATGGCAGTGCTCAATCGCCAGGCAGGCCTGGGTGGCGAAGCTCTCCAGGTCCTTGATCAGATCCTCGGTAATGGGCTTGCGGGTGACATAGTGGTCGGCGATGATGACCCCGAGGGAGCGGCTGGGCGAATAGAGAGGGACAATAACAAAGGTGTCCTCCCCGAGGAGGCGGATCAGTTCCGGCGGCACCGGATAGTCGTTTTTTCCCTCCGTCACCAGGATGGACTGCCGGCTGCGGACGGCCCGGATCAGGATGTGCTCGCTGTCTGAAGCACTGACCCTGAGGGCGCGGGCGATGGCGTTGACCTCGGTGTCCCTGTTCACGCAGCTGCCCTTGATTTTGTCGATGAGGACGTTGATCCGCAGGTCCTTTTCCTCCATCTCCCGCCAGATCCGGCCGGCTTCGTCCCGGCAGCCGGGACCAATCGCGATCGTGCCCGCCAGGGTATCCCCACTCTTGTTGAACAGGGCCAGGAAGGCCCGGTTGAAGCGAAGCCCCTCGTCCGCGGTGATGCCGATGAGAATCGCCTGCAGGATCTCATCGAGCTCCACCATGGACAGGTAGGCGGAGTTCATTTTCAAAGCCAGTTCGTGAAGAAGACTGATCCGGAAATTGGCCCGCTCGATCTGGAGCTGATAGAGGCGGTTGTTGATGGTCAGGCGTCTCTTTTCCAGGACCCTGCGCACCGTGGCGAACAACTCGGTGAACTGGACGGGTTTGGTCAGGTAGTCGTCTGCGCCTTCGCGCATGCATTCGAGGGCGGTGTGCAGGTCGGTCACCGCGGTGAGCATGATCACGGCAAGATCCGGATAGTTCGTTTTCAGTTCCGGGAGCAGGTCTATGCCATTGCGGTCCGGGAGGCCTATGTCAAGGATGGTCAGGGCTACGGCATGGCTCTGCATGGCCTGCTGGAGTTCCCAGGCCGAGGCGGCGGTAATGGTCGGCAGGCCCTGTTCCTGGAGAAATTCCTGCAGCAGGGCGACGAGTTGCGGATAATCGTCAACAATGAGGATGACTTCCCCGTTGCCCAGAAGTTTACCGGGCGATACCGGGGATGAAAACGGGACTGGTTGTTCCGGATTGGGCATGCTGGTATCTGACTCGAGGATCATCGATAAAACATACTTGTCAACCGCCACGGTGTCAAGAATCAGTATGAACGGCCCTGATTCTCGGATTGTCACTTGGCCGGCAACGTGGTAAGGACAGGAATTGCACGTTTAAGGAGCAGCACCGATGCACAATCCTCTTCCAGAACCATGACCGTCGCCACGGATGACATCTTTGGGGCCAAAGGCGTCCTGGCCCGGCATCTTGCCGGCTATGAACCCAGGCCTGGTCAGCGGGAGATGGCCGAGGCGGTGGCTGCCGTGCTTGCCGATCCAGGGCGGGCATCCTGCCTGGTGGTGGAGGCGGAAACCGGTCTGGGCAAAACTCTGGCCTATCTGGTGCCAGCGGCGCTCAGCGGCCGCCGGGTCGTTGTTTCGACCAATACCCGCAACCTGCAGGACCAGATTCTTCAGCGGGAAATACCCTTTATTCAACAGTATATCGATCCCTCCCTGCAGGCGCTCTGTGTCAAGGGGAGGCAGAATTATCTCTGCCTGTACCGCTGGCGCCAGCACGTGGCGGCCGGGCAGGGCAAGCTGTTCGAAGGGGACGGGACCGAGGGGATCGCCGCCTGGCTGGAAAAAACAACCTACGGCGACCGCTCGGAAATGAGCTGGCTTGCCGGCAGCTCCCCGCTCTGGCAGAAGATCTGCTGCCAGTCTCATTTCTGCCTGGGCAGCGACTGCCCGGACGGGACATCCTGTTTTCTGAACCGCCTGCGCCGCGATGCGGCAAAGAGTTCCCTTTTGATCGTCAATCACCATCTGCTGTTTTCTGATCTGGCGGTCCGGCGTTCCGGCTATGGCGAGGTGCTGCCCCGCTACGAGGCCGTTATTTTTGACGAGGCGCATCATGTGGAAAACGTGGCTACCACCTTTTTCGGCACCACCTTCAGCCGCTACCAGGTGCTGGATCTGACAGCGGATGTGGAGCGGAGTGCGATCAACGACCTGAGCGGCAGGCGCCGCGACGAGGTGGCGGCGGCGGCCCGATCGCTGATGGGAATGCTGGAGCAGTTTTTCCTGCTCTTCCCGCAGGAGGGGGGGCGTTTGCCCCTGACCGGCCTGCTGGCAAGCTGTCACGGCCTCGATTCGGCCCGGGACGCGGTGCTCGCCGGCCTTGCCCGGCTGGTGGAGGCCATGGACGGGCTGGACAGCCGGGAGGAACCATGGGGACAGTATGCGCTGCGGGCCGAGGACCTGGGTGAGCGGTTGCGCACGGTCACCACCGAGAGCTTTGCGGACCTGCCGCCGGAGGATATCCGGGCGGTGCACTGGTATGAGCGCAGAGACAAAAACCTGGTCCTGTCGGCAACTCCCATCGACGTAGCCGAGGATCTGCGGACTACCCTGTTTGACATGGTCCAGCAGAATGTATTTACCTCGGCCACCCTGTCCGCCGGCGGCGACTTCAGTTATTTCCTGAAGCGCCTCGGCCTGCCCGGTGACACCCCCGCCATGACCTTCCCCTCGCCCTTTGATTATGGGGGCCGCACGCTGCTCTACGTGCCGGAGCAGACCTTCCCCGAGCCCCAGGCCCCGGGTTATACCAGGGCTCTGCATGACCGGCTCCAGGAGTTGATCCGCCTGTCCCGCGGCAGGGCGCTGCTTCTGTTCACCTCGGTGCAGGCGATGGACCAGGCCTATTACGCCCTGCGCGACGAGGTAGCCTATCCCCTGCTGCTGCAGGGAACGGGCCCAAGGCGTGAGCTGCTGGCGCGGTTTGCTGAAGAAAAGGAGTCTGTCCTGTTCGCCGTGGCCAGCTTCTGGGAAGGGGTGGATATACCGGGCGAGGCGCTCAGCCTGGTGATCATCGACAAATTACCGTTTGAAGTCCCCAGCGACCCTGTTATTATGGCACGGATCAACAGGGAGCGGGCGGAGGGCGGCAACCCTTTTTTTGATTTCCAGGTGCCGCGGGCCGTGCTCGGCCTCCGGCAGGGGGTGGGCCGTCTCATGCGCTGCAGCAGTGACCGGGGGGTCATGGCGGTGTTGGATGTGCGGCTGTTCAGCAAGGGTTATGGCCGCCGCTTCCTGCGCAGTCTGCCGCCGAGCCCTCTGTGCCGCGACCTGGCAGAGGTGCGGCGATTTTTCAGCAAGGACAAGGGAGACCATGAACACAGCTGACCATTCGGCTCTGCGCAGTTTTGCCGGTCGCGAGGCCCTGCTTGTGGAACAGGCCATGCGCGGAGACCTGGACGAGGCCCTGCAGGGCTGCGATCCCCTGCTGGCCGAGGTGATCGATTATGCCCTGTTCGGCGGGGGCAAGCGGATCCGGCCGCTGCTGGTAATTCTTGCCGCCAGGCTGTGCGGCGCTGCGGACAACAACCTCTATGGCCTGGCGGCCGCCTTTGAATATCTCCACGTCGCCACCCTCATTCATGACGATGTCATAGACAATGCCCAGGCGCGCAGGGGCCGGGAAGCGGTTGGCCGCAGATACGGGATGGCCGTGGCCATCCTTGCCGGCGACTGGCTGCACGCCCGCTCCCTGTATCTGGTCGGACGTTTTGCCGGGACGGAGGGACTGGCGGTGTTCTGCCGTTCCACCACGGGCATGGTGGACGGGGAATTCCTCCAGCTCCGCCATGTCGCCGACTGCGCCCTCACCGAGGAAGACTACTTTGCGATCATCCTGCGCAAGACCGCCCTGCTCATCTCCTCCTCCTGCGAAATCGGGGCCATCTTTGCCGGGGCCGCCCCTGAAGAGCGCCGGGCCCTCGCCGATTACGGCAGCAAGCTGGGTACCGCCTTCCAGGTCATTGATGATTTGCTTGATTATCAGGGCGATGCCGGGAACACCGGCAAGCAGTCCGGCAACGATTTCCTTGAGGGCAAGCTGACCCTGCCGTTGCTCCGGGCTCTGGCCAGGGCCGAGGCGCCTGAGCGGGCCGGCATCACCGCCTTCTTTGCCGGGGACCGGCTGGACAGAAGTTCTCTGGACAGGGTCCGCCAGTTCATCGAACGCCACGGGGGCTTCGATTCGGCCAGGCAGACTGCGGTGCAGCTGGTGGCGGAAGCGGACGCCACCCTGGCTCCTTTTGCCGGGCAGGGGGAAGGTGCAAGCCTGACCATGCTCCACGCCCTTGCCGGGTATGTTCTGGCCAGGAACAAATAACAGTGGCGTCTTGGCCCGGGCCGGCCGGCCCGGGCCAAAGGCTGCCCTTTCGTGCTGCCTGGCCCTGGCGCTTGCGCTGCTGCCAGTTCCTTCCGTTCAGGCCTTCTCCTCCATCACCGTGGAGGATCTGCAGACTGTCGAAACATATCCGGCAATCATGATTGCCCAGGTTCGAGTTGCTGAGGTCTCCGGCGGCAAGGATGACTTCATCTTTGAGGAGCCCGCGGCGTTGGTCCAGGAGGAGCGGTCATCGGCGCCGGCAAGGGAAGCGGTCGGCAGTGCCACCCATGCCGGTGATAAGGAATTGCCAAGGGTGGCGATCATTATCGATGACATGGGCTATCACCAGCAGCTCGGCACGGCCCTGCTGGCGCTGGAGATGAACCTCACTTTTTCCTTTCTGCCGCACGCCCCCTTTTCCCGTGAGCAGGGGGAGCAGGCCTGGCGGCAGGGACATGATATCCTGGTGCACATGCCTATGGAGGCGCAAGATTCCGGATTGGACCCAGGTCCCGGCACCCTGTATCTTGCCGACCCACTGGAGCAGCTTTCCCGGAAGGTGGCGCAGAACCTCGCATCTGTCCCCCATGCGGTGGGGATCAACAACCACATGGGCTCGCGCTTCACCGAGGACAAATCGGCCATGCGTCGTTTTTTCAAGCTGCTTGCCGGCCAGGACCTCCTGTTTGTCGATTCCGGCACCAGCTCGGCGAGCGTGGCCATGGAAACCGGCCAAGCCATGGGTTTCAAGGTCGCCCGCCGCCATGTTTTCCTGGACAATGTGCAAACCCAGGAAAACATTTGCCACCAGCTTGCGCTGCTGGTCAAGGAGGCTTCCGTGCGGGGCTCGGCCATCGGCATCGGCCACCCCAGTGAGGCGACTGTGGCCGCCCTGACCGGGTGCAGCGCCGAGCTTTTGAAGCAGGCTCGGCTGGTCGGCATCCGCGAGCTGGTGCGATAGGGTGGGGCGTTGAGCGGGATCGGGGTCGGGATTATCGGCAGCGGCCGGCACGGCAGCCGTTATGCCAATCATGTTGTGCGGGACGTAGACGGACTGCGGCTGGCGGCGATCAGCCGCCGCTCCATGCTGGGCGCAGGCCAGGCGGCGGCATGGCAGTGCGTCTGGCATCCGGACTGGCACGACCTGGTTGCCGACCCGCGGGTGGAGGCGGTCATCGCCGTGGTGCCGCCGGCATTGAATTTCGAGATCGCCAGGCGCTGCGCTGCCGAAGGCAAGGCGCTCCTGGTGGAAAAGCCGCTGGCGGCAACCAGCGAGGCGGCCGCAGCCATCGTCGAGCTGTTCGCCGGCCGCAATCTCCCCCTGACCACCGGTCAGACCCTGCGCTACAATCCCGTAGTCCGGAAACTCCGCGAACTGCTGCCGACCATCGGCAGCATCTACAGTTTTGCCGCCAACCAGCGGCTTGAACCTTCCCCCCTGGCCTGGCATGCCGAGCCCGCCCTGGCCGGGGCCGGGGTCAGCTTCCATACCGCGGTGCATGTCTTTGACGCCCTGCGCTGGATCTCCGGCCTGGAGGTTCGCCGGCTCATGGCGGTCTGTCGCCGCCGCCATAACACTGTCCTGGAGGACCTGCTGGCGGTGCTGGTGGAGATGGACGGAGAGGTGCTCGGCACCATTGATTGTTCCAAGGTGGGGCAGGCCCGCACCGGTCGCTTCGAGTTCGTCGGCAGTGACGGCCAACTGCACGGCGACCAGGTGCACGGGACACTGGAGTTGGTGCGGGGCAGCTCTGTCACCAGGCTGCAACCCGGAGCACCGTCCAACACCATTGTCCCCCTGCTGCAGGACTGGCACGCCTTCCTGGTCGGCGAAGGCCCCAACCCGGTCACCGGCGAGGACGGCCTGACCGCAGTCCGGTTGTGCGGGGCCTGCCTGGAATCCTCACGGGAAGAGCGCTGGGTAACCTTGAGGCAGCTCGGGGTTAATTGCGCCAGCCAGCGCCCCGCCGAGGAACAACCATGAAGACGGGAATCGCGCGGTCCAATACCCAGGACAGTTTTTTCGTCAGTCCCAGCCCGTCTCCTCACGTCAGCGATCAATTTCATATTTGAGATCGGCACCGCTCTGGCTTTCGCCGGATTCGGTCTGGATCGAAAATCCGTAGCCGAGCAGGTAGCGGGTATTGAAACTCCCTGATTCCTTGAGCAGGTTTTTGCCGTAACTGATATACAGATCGGGCGTCAGCCAGGTGCCGATAACCAGGGAAAGATCATCCCTCGTTCCTCCTGAAGCAATTTTTACCTCATCCAGACGCAGGCTTTCCTTCACTCCCCGAACCGTTGAGGTAACGGGATCCAGGCCGGCACGGGAGGCAACCCTTTCCAGAAAACCTTTGTCCCTCTCTGATGATCCGAGCAGGGTGGTGTTCATCATCAGCCGGGAAATGATGACGCTTTCCTCCATGGGAGGAGTTGAATAGAAGCTGATGTCGGGTTCGTTGAGAAAGCCGGTTACCTGGATGCCGGTCGTAACCTCATTGGTGGTGCTCTCAGCCCGGACATCGATTCCCGGATTGTCGAGCGGATTGCCATTATAGAGCAGCCGCCCGGTTTTGATGGTCAGCTCCCGACCGTAAATGGAAAAAGTGCCTCTCTCAACGGTCAAAATTCCATCTCCGGTTACGGGCTTTCCCGGAAGATCCGAGACCTCCAGTCGTCCTTTCACCTTTCCCCAGAGTCCGAATGCATCGACCCGGACATCGTCACCAGCCAGGACAGAAACATTCGCAGACAAGGGCCAGCCTGCTGTTCGGGGTTCTTTGCCGGAACCGACTATGACAACATCCTTCGATGCCGACACGGTGCCGGAAATGTCCCGTGGTGCGATGTTTGCCTCCGGGATGAAGATGGTGCCGCTGATCTCGCCCTTTTCCCTGGTAATCATTCCCTGCAGGTCAGGCGAAAGAATAACTTTCAATTCCGGCAGGGAGGCCGCTTCAAAACGGTCACCCTTGATAGTGAATGCGAGTTTTGGTTCAGGCAGGATCGCGAGCAGGAGCTCTCCCTCCAGTTGCAAGGTGCCCTTGCCGGAACTGCCTGATGCCGTCACCCTGAAAACAGGACTGCTGCCATCGAGACTTATGGTAAGCCCTTCGACGGAGATCCCCAGCGGCGGAATCCTAATTTTTCCCTGAGGAAGCCGCGCGGTGCCAAAGAGGGTAGGATGGGCGATCGTTCCCTTGAGGAAAATTGTTCCTTGCAATGCCCCGGAAGGATCAACATCCGGCAGGGTGAGCGCCGCCAAGGGCTGCAGCTCCTTGATATCAACCTCGATAGAACCCTCAACCCGACTCTCTTCGAAGGAAAAGGGAAAGGGATGAACATCAAAAAATCGCACCGAGGAAACGAAGGTGCTCCCGTCCGACAGCATGCTGTAGAGGTTTGCGGTGAATTGATTATCGGCCAGCCCAGCCTGGAGGGTGTTGCGCTGCCAGGTCAGGGGGCGGCTGTTTTTTCCTGGCATGAGCGGCACGAGGGAGGTGCTTCCGGTGGCCAGCGCAAGCGAGCCCTTCTTGATTTCACCGCGATCGCCAGCCAAAGCAAGGACTCCGGACACAGCGCCCTCCAGGGCGACAGTGTGGAGTCGACCGAACTGCAGGAGTTGCAGGGGAACGGACTCTATCCTTGCCTCTGCCTGCCAAAGTCCTCCCGGGCCTGAATTGCCTCCAAGACAAACCCTGGCGGGGGCAGTCCCAGCCAGGCAAAAGGGGGCAACGGCTATATTCCGGGAAGATACGGAAATCCTCGTCGCTTCGAGCAGTTGCCAGGTTCCAAGATGCTCCTGATTGAGGTCGGCCTTTTCCAGTGCTCCCTGCCAGGAAGACCCGGAAATGCCCCCGGCAAACTGCAGGTGCGCATTGTCTGCGCCGGACCTGATGTCCGCAAACAACCGATGCGCAGCGGTGGTCCCTTGGAGTTGGGCCTCAAAATCCCCCGCCCGGGTATCGGCAACGGCAACCTCTGTTGCCGATACCCGGGCATGGAGTGAACCGTCGGCAGCCAGACTGCCTTGCGCATCGCCAGCAACCGTTCCAAGCTTGAAGTCATCCAGGGCAACGGTATCGCCTGACAGGCTGAATTGAAAGGAAGGATGCCGGCGGTTTCCGTCAAGCCGGCCTCTTGCCCGGACTGATCCTGAAGCGCCCGGCCACACGGTCGCCAGGTTGGCTGCCTGCAGCTCAAAGCCTAGATCGACGGTGTCGGCATAACGTCCCGAGGCCAGCACACTTGATCCGGCAGCCTGCAGCGACAGGTGGTCGATCTCCAGGTGATTGCCGTCGAGTTCTATTTTGCCGCTGGCCTGCACCGGATATTCCCGCAATTGGCCGTCCAGCGAAACAAGATCAACCTTCACCTTGAGGGTATCTTGAGCCAGGCTGCCGGACGACACTGCCTGGAAGTTCAACAGTCCTGGGTATTGCGGCTGCCAAGGCCCTGGATTGATCCCCGTCCCGTTTACCTCGGCCTGCCAGGTGAAGGCCTCCAGCCACGCAAGCTGTCCTTCCGCCTTCAGCGCCCCTTCCGGCAGGTCCAGCTGCGTATCCTTGAATCGCAGGCCGTCTGCGTTGCCATCGATAACGCCCCGGACATGAATGTCCCGCAGCTCCGCATAGGCAGCTTCACTTTCCACTTGCAGGGAATAGGTATCCCCTGCCCCGCGTCCAGAAAGGGCAATATTGGCAAGGACACCATCAGGCCAGGCAGGATTGATGTTTGAGAGGGATACCCGCTTTCCGGCCAGTTCCGCCTGCCAGGAAAAGGTGTCCCGCCAGGCAAGGATGCCATGCCCACGCAATGTCTCGTCAGCACGGTCAAGCTGTGTATCGGATAATGTCAGTCCGTATGCATCGCCATCAATCCCGGTGCGAAGGTGAATATCCTGGAATGGCCCATAATTCATATCAGCCTCCGCCAGCAGGGAGTAATCCGCCAGGGTGCCGCTTCCGGCGGCCTTGAAACGAGTCAGGACAAATTCAGGCCAGTCCCTGCCGATTTCGGCCAGCCTGACCTGATCGCTCTGCAGTTCTGCCTCCCAGCGCAATTTTTCGGTCAGGTCGGTCGCTGTACCCCTGAGCGTTCCCTGGAAGGGTTTCAGCACCTGCATGGTGACCTCGAGTTGTTCAGGAGTGCCCTCGATCTCTGCCTTGCTTTCCATCGGGAAATAGCCCAGCGGAGCGAAGTAACAGTCCAGGGTGAACCGGCTTCGCGCGGTATCGCCGGCCTCCACTTCCCCCCCTATCTTGAACCGAAAGTCAGGGGCGGTCACGTCGAGACTTTCGACCTGCAGCAGGGTTCTTTTGCCTGAGGCCTTTTCGAGAGTGGCCCTGGCGATGTGCACCGGTGCCGAATCGTCAAGGAAGAAGAGGTTCAGGGAATTGACGGCGGCCTTCTCAACCCTGATAGCCAGGGGGAGATTAAAAGAGGGCAGGGTTTCCGCCCATGTCGCAGCCGGAGGAGAGGCGCTTCGCTGTTCAAGAAGCCGCAGGGTTGCCCCGTTCATATCTATGGAGCTGATCTCCAGCGTCATTTTCAGGAGGGAGGCGGGACGCCAGGAAAGCGAAAAATCCCTGACCGCAATTTCGAGATCCGCAGCACGGTAGTGTACCCCCTCAAGACTGAATGTATCCGCCAGGCGCCCTTGCACCGAGGCTACCGAGAAGGTTCCGGGCAGCACGCGGCCGGCGGTCCGGACCAGATAGCAAAGACCGTCCGTGCTGTATCCAAGAAAAGCGAGAGCCATGGCTGCAAAACCAAGAATACCGGCAATGATGACGAGCAGATACTTTTTCATCACAGGTCGGCCCCGACATTAAAATGGATCCGCCAGGCCCCTCCTTCTCCACTGATCGCCTTGGCCAGATCAAGGCGCAACTGGCCGAAGGGCAGGTTCCACCGGATGCCGACACCGCAGCCGTTCTGCATGGCGATATCTGACAGTGAGTTGAAGGCATCGCCGCTGTCCCAAAAAAGGGCTGCGCTCCAGTTGTCAACAATAGTCCGTTCTACCTCTGCACTGTACGTTGCCAGGTAGCGGCCGCCAAGGACATTCCCCAACGGATCCTGGGGACCGATGGACTTGTAGGCGTATCCTCGCACGCTCTGGTCCCCGCCGGCATAAAAGCGAAGAAGGGGAGGCAGGTCGTCAATGTTGTCCACCACGGTGCCTCCCAGTTGGAAGCGGCCGATTACCCTCCAGCCACCATGGAGTGCGACTATTGCCTTGGATGAAACTGAACCCTGCACAAAGGAGGTATCGGAAAACACGTTCCGGTCTGCGCCGGTGAGGTTGAGGGTTACGCGGACACCCCGACCGGTCCTGAGGCGGTCGTCGGCCAGCCGCCAGGTGCTCTTGATGCCCGGGGTCAACAGGGTCGCCCGGCCGGTATCCAGGCCGATGTCGTAATCCTCGTCCAGATAGGCGAGATAAAGGCTGTATTCGCCCTTGCCATGGATATGGTCATAGGAAAAGGAAACGGTTCGCTGTTCGGTGTCGGTGCTGTCAAAAGACTCCTTCTCCCACTTGGCGAGCAGCGCAAGCCTGTCCCTGCGGGGATCCCTGATGGGAATGGTGTATACCCCGCCAAACACATTTTTTCGTTCTGAGGGCTGCAGCTGAACGGAAACCTGATGCCCGTTCCGATTGAACAGCCTGCTGGTCCATTCCACGGAACCCCGTGCGCCGGTATCCGTTCCATACCCGATGCCGAAGCCGTACTTGTTTGGATTCCGCTGCTCCAGGCTGACCAGAACCGGAATTTTCCTGGATGCAGGGGATGGTTCACCGGTTATCACCTCGACATTGCTGAAATATTCAGAAGCAAGCAGGGACCGCCGCAGTTCGACCAGGGCCTTGGGGTAAAACGGGTCCCCTTCTTTGTAGGGAAGGAGACGCCGCAGAAAGGCGTGGCGCAAGAATTCCGCCTGAAAGGATGTGGTGCCGAAATAGTAGCGGGGACCGGTATCCAGGACGAGGCGAATCGTGGCGTTGAAGTGCTCAGGGTCGACCACGACAGTGCGGCTGGTG
Source organism: Desulfobulbaceae bacterium (assembly GCA_003508005.1). Classification (GTDB taxonomy): domain Bacteria; phylum Desulfobacterota; class Desulfobulbia; order Desulfobulbales; family Desulfobulbaceae; genus UBA10518. Next base: position 60,965 of record DNUE01000067.1, read on the forward strand.
AAGGCGACATCCCTGTACCCGGCCATCAGGGCTGCCGAGGTCAGAAGTTTCTTCCCCTCCTCGTACTGCCGGTGGTCAAAAATATCGCCGATCTGAAGAGGAAATCGGCCGGCAACTTCTGTCATTGCCCGGTCATTCCCGCCTTCGCCGGTCAGATCGAGCGCCAGTTCAATTATCCGGACCGGTTCTCCCTGGGCAATGGCAAATGCCGCCCGCCAGATATCGCCCTGGGGGGTCAAGCTCTTGTCAACAACCGGGGAATAATAGCCATAGGGTTGCAGGGCGGATCTGATTTCCTGTTCCGCCTTGCTGAAAAGATGTTGAATAACAGTATCCGTCAGGCGGGAGTTTTCCTCCTGCTTGAGAGAGAGCGCAGCGAGGACATTGCTCCGCAGGGGGTCGTCCAAGCCGGAAACCGATACCTCAACGCTTTTCAAATCCTGGCTTAAAGCAAAGGAAGAGTTGAAAAGGATGACCAGGGGAAGAAGAACCCTGAGCATGCCTGACAACCAGCGTGGTACGCCTGGCCGGCTGCTGTAAGTTAGTTTCACTGGTGTCTTGCCGTGATTTTCCGCAATATTACCTGGATCAAATGCGTAACAACCTATCGTTATTGAAAATTATAGCATTTTCTCCTATTAGCAGCGAGCATTCTTTTTTCTGTTGTCCACTGATCCTCAGTCTATTTTTTCGATCCCGATTCCGATACCGACCCCGAATGGTTGTCCATGCCGTACCTCTCATTTTTCAGTCTTCAGCATCAATACTCATTGTGGTCCCGCTGAGGATCGGCGGTATGCGGATATGCATATTATCCGTGAAAAACGTCGCTCCTTGGGGTATCAAGGGTGCAGCAAAGGCGGAATCCATTTCGGTGGTTGCAGGCACCAATGAACCGGGCATTTGCGGAGAAAGAATATGCAGGAGCGGGCTGGCACAGGTTCAACAAGCAGGACGGCACGACAACTCGCGGTCCTGTGCCTGGTCCGCTGGGCCTGGGATCGCCAGGCCGTGCAGCCCCATATTGACGCCGCCATCCATGCATCGGCCCTCTCGTCTCAGGACCGGCAACTCTCTGTAATGCTGGTGCAGGGGGTTCTACGTCAGATGCAGCATCTGGACAGGATCATAGCCGGTTTTTCCCGGTTCCCGCCAGCCAGAATGAAGCCCCTGACTCTCATGGCCCTGCGGGTGGGAGTCTACCAGCTGCTGTTCCTGGACCGGGTGCCCGATTCCGCCGCGGTGAACGAGTCCGTGCGCGTGCTGCGCGAGGAGCGGCAGCCCCGCTGGCTGGTCAATTTTGCCAACGGGGTGCTGCGGGCCATTGCCAGAAACAGGGAGAACCTGCCCGGTCCGGAAGAGCCGGATACGCAGGGATCACCAGTCCTCAATCATCCCGAATGGCTGGTCCGGCGTTGGCAGGCGGTCTACGGCGATGAGACAACCGTGCGTATCTGCCGGGCCAACAATCACGAGCCCGTCCTCACCCTGCGGGTTAACACCCTGCGTACCACAGCGATGGAACTGGCCGGCAAGCTGAAATCCTGCGGCTGCGAGGTTCGCCCCGGCAGATACGCGCCTGATTCCCTGGTGCTGGTAAGGATGTCCGGACCGCTGAGCGACCTGCCCGGCTATGCTGAAGGCCTGTTCCATGTGCAGGACGAAGCCGCACAGCTGGTCACCCTGCTGCTCTCGCCACTGTTAGCGGAGCAGAGGTATTTGGATGCCTGCGCTGGCCTGGGCGGTAAGACCTGTCACCTGGGCCAGCTGCTGTCCGAAGGGACTGAGTTGCTTGCGGTGGAGCCCAGCGCCTACCGTTTTTGCCTGCTCGGGCAGAACCTTCAGCGGCTGCGCCTGGCGGATCGGGTTGTGCCATTCCATGGCCGGCTTGAGGAATTCGTAGCCACGGGGCCTGGGCAATTTTCACGCATCCTGCTGGATGCGCCCTGTTCAGGCACCGGGGTCATCGGCCGGCACCCCGATATTCGCTGGAACAGAAAACCGGAGGACCTGCCTGCCTATCAGCGCCAGCAACGTGCCTTGCTGGAACTTGCCCGTCCCCTCCTTGCGCCGGGCGGGGTTCTGTTGTACGCGACCTGCAGCTTGGAGCCTGAGGAGAATCAGGATCTTGTCAAGGCGTTTCTCAGGGAACACCCGGAATTCTCCGTTACCGACTGCCGGGAGTTTTTGCCCCCTGCTGCCGGGGAACTTGTTGATGCCTCGGGATATTTCTGTCCGACGCCGGCCCGGGGACTCGACGGCTTCTTTGCCGCCCGTCTGCATCGGGCATGTTGAGCCCATTCATTGCTTGTCGCCGGCCCTTATTTTGCGTATATTCGTTATTCAGTAGAGAATTACTGGCCTCGCAAAGAGGCAAAAGTCGGTGACAGAATTTGTCACCGAGATAGGAGAAGGGCATAATGGGGGAAATTAAAAGCACCATGGACCTGGTCATGGAACGGGCCGCGCGGATCGGCAAGGCCACCAGGGAAGAACTGCAGCAGGATGATGCGAAGAAAAAGGGGGTTCAGCTCGCGGTTGATTTTTTGGAAGGCAGGATCGACAGACTGTTCGACGCGATCGCCGACCATGAGCCGGCAGGGCAGATGGCCATGCGGCAGGGTGCGGTGGAAGGTCTATTGCGCAATATATTTCTGCCTCGCGACGAGGCCCAGCGGGCACGAATCGACAAGGGTGTGCGCGGCATCATCGATCTGAGCAGCAGCGCCGGGGATGTACTTTCCATCTGCCGCGAGGTGCAGAATATCGTCGCCGGCTATGCCAAGCATGTGGAGCAGCTCCGGGGACAGCTCGAGGAACAGATCAGGAAGCAGTACGAGCAACTCCTGGCCCAGCAGGGAGGCGGACAGCGGGAAAAGATTAAGATCGACCCCACCCTGCAGCCCAAGTTCAGGGAAGAATGGAGCCGGATCGAAGGGGAACTGAACAGCCAGTACAACAAGGCCCTGCAGCAGTTTAAGGCGGAGCTGGGAAAGCGGCTTGGCCTGTAGCATGACCGCGCTGCGCTGTCACGGGCGCCTGGCCCGGCTGCAGGCCCGGCTGGCCAGAAAAAGAATCAGTGCCCTGCTGGTGACCCAGCCGGCCAATCGTCGCTATCTCAGCGGCTTCTCCGCGTCGGACCACGGCATCCAGGAAAGCGCCGGGGTATTGCTGGTGCCGCGCCGCGGCCAGCCTTATCTTTTGACCGATTCCCGCTTTCTCCTGCAGGCCCGGGAGGAAGCCGCCGGTTTTAGCGTCAGGCTGTACCAGAAGGGGCTGCTGGCCAGTCTGCAGCAGCTGTTGCCTGAGCTTGGCGTGCGCCGCCTTGGTTTTGAAAGCCATTACCTGCTTCATTCCACCGCGGGCAGGTTGGCCCGAATGGCGGAAAAGCTCGGGCTGGAGCTGGTCCCGGTCACGGATATGGTCGAACCTCTGCGCGTCGTCAAGACCGAGGAGGAAATCGGCAGGATTCGGGCGGCGGTGCTTCTGAACGAACAGGTTTTTCAGCAGGTGTACCGGACGATCAGGCCCGGCATGACCGAGGCGGGCATCGCCCTGGCCCTGGAAACGGGCATGCGGGAGATGGGGGCAGAAGGGCCGAGTTTTGCCACCATTGTCGCCTTCGGCACCAATGCGGCGAAGCCGCACGCGGTGCCGGGTTCTCGGGTGCTGGCGGAAGGAGAACCTGTTCTTATCGACATGGGGCTGGTGCTGGACGGCTACTGTGCCGACATGACCCGGACGGTGGTTGTCGGCAAGCCGGACCCGCTGTTCCTGGAAAGGCTGCGGATCGTTCGCAGGGCGCAACTCGCGGCAATCCGGGTTATCCGCGCCGGCATCCCCAGCCGGGAGGTTGATCTGGCCGCGCGGCGGGTAATCCGGGAGAGCGGCTACGGCGCCTGTTTCGGCCATGCCCTGGGCCATGGCGTGGGGCTGGAGGTCCACGAGGAGCCGAGGCTCTCGGCGCGGTGCCGGAAGAAACTGCGGGCCGGCATGGTCGTCACCGTGGAACCGGGGATCTACCTGCCGGAGTGGGGGGGGGTCCGACTGGAAAACATGGTGGTGGTGAGAAAAAAGGGCTGCGAGGTTTTCAACAAGGACACCACCTTTCTCGATCTGTAAAAGAAAAGGGTCCATCGTCATGCCCAAATACGCTGTCCTCGTCGTCCCAAGGTGGCTCGAAGATGAGATGCGTAACAGGATGAGTACATATTTGACAGGCCCCTGACCCGGAGAAAAAACATGCGCCAATACCTGATCGATGAGATTTCCTTTCTGGAGCGGGACAATATTGAGAGCTACCTGAAGCGCACCCTCAAGCACGGCCCCATTGAGGGGGTCTTCTGGCTGGAGGTGCCGGCTGATCTGCTGGGTCCGGCGCAGCAGGGCCATGAACGATGCGGTCCCTTTTATTTCTCGGTGGTGCTGGAGGAAAAGACCCTGCGATTCGAGTTTCTGGTGCGCAGCTCCCATAACATGCACTGCTCCTGCATCGCCTGGGCGAATTCCGGCCAGCGGCAGTTTGTCCTCGATTTTGCCGACCGGCTGCTGACCGAGGAGATGATCCGGGCATAATAAGTGCACCGCGCCCGGGTAGAAATGAAAACCATGAAGGAAAAGTGAAGTTAAATTTGGGAATTTACTCGTTATGAAATATACTTCTTTTGAAGGCGATCTCTTCTTGTCATGCTGCAATCGTCAATAAGGGGACAACCATGTTTATTCAGGATCTGAATGATAAACGGCACGCGGTCAGGGTGAATTTTGTCGCCGATGCGACAGTCACTTTTCAGCAGGAGAACAGATCGCTGCAAGGCCTGCTGAAAAATCTGAGTTTGGACGGGATACTGATGCAGACGGAAGAGGTGGCGGCCGAGGGCACGCCCTGCATAGTGACCATCGTGGTGCAGGACCGCCATTCCCGGCTGATTATCGATGATCTAGCCGGCGAGGTGGTCCGCAGCGCGACCGGTGAAATGGGCATCAAGTTCCTGTACCCCTTTGCCTGGCTCGCCCTGTTCCATGTCTATCACAGCAAGTCGGCATCGCAGTAGCCTGCCCTTGGCCGGCTGCTGACGCATCTCCCTTTTGGCCAGCATCGGCCTCCATACCAACTCCAAAGCGGAGGAACAGGATCTGTTCCTCCGCTTTGCCAGTTCCGCACACCATCCGCTGCTCAATCCCTTCGGCCGTCTTCCTCAAGCCGCACAATTTATCCGCTGACCGAATATTGCCGGTTATTCCTGTTCCGGGGGCGGGGGCGGGGGTGACGGGGTAGCGGGAGCCGTCGCGGGTTTCGGCGGTTCCTTGCCTGTTTTCAGCTCATAGACCAGAAGGATGAACAGGGTGGCAAAGGGTTGGGTGAACAGGCTGCCGATGACGAAGGACTGGCCGATGGCGATAATGCCGATGAACAGGGCGACAACCACAAAGTGCTCGGCAATGGGGTCTTCCATGGCCAGGCGGCTGCTTTCCTTGACGGCATCGATCAGTCCCATCTCGCGGTCGGTCATCAACGGGAGCAGGTAGAGGCAGAAGAAGGCCAGGGCCAGCACCATGATGATTCCGGGCAGGACAAGCATGGCAAAGCCGAGCATCAGGGCGATGAAGACGAGGACCCCGAAGCCGAGCAGGGGGAGGAACAGTCGCATCTGGGAGAAGAGGTCGCCGATCTCCGGTTTTCTGTTGTCGCGCACGGCAAGCAGCAGCGACTGCGTATAGCCGGCGGTGGCCACCGGCGCCAGGATCCCCAGGGTGACAATGGAAATGCCGATCAGACCCAGAGTGATGAGCAGCATGGCAGGAAGAAATTCGGTGAAAATTGACCAGGTTTTTTCAAGCAGCCCTTTATAGTCCATAGCAACCCTCTGTAAAATGTTGTTGTTTCGAATTATACGGATTATCTCGGGGTCTGGCAAGGAACTATGGCAGAAAAATGGCGGCAACCACCTCCTGGACGGTTTTGACGCTGACGACCTGCAGGGCGGTGCTCGTCTTGTCCAGCCGGGTCCGGTTGGCGGCGGGCATGAGCAGGGTTTTGAAGCCGAGGCGTTCAGCCTCGCGCAGCCGCAGTTCCATCTGGCCCACGGCCCGGATTTCACCGGCCAGGCCCACCTCCCCGCAGACCACGGTGTGCGGGTCTACGGGTTTTTCGTAGAGGCTGGAGAGCAGGGCCACCACCACCCCGAGGTCCAGGGCCGGTTCGTCGATGCGGATGCCGCCGGCGATATTGAGAAAGATGTCGTGGTTGAAGAGGGTGACGCCGAGTTTTTTCTCCAGGACCGCGGTGAGCAGGGCCAGGCGCTGGGGGTCGGCGCCGATGGCCGTACGCCGGGCGGTGCCCAGGCTGGTGGGGCTGACCAGGGCCTGCACCTCCACCAGGATGGGGCGGGTGCCCTCGACGCTCGGCAGGACCACCGAACCAGGAACATTCACCGGCCGTTCAGCCAGGAACAGGGCGGAGGGGTTTTCCACTTCGGCCAGGCCGCTTTCCTTCATTTCAAAGACGCCGATTTCATTGGTGGATCCGAAGCGGTTCTTGACGGTGCGCAGGATCCGGAACACCTGGCCCCGGTCGCCTTCGAAATAGAGCACGGTGTCCACCATGTGTTCCAGGACCCTGGGTCCGGCGATGGCGCCGTCCTTGGTGACGTGGCCGATCAGGATGACCGGCAGGCCGCTGCCCTTGGCCAGGGCAAGCAGCCGGGCCGCTGATTCCCGTACCTGGGTGACGCCGCCGGGGGCAGCGGCGACCTCTTCGCTGTACAGGGTCTGGATGGAATCAACTGCCAGGAGGGCGGGCTTGAGATCCGCGGCCATGGCGACAATGGCCTCGACGCAGTTTTCCGTGGCCACGTAGATCTGTTCCTGATCGATGGCCAGTCGGTCGGCCCGCATACGGATCTGCTCGGCCGATTCCTCGCCGGTGACATAGAGGACCAGGAGGCCTTCGGCCGCCAGGGCGGAGAGAAGCTGCAGGATCAGGGTGGACTTGCCGATCCCCGGATCGCCGCCCACCAGGATCACGGATCCCGGCACGATGCCGCCGCCGAGCACCCGGTCCAGTTCGCCGATGGCGGTGACCAGCCGGGTCGGCGCCGGGCTTGCGGAGTGGATCAGGGGGAGGGCAGGCTGCGTATCACGGCCAGGCCGGGAAGCGCGGACGGGGCTCTGCTGCTCGGTCAAGGTGTCCCAGCCGCCGCAGTCGGGGCACCTGCCCAGCCACTTGCGGCTTGCATACCCGCAGTGATTGCAGATAAAACCGCGTTGCTCTTTCCTGGGGGGGGGCACTGTTGTTGCCATGATGCTGCATCCTTGTTGTCAGCCGTGAGGATTTCCTCTTCATGTCTGACCGGCAGGGCGGATGGAACTTGCACCGGGGCGGCGCATGTGCTACAAAAAAATATCCCGCAAAGTCCTGAGAGGCACCATGTTCACTCTGTCTCTTTCCGCCAGTGGCGTCAACCTTTTCTTCCTCTCCCTTATTTTTTCTCTGCAAACCTGGAAACGCCCGGCATCAATATGGCTGCCGGCCAGAAGGAGGGCCTTATGCACGAAGCCTTGTTTTATGTGGCCGGGGACAAACAGGAGGTAAACTGCAATCTCTGCAATCACCGTTGCCGGATCAAGCCGGGCAAGCGGGGGATCTGCGGGGTGCGGGAAAACCGGGACGGCATCCTCTACAGCCTGGTCTACGGTATGCTTGTTGCGGAAAACGGTGACCCCATTGAGAAAAAACCCCTGTTTCACTTTCTGCCCGGCAGCCTTTCTTATTCCATCTCCACCGTGGGCTGCAACTTTCAGTGCCTGCACTGCCAGAACTACCATATCTCCCAGTTCCCCCACAACAATGACGGGCGGATCACCGGGACCCGGCGCAATCCGGAGGATGTGGTGAACGGTGCCGAGGCTACGGGTTGCCGGAGCAACAGCTACACCTATGTGGAGCCGACGATTTTTTACGAGTTTGCCCGGGATTGCTGCGTGCTGGCGCACCAGCGCGGGCTCAAAAACGTTTTTGTCAGCAACGGCTACATGACCGCGGAGGTGGCCCGCGACCTTGCTCCGCTTCTGGACGGGATCAATATCGATATCAAGGGCTTCAGCGATCAGTTCTACAAGAAGGTGTGCAAGGCCCGTCTGCAGCCGGTCCTGGATAACGTGGCCCTGCTGCACGAACTGGGCGTCTGGGTGGAGGTCACCACCCTGCTGATTCCCGGACTCAACGACACGGATGAGGAACTGCGCCAGGTGGCCCGGTTCATCAAGGGGGTTGATCCCGCCATGCCCTGGCATGTAACCGCCTTCCGCCCCACCTACAAGATGACCGACCGGCCGGCCACGCCGCTGGCCACCCTGGAGAAGGCCAGGAATATCGGCCTGGAAGAAGGCCTGCTCTATGTCTATGAAGGCAATATTCCCGGCCGGGGGGGTGAAAACACCTTTTGTCCGGCCTGCAAGGCCGAGGTCATCAGCCGCTTCGGGTTCAGCATCAGCGCCATGCGTCTGGAGCATGGCCGCTGTGCCCATTGCGGCCAGGCCATCAATGGGGTCTGGTAGCAGTTTGCCCAGGGTCATCTGGGGGTAAGTTTGCAGCCAAACAGGCTGCAGCCGAAGACCTGGGAGCTTATCCGCAAGAAAAGTATTTGCGGATATGCGTTAGGTCCAGAGGTGGATGCGATAAAAAAGGTTTTTCCACGCTCTTTTTTTCCTTCAAGGGTTGACAGGAGCAAACACTCTACGGTACAAAAGAATAACTTTTATGTAATCCATACTTTGGGCGATTTTTCGCCCTTCTGATTATTGTGCAAATTCAAGGGAGTAGAATGCATCGATTGCCGGGGCAGGGCATGAATCGCCGCCAGTTTGTCACGGGCGCTATCATCGCCGCTTCCGGGCTGCTGCTTTGTTCGCCGCTGCCGGCCTGGGCCACAAGCAGATCCGGCAAACGTTTTCTCCACTTTTATAATACACATACCCGGGAACAGCTGCAGGTTATCTATGTGCGGGACAATGCCTATGATCTCGCGGCCCTGCGCAAGGTAAACCATTTCCTGCGGGATCACCGGACCGGTGACATCCATCCCATTGATCCCAAGCTGCTCGATATCCTGTACGCCGTGCAGCACGCATACGATGACAGCGGAGTTTTTGAAGTCATCTCCGGTTACCGCTCGCCGCAAAGCAATGCCAGTCTGGTCCAGAAGAGCTGGGGCGTGGCCAAGCACAGCCTGCATATGGAAGGCAAGGCCATCGATGTCCGCCGGAGCGGTATGAAAACGAGAACCCTGCGTGAAATCGCCATGGAGCTGCAGCAAGGCGGGGTCGGCTACTACGCCAAATCTGATTTCGTTCATCTCGATACAGGGCGCTACCGGACCTGGTAGATTGTCCTCAGCCGGAATCCCGGCCCCCTCCATTTGTTTCTCATTCCGGTCCAACCCGGTTCTCTCCGGCAGTTCGTTCGTCTCCCCCCCTGATCAGCGGAACCAGAAGGGTCCCGGCCGCGATGAACAGCCCCGCGCAGAACAGACCGGTCCGGAAGGATCCGGTTTCAGCCAGGATGGCGATCAGATAGGGCAGCAGGCCGCCGCCCCCCACAAAGGCAAAGGGGACAGCCAGGGAAATGACCACATTTCTTGTTTCCGGTGCGGTAAGCCCGGCCAGGACCGAGAAGGCGGCCGGGAAAAAGCAGACGGCAATGCTTGTCTGGAGGACAATAAGGGCGAAAAGGACAGGTCCCTGGGCAATGGCAAAGCAGGAAGTGGCGATGCCTGAGAGCAGGAGAACAACCGCCATGGTCCGCCGGTTGCCGAACCGGTCAGCGAGCCATCCGCCAAGCAGGGTGGTAAGCAGGGTGCCGGTCCTGGACAGTCCCACCAGTGTGTTTGCCTGCTGCAGGGGCATGAGATGGTCGGTTACGAGATAAAGCGGCAGAATGGAATAGACCCCCAGGGTGCCGGAGATGCCCATGGTGTAAACAAGCACCAGGAGCCTGAAGTCTCGCTGCCGAAGTATCTGCCGCCAGGTGGAGAGATCGGGCGGCTTGCCGTAAAGTTCTCTGCCGCGGCCGAAATGGAGATAGGCTATGCCGGCGCTGAAGGAAAGAACGGCCAGAAGAAGAACGCTTTGCTGCCAGTCGAGATATGCCAGGATGAGCGAAGCGGCCAGGGGGGCGGAAAGAAATGCCAGATTGGGCGCAAGTTCATGAACAGCGAAAACCCTGCCCCACTGGTCCCTGGCAAAAAGTGCTGAAATGGTTGCTACTGCCGAGGGCAGGTACAGGCCTGAAGTCAGGCCCAGCAGGAAGAAGGCGCTCCTGAGAAAGGGCAGGGAATCCCCGGCGGCAATGAGCAGAAGCGATCCGCTTATCGCCAGCATGGACCAGGCAATGGTCTGCTGGTGGCTGACCCTGGCGGCGAGAAAGCTGGATCCGAGCAGGGAGAGAAAATAACCGCAGCTGAGGAAAAGAAAGAAGGAGCCGGCCTCGCCGTGGGAAAGAGCCAGGCTCACTTCCATGCGGGGCAGCAACGGGGCGAATACTATCCGGGCGAAAAAATTGAGGTAAAAAATGGCCGTCAGCAGGCACAGCCCGGCATAAGGAGAAATGGACACGATCAGGGCAGGTTGACAGCAACCGGTCGTTGATTCGGTTGGATATGGTTATGCCGGGGGCCGGGAGGCAACCCGGCTAGACGTCATCGTCTTCGTCAAAGTCATCAACAAATTCATCTTCGTCCTCGTCCACGATGTCTTCATGCTCTTCTTCGTCAGGTGAGATTTCGGGGGTGGCTTCCTGGTCATCGCGGTCCACTTTGGGGATCTTTGCTTCGGGCAGGACAAAGTCTCTGATCTTCTCTATTTCCATGGTAAGGGCATCGTCCTGCTGGCACATCGCGCAGCTCTGTATATGCTTTTCGGCAAACTGCATCATGCGGGCAGGAGCCATGGTTTCGTCCTTCACGTGAAGGTACCAGTCTTTCATGAGACGAATCAGTTGACTACACTGCATGGAAACTCCGGGACAGAACTATCCGCTCCTGGTTAATTGGTCGCAAAGGCTTTGGTTGACATTCCTGGACAGGAACAATAATAAAAAGTTGTTTTTCAGGTCAACAATTATTAAGCTTCTCGGTCAGGGGGGAAGTGGATAGGGCACTGGTGGCCCTCCCGGACTTCAAATCCGGTGTGCCGGGTGAACAGCCTGGCTGGTGGGTTCGATTCCCATGCACTTCCGCCATCTTATTCCGTTGCCAGTCCCGTAAAGGTTTCTTTGCCCGCTGTTTGCGAAAGCAGGGGAAATCCCATTTCCTGCCGCTGTTCAAGATATCGCTTCGCCACCTTTCTCGCAATATGCCGGATGCGGCCGATGTATCTGGTCCGTTCCGCCACGCTGATCGCCTTGCGCGCATCGAGCAGGTTGAAGGTGTGGGAGCATTTGAGGCAGTAATCGTACCCGGGGCGGATCAGTCCCTTTTCCACCAACTGCAGGGCGTCCCGTTCATAGTTATCAAAGGCGCGGGCAAGATCGGCGACGTTGGCCTCCTCAAAATTGAAGGCTGAAAATTCTTTTTCCGCCTGGAGAAAGATCTGGCCATAGGTCACACGCTCGTTCCAGGCGATGTCGTACACCGAGTCCACCTTCTGCAGGTACATGGCGATCCGTTCAAGGCCGTAGGTGATCTCCACGGTGATGGGCTTGAGGTCGATGGAGCCGGCCTGCTGAAAATAGGTGAACTGGGTTATTTCCATGCCGTCGAGCCAGACTTCCCAGCCCAGGCCCCAGGCGCCCAGCGTCGGAGATTCCCAGTCGTCCTCGACGAAGCGGATGTCATGCTCCAGCAGGTTGAGGCCGAACCGCTTCAGGCTCTCCAGGTACATGTTCTGCACTTCCTTGGGCGAGGGTTTGAGCACGACCTGGTACTGGTAATAGTGCTGCAGGCGGTTGGGGTTTTCGCCGTAGCGGCCGTCGGTGGGCCGGCGCGAGGGCTGGACGTAGGCGGCCTTCCACGGTTCCGGTCCAAGGGAGCTCAACAGGGTCGCCGGATGGAAGGTGCCCGCGCCCACCTCCATGTCGTAGGGTTGGAGAACGACGCAGCCGGCCGAGGCCCAGTAACTATTCAGTTCCTTGATGATATCCTGAAAATACATTGAAGAAAAAGCTCTTCCAAGTTGATTTTTGCCGAATTATGATAACCTTGTACAAAGTCACAACACCGAGCAAACGCCACTGTGATTTCAACAAATTAGATGGCTTGCCGGCGTCGGAATAGCATTTTTTTACGATTCCGACAAATATGCATAAAATAAATCAATACATTACCACAGCCATTTGGCGTGGTAAACGATTTTGTGCAGGGGGGTTGGGAGCCATGCAGCAACTTGCGCCGGTGAAAAAAATCAGGGAAATTCTCCAGGGATGCAGACGCATTGCCGTGGTCGGGCTCTCGCCCAAGCCAGCCAGGCCGAGCCATCAGGTGGCTTTGTACCTGCTTCGGGCCGGCTACGATGTCATCCCGGTGAATCCCGGCTTTGCGCAAATCCTCGGCCAAACCTGTTATCCTGATCTTCTGGCCATCCCCGGCAGCATTGACATGGTGAATATCTTTCGCCGTTCCGAGGAGGTTCTGCCCGTCGTGCAGGCGGCCATCGCCAAAAAGGTAAAGGTGATTTGGATGCAGCAGGGTATCGTGAACGAAGAGGCGGCGGAACTTGCTGAAAAGCAGGGGATAGCGGTGATCATGGATCGCTGCCTGAAAGTGGATCATCAGAATCTGCTGATCCCGGAAAGCGGCAAGGCTGACAGGGCAGAGCGGTGATTCAGGTTGATTCAGCACTGCGCCACCGGTTGGCCGGCGACCTGCGCATCAAGAACATGAAAAGGGTTTGAGCAGGCGATGGAGCCCCGGTTTCTTTCCATCCGCGGCGCGCGGATGCACAACCTGAAAAATATCAGCGTGGACCTGCCCCGCAACAAGCTGGTGGTTTTCACCGGGCTCTCGGGTTCGGGCAAATCGACCCTGGCTTTTGATACCTTATACGCCGAAGGGCAGCGCCGCTACGTCGAGTCGCTATCCACCTACGCCCGCCAGTTCCTGGGGCAGATGGACAAGCCGGATGTCGATTCCTTGGAGGGGTTGTCGCCGGCCGTATCCATTGAGCAGAAAACCACCAGCAAAAATCCCCGCTCCACCGTGGGGACGGTCACCGAGGTCTACGATTACCTGCGCCTGCTTTTTGCCCGGGCCGGCATCCCCCATTGCCCCGACTGCGGCCGGGAAATCCGGTCACAGTCCGTGGAGGACATGGTGCGCGCCCTGCTAGGCGGCCCCGAAGGGCAGAAAGTGGTACTGCTCGCACCCCTGGTCACCCGCCGCAAGGGGCAGCATGACAAGCTTTTTGAGCGGCTGCGCAAGGACGGCTTTGTCCGCGTGCGGATCAACGGTAACATTGTTGAGCTTGCCGGGACCATCACATTGGACAAGAACAGGCACCATACCATCGAAGTGGTGGTGGACCGGTTGGTGCTCAAATCATCGATCCGGCGGCGGCTGGAAGAATCCGTGGCCACTGCCGTGCGGGTAAGCGAAGGCACGATGCTGGTCTCCTTTCCCGATTCCGGCGAGGAGCAACTGTTCAGCGAATCCGCGGCCTGCCCGACCTGCGGGATCTCGGTGCCGGAACTCAGCACCCAACTTTTTTCCTTCAACAACCCGCAGGGGGCCTGCCCGGAATGCAGCGGACTCGGGGTGCGCCAGTTTTTTGCCCCGAACCTGGTTGTCCCCGACCGGTCGCTCAGCATTGCCAGCGGCGCGATTGCCCCCTGGGGCATGCGTTCTCAGTCGACCTATGGCGGCCAGATGCTGCAGGCCCTTGCCAGTCACTACCGGTTCGACCTGGAGAAACCATTCGGATCGCTGCCGGCAAAAGCGCAGGAGATTGTTCTCTTTGGTTCCGGGCAGGAACTCATTGAATTTCATTATCGCAAGGGTCGGCGCAACCTGGTCTCCCACATCCCGTTCGAAGGGGTGATTCCGCATCTGGACCGGCGCTTCCACGAAACCGCCTCGTCGATGATCAGGGAAGAACTCGGTCGCTATATCAGCGAACAGCCCTGCCCGGTGTGCGACGGTGCCAGGTTGAAGCCCGAGGCTCTGGCGGTACGGATAGGACCCTGGTCCATCATTGAGCTGACCCGATTGCCTATTACCAGGCTGGTCGAGGAGGTGGGCCGTCTTACTCTTACCGATCGGCAGCGGTTTATTGCCGAACCGATTTTGAAGGAGGTGCTCGACCGGCTCGGTTTTCTGCGGGATGTCGGCCTCGGCTATCTCTCCCTCGAGCGCAAGGCCGGGACCCTTTCCGGCGGCGAAGCGCAACGCATCCGCCTGGCCTCGCAGATCGGTTCCCGGCTGGCGGGGGTGCTGTACATCCTGGACGAGCCGAGCATCGGCCTGCATCAGCGCGACAATGCCAAGCTGATCAAGACCCTGCTCAGCCTGCGCGACCTGGGGAACACGGTCATTGTCGTCGAACACGACACGGACACCATCGCTTCGGCGGATCACGTCCTGGACATGGGACCGGGCGCAGGGGTGCATGGCGGGCAGGTGGTCTATTGCGGCGATGTGCCGGGGTTGCTCGACTGCGAGCAGTCGCTGACTGGTGGCTATCTTTCCGGCCGCCTGGAGATCGCCGTGCCCCGGAAAAGGCGCAAGGCAAATCTTTCAGCCCGGGCCTGCCTGACCCTGAAGAATGCGACGACCAACAATCTGCAGAACCTGACGGTCCGTTTTCCTCTGGTGGTCATGACCTGTGTCACCGGGGTCTCCGGGTCCGGGAAAAGCTCTCTGGTTATCGAAACCCTGTACAAGAAAGTGTACAGCGCCCTGCAGAACAGGCAGGGCGGCAAGGGGGGGGGTGCTGCGCTTGCCGGGATCAACAATATCGACAAGGTAATCGATATTGACCAGAGTCCCATCGGCCGGACTCCGCGTTCCAACCCGGCCACCTATACGGGGATCATGACCCCGATCCGGGAACTCCTGGCCAGGCTGCCCGAGTCGCGGGCCAGGGGCTACACTCCAGGGCGCTTCAGTTTTAATATCAAGGGCGGCCGCTGCGAGGCTTGCGAGGGGGACGGGGTGATCAGGATCGCCATGCATTTCCTCCCGGATATCTACGTGACCTGTGAGCAATGCAAGGGCAGGCGCTACAACCGGGAAACTCTGGAAATCAGTTACCGCGGCAGAAGCATCGCCGATATCCTGGCCATGACCGTGGAGGAGGCCTTGGAGTTTTTCAGAAACATTCCGTCCCTCAAACGACGACTGCAGACCGTTTTTGACGTGGGGCTGGGCTATATCACCCTGGGGCAGTCCTCGGTTACCCTGTCTGGCGGCGAGGCGCAGCGGGTGAAACTCGCCAGAGAACTGAGCAGGCAGAATACCGGCCGGACCCTGTACATCCTGGACGAGCCGACCACCGGCCTGCATCCTGCTGATATCCAGCACCTGCTGCGGGTCCTGGGCCGCCTGGTGGACAGCGGCAATACCGTGGTGGTGATTGAGCACAATCTGGACGTCATCAAGACCGCGGACTATATTATCGACATCGGTCCTGAGGGGGGTGACGGTGGCGGGCAGATCGTCGCCATGGGAACTCCCGAAGAGGTGGCAAGAAGCAAAGATTCCTATACCGGCAGGTTTTTGCAGCAGACCCTGCCGGAGTGATTAATCCGTGAATCAGAAGAATTTCCCTTGCGTTGCGGAAATTTTGGATTAAAACAGGATGCGGTGAAATGAAAGCCCTGCCTTTCTGAAGAGTGACCCTCCAGGTCGAGTCCCAATCCAGCGGCTCCCCTCTCTTGAAAATTAATAAAAAAAGGAACAACATGGCCGAACAGAATGATGCAAAACAGGAGCTTCCGGTATTCCGTCTCCAGAAGATGTATATCAAGGACCTGTCCTTTGAAAGCCCGCATGCCCCTCAGATCTTTCTTGCCCGCAACCAGGAACCGAAGGTTGACTTCAACCTGAAATTGAACAGCAAGAAGATGGATGACGATCACTGGGAGGTTGCCATCTCCGTCACGACGAAGGTGATGGACAAGAACGCCGATGATACCACGATGTTTGTCGTGGAGTTGGAGCATGCCGGGGTGTTTCTGCTGAAGAACATCCCTGCCGAGCATGTGCAGCGGGTGCTGGCAGTGGACTGTCCCCTCATGCTCTTTCCTTTCACCCGGCAGATTATCAGCCAGGTGTCAGTGGACGGCGGCTTCATGCCGTTCCTGATGGAGCCGATTAATTTTGTTGCTCTCTATGAAAACGCTCTGCGTCAGCAGAATGACCAGAAGAAGCACTAGCTCTGTTCAGCAGCTACCAATAAAAAAGCCTGTCATCCAAGTGACAGGCTTTTTTTATTAAACGTATTGGATGACTTTTTTTACATAGCCTGCGCGACGAAGTTGTCAATGAGGGTTGTGATCGCTTTTTCCGTGGCCGATTCAAAGAGGGCATCGTACTGGGTGTCGGCCAGGACAGACTCCGGAGAAACCTTGACATCCACCCTGTTGGTCCAGACTACATCGCCGGTATAGGCATCCTGGACCCAGATCCTCAGCTGCACCACCGCCTGGGGCATCTCGCCGCTGTTGTACGCAAGCTTGCCGAACTGAGAGCCCATGCCGCCCCAGAAGATGGTGTTGGCATCATCCCCACCGGAAATGCCCAGGATGGTCTGGTCAGCTTTGCCTGAATCCCATGGCCAGTCAACGCCGCTGCCGATCAGTCCGCCCCAGGCTGCTCCGGCAATCATATTGCCGACCATGTCGTACTTGTCGGCGCTGGCATTGCCAAAGGCCAGTTTGCTGGACACGCCGGACATAAAGGTGAGGATTCCCCTTTGCAGGGGATTCCAGGAGGGATCCTGCCGGGTCTTGTATTCGACGATCCGGCCCCGGACAACATAGTCAGCATCGAACTGGCGGCCGATTTTCACCACTTCCTGCGGGGTCAGTCTGTGGGTGCCCGGACTGTCCAGCACCGGCTTGTCGCTGTTGCGAGTGTTTCGTGACAGGTTAATGTAGCGCTGCAGTTCGCCTTTCATTTCCGTGGACCATTCACTCCTCAACTCGTCTTCCAAAACGGCCGACCTTCTCTCCTCGTACGCCAGGATGTTGATAATCTGCTGGTCCACCAGGTAGCCGAAGACGTCCTCCTGCACCGGAACGTGAAAACTGTTCGCTACCAACTGATCGGTGAGGTTTTCGGTGATGTACAGGTTTCGCCGGTACGCTGTTTCCAGGTCATCGGCATAGGAGTAATCCGCAAAGGGGAGGATGACGACCGATTTGTCGGCACCCGCCGCGCTTTTTGCTGGTGACGGGACCTTCAGCGATTCTTTCACGGTCTGTCCGCAGCCGCCGATGAGAAGGGCCAGAACTCCGTAAAGCAGATAGCGACAGTAATTCATACTTCTTCTCCTGTTTTGTCTGGATGTATTGAGCACCGGGATTCATGTTAGATGATTTGGGGTGAGAGCAGAATTACAAGTTCCCTTCTTTTAGTTGAATTCTCTTCGACTCCAAAAAGATAGCGGATAATTGGTATATCGCCTACAACAGGAGCAAATTTTCCCGATTTAGTTTCAACAGAATCAATCAGGCCGCCAATGATCAGCATTTCACCGTTTTTGATCTGGACTGTGGTGCTCATCTCTCTTACTTGTACTTGTGGTAAGCCAACTGATAAGCCTACGCCAAAATCTCGGTATTCAATTGTGTCATTAACTAAATCTGTTGTAACTGGAGACAATTGTAATATTACAGATTCATTTCCAACAATAGATGCCATTATCCCTAGTGCTATCCCTTCTACTACATTATCAGTCTCAGCTGTATAGGTAATAGTACCTGTATTGCCATCAACATCAGAAGAAACTTCAGAAATATAACTTGAATTTTTCCCAACACTCAGAATGGCTGCTTGTCCGTTAAGTACTGTCAATTTAGGATTGGAAAGAACTTTAGCGTCACCTTGCTCATTCAAAGCATTTAGTAATACACTGAACGTTTTGGCTCCCATAGATATCTTGGAAACAAAACTATGAGGATATTCGGTGGGATAAGTTGAAGTGCTCTTGGGGTCATCTGGTGGGTTCCAAGGATAAACTTGACCCACCAAACCTCCCGTTCCAAATTCAACTATACCCTGAAGGTTAAAGTCCTTTAATACCGACGACCAATCAAGGCCAACTTTCGATGAATCTTCTAAGTATACCTCAATGATTTTTGCTTCAATTATAACTTGTCGGTAAAGTTCCTTTTTAAGATTATCAAGATAACGACCTACTTGATCTAAAAGGGATGGCTTTGCCGTTATAGTTATAAGGCCTACGCTTTTATCAATAATAAAAAAATCACCTTGAGGTGAAGTTTGTCGAAGTGTTTTAATTGTTTTTGAAACGCTTTTTGAATCATCCGCAGCAGTGCCTTTGGATACTGATGAACCTTTTGCTGTATTTGCAGCCTCAGCATTTTCTGCTAAAAAAATTGTATTGCCAGCTACTCCAGTTGTTGAACTGCTACCTGCAACAGCAAGATTCGCTTCCCTCTCGAAAACATACGCTTCACTTGCCTCGGAAATGTTTAAAATAACCTTTAAATTTTGTTCTATGCTTGTCCAAATATCAAATTCATTACCCATACTCGTTACTTGTACTAATCCTGAAGTGCCCCCCCCCCCTTTTTGCGCGGAAAGGAAATTTCCACCAATATCACTATTATATGTACCTTTTGTGAAGGGTAGTGATATAAAAAATTCTTTAGTTTGTTTATTATGAATATTTATCGTTCTTCCTTCAACAGTTCTGAATAAATCAACTTGTTTCAATAAATTATCAATTGAGCCGAAATAACTGTCTTCCGCATTAATTTTTACATACACGGGCAAATTCTGGTCAACATCGGTGGCCCATGAAAGATTCATGCCTTTCAAATCAGCCAGAACATTCATTACATCAAACAGGGTTTGCGGTTTATTTTGTGTAAAAATATCTGCACCTACCTTGAGTTCATATTCCTCAGTGGCATTGCCAGTAATATCCGAGGACTTCTCATCTTGGGTGAAGTAGGAGGCGCTTTGATAGCGCACCGGCAACTGGGTGGCCTCAGTCGGCTGAGCTGGTGATTGCTTTGCTTCCATTAAAACCTCTTCCGCGGGAGCCTTGGCGTCATTTGCAGGGGGTGCTACCTCCTGCTTGACACAGGACGCAAGGAATATCAGGAGGAAGACAAGAAGGCAAAGTGTTTGTCGGGAATTATTTCGTTTCATAGAGTGTACCTCTGTCATTTGCTCTTGATGCAGTTAATGCTGTTACTTAGACTAGTTGAGCGCGATTCGGCTGTTAATGTACTTTTTGAGATCTGGCGGAATCTGGTAACCGGATAACAGAATTGCCTTGTATTTTTCAGTTGCCGCCGCATGATCCCCCTTCTTGTCGAGAATGCGGGCATAGGCGATCATGGAGTCAACGTTCTGGCCATATAGGTTTTCAGCCTTGTCGAGGAGGGTGATTGCACCATCATAGAGTTTCTGCTCCTCGCTGAACACGGCATAACTGAGCAGGGCTTCCCAGGTGGGCTTGTCCATACTGACGCTCTGAGCAAAATACTGCTGAGCCTCCTTATTTTCGTGCATGTTTGCCAGTGCGATCGCCGCATTGAGCGAGGCACTGCTGTTATTGCTGTTCACCTGCAGCGCTTGCTTGGCATAATAGACGGCCTTGGCGTTCTGCCGCAGGAAGACCAGATACAGCGAGGCGATTTTGTTGGCCAACCGATCATTGTCGGACCATTTTGAAAAAGCATTTGAATATGCTTTTATTGCTTCTTCGTAATCTCCCTTGTTTTCAAATAATTGGCCAATTTTAATTTGTTCTAGGGCTTCAGGATTCCCAGGTGCTAATTCAGCCCTTTTTTTAATGACTAAATTTTCTTGATCAATAACCTTTTCATTTATTGAAACCGAAAGGGTATCTGTCGCTCGCTCTGGCCAAATAAATTCCTTGCTTTTTGGTAGAATGACAATGGTGTTAAATCGTTCTTCCTTGATTAAATCCTTAAGATTTACAATAATATCTAACGCAAAATCCCAAGGCACGTCATTGAGGGACAGAGTCAATGATCCTTTTACTGCCTCATCTACAATAATGTTCTGTCCGCTTATTTGTTGGAAAAGGCGAAATACGTTGTGCAGGTCAATTTTATAGAAGTCAACGGTTATGCGCTCCCTTTCATACGCCCCAAAGGTAAAAGTTTTCGTGCCAGTCTTTGTTTCATTTGGAATTGGTTGACTTACACCGGCAGGAGTAATGTCAACCTGCGGCAACTGGCTCTCCAGGCTTTGCTTCTGGGTAATCAGGGCGTTGATTTGATCGGATCCCGCGCCCTCGCCGGCCTGGGAAGCTTTTTCCTTGCCTGTATCCGGTGCTTTTTGTGCGGAAATATTTCCTCCGATATCCACGGTCAAGACAATTTCGTTGTTGCTTGTTTTGACCTCGTAGCCGGCATATTCCCTGGTGAAGGTAAACTCCAGTCGGGTCAGGGCCGGGTCAGAGTCGGATACCGTGCTTGCGGCAAGGGTATAGGGCAGATCGCCTTGCAGATTCAGTTTATTCTTGTCGGCAACAGAAGCATCCGCGATATCCACGACAATCCGGGAAGGCTTGAAAAGTTCATAGACCGTATAGGCCGGTTCCGAGGCAGCCTGAATACGAATGACATGGGTCGAGCCCGACGGTTGGACGGTTATCGCGTTAATTGTATTTGCGGCATTGGCCTGCAGTGCAACAAACACATTGGCCAAAACAATGAAAAGTGCTGCAAGGTAGTGATGGGCTTGCAGGAAACCAGGTTTCCTTTTCCAGCGTGATATGTGCAACATGATCTACTTGTCTCCCTCTTTATTCAAGCGCATGACAACAGTGTTTATAATTTCTTTTCCTGCTCTGGTTTGTGTTTTTTCGGTGATGATTACCTGGTCTGTGGCTATCTCGCTGACTTCACCGTGCCTGCCGATAAGGACGCCCTCATTGATCACATAGCCCTTGCCGGTGACGTCCTCGACCATGGCAATTCTCTTGTCAGTGGCAAATAAAACTGCAACCAGTTTTAACTGGCCAGGCTCGAACAACTGCATGCCGGTGAGGACAATATCCTCTTCAACAATTTCATTGGGATCAAATTTGGTGGCAACCTGGGGTTCTATGAAGGGAACAAAGGGATCAGGCCTGCCGGTGAGTTCATATTTAAACGATTCGGCAACGGGTGCTGGCGCCTGTTGTTCGTTTGCGGCATTTTCCGGCTTCTGCGGTTGCCCGTCTGCTGGAACGCTGGCAAACACATTGGACGTCAGGAAACAGGAGGTCACAAGACAGAATAGAATTCTTGTGAGTGGCGTGGAAGCTGCTGTGCTATGCATCTCAAGTATACTCTTGGATTGTTATTGCTTTTTTACTCATTGATACGATGGCGTTATTTTTTGGGTTGAGGTTTAGCTTTACCTTTAACTTCAGGTTGAGCTGTTTGTATACCTGTAAACCGGTATGTTTTAAGGCGGCAAGTCGATTTCAGCAACATTTCTGCCCCTTCCTTTTTCCCCCCTCCCATCTGAATGTTGTCAACGGTGACGATTCGCTCCAATTTGCTGACTTGATCGAGAAAATAGCCCATATTGTGGTAAGGTCCATCAATCTGTATATCGATCGGGATTTCGGCGTAAAAATCCTTCGGCGCCTCAGGACCTGGTTTGAAGGAGAGAAAATCAAGGCCAGCGCCCTTGCCAAGGTCTGAGATGCCACGGAGCAAGTCTGGAATTTCCTTGTCCTTGGGGAGGAGGGTGGCTGTTTCTTTAAACAGCGCCTCTATCTCAGCAATGGATGCTTTGACATTTTCCAGTTCGGCGGCAGCTTTTTTGGCCTTTTCGATTTCCGCAATCAGGTTGGTTTTTTGAGTTGTCAGTCCTTGTATCTTCTTGACATTGGGCGAGTAAAGGAGGAAATAAAACAGGACGATAGGAACAATGATCAGAACAAGGGCAATGACAATTTTTATCTTATTGTCGAGCGGGATATATTTTGTATCGATAAAGGCGTTGAGATTTTGCGCCTTTTTGGGTGTTTTTTTCTCAGAAGCCATACACGTTAGCCTTTATTTCGGGTTTGTTGCCGTGGCTGCTTCGGGAGCGTTTGCCCCCGGAATGGTTACGGTGCAGGTCAGTGCAAATGATTTCAAATTGCTGCCGGCAAACTGCTGCTGTGAGCTGCTAACAAGATTTACCTCCTCAATATATTCGGAGGATTTCAACGCATCCATGTACCCGGCAAGGGTCTGATTGTCCAGGGCCATCCCGTTTAACTGGAGGCTGGATCCTGACTGGTTCAGCGTGGTAAGCCAGATTCGTTTTGTCGGGGTGAGATTGGCCACCTCGTCAAGAACGCGGACCGTCAGGCCTGAGGTTTTTTTCAGTTCCTTGATGACCGCAATTTTGCTTTCAATTAATTTTTTGTCTGCTTCCAGCTTTTGGATTTGAGCAAGTATGTCATTGTAGCGCTTTTTCTCCGCTTGCAGGCTGGTAATGTCCTTCTGCAGTTGGGAAGCGATGCTGGCCTGATAAAATCCGACCATTCCGAGCATTGCCAGTACCGCGGCAAAGCAGATGGCAAAGACCACGAGCTGCTGCACAGCCCTGGCGCGCCTTTTTATCTCACGAATCGGTAATAGATTGATGTATACCATAGCGTTTAAATCTCAGACGGTCGGATAGCCAAGCCAGCGGCAATTGCCATTTCCGGGCCGATGGCGTCAATATAATTCCGGTCGATTTTCTTTTCGTTGATTTTCATCCCGGCAAAAGGGTTGAAACGGATCACTTCGAGTTTCGCTTCCCTGCTGATATATTCTGCTATGCCGTGAACTTTGGAGCCGCCTCCGCTCAGGACAATTTTTGCCAAGGGCCTGTCTGCGTTTTTTGACCTGTACAGGTCGATCGCTTTTTGAATTTCAAAAACCCAGTTGGTGCAAACCGAGTTGAAAATTTCTTCCAGGTCTTTCTGACGCTCTCCAGCGGAAATGAGGCCGAGCTTCAATTTTTCGGCCTCTTCCTGGTCAACTCCGAGGGTAGTGGCGATGCGATCAGTAAGTTGCTGGCTGCCAACATTGATATCCCTGGCAAGTACCGAGGTGCCCTTGATAATGATGTTGATGTTCATTTTTCCCGCACCAATATCGATCAGGGCAATATTGTCGTGCTGCTTGTCAACGGTGCTCCAGATGTTTTCCAGGGCAAAGCCATCGACATCTACCAGCAACGGCTGGAGTTTGATGCTGCGCAGCATATTGAGATAGCCGTCTATCACTTCTTTTTTTGCTGCAACAAGCATGATATCGGTCTGGTCGAACTCTTCCTTGTTCGTTTTGAGGTCCTGGAAATCAAGATAGACATCTGCTATGTCAAAGGGAATATACTGCTCAGCCTCATTCTTGAGGTATTTCTCCAGTTGCTTTTCTTCCATAACATCAAGCTTTACCTTCTTGACAATGACGGAATAGCCTGAGATGGATATGGCAACCTTGGTGTTTTTGCTGAGTTTGAGATTCTTGAAAAGCTTGGTGATAACCTGGCCGACCTGGTCAGGCTGCTGGAGTACACCGTCTTCGACAGAACCAGGCGGTAAGGTAGCACTGCCGAGGGTCAACAGTTCATAATTGTCCTTGACCTTCTGCAGCTGGCAAACTTTTACCGCATGGGAACCGATGTCTACACCAACGAGGAGTTTCTCTTTTTTTGCCATGAAGTGGTCTCTACCCTTTGTCTCTATTCAACCCGTATATAAAAAATATTGTACGTTAACGGGGAGAAAAGTACAAAAATTTTTCTTCGTTCTTATATTAAGGGCATAAAATAAAAGCTTTGTCAAGAAAATCAAAAATTTTTTCATGTCATTTTGTTATATTATCAATGAGATAAAACGTCCTGAACGTTCCTGTTTGCACAACATATTGTGCTCTATCTCTTTAAAATAGCTCATTTTGTGTGTTTTTTGAATTTTGGTATGAAGAAATGCCGCTTGAATTTTCTTTTACTTTCAAGTAGTTTTTAGATGGTCAGTGCAAGTTGAAATCCCCTTTTCAGGAACCGTCAGCGTGTCAGAATCACATCCGGCAACCACTAAATCCACCCTCCGAGACTATACAGAAGCCATTATTATTGCCCTTATTCTGGCTTTTTTTATTCGGACCTTTGTTGTTCAGGCCTTTAAAATTCCTTCCGGGTCCATGCTGCCGACCCTGTTGATCGGTGATCATCTTCTGGTCAACAAGTTCAGCTATGGAGTCAGGGTGCCGTTTGCCGGCACAGTCCTCATCCCGGTCAGCAAACCGGGGCGCAATGATGTGATTGTGTTCAGATACCCCCAGGACCCTAAGCTTGACTATATTAAGCGGGTCATCGGCGTCGGTGGGGACACCATCGAAAGCCGCGACAAGGTCCTGTTTGTGAACGGGAAGCCTTTTGAAGACAGATACGGCGTGCACATGGACAGAACCGTTGTGGAACGGGCTGCCTCGCCCCGGGACAATTTTGGTCCGGTCGTGGTGCCGCAGGGCAAGGTCTTTGTCATGGGCGACAACAGGGACAACAGTTTTGACAGCCGTTTCTGGGGATTTGTCGATCAAAAGGCCATTCTCGGCAGAGCCATGGTCATTTACTGGTCGTGGGATGTGGAGCAGCCGCTCTTTTCTCTTGGGCGTCTGCAATCGATTCGCTGGGGCAGGTTCGGGGATATCATCCATTGAGTACCGGGGACGCAATGACCGCAGGATACCATTTTACACAGAAGCATATCCTGGGCATCCATCACCTCTCTCCCGAAGATATTGCGTATATTTTACGGACCGCCGATTCCTTCAAGGAGATCTCGACCAGAACGATCAAGAAGGTTCCAACCTTGCGCGGCCATACCATCGTCAACCTTTTTTTCGAACCCAGTACCCGGACCCGCCTCTCCTTTGACATTGCCGCCAAGCGGATGAGCGCAGATACCTTTACGATTACCGCCTCGGCCAGCAGTGCCACCAAGGGGGAAACCCTCATCGATACGGCCCGCAACATCGCGGCCATGAATCCGGACATCATCATCATGCGCCATTCCTTCTCGGGCGCTTCTGAACTGCTGACCCGCTACATCGGCGCTTCGGTGATCAATGCCGGGGACGGGACCCATGAGCATCCTTCCCAGGGCCTGCTCGATATGATGACCGTGCAGGAGCACAAAGGACGCCTCGCGGATTTGAAGGTGGCGATCATCGGCGATATTCTCCACAGCAGAGTGGCCCATTCCGATATCCTCGGCTTCACCAAGATGGGCGCCAGGGTCTATGTCTACGGCCCGGCGACCCTGATCCCCAGGGGTCTTGCCGTGCTGGGCGCAACGGTCTGCTCTTCCCTGGACGAGGCGATAACCGATGCGGATGTGGTCATGACCCTGCGTATCCAGAAAGAACGGCAGAGCGACCCGCTGCTTCCGTCTCTGCGCGAGTATGCCCAAAAGTACGGGGTAAGCAGGCAGGTTCTGGACCGGGCCAAGCCGGATGCCATTGTCATGCACCCTGGCCCGATCAATCGCGGGGTTGAGCTTATGACGGACGTTGCGGACGGCCCCAGGTCAGTCATTCTCGACCAGGTGACCAACGGGGTGGCGGTGCGCATGGCCCTGCTTTATCTGGTTATGGGCAATTCCTGAAAATGGACAACAGGCTGAATCAATGACGAAAAGCTGGCTGTTCGAGGGCGGGCGGATCATCGACCCCCAAAATGGCACTGACCAGGAGAGGAGTCTTCTGGTCGTAGACGGGCTGTTTGCCGCGGCAGGGACCCCGGTCCCCGCCGATGCCCGCCGGGTCGATGCAGGCGGCTGCTGGCTCGTGCCCGGTCTGGTCGATATGCATGTCCATCTGCGCGAACCAGGTCAGGAGTACAAGGAAGATATCGTCAGCGGCACCAGGGCCGCCGCGGCTGGAGGGTTTACGGCGGTCGCCTGCATGCCCAATACCCAGCCGGTCAATGACTGCATGGCGGTCACCGCTCTGATTCTGGAGCGGGCCCGGCAGGGGTATGCCCGGGTCTATCCGGTGGGGGCGATCAGCAAGGGGAGCCGGGGCGAAGAGCTGGCTGAGTACGGCGAAATGAAGGATGCCGGCGTGGTCGCCGTTTCCGATGACGGCATGCCGGTCCGCGACAGCCAGCTGATGCGCCGGGCCCTGGAGTATGCAGGCGACCACAACCTCGCGGTGATTTCCCACAGCGAGGAAATTGCCCTCTCCCGGCATGGGGTGATGAACGAGGGGCAGATGGCCACCCGCCTGGGACTCATGGGCATCCCTGCGGCGGCAGAGGCGATCATGGTCTATCGCGAGATTGCCCTGGCCGAATATACCGGCAGGCCGGTGCATATCGCCCATATCAGCACGGCTATGGCGACGGACCTGATCCGCACCGCCAAGGCCCGGGGTGTCAGGGTGACGGCGGAAACAACCCCTCATTATTTTACCCTGACCGAAGAAGCGGTGCAGGGATACAATACCAATGCGAAGATGAATCCACCCCTGCGGACTGAAGCGGACCGCCTGGCTATCCGGCAGGGATTGGCGGACGGAACCTTTGACGCGATTGCCACGGATCATGCCCCCCATTCTTCTCTGGAAAAGGAGTTGGAGTTTGACCTGGCCGCCTACGGGATCATCGGCCTGGAAACGGCAGTACCCCTGGCCCTGGCCCTGGTGCGCGAGGGGGTGATTGACGCCCGCAGGTTTGTCGAGTTGCTTTCTGTCAACCCGGCCCGGATTCTTGGTGTTCCCGGTGGTACTCTTGGCGCCGGCACGACCGCCGACCTGACAGTGATCAATCCTGACCAGAACTTTGTTTATACCCTGGAGTCCGTGGTGTCCAAGAGCAAGAATTCGCCTTTTCTCGGCTGGAGCATGCAGGGCCGGGCGGTCATGACCATGGTGGCCGGTCGCCTGATGTTTGAGCTTACTCCTTAACTTTTTCCGACCCAGCGTAGCGTACCGGATCGGGATATCCCGCTTCGGCGAAACCCTGCAGCCGCAGCAGGCAGGCATCACAGCGGCCGCAGGCCAGTTCGCCCAGAGGGTCATAGCAGCTGTGGGTCAGGGAATAATCCACCCCGAGGGCCAGGCCCCGGCCGATAATCTCGCTTTTGCGCAAGTGCAGGAGCGGGGCGTGCAGGGTAAAGGGCCTTTCCGTGCAGCCCATTCTGGTCCCGAGATTGGCCATTTTTTCAAAGGCGGCGAGGAAATCGGGGCGGCAGTCCGGGTAGCCGCTGTAATCGATGGCGTTGATCCCGAGAAAAATATCGGCAGCGCCGATCACCTCCCCCCAGGCCAGGGCATGCGCAAGAAAGATGATGTTGCGCGCGGGCACGTAGGTTACAGGGATTTCGTCCTTCATCGCGTCGGGCGAGCGGTCCTTGGGTACGGCGATATCGGCGGTGAGGGCGGAGCCGCCTATGGCGCCCAGGTCAAGGCGGAGAATCAGGTGCCGGCGCACCCCCGCTCTCTCGCAGATGATTCGCGCCTTCTGCAGTTCGATCTCCTGGCGCTGCCCGTAACGGAAGCTCAGGCAGGAGCATGAATAGCCTTCAGCCTGGGCGATGGCGAGCACCGTGCTGGAGTCAAGCCCGCCGCTGAACAGGATTACCGCTTCTCTCTGCTGGGCGCCCATCATTGCCCTCCCGGCTCATTGCTGTTTCACCCGGCACAAACCGGGAGTCTTCTGGCGATGCGGATAATCCCGGGCCGCACCTCGGCCTGGTAGGCCAGGACGGTCAGGCCATGGCTGTGGACCCGGGCAAAGGTCTCTGCATACACCGGATCGATGCTCGCCGCAGGACGGAATAGCTCTGCATCCGCGCGTTGCACGCAAAAGATCAGCGCCGCCCCCCTGCCATCAGCAAGCAGCTTTTCAAATTCCAGGAGATGCCGGGTGCCCCGGGCGGTCACTGCATCCGGGAACAGGGCTACCCCGTCCTTCGCCAGGGAACAGTTTTTGACCTCCAGATAGATGTCCTGGCCCGGGGTCCGGAGGAGAAAATCCAGCCGGCTCTCTTTTGAAACCCTTATTTCCGGGACAATCTCGTCAATTATCCCAAAGTCGGCAATGGTCCGGTTGTCGATGGCCTCCCGGACCAGAGTGTTGGTCAGGGCGGTGTTCACCCCGATCCAGGTGTTGTTTTCCCTTATCATTTCGAGGGTCCAGGGGTATTTGCGGCGTCGATTGGCTGAACAGGAGATGAGGACCGGGCTGCCGGGGGTGGAGCAGCCCAGCATGGACCCGGAATTGGGACAGTGAACGGTCAGGGTCGTGCCGTCCTCCAGGCGGACGTCGGCCAGGAAGCGTTTGTACCGCTGCAGGAGGGTCCCGGTTTTGGTGGGGGCGGTCAGAATCATGAATGCCCAACTGGATCAAAACGGCCCCGGGATGCATCGAAAAAGAACAGCCGGGAGCCACAGGATTGGTCTTTCGGCAAGCCGCATTATCGTCTATACTAGTTCTTGATTCCGGAAATGTCTATCCGGACTTTGCCGGTTCACATCCTTCCGGAATAAATGGTTTTGCTGCACAAAAAAATTGCGCTAGAGCCGCGCGTGTTTTAAAATTTTTAAAATACCCTAGTTACCGGCCTCGACGGTGGTTCTGGTGCGGGGCGAGTCATGATTCAAACCGGAAAGGAGATGCAGAACTATGAAACTCGGAATCAATGGCCTCGGCAGAATCGGCAAGCTTTCTCTGTGGCATCATGTATCCCGTCAATTTTTTTCCGAAGTCGTGGTGAACCTTGGCCGCCAGGTGGGCGGGGGGCTGCCCGACATTGCCGCCGCCATTGAGAAGGACTCCACCTACGGCCGCCTGTCCCTGTATCTGCACGGGCACAAAGGGGGCCGGGTCATCGAGGAACTGCGGGAAGACACCGGGAGCATGGTGGTCAACGGGGTGCCGGTCACCATCCTGCGCGAAGCGAGAAACCCCAAGGACATCAAGTGGCAGGACAACGGCGTGCGCCTGGTGGTGGATACCACCGGCGTGTTCAAGGACCCCACTGCCGATGCCGATGACCCCAAGGGCTCGATCCGGGGGCATCTGCAGGCCGGCGCTGAAAAGGTGATCCTGTCCGCACCCTTCAAGATCAAGGCCAAGGGCATCGACATGCCCGGGGACGCTTTGACCACCGTCATGGGCATCAATGACGACGACTATGACCCGCGCCGGCACAGCGTGCTTTCTGCTGCTTCCTGCACCACCACCTGCCTCTCCTACATGATCAAGCCCCTGCTTGATCATTTCGGCGCCAGCCGGCTGCTTTCCGCCTCCATGGTCACCGTCCATGCAGCCACCGGCACCCAGCAGGTCCTGGACCGGCTGCCCGGTGCCGGGGCAACGGACCTGCGTAAGAACCGCTCCATTCTCAACAACATCATTTTGACGACCACCGGCGCGGCAAAGGCCCTCAGTCTGGTCATCCCGGAGATGAAATCTATCGGCTTCATCGCGGAATCCGTGCGCATACCCACCTCCTCCGGCTCGCTCATCGTGCTGGTGCTCAACCTGCAGGATGATCTTGAGAACCCGATCAAGCGGGACCTGATCAACTCCATTTACCGGGATTACGCGGCGACCTCCCCCTATCTCGAATTTTCCGAAGAGCAGAACGTCTCCTCGGATATCCTCGGCATACCGGCTGCCGCCGCGGTGATCGAGTCCACGGAAACCCACACCCGCACAGCCTCCATCAGCGTCAACCTGGAGAAGGTGAAGGACTTCACGTTCGAGCGCGGCCAGGTGCCTCCGGTTCTGCAGGTCCCGGTTACCCAGGCGGTAATCTACGGCTGGTACGACAACGAACTCGGCAGCTACACCAACATGCTCGGCGACCTGACCGCGTCGGTGGCCGAGCCCATGGTATAAGAGGATAAAGAATCGATTCAGGAGAAGCCCATGAAGACAATCCGTGAATTGGCACTGGCCGGAAAAAGGGTCTTGATCCGGGTTGATTTTAACGTGCCCCTGGACGAAACCGGTGCAATTACCGACGACATCAGGATCAAGATGGCCCTGCCGACCTTGCAATATGCTCTGGGCCAGAAGGCCAGGCTGATCCTCTGCTCGCACCTTGGAAAGCCCAAGGGGAAACGGGTGGCTTCCGCCTCCCTGGCCCCGGCAGCCGCGGTCCTGTCGGCTTTGCTCCAGCAGCCGGTCAAACTGGCGCCTGACTGCATCGGGCCACAGGCCGAGGCGGTGGTCGGTGCCATGCAAGACGGCGAGGTCGTGCTCCTGGAAAACCTCCGCTATCATCCCGGCGAGGAGGCCAATGATCCGGAGTTTGCCCGGCAGCTCGCCGCCCTGGCCGAGGTCTATGTCAACGATGCCTTTGCCGTCTCCCATCGCGCCCATGCCTCGGTGTCCGCGGTGACCGCCCATTTTGCCGGCAGGAAGGCGGCCGGCATCCTGCTGCAGAAGGAAATGGACTATTTTCGCCGCTCCCTGGCCGAGCCGGTCCGGCCCCTGGTGGCCATTGTCGGAGGGGCCAAGGTGTCCAGCAAGCTCGGTGCCCTGGAGAATATGCTGGACAAGGTGGACCGGCTGCTCATCGGCGGGGCCATGGCCAACACCTTCCTGAAGAGCCAGGGTTTTGATCTGGGTGCCTCCAAGGTAGAGGATGACCTGCTGGACGCAGCCCGGCAGATGCTTGCCCGGGCAAGGGAGAAAGGGGTAAAGGTCTACCTGCCGGTGGATGTGATCGCGGCGGACCGCTTTGCCGCGGATGCGGTGTGCAAGCAGGTGACCGTGCAGGACATCCCTCCTGGCTGGATGGCCCTGGATATCGGTCCGGCTTCGGTGACGCTTTTCACCGAGGCCCTGGCCGATGCCAAGACCATTGTCTGGAACGGTCCCATGGGAGCCTTTGAGATGGATGCCTTTGCCCGCGGCACCATGGCCCTGGCGCACGTGGTGGCCAGCGCGCACGCCCTGAGCATTACCGGCGGCGGCGATTCCAATGCGGCGATCAAAAAATCCGGCGAGTCGGACAACATTTCCTACATGTCCACCGGCGGCGGCGCCTTTCTGGAACTCATGGAAGGCAAGATCCTGCCGGGGGTGGCCTCTCTTGATTGATATTGAGGGGTAAAGCGCTGATCGTTCTAATCAACTGACCAAGGGGGTATCGGATGGGCAGAAGGCCGCTGATCGCTGGGAACTGGAAGATGCATCTTACCGTGGACGAAGCGGTCCGGCTGGCAACCGCCGTATCTGCCTCCTGCTGGGGGATGAACGACCGGGAGGTGATGATCGCCCCACCCTTTACCGCGCTGGCTGCGGTGGCAGCGGCGGTGCGCAACACGCCCGTGCTGGTGGCCGGGCAGAACGTCGCCTGGGAGAAGGAGGGGGCGTTTACCGGCGAGGTATCCCCGGTCATGCTCAAGGACGCCGGAGCGGCCATGGCCATTGTCGGCCATTCCGAACGGCGTCAAATTTTTGGCGAAAGCAACCAGCTGGTCAACAGGCGGCTGCGCGGTGCGCTGCAGTTTGATCTGGTGCCGGTTCTCTGCGTCGGCGAAACCTTGGCCGAACGGGAAGAGGGCAAGACCTTTAGGGTGCTGGAGGAGCAGGTCCGGCAGGGGCTGGCGAATGTCAGTTTCGATGCGGCCTGCCGGGTCGTGATTGCCTATGAGCCTGTCTGGGCGATCGGCACAGGCAGAACCGCGACCAGGGAGCAGGCACAGGAGGCCCATGCGTTCATTCGGGAGGTCCTGGCCGGAGCCTACGAGAAAAATCTTGCCGAGGCTATCAGGATACTGTATGGTGGTTCGGTTAAGCCCGAGAATATTGACAGCCTGATGGCCGAGCCCGATATAGATGGAGCGCTGGTGGGCGGCGCAGCATTGCAATCCGAGTCGTTTGACCGGATTGTTCATTTTTGCACATGACAACTTTACTTATTATCATTCACGTCATTGTCTGTCTCTTTCTGATTGCCATCGTGCTCCTGCAGCACGGCAAGGGAGCGGACATGGGCGCTACGTTCGGCGGTTCCAGCCAGACCCTGTTCGGCACCGAGGGTCCGGTTCCGCTGCTCAACAAGATTACGACTCTGGCAGCCATCGTGTTCATGGGGACATCCATTACCCTCGCCTACATATCGGCCAACCAGAGCACCGGCACGGTCATGGAGGATGTGAAGGTGCAGGCCCCGGTTGAGCAGCAGGCTGTTCCAACCGCGCCCGTGACCATCCCGGCGCCGGAGGAAAAGGAAGAGCCGGCAGCGGCGGCGCCGCAGCAGATGCCCGTCGAACAGAAACCGGAGCAGAAGCAATAAGACCTGCCGAAGTGGTGGAATTGGTAGACACGCTATCTTGAGGGGGTAGTGNNTGCGAGTTCGAGTCTCGCCTTCGGCACCATGCATCTATAAAAGCGAGTGATTCTGATGGGTTACTCGCTTTTCTGTTTGCGCATATGCAATAATATGCAGTTTTCGTCACGATTTCGTCCAGGGGATACCTGTTCAAGCCCCTGACGACCTTCTCCAGGGATCCAGTGGCCGTACACATCGACCGTGATGTTGATGGAACTGTGACCAAGTTGCTTCTGTACATATGCCGGACTGATATGGGCCATGAGCAAAATTGAGGGGTACGTGTGCCTGAGATCATGCGGGCTTCTCTGGCTCATATTTCTTTTCTTGCACAGGCGCCGCAGGAAGGCCTGTATCTTCCTTTGGCTGAATGGCCACCTGTAACCTTCTTCAGGATCGACAAACAGTAGGTCAAGTTCCCCTGGAACCCCCTTTCGATGTTTCAATTTTTTCAATGATATTAAATAGTTTTTGAATCAATCCAGTTGAAAGCCGGGAAGGTCGACCCATCGATACTCATCTGTCTTCGGTCTTGTGAAATTTTTCACCTTGTAGCTTTCCTTGACGTGATATGCCCGCCTCTCAAAGTCAAGATTGACTTTCCGCATTGCCATCTTGGCACATGTAGCTCCCTCTGGACAATTTTCAGAATCGACACCAGGCGTTCCTCTCGCAAGGCAAGCGATTTTGGCAAACATTGGTTCAGGTGGGGAAACAGACTTCTTTGGACACGACTCATCAACCATGATATCTTATGGGTGTACATCATGGCGTTTCTTTTGATAATGCTTTGCGGGTGCATGAAAAAATATCAGGAAACACAAAATTAACTTCTATTATTTCAATATGATGTATTAAAAAAAATTTACAGGTAGTACTCGCATCATTTTGCAAGAGGCTCTTTTTGCGTGTCTCTTATTTTACAACTTTTTTTGGGCAAGAGTGTCATGAACCCTATTTGTATAGTAGATGATCAACCTTTTATCTGTTCGACAGTAGCGAGTATCCTGAAGGACGAGGGATATCAGGCCATCGTATTTCCTGATGCGGAGAGCTTCTGGCAGAGGCTCGATACTATGGAGCCCTCTCTCGTTATGCTTGATATCTGGCTTCCAGGCATAGACGGCTTGCAACTTCTGAAACGCTTACATGACCGATTCCCCGCACTTCCTATCATCATGATGAGCGGACATGCCAGCATCGAGGCGGCGGTATCCTCCTTAAAGGCCGGTGCCTACGATTTTATGGAAAAACCGCTGCATCTGGAGGTTTTACTCGACAAGGTGAAATCTGCCCTTAAGCATCGACCTTCCAGGAACGGCAAGACCCTGCCTTCGGATACGGGACTTGAGATCGTCAGTGCCGACCTGTTGATGCCTCCCGGCATGGTTGAGGTGGTGGATTCCCCCGAACCTCAACGTACCCTCAGAGAGAATGTGGTCTTTAACGGTGTAGGGCTTTTGAGCGGACGGAAAACAGGTATCATCCTGAGCCCCCTGGGAATAAATGAAGGGATCGTCTTTCAAACTCTCGATGGTCAAACCATCCGTGGGCATATCACCTCCTTAGGAAATATTTCGCAACCAGTTTCATCGAAGACCTTCTCTGCCAACTCCACCACTCTGGACAACGGCAGGCAACAGGTGCGCACTGTTGAACACCTGATGGCAGTTTTTTCCATGTACGGCATAACCAACGTGCTCATAAAGGTCGACGACGAGATTCCGAACACAGACGGTTCCGCCAAGGACTTCTGCGACCTGATCGCCCAGGCAGGAATAGAGGAACAGCCAGCTTTCACCAGGGTTGCGGTCATCCGCCAGAAGCTCGGAGTGGGAAACGAGGGAAGGCATGAAAAGTATCTTTATGCGGAGCCTTTTGCAGGGTTCGAAATATCGATGAGGGTTGACTACGCTCCACCCATAGGTGAGCAGATTCTCACCTTCAATCCTGAAAAAGGATCTTTTGCAAAGGAGATAGCCCCGGCTCGATCATTCAACACCTTTGAGAATATCGAAATGGCCCAGAAGCTTGGAAAGGTCGGTGGTGGGTATCTCCATTCCCATATCATCATGTACGAAGGCAAGGTCATCAATACGGAACTCCGTTATCCCGACGAATTCGTGCGCCACAAGATATTGGACATGATCGGAGACCTCTACCTCCTCGGTTTCTCCATCAGAGGACGCATTGTCGCCAACATGACCTCGCACGGATACAATCAGGCCCTGGTGGCATGCTTGTATCATGCTATCCAAAGCAGTTCCAGATGAAGGTTCGAATGGCCCCTTAATGACTGAGATCCATCAGTATGCGCTCCATGCGGTCTTCGTCCCCTCGAAGGGTGAAATCAGCGCTTGGGACAACAAGGGTTTCGTGGGCCCACACGTGGCTAACCGGAAGCATTCATTCAGGTCAAGGATGATTTTTTCGATGGGTTTGGCGATATTGCAGAGGGGTGAAAGACTTCTTTTCCAGAGTTGGATGGGGAGGAATGCGGCATGGATGCAAAAAAATACTTTTTGATTTGGAGAGGAAAATGTTTCCTCGCCGAATGGAAGGCTCCCGGAGTGAAACACAATGAATAATATTATATTGAATTCTATTTTATTGTTATTAATTATTTTTTTCAGTGCGTTTGCTGCGTATAGCCGAGATTCGGTTGTGGCCGACAAGCAAGGCCAACAAAATACTGTGTCGCGAGAAATTGGCATCACGGAAGAAGCGGACACAAATCCATCCAGGGGGAAGAATGCAAGCAATACTATTGACGGTTTGACAGACAGGGATTCAGAAGATGAATTCGTTCAAAAAGCGGAACAGGGAGATGCCGCTGCGCAGTATGCTCTCGGCACAAAGTACAAAAATGGCCAGGGGGTAGAGCAGAATTACCAGGAAGCGTTGAAATGGTATACGAAATCCGCCGACCAGGGATTCGCTGATGCACAGGTTATTCTCGGCGCTATGTACTATGCCGGCCAAGGAGTAGGGCAGGACAAGGTCATGGCGTTTGCATGGTGGTCGAAAGCCGCCCTGCAGGGAAATGAAGCGGCGCAAAAGAGCTTGAATATGCTTTGCGCTGAAAGTCCATGGGCATGCAAACAGGAAAAATCTCTGAAGAGTAATGGGTTTCACGAGGAAGCTGATTCTGTCCCGCCACGCTGAAACGGTTGCAGAGTCGCGGGCTGGATAATCAAGCATACAAAGGAGGAAAAGCAGCGTTCCGTGACGTTGTGGCCAAAATTGCAAATGGTGTGGCTGAAGCCGCGAAAGAAGGCGGCTTCCTCGGTTTTGGGGGTGAACGCGTCAGCAAGAATGAGCAGGCGTTGTTGAAAGATCTTCAGGCAGCCTTTGGATAGCAGCAAGCCGATTTACGGGTCGCAGGCAGAATACCGCAAGCGTGCCACTGGATGAAGGAGTTCTCATCTATTATGCAAAATAGCATGATGAGTGACAAGCTGACATAAGGCAAACTGTCAGCTTGTCACCCTCTCCATGGATGCTTATTTTTAAAAAATAGTGAGAGGAAAAAAATGGAATATATCCGGTGAAAGTTATTCTCGCCGTTCGGCATTCATTGAGTGGCGCATCCTGCAGCAATTGTGCCGCCGGATCAATTCTCTGAACCCAGAGATAGGAAGACGGCAGGAACCGTAATGATGAAAGGATTGACGCTGAGCGCTCTGCTGGGGGTGTTGCTGTTGCTGCAGACAGGCTGTGCCTGGAGGGACAGCGGCTACTCCCAGTATCCGTATTCCTATGACACCTATTACGGGTATCCCTACAGCAGTCACTCCTGGTGGCCGTATTCCTATTACGGATATTACGGGTATCCCTACGCCAGTTATTACCGCTGGCCATACCGATCCTATCATTATAGGGACTATCGGTATCGTCCTCTACCCGGAGAACGGTTTGATGATGACCATCGCATCGACCGACCCAGGCCTCCGCAAAGTCCTCCGCCTGAGAGGAGGCCCCCCCGCCTCGAGCCTCTCCAGCCCAAAGATGGAGGGCGTTCTCCTCTCGACAGGCCCTTTCACCGGAACGAGATGCCGGCGCCGGTGAGGAGATGAGGTTGGGGGAAGCAGGCCGCTCCATCCAGGATGAGGCGTATCTCCTGCGGCAGGCAACCGGACCTGCGCAGAAGGAGTCTTGTGCCGGAACGATGATGGCTCGCGATACTTAGAATTCCTGCTCTCTCACCACTTCTTTTTTTATGGCGGAGATAAGAGATTCAAACGCGGGCAGTACATCGGTTCTGAATCTGCCGGCAACCAGCACAAGCATGATGTTGTCGCCGACCTGAAGAGTGCCTTCGTTGATCCAGGCCCTGACCGCCTCGATACCTTCTTTTGCGCTGTATTCTTGGAGAAGTTCCTTGAGCCTGGCATTGTCAGTCGAAAGGATTATTCCCCTGACCTCTTTGCCGTCTTTTGAGGTGGCCCTCACCAGGCCGTTGTGAACAAGTATCATGCCCAGTTCACGCGGGTCTGCCTGCTGCTTGATTTCTGATAGCCAGTTATCGATCATGGGTATTATCGATCATCCTTGGTGAAAGAAGTTACAGGGCGGCACCCTGGATTTTCCCAGTCATTGAACATGTATACCCTTTTTCGAGGCAACAATTCAAGCCTATTCACGCGCCCGGCCCTTCAGCAATCCGCCCAATATCTCGTCTCGCCCGCCTTGTTGCATCCAGCCCGCAGCCGTAACGCCTTCGGTATATGAAAAGGCTGGCAGGGAATCCGGGCTCCTTGTGAACGCCATCCATTCTAGGCTCTTCGGAGCCAGAGCGGATAGGCGACGTGAGAAACCCTGCCTGTCAGCAACAGGCTTATATCGATGCCAGGGCATCCGCTGCGCTGAACTTGCTGGTGCCCTTTCCAACCCATGTTTGACTTCTTTTCCCTCGGGATCGTATACTTACATTTATTT
This sequence comes from Desulfobulbaceae bacterium, assembly GCA_003508005.1. Classification (GTDB taxonomy): domain Bacteria; phylum Desulfobacterota; class Desulfobulbia; order Desulfobulbales; family Desulfobulbaceae; genus UBA10518. The sequence continues at coordinate 98,393 of DNUE01000067.1, forward strand.
TACCGGTATATCGGCAGGAGAAAACTTGGCAAAGAGAAACACTATGTTCGATTTAAGACCACTTAGAGTGTACCGCAGGGTCCTGATGCTGCTCAAACCGGTGAAAGGGCGGGCAATCATCCTGACCCTGGCCAATCTGTTTCTGGCCGCGGTACCGTTTATCGAACCCATTCTTTTTGGCCGCACCATCGACCTGCTCACCCAGGCAAGCAGCCGCGGGGCCGATGCCACCCTCAATGACGGCATCCGTATTTTCGGCATCTGGCTGCTGGTCGGTGTAGGCGGCATCGCCATAGGCGCTCTGGTTTCCCTGCATGCGGACCGCTTGGCCCACCGCTTGCGCCTCGAGGTGATGGCGCAGTATTTCGCCCATGTTCTTCGACTGCACCTGGCTTTCCATCGTGAGGCGCACTCGGGCCGTCTGCTGAGCATCATGCTCTCGGGCGGCAACGACCTGTTCAACCTCTGGCTGTCGATGTTCCGCAGCCACCTCTCCACCTTCGTCGCCCTGCTGGTCCTGCTTCCCCTGACCCTTTTTCTCAACTGGAAGCTGGCTATAGTGCTGATCGCCCTGACCGTCGTTTTTACGGTGCTCACCGCGTTTGTTACGCACCGCACCCACAACGCCCAGTACGAGGTTCAGTCGCAGCACACCAAGCTGGCTGAACAGGCGGGCGATGCCATCGGCAACGTCCTGCTGGTCCAGAGCTTTGTTCGCCAGGCAGCCGAATTGCGCCAACTGCGGCGGGTTATCGATAAGGTGTTGAAAGCGCAGTTTCCGGTGCTCAACTGGTGGGCCGCGGTGAGCATTCTCAGCGGCGCAGCTTCAACCATGACCATCATCTGCATCTTTGCCCTGGGGGCCTGGCTTAACCTGAAAGGCGAGGCCAGTGTAGGCTCCATCGTCACCTTCATGGGCTTTGCCACGCACCTTATCGGTCGTCTCGGCCAGGTAGTGGGATTTGTCAACAATCTCTTTATGCAGGCGCCGTCCCTGTCCATGTTCTTTGACGTTCTCGACGCCCGCTCAATGGTGCAGGACCTGCCGGGGGCATACCCGCTGGAAAGGGTGGTCGGCCGGGTGGAATTCAACGACATTGTCTTTTCCTACGAATCAGGAAAAAAGGCCCTGGACAAGATCAGCTTCACCGCTGAACCGGGAAAGGTTGTGGCTTTGGTCGGCGAGACCGGCGCGGGAAAAAGTACCGCCATGGGCCTGCTCCTGCGGCAGTATGATCCCCAGGAGGGCCAGGTGCTGGTCGACGGCATCGATATCCGGCAGGTGACCCTTGATTCGCTGCGCGCCAATATCGGCGTCGTGTTTCAGGAAAGTCTGCTCTTCTTCCGCACCATTGAGGAGAACCTGAAGGTCGGGCGACCTGATGCCACGGATGAAGAAATGGTGGCGGCTGCCCGCCAGGCGCAGGCGCATGACTTCATCATGCAGCAACCGCAGGGCTACCAGACAATTATCGGCGAACGGGGGTCCAAGCTCAGCGGCGGCGAGCGCCAGAGGCTGGCGATTGCCCGCGTCATTTTGAAAAACCCGTCGATCCTCATCCTCGACGAGGCGACCAGCGCCCTGGACTCGGCCACCGAGACCAAGGTCCAGAAGGCCTTTCAGGCCCTGATGCAGGGGCGGACCACCTTGATTATCGCCCACCGCCTGGCGACTATCCGCAACGCTGATCTTATTCTGGTGTTTCAGCAGGGCCGCATTGTCGAACGCGGCACTTTCGACGAACTTGCCGAGGGAGGAGGCCTTTTTGCCCAGCTTGTCTCGGCGCAATCGGGCTCATTGCGCAAATAATTGAAAGAATATCCTCTGCCGCGTCAGGTGGCATGAGGAATTGAGCGATCAACCAGCGTTCCGTCATCCAGGCGAAGCCAGGTCGTGAAATTCGCGTCGTCTTCATGCAAGCGGATGATGCGCGCACCGCGTTTGAAATGTTCCAAGCCGTAGGTGTTATAACCGGTGGCCCGGCCATAGCACAGGCTGATGCCGTGGAGGATGCCATTAAAATCGTTGATATGGTCGTGTCCGGCAAAGACGCCCCGGACACTGCCGGCAAGGTGCATGGCGGCGAACAGGCCGGTGTTGATGCGCGGACAGCAAATATCCTCGTTCTTTTCGCCCAGACAGGCGCCTTGAAGCCAGACATCATTGTATTCGGGCAGAGGGATGTGGAGAAAAACCAGGATCGGCGGGGAAACAGATCCGGGCGACGGTTTCAGGCGGTGCATCGCCCGGTTGAACCAGCGGATCTGGTCCTCCCTGACCCAGCCGTATCCGCCGATCCCGGTATCCGCATAGCTGTTGGAGTCGAGACAGCAGAGAACAGCCGCAGTTGTCCTGCCCCGGGCATTGCGGATGCGGAGGAAGAAGTTTCCCCGGCCCGATAGGTGGGACGGGCCCGCTCGCGTGAGGCACCCGGGAATTTGTTGTTGCAGGGCCAGCAGCAGTTCTCGCGACGCACCGCATTCATCGTCATGATTGCCGAACACAGCGCACCATGGCAGTCCGCGCGCAACCAGGGGTGCGGTAGCCATGCGCCAGGCCGCCTCGGGATCGCTGGCGTACTCCCCTCCGAGAATATCCCCGGTGAAGATGACCAGATCCGGCCGTTCGGCGTCCAGAACCCGCGACATCAAGCTGGCGGTATCCGCATCCTCCTTCTCGCCGTTGCAGAAGTGGGTGTCGGTAAACTGGACAATGGTGAAACTGCCGTCAGTTTTAAATCGCAGAGAGCGGTTCATCCGTCTCAATCCTTCCGAAGGTGTTCCAAGGTGCGGCGCCCATGCAGAGAGATAGCCGGCGATGATGCCTGATCCCCTTATTCCCTCCACTCTAAAGTGATCATCTGTCAGAAGACAACAATTTATTGAATTTGCCCCGCGCATGTTTTGAAGAAGTATGAATTTCCTTGGCGCCGGGATGACGAATCATCCCCAGTAAGAATACTTTCTGGCAATTTGTTTTTTCCGGTCGCTTTCCCCGGACCTGTTTGACACCTAATGCCAACAGATCATATAATAAAAAAAGATAGTGAAATTGTGTGGCCCGAAAATGCCGCAAGTTCTCCGGGCAGGAAAGCTCAGGGATCCTCGATGACGGTCCGGAGCAAAGGTGAGAGGGCAGCGCAACGCTGCGTAGGAATTGAGGATGCATGAAATGAAGTGGGATGATGAATCATGAATAGAACACGCACATTTTTCCTGATGGTCTCGCTGACCGTCCTCTTTGTCGTTGTTGGCGGAGCCGTCGGGGGTCGCGAGGGGTCTGTCCTGGCTTTTCTTGTTGCCGCGGCAATGAACTTTTTCTCATACTGGTTCAGCGACAAAATGATCCTGAAACGCTATGCGGCTTCGCAGGTAGGCCCGGAGGATCAGCCACGCCTGTATGGCATTGTTGCTCAGTTGGCCCAGAATGCAGGTTTGCCTATGCCGAAGGTTTTCGTCATTCCCGAGCGCAATCCGAATGCCTTCGCAACCGGCCGAAATCCTGAACATGCGGCTGTTGCCGCGACAGAGGGAATACTGAAAATCCTTGATGATGACGAGCTGTCGGGAGTGATGGCGCATGAACTGGCACATGTGAAGCATCGCGACATCCTCACCGGCACAATCGCCGCGACATTTGCCGGGGCGATAGCCATGCTCGGACAGTTTGCTCGTTTTGGGGTTGGAAATCGAGATCGGCGGGGCAATCCCCTGGGAACAATGCTTATTTTGATCGGGGCGCCTCTTGGTGCCATGTTGATTCGCATGGCTGTTTCCCGGGCAAGGGAATATGCGGCAGACGCGGGAGGGGCAGAAATCAGCGGGAAGCCTCTGGCGCTTGCAAGCGCTCTCGGAAAACTGCAGCGGGGCGTGCAGATGGTCCCCCTGACGCGGGGAAATCCGGCGCATTCACATATGTTCATCATGAACCCCTTTTTCGGGGGTCTGCAAAAGCTGTTTTCAACTCATCCGCCTGCGGAAGAGCGGATCAGGCGGTTGCGGTTTCTTGCCGAAAAAGAAGGCAGTATGTCGTAAGGAGTGAGGGTTTCATTGCCCAAGGGAACTCTGCAAAGTGAGGGGCAACATAATCACAGTACAAATAGGAGTGCATCATGGGACTGTTTGATTTTGTGAAGGAGATCGGAAAGAAGGTGTTCAACCGCGAAGAAGAGGCGGCTGAATAAATCAAGAAGCACATCGAAACGAGCAACCCGGGCATTTCCGGCCTGGGGGTCAACTTCGCTAAGGGAGTGGTTTCGCTTTCAGGGCAGGCGGCCAGCGCGGAAGCCATGGAGAAGGCAGTGCTCATGGCGGGCAACGTGCAGGGGGTTGCCGAAGTCAAAATCGATGTACTGGAGACCCCGCCGATCCAGGAGAAGGTTGAATACTACATCATCAAGAAGGGAGATACCCTGTCTGCCATTGCCAAGCAATTTTACGGAAAAGGGAGCGAGTATCCCAGGATTTTCGAGGCCAACCGGGAGGTCATCAAGGACGCGAACCTGATTTATCCCGGCCAGAAAATCCGCATCCCTCTTGGCTGAAGCGTACAGGAAATTGATTTTCATGGCCGGATCGTCAGGTCAGGGCCAGCTGAGGAAAGGACAATGTAACCTTGGGAATGCAGGAGGATAGTAAATGAATATCAGCGATCTCTTGGGAGCCATGGTGCAATCCGGCATGGCGCCTTCATCCAATCAGCGGTTGCAGAACGCTTTGGGTGGCGGCAGAGGCGGCAGCGGAAATCTTATGGAAAGCCTGGGCGGCCTGCTCGGCGGGCAGAAGGGAGGAGGCGGCCTGGGTGACCTCCTTTCCCGGGCGCAAGGCGGTGGCGGCGGAGGAGGTCTGGGCGGCCTGCTCGGGGATGTATTGAATCAGGCCGGGCAGGCGACGGGGGGCAGGCAAAACCTGGCCCTCGGCGGCTTGGGGGCCTTGGTCGGTTCGCTTCTGGGCGGTGGCGGCAAATCAGTGGGTGGCGCCCTGGGCGGGGGAGTGATGGCTCTTCTCGGGGCGATGGCTTTCAAGGCCCTGCAAGGCAGTGGTCAGAGCAGCGGACGGTTGCCCCTGGGCCTCCGGGAGCCAGAAACCGAGACCGACCAGCAGGAACTGGATCAGCAAACCGAATTCGTGTTCAAGGCAATGATCAACGCGGCCAAGGCGGACGGCCAAATCGACAAGCAGGAGGTCCAGCGCATCGCCGGTAAGTTGCAGGAGGTCGGGGCGGATGCGGAAGATCAGCGCTATGTCCTAACGGAGATGCAGAAACCCCCGGAAACCGAGAAGCTGATTTCTGCGGTCAGGGGCCGGCCGGAATTGGCTGCCCAGATCTACGCCGCTTCGCTTATGGCAATCGAGGTGGATACGCCGGCGGAGAAAGCCTATTTGGCGAGGTTGGCTTCCGGCGTGGGGCTCACGCCGGAGGTAACTAGGCGCATCGAGCAAATGGTCGGGCTGCAGCCTGTCTGAGCGGCATCCGCAACAGTCGATGGACGGCCATCCCTTAAAGGGGGTTGCCGTTCATCGCATCTCTTTCCCTTAACGCACGCACATCTCCAGGACGGCCTTGACCAGATTTTCCGCGCCGTTGCCGATCTCGTCGACCCGGGACTCGAGCATGTAGCAGGGGGTGGTGACGATCTTGTTGGTGCGGTCCACGGTGATTTCGCCTTGTGCCGTTGAAGTGTGGCGCGCGCCCATGGTGGCGAGGTCCTGCGCGGTTCCCTGGTCCTGGCCGGTGGTGAGTTCCACCGCACCGAGCACCCGGGCCAGGATCACCGGGGCGATGCACAAGGCGCCAATGGGTTTGCCTGCGGCGTGCATGGCCTTGACGATGCGGGCGACGTCATCATTAACCCTGCACTGCGGGCCCTCGAGGGCATAGGTGCAGAGGTTCTTGGCCACGCCGACCCCGCCCGGGAAGATCAGGGCGTCGAAGTCTTCCTTCCTGAACTGTTTGATATCCTTGATTTTCCCTCGGGCGATGCGTGCCGACTCGACCAGGACGTTGCGCTCTTCATTCATCACTTTACCGGTGAGATGGTTGAGGACATGGTGCTGAGGGATGTCCGGGGCAAAGCATTGGAACTCGGCCCCGTGCTTGTGGATGGCCCACAGGGTGAGCGTTGCCTCGTGGATTTCCGAACCGTCACGGTGCCCGCAGCCGGCCAGAACCACCGCGATCATTTTTTTCTGCATGACGATCCTCCTTGTACAAGTTTTTGCTAAGGGAAGCTGAGGCTGTAGATTTCCGGAAGGTAGCGGTACTGCTCGGCAAAGTCCAGGCCGTAGCCAACCAGGAATCCGTCCTCGGCAAAGCCGACATAGTCAAGTGGCACCTCGGTTTGCCGCCGCTCCTTCTTGTCGATGAGGGCGCAGATCCTGACGGATGCCGCCTGCCTGTCCTTGAAGCGTTCGCTGAGCCAGGCAAGGGTGGTGCCGGTGTCCACGATGTCCTCGACCAGGAGGACATGCCTGTCCCGGAGGTCGAGTTCGACATCCTTGGCCAGCCGGATGGTGCCGGAGGAAGAGTCGCTCTGGCCATAGCTGGCGACACGGATGAAATCGATCTGATGGGGAATAGTGACCGCGCGGACCAGGTCGGCCAGAAAGATGAAGGCGCCGTTGAGGACGCCGATCAGCACCAGGTCCTTGCCGGCGTAGTCCGAGGAAATCCGGGCACCGAGCGCGCTGACGGTTGCGCGGAGCTGTTCTCTGCTGATTACAAGGTGTCGGTCTGCCATAGATATCTCCGGTGAAGGACGGAACACATTGGCATGGGTGTCTGCCAGCGCATATCCCTCCTTCGAGGGATGCCGCAGAATTCTCCCTTAGAGGGTCAGATCGCCGCGGGTCTGCTTGCGGGGTCCGCCGTGCCCGGACGCAGACCAGTCCCGGATGGGCGATGCGATGCGCATTTCCTCCAGCCGGCCCAGGCGGCCCATGCGGTCGTAGATCATCTGCCAGACGCAGTCCACCTCCTGGTTTATTTCGCAGCGGCCGTTTACTGAGCCGCCGCAAGGGCCGTTCATCAGGCTTTTGGCGCAGCGCGCCACCGGACACAGGCCGCCAGTCAGGTGCAAAATGCAGTTGCCGCAGCCTGCGCATTGCTCGCGCCATACGCCCTGCTCGGCCGAGCCGCCGAGAAAAGTGGTGTTCAGGGCCGGGTAGACATGGTCCGCGGGCCGCAGGTTGGCGATGAAGTTGACGCCGACGCCGCAGGCGGTGGAAAGAATGGCGTCGTACCGGCCCTGCCACTGATCAATGGCGTCGATGTATTCCTTGTCGCACTGCCGCACCAAGGATCCCTCGATCACCTCGGCCCGGCGGCCGTTCTTCTTCAGACCCAGACGCAGCAGAGAGGCCAGGATCTCCGCTTCCCGCTCGCCGCCGGCGGAGCAGACGGTAACGCAGCCTCGGCAGGCCAGTACGAGAATCTTTTTGCACTCCTTGACCATGTCCAGTATTTCCGCCAAGGGTTTGCGTTCAGCGACAATCATGTGCAACTCCACTCAGATTAAAAGAACTATCTCGAAATTTGTTGGTTCATAGGACGGGTAGAGCAAGGCGAAACCCATCGTTCCGTTCAAAACGGGCTGGGGCCCAGCCGCCTGATCCGCTCGTTCATCTCCCGGGCGATGTTAATGAACTCCGGGTGCAGGCCGCGATCCAGGTGATACATGGCCACCCGCTCCGGCTCCACCGCCAGTTCAACCAGGGCCTGCTTGACCGCCGCAACCCGTTTGGCCGCCCGCTGGCTGCCCTTGATGTTGTGGCAGGCGTCGGCAGGGCAGCCGACCACGTATACCCCGTCCGCGCCGTCCTCAAAGGCCTTGAGCAGGGTGATTTCCTGCAGTTTGCCGGTGCAGGGAACCCGGCAAATCCGGATGTTTTCGGGAAAACCAAGCTGCTGCAGTTCATTGCCGGCCTCGGTGCAGCTTTGCTGGGAGGTGTAGTGACAGCTGAACAGCCTGATATCCGGGGTAAAATTCATGGTCATCTCCACAGGTTAGTGCACGCCGCAGGCCACGAGCAGCCGCTCGTCCTCGGACTCGTTCAGGATTATGGCCTGGGCCGGGCACTCTGCCACGCAGATGCCGCAGGCCCGGCATTCCTCAACGTCGATGACCGCCACCCCGCCGCCGTCGATTTTCGGAATCGACCAGGGGCAGACCCGGACGCAGGTGAGGCAGGCCACGCAGAGGTCGCGCTGGACCTCTGCTGCCTTGCCCTTGGCCACCAGCTGTTCTTTGGTGACATATCCTTTGCGCAGGGCCAGGGCGGTCAGGGCCTTCATGATCTCGGCAAAACGGACATCCTGCGGGCAGACAAACACGCAGCTGCGGCAACCGGAGCAGTACCAGAGCAGATCTGAGGAAAGCAGCCTTTCCGCAAGGCCCATGCGGACCATGTGAAGGATCTTGCGCGGATCGAAATCCGGGATCGCCTGACTCACCGGGCAGATGCCGGAGCAGGCGCCGCAGGAATAGCAGCTGTTGAGATGTTCGCCGCCGGGCTGAGCAATCACTTCGGCGCTGAACGAGGGATAGGTTTCTGTTTTTTTCTTGGCCATTCGTCCACCAGTCGGCAGAATAAGATGGTTCAATCTACGACGGTTGCCTGGGTCGCGGATTGCGGAAAAAATTACACGGCAAACCCGGACCGGTAGTAAAAGTATACCGTGGTCAGGCAATGAAATGAAATATTTTTTATACTTGAAGGACAGAAAAAAATCAAGGTGAGGCAGAACGGGGCTGGTTTGCCCGTCCTGTTATAGCCGTGCTGTAATCGGTTTGTGCTTTTCTGCAGAGGAGCGGCCGCGGATCAGACCGTCTGGAGGAGGCGCGCCGCGTTTTCCCTGGTGATCCTGGCAAACAGCGCCGGTTCCAGGTCAAGGCCGCGCAGCAGTTCCAGAGCGGCGTGCTGGTCCGCCCAAGGCGAGTCCGAACCGAAGAGAAGATAGTCAGCCGGGTGGCTGGTGAGCATCTGCCGGGCGGTTTCCGGGTCAAGAAAATCAAGGGAATAAGAGATATCCATATAGATCGGGAGGCCGATGAGCCGCCTCTGAACCTCGTCCCAGTGGTCCCAGGCGCCGAGATGGGTAGTGATCAGCTTGAGTTCGGGAAAGCGCTCGATCACCTTGCGGATGCGTACCGGGTCGCAGACAAGGGGCGTGCGGGGATAGGCGATGTCAAAGCCAGTGTGCATCACCACCAGCAGGTTGTGGCGGATGAGGGACTCGTACAGGGGGGTTAGCCGTTCCTCGTCCAGGGCGAAGCCCTGATAGTAGGGATGGAGCTTGATTCCCGGGAACCCTGCCTCGGCAATCTGCCGGATTTCGTCGGCGATCTGCTCCGACTTGGGATGCACCGAGGGCAGGGGAAGAAGCCGTTCGCTGCGGACCTTCTGCGACCAGTCGAGGATGGACCGGAAATGCTGCGGCCGGGTGGCGATGGAGCAGATGACGCTGCGCTCAATTCCCGCCCGGTCCATGGAACGGAGCAGGTCGGCGGCCGTGCCGTTCAGGAAGGCCTTGACGTTGCCCTCCTCCTCAAGAAAAGGGATGGCCCGGGCAGCGAGCTCATCCGGAAAAGCGTGGGTGTGGAAATCAACGATGCCGCTCATGGCAGTAAATATCTCCAAACTATCTGCAGCAGCAGGAGCGAGTACAGTCCGGCTACGACGTCGTCGAGCATGATTCCGAGACCTCCGTGGATATGGCGATCCAGCCAGCCAGCCGGAAAGGGTTTGAGAATGTCGAAGAGCCGGAAAAAGAGGAAGCCGAGTAGCACTGCTCCCGGGTGATGCGGGGCGGCGAGCAGGGCCAGCATCTGGCCGACGATTTCGTCCACTACCACCAGTCCCGGATCTGCCCGGTCGATGATTTTTTCCGCCGAACCGGCGCAGAGGGTGCCGACAACAAAGAGCGCGGCGATCACGCTCAGGTAGGGGAGAACAGCTAGGTTGCGCAGGGCGAACCACAGGGCCACCCCCACCAGCGAGCCCCAGGTGCCAGGTGCCCTGGGCAGGTAACCGGCGCCGCCGCCTGTGGCGATAAACAGGATCAGGCGGTCCATAGGTCAGGAGACGTTGCTGTTGCCGGCGCAACGGCTAACTTCTTCGTAGACCAGCCGGATCGGAACGCCATGCGCCGCAGCCAGGCGCCTGCATTCCTCGTATTCCGGGGTGATAACGACCCCCGTCGGGGTGCTGATTTTCTTGCCCCGGACCGTGCCCCATTTGGTCTGCAGGGTTACGATCTCCCGGGGCAGGGTGCGGCGCTGCTCGCTGTGACAGCGCAGGCCGATGGCGCTGGTTTCGCTGAGCAGGATTATTTTGGCCGCCTCGCTGCCCGCCGGGGTGCTGATCACCCGGACCAGGAAGCCGGGCCGGCCTTTTTTCATCTGGACCGGCATCAGCAGGACATCCAGGGCACCGGCCTGCAGGAGCTTTTCCGCAACATAGGGCCAGCTTTCCGGGCTCCAGTCGTCCAATGCGGTTTCTATGACCTCCACCTGCTGGGCCTCGGCGGGAGCATATTCTTCGCCGATGAGCAGCCTGAGCAGGTTGGGCTGGCCGTCGCTTCTTTTTCTGCTGCCGGCGCCATAGCCGGTTTCGGTCAACAGCATGGGCGGCAGGGGGCCGAATCCCTCTGCCAGGGTCCGGACCAGGGCCGCGCCGGTCGGGGTCACCAACTCCTGGTCAATCTCATCGCCGTAGACAGGGACACCGCGCAGCAGGGCACAGACTGCCGGTGCGGGCAGCGGCAGCCGGCCGTGCGCGCAGTCGGTCCAGCCCCGGGGCATGGGCAGGGGTGAGCAGAAAAGTTTGTCAATGGAGAGGAGGTGCAGACCACGCACCGCGCCGACAATATCGATCAGGGCATCCGCCGCGCCTACTTCATGGAAATGCACCTCGGATATCGCGCAGCCGTGTACCTCGGCCTCGGCCTCGGCCAGGCGGAGAAAGACCGCCAGAGACTTCTCGCGCACCACTGGGGAAAGACCGCTTTTGTTCAGGATCGTTTCAATCTCCGGCAGGTGGCGAGGTGGCTGAAGGTTGTCCACCAGGACCGCGACCCGGGTTGCCCGCAGCGGAGATTCCATTGTCCGGTCGATATCCAGGCGGCAGCCCTTCAAGCCGAGCGCGGGCACGAGTGCGTGCAGCTCGGCGGCAGGGAGGCCGGCATCGACCAGCGCGCCCAGCAGCATGTCGCCGCTGATCCCGGAAAAGCAGTCTAGATAGGCGATGTTCATCAGGTAAAGCGCCCGCCGACGGGCAGGGGCATGCCGCAGAGCAGGGACTGGACATCCATGCGTTTCTTGCCTTCGGCCTGGATATCGCGCACAAGCAGGGAGTCCCTGCCGGTGGCCACCAGGAGCCCATGGCGATCGGCACGGCAGATGGATCCGGGAGATGCGGTGACCGGACCTTCCACCACCTGCGGGTTGAAGAAGCGAAAGCGGCTCTCTCCCAGAAAGCTGTAGGCTGAGGGCCAAGGGTCGAGGCCGCGGATCAGGCAGTGCAGACTGCGGGCATCTTGCGACCAGTCGAGATGGCCCATCTCCTTTGCGAGCATGGGCGCCTCGGTGGCCAGGCGGTTGTCCTGTTTCCGGGGCGGCAGGGTGCCTTGCTTGAGGCGGGCGATGGCCTCCATAAGCGCTTGGCCTCCTACTACCGCCAGCTTGGCGAACATGGTGCCGGCGGTATCCTCATCAGTGATGGGGATCGCCGCCGGCAGCAGAATGTCACCGGTATCCATCCCCTCGTCCATCTGCATGATGGTCACCCCGGTTTCCCGCTCGCCGTTGATCACCGCCCACTGGATAGGCGCGGCGCCCCGGTATTTCGGCAGCAGGGAGCCGTGGATGTTGATGGCGCCAAGGCGGGGCAACCGCAGCAGGCTGCCGGGCAGGATCTTGCCGTAGGCGGCGACCACGATCAGGTCCAGCCGCAGGGCCGCGATTTCCTCAAGAAAAACCGGGGTTCTGACGGATCTGGGCTGCAGGAGCGGGATGCCGCCGGCCATGGCCAGGACCTTGGTCGGCGGGGTCTGAAGTTTGCGGCCTCGGCCACTTTCCTTGTCCGGCTGGCAGACGACGGCCACCACCTGATCCGGTCCCTGGAGCAGCGCCCGCAGGGCCGGTACCGCAAATTCGGGAGTGCCCATGAAAAGGATGCGGAGAGGGGTGGTCATTCCTGCTCGGCCTGGAGCATTTTTTTCAGCCTTTTCTTATACAGGCTGCGTTTAAGGGCACTGATGCGGTCGATGAACAGCTTGCCGTGCAGGTGGTCCACCTCATGCTGGATGACCCGGGCGAAGCGGTCCTCCGCAATGAACTCCATCGGCTTGCCATCCAGGTCCTGGGCGGACACCTTTATCTTCTTGAAGCGCTTGACCGAGGAGGTGTAGTCGATGACGCTGAGGCAGCCCTCATCGTCGGTCACGCTACCCTCGCCTTCTGAAATGACCGGATTGATCAGGGAAATAAATTTTTTCCGGTCGCCCGGCATGGAAACGTCCACCACCACGATTTGCAGGAGCACGCCGATCTGGTTGGCCGCCAGGCCGATGCCCGGGGCCTCGTACATGGTTTCCCCCATGTCCGCGGCCAGTTGTTTGAGTTCATCGTCAAAGCGGGTCACCTTTTTGGCCTTCTGTCTAAGGACCGGATCGGGAAAGGTGTGAATGGTACGAATCGCCATGTCTATGCCCTGAAAAATTATAATAAATACAAAATATGCATGAAATTACTTACAGTAAAGAGGTGCGCCCTGCCAGTAAAAAAGAGTGGTTGCCCGCACGGCTTGTCTTCCCTTTTCATATTGTGTAAAATAACAGATCAATGGCATCTCGTCGCATCCTTCGTTACGGCGGCGTACCGTATGTACGCAACATGTCACCGAATTTGCTCACTTTTCTTGATGTGCTTTTTGATTGCCATCTTTTTTGATACCCTGCTGCGAGGCAATCAAGATGATTTGAGGCAGGACGTTGCGGGACCCTTTGCCGGAAGAGAAGTGTGCCGCAGGGACCCGTCTGCGCCGCCAGACTCTGCTGGCCATTACCGAATGCCCCGGCTTCGGGCGCTGCGTGACGAGATTGCCGACTTCGACGATGTCAGCAGGATGAACCTGGTCCTGACCAGCAACAAGGACTGATCCCCTTTGAGGTGCTGCTGATGACCCTCCTGGCCCTCTTTCTGATTGTCGCCTCCTATCTGGTGGGGGCCATTCCCTTCGGGATTCTTTTGTCCAAGGGCAGCGGCGTGGATATTCGCGCCCAGGGCAGCAAGAATATCGGGGCCACCAACGTTGCCAGGCTGCTCGGCAAAAAGCTCGGCTTGCTGACGTTGCTTGCCGATATCGCCAAGGGCTTTTCCCCCCTCTTTGTTGCCGGGCGGCTGCTGCCGGCAGACGTCCAGCAAGGAACGGTTCTGGCTCTGTGCGGGGCGGCAACCGTGCTGGGGCACATGTTTCCGGTCTATCTTGGCTTCAGGGGCGGCAAGGGGGTGGCCACCGGGCTGGGGGTTTTTCTCTACCTGGCTCCCAAGGCGGTCCTCGGCTGTCTGCTGGTGTTTCTCGCGGCGGTAGGACTGTCTGGGTTTGTCTCCCTGGGCTCCCTGCTCGGAGCCCTGGCAGTGCTCCCTGGGCTCTGGCTGCTGCAGGAGCCAACGTGGAAGATCGTGCTGGCAACTGTTGTCGTTGCCCTGATCTGGCTTAAGCATCACCAGAATATCGGCCGGCTCCTGCGGGGGACCGAGAAGTGCTGGAGGAAGAAATGACCCGCAAGGAATGGCAGGCCATCGAGGAGGCGCGCCGGGTCCTGAGCCTCGGCGAGAAGGCCACCCTCGCGGAAATCAAGGAGGCCTATCGGAGGCTCAGCAAGGAGCACCATCCGGACACCAGGGTTGAGAATACGCATCCCGACGACGAGATGATGTACCGGCTGACCGCCGCCTATACTCTGCTCGTCCGCTATTGCGAGGGGTTTCGATTTCCCCTGGCTCCTCCCGCGGGCGATATCTACGACGCCGAAGACTGGTGGCTCGACCGCTTCGGCCAGGACCCGCTCTGGGGCCGAAGACGCTGAGGCCGCCCGTTTTAATTCTCCCTGTCAGCCGTTCGCAGCGGATGTCACCTCTCTATTTTTTTCGATTCCGATTCCGACCCCGAAGGAACATGGGTTGCCAGCGAAAAGTGTTATGAGGGCATCAGCTTGGAAAAGAGGGAGATGTTCCAGAGGGCGCCGCTTATTCCCTCGTGCAGCAGCGCGAGTTCAGCCTGCTGCACGGCAAGCAGTGTTCCGTTCTCTTCAGACCTGGTAAAGAAGGTGACGTCCCCGTCCTGGGAGGCCACAACGGCAATGGCCTGCGGCTGGTCATAGGCGAACTGGGCAGCGGACTGGTGGCGGGTGCCGCCGAGGTCCGAGAGGGCGAGGGCTGTTTCGCGGGAACCTTCCACCGGCTTGCGGATACGAAGATCAAACGCGGCGGGCAGGGCTTCGATCTGCTGGATTTTGGCGCCGAAGCAATAGGTGTACCGGTCAAGGCTCATGACCAGGGCGCCGTCCACCGCAGTCAGGCGGGCGATGCGGTCGCACTGCTCCCGGATCTGGCGCCGGGCGTAGGAAGTTTTGTCCTGCGTGCGGGTAAAGACTTTTTTGATCATCTCGAAAATCGACTTTTTGCCGGTCAGGATCCCCGCATCCGGCTGCGGGAGGTCGATGTTGGCATCGAGAAAGCTTGCCCCGCCGGTATAGGTGACTGGAAGCCTGATGGACCGCTGCCAGCCGCTGCTTTCCGGGACGGCCAGCACGGTACCCCCGTGGCCGTGCGCCCGCATGGCCTGGGCAATATAGAGCAGGGTGTTGTAGCGCATGATGCCTGTCATCCTGGGATCGGCAGACTGATCCTGGCTGAGGATTTTCGGCATGATTGTCTGCATCAGGACGCCGGGATCAACGAACAGTGCCTGGTTGCGGGTCAGGGCCGCCAGTCCCCTGCCACCATAACTGATCAGGACGCAGCCCGGTCCCAGGGCCTGCACCCGTAGATCTGTGCTGATAAAATCAAGCGGACTGGTTTTGAAGCCCCAAATCCTGAGTCTGCCTTGCCCATCTGGCCAGATGCAGATATGGGCCCTTGGATTCTCCAGGGCCGGCCCGAGTTTGACCACGTTGCGCGGGCGCAAGGCGATGGGCTGGTTGAAGCAGAAGCTGTCCGGGAGATGTTCGGGCTGCCGGTAGATAAGGGAAACCGACACCGCGTACCCCTCTTCTTTGTCGTAACTGGCCCAGAACACGGCGGTGAGCAGTTCCGCAAGCTGCTCCCGGGAAGGGACCGCCCCCCTGGCCGATTCTGTCTCGATGCCCGCCTCGGGCGACAAAGGTTCTTCCTGGGAATTGATCCGTTCCCAGAGTTCGGCGATGAACTGCTCGTTGAGATGAAAGACGGCGCTCTTCATTGCTGATTCCTCTCTTGGTCTCTGTGTCCCGGAATACTGCCGGCCAGCTTCTCATAGAGGCCCCAGTACCACTGGTGCAGCCGGAGCCGGAGCCTGCTGCTCTCTGCAATGAAAAGCTGCTGCAGGTAGAACAGGGTGGGGACCACCACCAGGGTGAGAAAGGTGGCCACCATCAGGCCGAAGATTACCACCACCGCCATGGAGCGCCACCATTGGCTCGATTCGCTGACCCAGGCCATTGACAGGTGATGAAAGTCAAAGGAAACGCCGGTGACCATGGGGATCAGCCCCAGGGTGGTGGTGATCGCCGTCAGCATTACCGGCCGCAGCCGCGTGGCCCCGGCGCTGATCACCGCCTCCCGCAGGGGATAGCCGCGGGCGATGAGCTTGTTGGTGTAATCGAGCAGGATGATGGCGTTGTTCACCACCACCCCGGCCAGGGAGATGACCCCGACCCCGGTCATGATGATCCCGAAGGGCTGCCGGAAGAGCAGCAGGCCGAGGAAGGCACCGCCGAGCGACATGAACACCGAGGTCATGATGATGAAGGGCTGGCCGAGTGAATTGAACATGGCGACCAGGATAAGGAAGATGACCAGCAGGGCCACCACAAAGGCCTTGCTTAGAAAGTCCTCGGACTCCTGTTGAAACTCGAACTCGCCGGTGAATTTGATGTTGTAGCCGGGCGGCAGAGGGAACTGATCCAGGAGCTTTTCCGCCTGGGCCCGGGCCACCGGGCCGGGGATTCTGGTTTCGTCCACGTTGGCCTTCACCGTCACCACCCGCTCGTTGTTGATGCGGGTGATATCGCCCAGCGAGCCGGCGAACCGGACCTGGGCCAGGGAGGAAAGCGGGACCTGCTCGCCCGAGGGGGCGGGGATCATCAGTTCGTGCAGCACGTCAACCATCATGCGGTCAGACTCCCGCAGCTGGACAGTGATGTCGTAGTCCTCGTTCTCCTCGCGGTAGGAGGAGACATCCAGGCCGTTGTAGGCGGTCTTCAGGGCAAAGCCGATCATGTCGGTGGTAAGGCCGAAGAACGCCGCCTTCTGCCGGTCGATCACCACCTGCACCGAGGGGGTGCCTTCCTTGAAGTCGTCCCTGACATCCTTGACATGGGGCACCTGGGCGACGATCTCCTTGATCTTGTGGGCAATCCCGCCCAGGACACTGAAGTTGTCCCCGGATATCTCGATATTGATGGCTGCGCCGGTGGGCGGCCCTTCCTCCTGCATAGCCACGGTGATCTTGCCCCCGGGGATGGACTGCACCCGCTCCCTGATCTCCGCCAGCGTGTCCTTGGTTGAGTTGCGTCGTTCCTCCAGGTCCAGGAAGCGGACTCCGATATGGCTGGGGGTATTGGGATCAAAGGCGCTGCCTGGCCCGGCAGTGACCACTCCCTGCATATAGATATCGGTGATGTTCTCCAGGTCGCTGGGGCCGCTATAATCCCTGCCGGTGGCTGCGGTGTAAGGTTTGGGGGCCAGGGCCTGCAGGTATGCTTCCGGTGAGGAGTCCGCTGGAGGCTCTCCTTTTCCGGTGCCTCCGGCCACCGCCATTTCCACCCGCTGCAGGATGCGGTCGATGTAGTCCAGGTCGGCCCCTTCCGGGGTATCGACGTTGACGTACATCCCCTTGGGGTCGATTTCCGGAAAGAACTCCACCGGTTTTTCCAGGCCGATCACCAGCAGCCACCCCTGAACCATGATGAGCAGCAGGACAAGGGTGCAGCCGAGAGTGACCAGCGGCTGCTGCAGGCAGAATGCCAGCAGTCTGCTGTAGCGCAGCAGGATGCCGCCGCGGATTCGCACCGGCTGTTCAATACTGAGGTCACCCGGCCTGGCTGGAACCGCTTCGCTGTTGCCGCGCTGTTTTTGTTCTATTTTGATGAACAGGGAGGCCAGGGCCGGGTTGATCACCAGGGCCACAAAGAGGCTGGAGGTCAGGGTGATGATCAGGGTCAGGGGCAGGTAGCTCATGAACTCGCCCATGATCCCCGGCCAGAAGAGCATGGGGCCAAAGGCGGCCAGGGTGGTCAGGGTGGAGCCGACCACCGGCCAGGCCACCTCGCCGGTGGCCTTCATTGCCGCCTCGACCCGCGAGGCCCCCTGTTCCATGAAGCGGTAGATATTCTCGATGATAACGATGGAGTTGTCCACCAGCATGCCCAGTGCCAGGGTCAGGCTGAAGAGCACCACCATGTTCAGGGTGATGCCCATGACGTACATCACCGTGAAGGAGAGCAGCATGGAAAAGGGGATGGCCAGGCTGACCATCACGGCGTTGCGCAGACCCATGGCAAAGAACAGGACTAGCACCACCAGGACCAGGCCGGAGAGGATGTTGTTTTCCAGGTCCGCCACCATGATCCGGATGTCCTTGGCCTTGTCCATGACCTTGGTGATCTCTGTGCCCGCGGGCCATGTCTGGCGGCCCTCGTCGATGAGCTGGTCTACCCGGTCGGTGATGGCGATGATCCCTTCGCCGGAGCGCTTGCGCACGGCAATGTTGACCGCCTGCCTGGAGTTCAGGCGGGAGCGGCTCACCTCCTCCTTGAAGCCGTCGACCACCCTGGCAACATCTTTCAGGTAGACCGGCTCGCCGTTGTGGGTTTTGACGACCAGCCCGTAAATCTCGTCGGGAGAGACGAATTCGCCGGGCACCCTGAGGAGAAACCGGCCCGAACCCAGGCGGATAGCCCCGCCGGAAGTGTTCTTGTTTTCGCTGGTCAGCACCTGCTCCAGGGTGTTGATGGTCAGGCCGTAATAGGCGAGCTTTTCCGGGAAGACCTCCACTCTGATTTCCCGCTCCAGGCCGCCGGTGACGTCCACCGCCAGAACCCCGGTGATGGCCTCGATTTCGTCTTCAAGGTCATCGGCGATTTTTTTCAGGCAGGGCAGGCCGCAGGTGCCGGACAGGGAAAAGACCACAATGGGCAGTTCGGAAAAGTTCACCTCAAAGACCGAGGGGTCCTCGTCCAAGTCGTCGGGCAGTTCGCCCATGGCCTCGTCCACCTTGTCCTTGACGTCCTGCAGGGCCTGGTCGATATCGGTGCCGGTGACGAATTCAACGTTGATGTTGGACATCCCCTCGGAGCTGACCGACTGGATTTTCTTCAGCCCGTCCAGCCCTTTGAGCTTCTTCTCGATCTCCACGGTGACCGCAGTTTCGATGTCGGAGGAGGAGACTCCGCGGTAGGTGGTGGAGACAAAGACGTTGGGGATGGTGATGTCGGGTTCGCTTTCCCTGGGCAGGGCCAGGTAGCAGTAGGTCCCGAAAATCAGGATCAGCACTGCCAGGACCAGGACGGAAATGCTGTTTTTGACCGCGGTATCGGAGAGGATCATAAGACCAGCCCCTTGGGATCGGTGATCACCCGCAGTACATTGACCGGCTGACCCTCCTCCACCTCGCGGTGCCCCTCGATGACCAGCAGGTCGCCGGCCTTGAGGCCCTCGGCGGCCTGGACCAGCCAGTTTTCCATGATCCCGAGCACGACCGGCTGTTTATGCACTACTCCGTCGCGGACGACAAAGACGAACTGTTCGTTGTTGCGGCTGATGACACTGTAGATGGGGATGCTGAGTGCTCCGGGTACCACCTTCTTGACCACCTGGGCCCGCAGGAACATGCCGGGCAGCAGGTCGCCCTCCGGGTTGGCCAGCTCCAGTTCCAGTCGGTAGAGCCGGGCAACGCTTTCCGGCGACGGGGCCAGGAAATGCTTGCGGCCGATCATCCGCCGGTCATCCAGGGCCTGGATCTCCACTTCCACCTTGTCGATGGTCCGCACCGCCGTGACATCCGATTCGGGGATGCCGACCACCGCCTTCACCCGGTCTATCTCCAGGATTTCTCCCACCGGGTCGCCCGAGCTCAGGAACAGTCCCACCTTGGCATCCAGGCGCCGGATCACCCCGCCCATGGGCGCAGTGATCGTACAGCGGGAAAGCTGGAGTTCGGCATCCTCCAAGGCTGCCTGAGCGGTGAGCAGCTGGGCCTCGCTCAGCTCCACCTCGGCAACCGGCAGAACTTTTTTGCTCAGCATTATCTTCTTGCGCTCGTAATCGGCTTTGGCGCTGGAATGGGCCGCCCGGGCCGAATCCAGAGCGATTCGATAATCATCCTCCTCTATCCGGGCCAGCACCTGGCCCGTGGTCACCACGCTACCCTCCTGCACCAGCACCTGGCGGATGTTGCCGTTTATCCGGGCGAGGAGTTCCAAGCGGGTCCAAGGCTCGATCACCCCAGGCAGGTTGATGGCATCCTGGATAGTTGTTGGCCGCAGTTCAAGGAGGACGGTGTTCACCGGCTTGCGTCCCTGGGCCCGGCTGGCCGCTTTTTCCTCGGCCAGCCGCTCCTTTTCCCCCCTGATCGTGACCATGAGGATAAAAAAAATCATAACCAGGAACAGCAGCAGCAGCCGCGGCAGGTTCCGCCAGGCAAACAGCAACACCCTCCCCCCCGTTGTTCCGGGGGCATGATGTTCATTTTTTTGCGGCATGCGCGGCCTTCTCCTTTGCCGTGGTCGGCGCCAAGCCCTGCAGGGCCTGGTCAAATAAAAATTCCATCGCCATGGCCACATCCTCCTCGGTGTGTAGACGGCCCATGTACCAGCCGGAAACGGTCATGATATACAGGGCATATAAGTGACCGGTGACCATGATGAGTTCCAGGTCGGTCCTGAGTTCTCCCCGCTGCTGCGCCCGCTTGAATATCGGGGTCAGCATCTCGATGTACTTGTCGTCCACTTCCCGGGCGCGCGCGCCGGGGAAATCCTTTGGGAAGACCATCTCCCGCAGCAGGATGCGGCCGAACTCCCGGTTGCGGCTGACAAAGCGAAACTCGCCCATAAACAAGGTCAGCAGTTGTTTGCGCAGAGGCATCTTTGGGTTCGACCTGGCGGTCAGTTCCTGGTAAACGAATTCCAGCTGCTCCTCGCAGAAGGCCAGGAATATCTCGCTTTTGGTATGAAAATAGGAGTAGATGGTGCCTTTTCCGATCCCGGCGGCCTGGGCCAACTGGTCGATGCTGGTCTGCTCGTAACCCTGCCGGCTGAAGAGCTTCATGGCTGCCTTCAGGATGGCCGCCCTTGTCTGCTTTTTTTTCTGATCCCTGACCCCGGCCATTGAGCCCCCCTGGCTGCGTGAAATCACTGGTTGTGGAAAAAGGGACATGCAGCCGCCGGGCAGGGAAGAGACGATCCAACATGATGGTGCCCGTCGGCATGGGTGCGGCGATGGAAAAAAATGACCGCAGTCGGTTTTTTAGCAGAATGAGGCGGACGGCGTCAAGAAAAAACTCGACCCCGGTCAATTTTTAGGATATCCATTGGGATGTTCACAGGTTCCTGCGCGCTCACGACGATAAAATCTGGACACTAAAATCTCATCTTAGAGTATATTGGAACCGGTTGCGGGCAGTGGCAAAGCAGGCAAAATTGGCATGATCTGCGTGCGCGGGTGCTAACCATCCATGGTTGATCAGGGGAATTGCGAGGCCTTGCCGAAAGCAGGCCGTTTTCATCCAGAAGCATTAAGAAACAGGGAGGTGCACGATGGCATGGCTGTATGTGGTATCGTCCAATGACGCGGAAACAGTGTACAATGCGGTTCGGTTGGCGAATGTCAGCCTGAAGAAGGGCAAGGAAGTGAATATGTTCATGCTGGGCCGGGGCGTTGAGTTCAACGAAATTTCCACCCCGGAATTTGATGTCAAGGGCCAGGTCGAGGAGTTCTATGCCAAAGGGGGAGAGCTCATTGTCTGAGGCGTCTGCCTCAAATCCCGTGGTCAAACGGGATCCTCCTCCTGTCCGATGGGGTTCATGGACGATCTGTATGAACTGATCGAAGAAAGTGAAAAGGTTCTCACCTTTTGATGGAAACGCAGCTTCCCGGTTGTCTCTATTTGCACATTGACGGGAAATATTCTCGGAGTAGTATTATTGTGTTAGCCATTTTTTCGACTGGCAGGGTTCTTTGCGTCTGATCAGACTCGTACGGCCCTGCCGGAATATGCTTTATTCAATTATTTCCCGTATCGGCGAAGCGAAACAAGAGGAGAACATGAAAACCTCCCTTAACGTTGTCTGGGTTTATGCTTTTTATATTATTTTTTTTCTGGCGAATATTTTATTGTTCGTTATTGATCAGAATTTCTATGAAAAATATTTTGCCGGCGAAGACCGTCTGATTGAATGGCTCACCTGTATCGGGTTTTTCTGCGCCAGCTTGATCTGTCTCAGCGTCATCCAAAAATATAAGGCGTTCATGAATCGATGGATATTGTTCTACCTGGCGGGATTCGCCCTGTTTTTCTTTGTCTGGGCCGGGGAGGAAATAAGCTGGGGCCAGAGGATATTGGGATTCCAGACTCCTGAAATACTCCTTGAACATAACCAGCAGGAGGAATTTAATATCCATAATCTTGACTTGAAGCTTTTGCATCCCCGAGATGTCATGGGGGTGTATGTGTATCTTGTCGGCATTATTTTGCCGCTTTTCTTTTTCTTCAAAAAATCAAGTCCATCTGATACCTGGCGTCTTTTCATCTATCCGCCGGCGATTGCCTTCTGCTTTATCTGGGCGGAAATGCTCAATCTGAGCAGAGAACCATTTTGTTCTTTCCTTGCAGGGCGGGTTGATGAGAAAACGTTGGGCTTGATCACAAACCAGATTGAGGAGTCGGTCGAGATGTATTGGGGGTTTTCCGCTCTGTTCGGAATGATGTGCATCAACAAAGCCTGGGATCATTATGCATCTTGCAGAAAAACGGACCAATAGGCGGAAAGCCGTTCAGGATGGGCTGATCAGAGGAAACAGGCCATGGCTTGTCTTCCGCCCGCAGGTTTTCGGCGGTGATCGTTCCGCAACAAGGCGGTAAGGGAGGTGTGTGTGAAAGCCAATATTGTGGTCATCCTGATCTGTTATCTCATGTTTTGGCCCGGCTCCGGCTGGTGCGGGGAGGGGGAAGAGCAGGCACCCCTTGACCTGAGCGCCATCCAGGTCCTGGACTTGGTGACCGCGCAACAGCTCGCCCTTGCCGCCAATCCCTCCATGGAAGCCGCCCTGGCTCGGG
Organism: Desulfobulbaceae bacterium; assembly: GCA_003508005.1. Taxonomy (GTDB): domain Bacteria; phylum Desulfobacterota; class Desulfobulbia; order Desulfobulbales; family Desulfobulbaceae; genus UBA10518. The sequence goes on from DNUE01000067.1 coordinate 120,929, forward strand.
TGGAACAGGCCAGGGCAAGAGTGCGGCAGACAACGGCTGCCTGGTGGCCGAGCCTGGATGTGACCGGCAGCGGTGGCCGGGTAAGGCAATCGGACAGTGCCTGGCTGACAACTCAGGCACTGGCCCATCTCGGAGGCCAGAGTGTTGACCAGACCACCGAGCAGTACAAGGGGGAAGTGCAGGCGTCCTGGCTCCTTTTTGACGGGTTTTACCGGCAGTTCAATCAGGAGCAGGCCGTATACGGCGAAAAATCGGAGGCGGCGGCCCGGGAGGACGCCCAGCGCCTGCTGGCCTCGGCGGTGGCCGAGGCCTTTCTCAATGCCCAGCTGGCCCAGACCAATATGGGTATCGCCGCCGCTGATCAGAATTTCTACAACCAGCAGCTACAGGATGCCCAGAACCGTTATGATGCCGGCGCCGGCCTATGGGGCGACGTGCTCAATATCAAGGTGCAACTGAACTCAGCCAAGACCAATGTTCTCCTCTCCGGCCGGGAGTTCGAGGCAGCCGGCTACGGGCTGGCCGCGTTGCTTGGCCTTGCCGATGCGCAATTCCCCGAACATCTTAGCCTGAAACCCCTTGAGGATGCGGAAGTCTCCGCCGCTGCGGCCCCGGACCAGTTGATCGAGGAGGCCCTGGCCCGGCGGCCCGATGTCCGGCAGCTGACCCTTGCGGTCAAGCAGGCCGAGGCAGGCATCGGCATGGCGGAGGCCCAGTTTTACCCAAAACTGCAGTTGGCCGGCACGCTTAATGACGCCCGCCAGGGGAGTTTTCGCCTGTCCGGCGAGGATGTGGGCAACACCGTTGCCCTGAACCTGTCATGGAACCTGTTTGCTGGCGGAGTGGATAAGGCCCGCCGCTTTGAGGCGGAACAGGCGCGGCGGGAGGCGGGTGCCGCGCTGCAGAACCTGCGCAATCAGGTGGCCGCCGAGGTCCGCCAGGACGTGGCCTTGCTGGAGGCGGCCCGGGAACAGGTTGTCTTGCAGCGGGAGAGTGTCACGCTGGTGGAGGAAAACCGCGATATGGCCCGCAGTGAGTATGAGGCGGGCCAGGCCTCCCTGGTCCGCTTGAACGAGGCGCAGCGGGATCTGACCACCACCCATGGCCGGCTGGCCCAGGCCCAGGTGGCCTGGCAGCGTGCCAGAGAGCGGCTGCTGGCTGCCACCGGGCGAAATGTCAGGGGACAGGTGACAGAAAACAGATGACGGAAGGCAGTCGTCGTTTAGCGGTTGACAGCCGGCCGGGTGGGCGAAGCATATCCAGCATAACCTGATGAATGCATAAGCCTGCCCGGCGTATGCACCGCGGTCTGCCCCAAAAATCAGGCGGCGGAGGATCCTTCCGGGCCGGAGGCATCCAGGACCTGCCGCACGGACTCGCCCAGCTGGCGGAAGATGACCGGCTTCATCATCAGCCGGACGCCTATCTGCCGCACCTTGCCATCGGTGAGCTGCTCGCTGAATCCCGTGCAGAGAATGACGGGCAGGTGCGGCTGGATTTTCTTGATTTCCGCCAGCAGTTCCAAACCGGTCATGGCCGGCATGGTCTGGTCGCTGATCACCAGGTCAAAACGCATTCTATCTTCCCTGATCAATTCCAGGGCCTGGACCGGATCCTCGCACGCCGTCACCCGGTAGCCGAGCTGCTCCAGCATCAGCCGGGTGGTCTCCCTGATATCCCTTTCATCGTCGACCACCAGGATGGACTCCGAGCCTTGCGGGATCAGGGATTCGACCAAATTTTCGTCAGGTGCGGGCCGGCCGGATTCCGGGATGAGGACAGTGAAGCACGTGCCTTCCGGGCCGGATTCGACGGTGATCATGCCGTCCAGGTCGCTGATAATTCCATGGACCACGCTCAGTCCCATGCCGGTGCCCACCCCCGGTTCCTTGGTGGTGAAGAAGGGGTCAAAAATCCGGTCGATGATCGCCCTGTCAATGCCGTGGCCGGTGTCCGCCACCTTCAATTCAATGCAGTCGGACTTCGTCCGGCCTGCGGCAGCCGGCCAGTCAGCCTGCCTCAATCGTCCCAGGCCGATGGACAGGCTACCGCCTTTTACGTTCATGGCGTGAAAGGCATTCGTGCACAGGTTCATGATCACCTGCTGGATCTGGACCGGGTCGGCCAGCACCCACCCCTCGGGCTCATCCAGGTTGAGTTTGATGTCTATGGTCGAGGGCAGCGAGGCGCGGAGCAGTATCAGGGTTTCCTTGATTATATTGGCCATGGACACCGGGATTTTTCCACGGTTTGCCGCCTGGCGGCTGAAGGTCAGGATCTGCTGGATGAGGTCCGCCGCCCGCCGCCCGCTGTTACGGATATGCAGCAGGTTATCATGGATGGGCGACTCAGGAGGGGTCTGCAGCAGGGACAGGTCGGTGAAGCCGATGATCGCCCCGAGAATATTGTTGAAGTCATGGGCGATACCCCCGGCCAGGGTGCCGATGGCCTCCATTTTCTGGGCCTGCTGCAGCTGTGACTCCAACTCCACCTCATGGGTGATGTCGCGTTTAACCGCCACGAAGTGGGTGATTTTGCCGGCGGCGTTCCGAATCGGGGAGATGGAGGCGAGCTCGGTAAAGAGGGTGCCGTCCTTATTCCGGTTGATCAGCCGTCCTTCCCAGACCTTGCCTTGGAGAAGGGTTTCCCACATGCGGGCATAAAAGGTGCTGTCCTGGTAGCCGCTTTTCAGAACCCTGGGGTTTTGGCCAATGACTTCTTCCCTTGTGTAGCCGGTGATCCGGCTGAAGGCTGGGTTGACATAGAGAATGGTGCCGCTGCAGTCGGTGATGACGATGGAGTCGTTGGTGTTGGCGACGGCGGTGGCGAGGCGGCGCTGTTCCTCTTCCGCCTGCAGCCGCTGGGTGACGTCCTGCATGACGGTGACCCCGCAGCGCTGGCCGGCGAACTCGATGACGGCACTGCTGGTCTCGATGCTTTTTTCTGCATTGTCCGGCACCAGCACCTTGATGACTGCGGGTTGGCTGATTTCCCCGCGGAGAACCTCCTTGAATCGCTCCACGGTAAGATTCCGGTAGTCAGGGTGAATGTAAGCAAAAATATTGATCCCGCCGGGATCTGCCGGGATTTTGTTCTGCCACATTTGCCTGGCTGTCCGGTTGGCGTACTGCAGACGGCCCTCCATATCATAGACAATGATGCCGATGGGCGTAAAATCCATCAGTGCCACTAATTGATCCTCTATCCGCTGCCGTTTTTTCTTCTCGTTGGTCAGGGTACGGGCACGGATCAGGAAATAACTGAGAAGCAGGATCACGCCCATGGCAGAGAAGGAAACCAGCAGCCAGGTGTTGTGGAACCGCGTCATGTCGGCGAGCACCTGCTGCTCAGGGGTGGCCACTGCCAGGGACCAGGAGTTGTCGGCTGGCAGGTTGATCGGCATGAATACCACATGGTTCTTCACCGGCCGGCCTCCGGACTGAGGATCGACAAAGGTAAAGGCCTCTGCCCCTTCTCCGCCCCCGACCATTTTTTTCATGATAGCCAGCAGCAAGGGAGCGTTGGCGTCTTCCGCCGCTTCGTGGAAATGCGCTCCGGAATGGGCTGGATTCGGGCAGTCGATAACAATGCCGGCACGGTTGATGACCCAGGTCTTTCGACCCTTGCTCGCATTCAGGGGCTCGAGAAATTTGCTGATGAACTGATCAAAGGAGATGAGCAGGAGCAGACTGCCAGCTTGGTTGCCGCCGTCTCGCACCGGCGAGGAAAAGGCGGCCAGCATCTTTGAGCCGCAGAAGACTTCCTTGAACTCGAAACCTCCGACTGGGTCGACCTTCGCATAGGCCTCATCCAGGACCTCCGTTGCCACCGCGCTGGTATTGGAGATCCGGAAGAGAATATTGCCCTGACTGTCGAATCGGGCAACGGAGAGCAGCACCGGGGTATGGGTGGCGTAAAAGCCCTGGAGCAGGCTTCGCCCCGTTTCATCCATCCTGGCGATGGAGGCATGGGTGGCAAAATAGCGCACACTTTGGCCGTATATATCAAAGGCATTCTCGATCCCCTGAGCCGCCTGCCGGCTCAGGAGGAATTGCTCAATGTTGAAATTGGCAATGGTCTTGTCCTTCACCGTATTGTACGGGAGATAAAAAAGGACGGCCAGCCCGGCACCTGTGGCCAGAACAAGGAGGGTGCGGATCAGGATGGATTTGAACATTGCGGACCAGAGAATTGCGGTTGCCAAAGTATAAAAAGTAATTTTTAATTATACCAGAGAGTACAGCTTCTTTCCAGCAAATGGGGGTTGTTTTCGTCCGGCGATCTTCTTTGTCGTTTTTCCCGGTTCTTTGGTATAGTGACCCAGCGCATTTTTTCGCGCGATATCCCTCAGGAAAATGAATTTGATGACTTTACCAAAATTCCCCGGCCGCCGCGAAGCGCTGAATTCTCCTGCCCCGAGGCGTACGGCCTGTTCGCCGCATCCGTTTGGATTTTCCTGCCTTGCCTTTGATGCCTTTGGGCGAGACCATTAAATGTGGTATCTGATCCAGTCCAACCAGCTTGAGCGTCTTTTCGAGCGGCTTGCCGCGGTCCTTGCCGTCCCGCCGCGGGACTCCCTTGCCGCCGAGGTGATCGTGGTCCAGAACGCGGGCATGGCCCGCTGGCTGGCCCACCGGATCGCCCTCGTAAGGGGAGTATCCGCCAACATCCAGTTTCCGTTGCCGGGCCGTTTTATCTGGCAGGTCCTTGCCAGTCAGATGACGCTGCCCGGGGACCAGGGCGATTATGACCGCCAGGTTCTGCGCTGGCGGATTTTCCAGGCCTTCACCGAAGACGGGGCCGGGTTGCGATTCCCGGAACTGGCCGCCTACCTGAGGGATGACGGTGACGGCCGCAAAACCCTGCAATTGGCCGATAAGGTGGCCGATCTCTTCGACCAGTATCTGGTCTACCGGCCGGACATGCTCCTGGCATGGGAGTCCCTTGCCGTCGGCGGCTGGCAGGCGGAGCTCTGGCGCAAGCTGGCGGCGGGGTGCGGGCCGCACCGGGCCAGGCTGCTGCAGCTGTTTCGGGACAGGTTTCGGGCAGGGGGGATAGATGCGGTCGGCCTGCCGCAGCGGATTTTTCTCTTCGGGATGAGCTCTCTGGCTCCCGTCTATTTGGAAATTCTGGCTGCGGTCAGCACGGTCACCGATATCCATTTGTTTCATCTGAGTCCCTGCCGTCACTACTGGGGCGATCTGGCCTCGTCCGCAGAGATGGCCAGGCGCCGGGCAGGGTGGCGGCAGCACAACAGGCCGGATGTGAGCGGGTATTACGACGAGGGCAACCCGCTTTTGGCCTCCTTGGGCAAAGCCGGCCGGGAATTTTCGCATCTGCTCGCCGGGATGGAGGGAAAGGAGGAAGAGTGCTATCAGGAGCCGGCGGCTGACACCATGCTGGGCCTGCTGCAGCGAGACATCCTGGAACTGGAAAACCATGCGGCCCCGGAGGCCGGGAAGGTGACCGTTGCCGCCGGCGACCGCTCCGTCCAGGTGCATGTCTGCCACAGTCGGCTGCGGGAGGTCCAGGTCCTGCACGATTCCCTGCTTCACCTGTTTGCTGGGGATTTAGGGCTCACCCCACGGGATATCCTGGTCATGGCCCCGGCCATCGAAGCCTACGGACCGGCAATCCAGGCGGTTTTTGACAGCGCTCCGGAGAAAAAATCCATACCCTGGTCCCTGTCCGACAGAATGCTTCGCGCCGAGGAACCCCTTGCCGAGGCTTTTCTGACCCTGCTCGATCTGCCCGGCAGCCGCTGCAGCGCCCCGGCGGTGCTCGCCTTCCTGGAACAGGACGCGGTCCGGCGCAGGTACGGCTTCGACGAGGATGGCCTGGCTACCGTCCGCCGCTGGCTGCGTGAGGCCGGCATCCGCTGGGCCCTGGACCGTGACCAGCGGCGGCGGCATGGCCTGGACATGGATGACCTGCACAGCTGGGCATTTGGCATGCGTCGGCTGCTCCTTGGCTATTTCAGCGGCGGCGAAGCGCCGCTGTTCAAGGGAATCGCTCCCTGCGGCCCGATTTCCGCAGGCGACGCAGTCCTGCTCGGACAACTGGCGGAGTTTCTTGACAGCCTCCGGCAGGCAGGGCGAATTCTGGATGCGGAGCACACCCCGGCCGGATGGGCCGAGAAGCTTCTGGGCCTGCTGGCTCTCTTCTTTGATCCGGGGGACAGCGAAGAAGCGCAGCAGTCCCTCCGGTTCCTGCGGGAGGCGATCTGCGCCCTTGCCGATGAATGCAGGGCCGGCGGCGTAACCGGCCCCATCAGCCCTGCTGTCCTGCGAAGCTATTTCAGCCAGGGGCTGTCGGTTTCCGCCGGCGGCCAGGCCTTTCTCTCCGGCCGGGTGACCTTCTGCAACATGGTGCCGATGCGCTCCATCCCCTTTGCGGTCATCTGCCTTCTCGGGATGAACGATACGGACTATCCCCGGCACCAGGACAGGGTTTCCTTCGACATGATCGCCGGGGATCCCCGTCCCGGGGACCGCAACCGCCGGGATGACGACCGCTACCTTTTTCTGGAATCGCTGCTCTCTGCCCGCCGGGTCCTTTATCTTTCCTGGGTCGGCCGGGACCAGAGGGACAACAGTTTCCGTCCGCCGTCGGTGGTGGTGGCCGAACTGCTCGATTATCTGCAACGGGCCTGCATCTCAGGAAAAGGCAGCCCTGTTTCGCTGCAGGTAGAGCATCCCCTGCAGCCGTTCAGTCCCCGTTGCTATGACGGGAGCACCGGTCTGGCCAGCTTTGCGGCGGAATGGTATCCGGGAGGGGAGGAGATGGGGGAATCGGTTTTTGTCCCCGGTCCGCTGCCCGAGGCCGAAGAGGAAAAGGGGAAGGTTGATCTGCGGCAGCTGAAGCGCTTCTGGGTGCATCCGGTCCGCTATTTCCTGCAGGAGCGGCTGGGACTGCGGCTTCGCGAAGAGGACGATACCTTGCCGGAAAGCGAGCCCTTTCATCCCGATCGTCTGGAGCTCTACAATCTGGCCGGCACGGTGGTGCGGGAACGGCTCGCCCACTCCGATGAGGTCACGATTCGGGCCCGGCTGCAGGCAACCGGGGAACTGCCGCACGGAGGATTTGGCGACAATGCCTGGCGCGATCTGCAGCGCCTGACCGACACTCTAGTCACCCCGCTTGAGCCGCTGCTCAGTGGGCCGAGGGAGGCAGCGGAGGTCGAGCTTGCGCTGGGCGATTTCCGCCTGAGCGGATGGCTGGACTGCCTGCATGCGGCGGGCTGCGTCCGCTATCGCCCCGTCAGAACCAAGGGGAGGGACCTGCTGGCGCTGTGGCTCGATCACCTGGTCATGAACTGCCTCAAGCCGGCGGATTGCGATCTGCGCAGTTATCAGGTGGCCACGGACAGTATTACCTGTTTCAAGCCGGTCAATGACCCGCAGGGCGAACTGCTCCGTCTGCTGGCGCTGTTCCGCCATGGCCTGCGCGAACCGCTGCATTTTTTCCCGGAGACGGCCCTGGCCTGGTGCGAAGCCAAGGAGGAGCAGCGGGAGAGCAAGGCGCGCGCTGCCTGGCAGGGCGGCTTCAAGCAGCGGGGGGAAAGCGATGATCCTGCCTACCGGTTGGGCCTGCGCGGTCGGGAACCGCTCAACTTATGGTTCCGCGAACTGGCGGAGGCGGTCTACCGGCCCCTGCTTTCGGCCAGGGAGAGGTGAGATGCAGGCATTCAACCCCCTCTCCATCCCGCTCACCGGTCGCCAGTTGATCGAGGCCAGCGCCGGTACCGGCAAGACCTTTTCCCTGGTCCTGCTCTTTCTCAGGCTTATCCTGGAACAGGGCCTGGAGGTGGAGCAGATCCTGGTGGTGACCTTTACCAATGCCGCCACCGAGGAACTGCGCGGCCGCATCCGCACCCGCCTGCGGGAGGCCCTGGATATACTTGAGGGAACCGCCGAGCGGAAGGAAATGGACATCCTTGCCGACCTGCTCCTCTCTCTTAAGGACCCTGGGGAGGCACGGCGACGGCTGGCGGATACCCTGACCCGGATGGACGAGGCCGCGATTTATACCATCCATGGCTTCTGCCAGCGGATGCTCAGGGACCAGGCCTTTGAAGCCGGCACCCCTTTTGCCGTCGAGTTCATCGAGAGCGAACAGCTCCTGCGCCGGGAGATTGTCGAGGATTTCTGGCGGCAGCGCTTTTACCGGGCATCGGCCGAGGAGGCGCTGTGGGCCTCATCCTCCTGGCAGGATCCTGCCGGGCTGCTTAGGTTCCTGCAGGGCTTCCTTGCCCGACCCGAGGTGGCGTATGTGCCTGCAATAACGGAACAGGAACTTCATGATCTGCAGGAGCGGGCCGCAGGCCAATGGCAGGAGGTGCGGATGGCATGGCTGCGCGAACGGGAGGCGGTGACCGCGATCCTGCATGATGATCCCTGCCTGAGCCGGGATAAGAGCAACGGCTATGGCGGAGAGTCCCTGGCCGGGATCATCGAGGGAATGGAGCAGCTGGCGGCCAGGGAAAACATGGCCTGGCAACTGCCCAAAGAGGTCCAGTTGCTCGCCTCGTCAACGATGGCCGGAAAGCTGATAGGCAAGAGGATCCAGCCGGTGCACCACTTCTTCACCTTGTTTGACGGGTGGCATCGGCTGCACAATGAATTCAGCCGGGCGGTGCGTGCCTTTACCCTGGCCGACGCCCACCGTTTTCTTCGTTCCGAGCTGAGCCGCCGCAAGCAGGAACAGAACGTGCTTTACTTTGACGATCAGCTGTCCCGTTTGGCCTCGGCCCTGAACGGGAAAGAAGGGCGGCTGCTGGCGCGGCGGATCCGCACCCGCTTCCGGGTGGCCCTGGTTGATGAATTTCAGGACACAGATCCCCTGCAGTACCGGATCTTTCAGCGTCTGTTCGGCGAGGATCCGGACCCGGGCCTGTTCATGATCGGCGACCCCAAGCAGTCCATCTATTCCTTCCGCGGGGCGGACATTTTCGCCTATATCAGGGCCCGGCGTGAGACCCCGGCAGGTGCTGCCCACACCATGGACACCAACTACCGTTCAACCCCCCCCATGGTCGGGGCCGTGAACCGCATCTTTGGCCGCAGGCCGCATTTTGTCTTTGCGGAAATAGCGTTCAGGTTGGTGGGAGCGGGTCTTGCCGCGGATGAGCGGCGGCTCCTGGTTCAGGGGCGAGAGCCGGCACCCCTCCAGGTCCAAATGCTGCCGCTTTCGCTGGCTGCGGCAAAGAAGCCGAGAATTGCCAGGGACCGGGCGGAAGAGGCAGCGGCGGCCTGGACCGCCCGGGAAATCTCCCGCCTCCTGCAGCTGGGACGAAGCGGCGAGGCAAGTATCGGGAAGGAGCCCCTGGGCGGCGCTGACCTGGCGGTTCTGGTCAGGACTCATCGCGAGGCCGAGCAGGTGCGCCGGGCCTTGGCCAGGCTGAACATCGCCAGTGTCTATTACAGCCAGGACTCGGTCTTTGCCACGGACGAGGCGCACCAGCTGTACCAGCTGCTTGCCGCCCTGCTTGACCTCTCGGACGGTGCGCAGGTTGGCAATGCCCTGGTCACCGATCTTTTTGGTTTCGATGCCTGCGCACTCCATGCCCTGCACGCAGATCAGTTCCGCTGGAGCGAAGTGGCGGCGGAGCTTGCCGAATATCGCCAGCGCTGGAGCAGGGACGGGATTATGGCCATGCTGCACCTTGTCCTGCACCGGCGGCAGGTGGTCAGCCGGCTTGTCGGGCAGAGCGGCGGCGAGCGAAAGCTCACCAATTTTCTGCACCTGGCGGAGCTCCTGCAGGAGGCAGCCGGGCGCAACCGGATGGATGAGCTTGTCCGCTGGCTCAGCCGGCAGCTTCATGCGCCGGAACCGGAGGCCTCCAGCCAGCAGCTCCGCCTGGAGAGCGATGCCGACCTGGTCAGGATCGTGACCATCCATAAGGCCAAGGGCCTGGAGTATCCGTTGGTTTTTCTGCCCTTTCTCTGGAGCGCCCGGCGGGTGCACGGTGACCAGGCTTTTGCCTTTCACGGGCCGGGGCCGGACGGGCAGGATACCCAGCTTTACGTGGACGTGGGCTCCGGGCAGGAGGAAAACTTCCGGCTGGCGGAGCGCGAGCGCCTGGCCGAGGATCTCCGCCTTCTCTATGTGGCCATGACCAGGGCCCGCTGCTGCTGTTACTTCTGCTGGGGGCCGGTCAATTCCCTGGAGGATTCCGCGCTGGCCTGGCTGCTGCATCCGGATGGCAGCGGCGGGAAGGGGGTGGCGTTGGGCCTGACCGAAGAACAGATCCGGGAGGACCTTGTTGGGCTGGACAGTAATCGTGGCCTGCTGGCTTTCGTGCCGTGGCCGGCAGCGGAAGCAGAGAGGATGTGGATCTCCGGCCAACGGCAGACCTTGCCTGCTCCTGCCATATTCACGGGGCGCATCAACAGTTCCTGGACGGTGACCAGCTATTCCAGGCTGCTGGCCGGGGCAGAAACGGATTCGTTCCTGCCGGTGACCGACGAACCTGATTCCTGGCCCGGCAAAGACGAGGGGAATTCTGTGGTAACTTTCCCCAGGGGGGCTGCGGCCGGCACCTTTCTCCACACCGTTCTGGAGCAGCTTGATTTTCAGGATCCGGCCGCGGCCGATGCGGGACAGTTGGCCGGCCTGCTCCGCCGCAGCGGCCTGGCCCCTCACTGGGCGCCGCTGGTGCGCCAGTGGCTGGCTCAGGTATTGGACACCCCGCTGCTGGAAGGCAGTGATCTGCGCCTGCGCCTGCTGTGCAGGGATGACCGTCTTCCTGAACTGGCGTTTCACTTTGCCTTGAACAACCTGGAGCAGGCCGCCCTGAATACCCTTTTGCGGGAATACTCCATTCCGCCGGTGGCAATGCCGCAGGCTAGGCTGCACGGGCTGATGACGGGCTATATCGACCTGGTCTTCCGCTACCAGGGTCGCTTCTATCTTGCCGACTACAAGTCGAACTATCTGGGCGGAGACGCCGCGGACTACGGGCAGGACAATCTTGCGCTGGCCATGGCCGGGCACCGCTACGACCTGCAGTACCTCATCTACTGCGTGGCCCTGCATCGCTACCTGGGCCTCCGGCTCGCCGATTATGACTATGACCGTCATTTTGGCGGAGTCTTCTACCTGTTCCTTCGGGGGATGCGCCCTGACCTGGGCCCCGGCAGCGGCGTCTGGCATGCGTTGCCGCCCCGCTCTCTGATCGAGGGCCTGGACCGGTGCTGCATGTCCATGGGGTTGGAGTGATGCGTACGCTTCTGAAAACCGCCGTAGCCAGCGGTCAACTTCGCGCCGTTGATCTGCACGGCGCCCTGTTCCTCGAGGAACTGGCGGGCAAATCATCCCCTACCCTGCTGCTGGCTGGGGCCTTGGCCAGCCAGGCGGTGGGCGATGGCCATATCTGCCTGCCGCTGGCCACCGTGGCAGGCCAGCAAGTATTTGCTCCCTCCAGCACCGAAACGGCCCCCTCGCAGGGGGAATGGCGCAAGCAGTTGCTGGCCAGCGGTGTTGTGGGAATTCCGGGCGGTCAGGAGCCCTTGATCCTGGATGGCGAAAACCGGCTGTATCTTGCCCGCTACCATGCGTGTGAGAGCCTGATCGCCGAAAATTTAAGGAGCAGGAACCTTGGCCTACTGCCGGTGGAGGAGGCACGGGCGGCAGAGCTTCTGGCCCGGCTATTTCCGGGAGGCGTGGAGGCTGGCAGTCAGAAGCTGGCGGCGGCGGTGGCGGCAGTCAAGCAGTTTGCGGTGATCTCCGGCGGGCCAGGGACCGGCAAGACCTATACCGTGGCCAGGATTCTTGCCCTGCTCCAGGCCCTGGCCGGCGGACGGCTGCGTATTGGCCTGGCCGCTCCGACCGGCAGGGCGGCGGCCCGCCTGCAGGAGTCCATTGGCCGGGCAAGGCAGGATATGGATCCCGATCTTGCGGCCCTGGTCCAGGAGCAGGCAGGCACCCTGCACCGCCTGCTTGGCATGGTGCCGGAAACCGGCCGCTTCCGCCATACCCGCAATAATTTGCTGCTTTTGGACCTGCTGATCATTGACGAGGCGTCCATGGTCGATGTGCCGCTTATGGCCGCCCTGGTTGAAGCCCTGCCAGCAAAGGCCCGGCTGATCATGCTCGGTGACCGGGACCAGTTGACCTCGGTAGAAGCAGGAAGCCTGTTCGGCGATATCTGCGGCGTCGGGGAGCCGTCCTGGTCCATCCGGCTCAGCAGGCAGGTCAGCCGGCTGACCGGAATTAGCCTTCCCGGCGGGACGGAGATCGAGAGCATGGGAGACTCCGTCAGCATGCTCCATGCCGGCTACCGTTTCGGAGAGGGGGGGGGGATCGGCAAGCTCGCCCGGATGGTCAACGCCGGCGACCAGGAAAACCTGGCCGCGTTTGCGGAGCAATACCATGATGATCTTGCCGTCGTTCGGCCCGCGTCGGAACATTTTCGGCCCTGGCTGGCGGCACGACTGCTTGAGGGCTTTGCTCCCTGTTTTGCCGCGGCCGGCCCGGAGGAAGCTCTGGCCGCCTTCGCCAGGTTTCGTGTCCTCTGCGCCCTGCGGGAAGGCCCGGCCGGGGTTGCCGGAGTGAACGGCCTTGCCGAGCAGATATTCCGCAGCCGCGGTCTGCTTGCGGGGAGCGGCGCATGGTACCGGGGGCGCCCTTTGGTAATCAGAAAAAACCACTATGGTCTGCAGCTTTTCAACGGGGATGCCGGGATCGTCTGGCCGGATCGCGAGGGAGTGCTGCATGCCTGGTTTCCTCGGCCGGATGGAGGGCTCTGGCCGGTCGCCCTCTCCATGCTGCCGGCGCACGACACGGCGTACGCCGCCACCGTCCACCAGGCACAGGGCTCGGAGTTTGCCGAGGTCTTGTTTCTCCTGCCGCTGCAGGACAACCGCATCCTGAGCCGGGAACTGGTGTATACCGCTTTGACCCGGGCGAGGCACAAGCTGACCCTGGCCGACCCCGCGTCCCTGCTGGCAAAAAGCATCAGCCGCCGTGCAGTTCGTTATTCGGGCTTGACGGCCAGGCTTTGGTGCAAAAAAAAGGAGGACCTGTCCTTGCGGGAAAAATGATGGTGAATTGTCCGTGGTTCATGCTATGAAAAGAGAAAACCTTCATTCAAACAGAACAGTGGATGGAAGCGATGGAATTACGTAAGCTGGAAGTCTTTTGCAAGGTAGTCGAGTTAAAGAGCTTTACCCGGTGCGCTGAGGCGGTGCTGCTGTCGCAGCCCACGGTCAGCGAGCATATCCGCAGCCTGGAGGAGGAACTGGGGCAGAAACTGATCGACCGGCTTGGCCGGGAGGCGGAACCCACTCCGGTGGGTCGCCTGCTCTACACCTATGCCGTCCGCATCCTGCGCATCCAGCGGGATGCCCTGCAGGCGGTAGAACAGTACGGCGGCAAGCTGGTTGGCCGGATTATGATCGGCTCCGGTACCATCCCCGGGACCTATATCCTCCCTGGTCTGATCGGTCGGTTCCGCGCAAGGTATCCCTCCATCCAGGCAACCCTTAAGATCGCCGGCTCCCATTTGATCGCCACGCAGGTTTTGGACGGCGGGCTGGAGATCGGCGTAGTCGGTGCGCGCTGGACGGAAAAAGGACTTGAATGGATCCGGCATTTCAATGACCGGCTGACCCTGGTCGTCGGCGCCGGTCACCGATGGGCCGGATTGCGGGAGGTGACTCTGGAGGAGTTGACCGAGGAACCTTTTATCCTCCGGGAGAGCGAGTCCGGGACCCGCAAGGTCGTCGAGCAGATCCTGGAGGAACACGGCATCAGGCCCACCAGCTTGCTGGAGGTTGCGGAAATCGGTTCCACTGCCGCGATAATCGAGGCGGTCCGGTCCGATCTCGGCGTTTCCATTCTCTCTGCCAGGGCGGTGGAACGAGAGGTGCGGGCCGGGACTCTGGCTGCCGTTTCTCTCAAGGGCGTGCAGTTGGAGAGACCGTTTTACCTCATCCGGCGCAGGAACAGGGAACTGTCCCCAGCCGCAGCGGTATTCTGGGCCTGCCTGCAGGCCGAAGACGGTCAGGAACCCTCAGGGGACAACGCCTGAACCGAAAAATAGCGAGGAGTTGGCAGCCACCGGGGGCATCTGGAGCTGGCAGAATTGCTCATACCTTCTGCCAGGGGGCAGGAAGCAGCGCCTGTAAAAAAAACCCGGAAGAGCCGCAGGAGAGCAGTTCGTCCGGGTTTTCTGGTAGTCGGCGGTACCTGAAATGTAATTAATATTTGGACTCGCGGCGGGGCGGACGGTCCGGACGGTCCGGACGGTCTGCACGGGGCTTTGCTTGATTGACGCGCAAGTTCCTGCCTTTCATGTCGCTGTTGTCCAGTTTCTTGATAGCTTCCTCCGCCTCAGCATCATTGTCCATTTCGACAAAGCCGAAGCCCTTGGAGCGGCCTGAATACTTGTCCATGATAATTTTGGCACTGTTCACGTTGCCGAAGGCGGCAAAGGCGGCACGGAGTTCTTCGTCGGTCAAATTGTAGGGCAGGTTTCCAACATAGATGTTCATGAATCCACTCTCAAAACATTGTGCGTTTATTTCTTATCATGCTGAAAAGTAATCCAAACGCACAAGGTACTTTCGAGCGACCGGCCGATGCCGGAAATACATAATTCACAGGATGTCTTCGCCTGTTTCAGATCAACGGATCGAGATCCGCAAACCTATTTTTTGTCCTTCTTGTTTTTCGGCTTGGGACGGCTCTTCCCGTTGCTGCTGCGAACTATTTTGCCGCGTTTGCTTCGTAAATCCCCTTTGCCCATACATAACCTCTAATCTGGTCAACCGTTCCGCCGGAGTTGGACAACCACTCTGCGCCAGTTCGGCATAGTTCTTGAGTAATGGCCTGATGACTGAACTCATTTTTCAATATTTTTATTTATTACTGCATTGTAGAGGGGTATTGCAACAGTTTTTTATCCCTGTTGTCGGTTTAATCGCTGAAGAATCGCGGGGGGCAGAGGCTCAAGAAATGCCACGCCCAGCCTGAACGGCGGCAGCCCTTCGCCCTGCTCCTTCTTCAGCCAGATGGGCCGTACCGGCAGAGTGAGGTGAATGTCCTCGTCTTTCGACGGAAAGACGATATTCAGCTGGAGGGCGTCGGATCCCATTGGTCCGTAGGCAAGATGGGTCCGGCCGGCCATGATTTCGGCTAGGGCGATCCCCGCACCGTGCCGGGAAATGCTGGTCAGCACCCCCTCGATAACCGGAGAGGCGGCCGCACCATTTCTGCCGAGGGTCAAGAATACCCCAATTTCCCGCGGACAAGGTTCGCGGTCTTCTCGGCGACGTTCTTGCTCCGGCATGAATTCTTTCCTTGCGCTGGGCCCTGGTTATTGGAATTTTTTCCGGATGGCGTTCAGCACGTCGATGACCTGGAAAAAGGCCTCCACCACCTCCGGGTCAAAATGGGTTCCGGAATTTTCCCTGATGATCCTGTAGACTTCCTCCTCGGTCAGGGGGTCCTTGTAAGAGCGGCGACTGCACAGGGCGTCGTAGACATCGGCCAAGGCGGTGATCCGGGCCGTGATCGGAATGTTCTGCCCCCATTTTGCCTCCGGGTTCGTCTCGATGTCGACATCCAGTTCCGGAACACGGCCGGGATACCCGCGGCCATCCCATTTTTCGTGATGGTTCAGGGCGATCTCCAGGCTCATCTGATCCAGTTCCGAGGTAATCGAGGTAAACAGCTTGGCTCCGTATACCGTGTGTTTCTTGATCTCTTCAAATTCCTCCTCGGTCAGCTTGCCCGGTTTTTTCAGAATGGCGTCCGGGATGCCGACCTTGCCAACATCATGAAGCATGGCGGCGAGCCGGATCAGGTCGCGGGTGGCCTTGATCTTCCCGTCGTCGATGCTCCGGTTCAGCGCCCAGCGTTCGTAGATTTCCGCGGAATAGGCCCCCACCCTCTGGACATGGGCGCCTGTTTCCGCGGGGTCGCGCAGTTCGGCCATGGACATCATGCGCAGGATCAGCTCCCGGTTCATGATCCCCCGTTCAATGGTAACCGCGGCGTTGCTGGCAAAGAAGGAGACAAAGACCTGGTTGTGTTCGGAAAAGGGGACGATGTTCCCGTTTTCGTCCTTGGCATTGATCAGCTGCATGACCCCCACCAGCCGGTCTTCAATAGTGAGCAGGGGCAGGGTCAGGATGGAGACAGTCCGGTAGCCGTGCTCTTCATCAAAGGAGGTGTTGAACCGGTAGGGCGCGGTCGGCGGCAGGTGGTAGGCATCCCCGATGTTGAGCGGTTCGCGGGTCATGGCCACATGCCCGACGATTGAATCGTGGGAGATGGGGACCCGCAGGTTTATGTACTGGGCGGCCCGGCTTTTTTCCCGGTCGTAGAGGAAATCGTTCTGCACATAGCTGAACACCAGGAATTTCTTCTCCTGGACCAGATAGATGGAGCCAGCCTCCGCGTTGGCCAGGCGGCGCGATTCGGTGAGAATCCGGTCGAGTATGGTGTCGACGTCCTTGAGGGAGTTGAGATCGTCGATGATCTTGAGGATGGCGCTGACTTCTTCGCTGGAGTAGTTCGGCTGGGTCATATCTTCCTCGATCGATTGGTGGGGCCGGACCTATCGAGCACAAGAAAGGTGCACGGAAGACGGCAACCGAATGATCGGTGCTCGGACGGTGCGGTCGATAGGGGCGAGAAGAATGGATTGCCTGCGCTCATATGGGCGGGGCGATGGTGACCACGATGCGCATGTCGGTGTCGGCCCGGACACCGTGGGGTTCACGGATATCCGAAATGAGGATGTCGCCGGCCCGGGCCGGGATGGTCACCTCATTGTCCCCGAGGAAGGCGCCGCTGCCCTCTATGATGTGGATGCTTACCTGGCCGTCCAGATCATGGGCGTGCACCGGAAAGATCCTGCCCGCAGCGATGTTGAAGTTGATGATCTTGAAATGCTCAGATTCGTGCAGGACAAAGTTTTTCATGCCGATGGGATTAAATGCGCGGGTGGCTGCCAGTTCAACTTTTTTCATAGGTCCTCCCAAAAGGGTGCTTCTTTGTCCGCGAATGATTCACTTCCGCAAATCGGGGTATAGTGTATTGTAGTGGAAAAAAGAGGAAAAAAGCAAGGAGAAGGAAAACTGGTGCTGTGCGAGGCGTTCGCCGGGCCAGTCCGGTTCGTCTTGACTTCTCCCGCCGTTCATTCTCGGAGTCCAACAGCAATGACCTCGTCTCCATGCCCCGCGGTATGCTTGATCGGACAACCTGTCCCAAAGAAAGCGAACTCTTTTTACCCGCATCATTTATGATGCGCATGAGATTGACTCCTTTCGCCCGACAGTGCCCGGGGCGTCCTCATATGCGGCTGTTATTTGGGTATTGAAGAGTCGGCCTTTCAATGCAACATTTTTGTTTCATGCTGGTTAGCTAATTAAAATTACTGGATTTTGCTGGAATGATTGGTCACCGGAAACCAGTAGGGCAACATTTTTGTTGCTCGGGGACCTGACTGGAGAAGAACCGTATCAGTGTTACTCAGCCTGAATTATTTTATCTCAATTCTCTGTATCGTTCACAATGAAATCATGAGAAAGTTCTTTGATTCGGCAATGTTTCCCCATTCTTGCCCTCTCCTTTGCGAGGACTTGTCCTCATAAAAGGTTGGGGCGCGTGAGTTGTGGAACATGTTTTGCAGAATGAAAAGAAGAGCCCGACAACAAAGTCCCCAGGTTAGCCGCAACCATTCCCACGCGGAAACAAAAAAGCGGACCCGGGATGACCAATTTTCATCATTCGATTTATTAACTATCTGCAGGAGGGCATCATGGACCGTCAGCAACAGAAAAACCTGGCTCACATATATCGATTTTACGCAACACTCTTCCGGGATGAGCTCTCTCTTGAACATGTGCAGTTTCTCGCGTCTCCGCTTTTCCTCAAATATTGCAAATGGACCTACGAACTGGCAGCGGACCCGGCCCACCGGGAAGCTGCCGGGCGCTTCCTGGCCTATTTGCAACTGCTCACACCGCAAGCGCTCCAGGAACTGCTGCGCTACGAATATGCCGACCTTTTTCTCAATGCCGGCCCCAACCCGGTTTTTCCCTACGAGTCCGTGCATGTTTCCAAAACTCCGGTTGTGCAGCAGCAGTCCGTTTTTGCTCTGCGTGAGCTGCTGCGAAGCATAGGGGTTCACGTCGATCCGGAATTCAAGGATCTTGACGATCATGTTGCCGTTGAACTGGAAGTCTGCGCGCATCTTCTCGACGAGGGAAAGCTTGAGCAATATACGTCATTTTTCGCCGGAACCATTGTTAACTGGCTCCCCGAGTTCTGCAATCAACTCGCCAGCTGCAGCCAGACACCTTTTTACCGTGAATTGGCCAGCCTCTGCGGGGCATTTATCGAGTATTGCAAAACCTTGATCGAACAACCTCCTGTTTCAGGAGAGGACCCGCCGGATACCTTCTGCAGCCGCTATGCCCAAAGCCTCAAGATCGCAGAATTTAAACCGGCTCCTGCTCTTTTTCTGCCGGGAGCACAAAAGCCCGAGCCTGAAAGGGAAATCCCAAGCCACTGCTATACCTGCGGCGCCCTGTGCGGCATGACGGCCAAGGTGCAAGACGGGGTGATGGTTAAAGTGGGGGGGCTCAAGGGCGACCCCAAGGGTGACGGGCGGCTTTGTCCCAAGGGTGGGGCGGCGACCAAGCACGTGTACAGCGCGTACCGGCTCAAGTCCCCCCTGATCCGCGAGAACGGCCGCTTCCGAAAGGCAGGCTGGGATGAGGCCCTCGGGTACGTGGCCGACAGATTGGCCGCTATTCCGGCAGGCAAGCTTGCCTATTTCCGCGGCAACGATTACGCCAATTTCGTCCATGAGGCGTTTTTCGAGCATCTCGGCTGTCCCAAGGGAACCCACCGGACCATGTGCGATAATGCCAACCGCATGGCCAACGAGCACAACCTGAGCGACAAGAGACCGTGGATAAATTACGACGAAGCAGAGTATATTATCCTGTTCGGCAACAACGAACTGGCCACTTCCTACGGTCAGCGCAAGACAGCCGCACTCAAGAAAGCTGTTGAGAGGGGGGCCAGGCTTGTTGTTTTTGATCCGAGAAAAACAGAGACCGCGGCCAAGGCCTCAAAATGGCTGCCGATCAAGCCCAGCACGGATGGTGCCGCCGCCCTGGCCATGGCCCACGTCATCATAACCGAGGACCTGTATGATAAGGAATTCGTGGAAAACTGGACCACGGGCTTTGACCAATTCAAAAAACGGGTGACCGGGGAAGAAGACGGCATTGCCAGGACCCCTGAGTGGGCGGAAAAAATATGCGGCATCGCCGCCTCCGACCTGCGGACTATAGCACGGGAATTCGCCGCCGCCAAAGCCAAGGGCGTCCTCTCCTGGACCGGGCTCGCCCAGGTTCCCAACGGTCACTGGGCTACATCCGCAATTCAGGCGCTCAACGGACTCTGCGGCACCTTCGACGCCCCGGGCGGCCCCTCGCTGCCATTTAAAAGAAAGCTCGGTTCGGCCTGGAGGGACGGTCAGAAGAAACCGGAAAAAAAAGCAGCCCCCAAACTGGACAAGTTTCTGCTCTGGTCCGGCTGGTCGCCCGCCAAGTTTGAAGAACAGGTTGCCGATGGCCGTATCCAGGCCCTTGTTTCCTACTGGGCAGACCCGGTTCTGACCTGGGGTAATTCCGCTTCCGTGGCCAGGGGGCTTGAAAAGCTTGATTTTTGCGTCACCATAGATGCCTTTATGTGCAACACGGCTCTGTTCAGTGACGTGGTGTTGCCCGATTCAACCTGGTTGGAACAGGCTCAGGTGAAACCGGACTGGCTGTACGAGGCCTTTCTCAGCTATTTTGCCGAGGTGGTGCCGCCCATGTACGATTCCCGCCCCATGTACCGCATTATCCAAGGGCTTGCGGACAAGATGGGCGTCAGTGACGCATTCCCCTGGGGCAGCATTGAGGAGGCTTTCGCCAACCAGTTGCGCGATCTGCCCTGGAGCCTGGAAGAGCTCAAAAAGAACGGCTATATCATCACCGACCCGGCCGAATATTATAAGTATAAACGATGGGGATCAATTAATCCGCCCACGGGCTACGGCAGTTCGGGATCAAGCCGGACCGGGAAGTATAACTTCGTTAATCCGGTCAGCCTGGAAATGGGGGTGGATCCCCTTCCGAACCACAAGGAGATTGACAGCCAGTTGGACCCTGATGAAACATACCCCTTTATTTTCGGGAACTACAGAGTTTTTCAGCACGAGCACTGTTCGACCTTCAACAACTACCAGCTGATGAAGCTGCGTGGCTCGAACGTCCTGGTCATGAACTCCGAGGACGCGAAACAACTTAATATTGTTTCCGGGGATACGGTCCGCATAAGCTCACCGTGGGGAAGCACGCTCATCAAGGCGGAGGTGACGGACGATATTCGCCAGGGAGTGCTCGGCGCGGCAGGCGGATACGGGCACGTGCGCGGCCTGGAGGGCGACCCCAAATTTCCCGAATTCGGGGGGATCAACGTGCCGGGCGAACTCATGCCGCCGAACGTCACGGAGCCCACCGGCGGCACGCCCCTTTTGAAGTATGTCAAAACGCGCCTGGAGAAAATCGCCAGCTAGGCTTGCCCCAGAGGTGCTGTCGGGCCCAGGCCTGCCTTCTATCGCACCCTCTTCTCCCCGGAGGGTGCGATAGAAAGCTTCAGTTTCAATTATAATAGTTTGAAGAAGTGAAGATTCGGGGCTCGGCCCTGTTTTTTTAGCCGGTCCTAAAAAAAGCGATTTCTTATCACCATCACCGTCTGGGAAAAAGGTCGACAAAGAAAGGTTCCTTCACTATGAGCATTACCCAACGATTCGGCGTCACATCTCTTGTCCTCGTTTTTCTTTCCGTTGCGCTCATCGGTGTGATAACGGGGCGCTATGCCGTTGAGCTTGTCAGACAAGCGGAAATGAAGGAACTGAACGGGCAATTTTCTCAACTATCCGAAGCCATAGACTTCGAATCTAAACGCGCCGCGTCGATGGCGCTCGAACTTTCAGCCTTGCCGAGCATAATCGGGGCTTTTGCCGAGCGCGACAGAGAAAAGCTTTTGGCGCTCACGCAACACATCTATACAACCAAAAAGAACGAACTTGGCATTGAGCAATTTCAATTTCATCTTCCCCCCGCCACTTCTTTTTTGCGTGTCAATAAGCCAGAAAAATTCGGCGACGATCTTTCATCATTTCGCTACATGGTTGTTGAGGTCAATAAAGACTTGAAGGCCCATCGAGGGCTGGAAGTCGGGGTTACCGGCCTTGGGATTCGCGGCGTTGTTCCCGTCTTTCACGAAGAAAAACACATTGGAAGCCTTGAGTTCGGGCTTGCTTTCGATCAGGCTTTTTTCGAGTCGCTCAAGAAAACGTTTAAAGCCGATTATGTTTTTTATGCTCCCTCAAACAAAGAGCTTAAATTGTTTGCAAAGACACATGGGGCAAAGGAGGCTTTAACGGCAGAGGAACTTCAAACAGCCGTTAGTGGAACTCCCGTCAAAAAAGAAATCACAGAAGGCGATGCGCATTACGCTATTTTGGGACATGTTGTGCACGACTACAGCGGTAAAAACGCAGGCGTTATCGAGATCGTTATCGAAACATCGGAATATATCTCTAAAATTAAGGAATCCCGCAACACGGTTTATGGAATAACGGCTGTAATTTTACTGATCGCCGGGTTTTTGTCGCTCTTGATTGGACGAAGCATCGCGCGGCCGGTCGTTTCAATGACGCAGGCCATGAAGATTCTAGCGGATGGGGATCACAGCGTAGAGGTGCCTGGCACGGGGCGCAAAGACGAAATCGGAATGATGGCCGCCGCAGTAGACGTCTTTAAACGTAACGCCATCGAAACGGAAGCCTTGCGTCGCGAACAAGAGCGCGCAAAGAAGCAAGCGGAAATCGAACGCAAGAAAACCTTGCTGGACATGGCGGATCATTTTGAGACGAGCGTGATGGGCATTGTGAAGGGCGTCGCTTCATCCTCGACCGTAATGCGCGCCACGGCAAAATCAATGTCACAGATTGCGCAGGAAACGAGCTCGCAAGCTGCTTCGGCGGCTTCGGCGTCAACGGAGGCCAGCACAAATGTGCAAACAGTCGCAAGCGCGACGGAAGAGCTCTCTACTTCAGTCAAGGAAATCAGTTTTAGCGTCACGAATGCAGCGCAGATCGCGCTAAAAGCTGCGGATACCACGGTAACAACAATGAAAACCGTGGAAAAACTCGCCGTGGCTTCGAACAAAATCGGCGAGATTGTCGAACTTATAAACACAATCGCTTCGCGGACAAATTTGTTAGCCTTAAACGCCACCATCGAAGCGGCTCGCGCAGGAGATACGGGGAAAGGGTTTGCCGTCGTCGCCAACGAAGTCAAAGAACTCGCCAACCAGACGGCAAAGGCGACAGAGGAAATCACCGGACAAATTGCGTCCGTTCAAAGCGAAACCGCTCATGCCGTGGACGCAATCCGGTCGATTTCATCGATTGTCGATAAAGTTCGTGATATTTCCGCATCGATTGCCGCCGCCGTCGAACAGCAGGGCGTGGCAACGAATGAAATTGCCAGAAACATTCAAGAAGCGTCAGCGGGAACGAACGCGGTCTCAAAGAATATCGTATCGGTGGAACGTTCCACAACGCAGACGGAAGAAGCATCGGAACAAGTTCTTTCAACAGCCGATGAGCTTGCCCAAAACGCCGAAGAACTCCGAAAAGAAGTTGACGGTTTTCTTGCGAATATTCGCAACAGCTAATTAGACCCCCGTCGTTTCTTTCGAAGAACCGAAGCGTTCGCTCGCCGTTGTCGCACTAAAAATAGGGCGCCTAAATGAATATAACAAAACGCATCGGAGCGACAACTCTGGCCTTGGTTCTTATTTCCGTCGCTCTCGTTAGCGCGATAGCAAGTTGGTATGCCGTTCAGCTTGTCAAAAAGACCGAGCTGACGGAATTGAACAACCAATATACGCAACTGATAAGATCTATCGACCTTGACGCTCTTCGTGGTAAATCTATGGCCCTTGAGATTGCGGCTATGCGGAGCGTAACCTAGGCTTTCGCCGCCAGAGACAGAAAAGAACTTCTCAACCTCACACTTCCGATTTTCACGGCAGAGAAAAAAAAAATAGGCATTGCGCAATTTCATTTTCACCTTCCTCTCACCACTTCCTGTTTGCGCCTTCACATGCCGGAGAAATTCGGCGATGACCTCTCTTCGTTTCGACACACCGTTGTTATGTAAGCGCCAAGCGAACTGCATCTTTTTTCTTTTTGCCGCCGGTGTCATGATGGGTCAACCAGAAGTCTTTTTTCGAATTCCGTTCATTCTGCTGGGTTTTCTCTGGCAGCTTTTTTCCTTTTTTTTCATAGTGTTGAGAAGGGCCGGGGTAACTCGGCAGGCGGGAAACTTCTGCGAGGCCATCAGAGAATGGGCTGGTTTTTCCGAAGCGCGGCAAGGGGGTAATGGGTGCCGCGCCAGTCGATGCCGCCGTGGGTGAGCGTGGTCAGCATGCCCCGCAGAATGATGTAGATATTGAGATAGGGGGTCAGCAGGGCAAAAGGGACTGTCCAGAGGGGCACGCCGGTGACGCGGCAGCCCCAGGCAAAGGAGAGAAGCCGGATACCCACGGTGAGCAGGCAGATGAGCCGGGGCCAGCCGGAAAGCAGCAGGGCGCCCCAGGGGGGCAGGACAGTCAGGATGCAGACTCCCAGGACAGCAGCCAGGACCAAAGAGACCCGGAAGGAGAACAGGGCGAAGATGTTCTTCATCAGCCCCTTGATCATTTCGCCCGGCGAAGCATACCAGCGGACCTGGAGAAATTCGAAGCCGGACAGGCAGTCCTGGCGGAAGCCGCTCTGCTTGATGACCTTGCCGAGCATGAGGTCGTCGAGGGGGTGCATCCTGAACTGTTCATGGCCGTTGATGGCCAGGTAGGCCGATTTCCGGACCAGGTTGAAGGCGCCGACGCCCATGAAGTGCCGCCGGTGCGGGCCCCTCGCCTTCCAGGGCTTGAACAGGAAATAGAGGCCGCCGCCGGCATCCGTCATCATCGCGTTGAGCAGCAGGCCCTGAGCGATGTTGCGGAAGATGAGGCAGAGATGGTCCAGCCCTTCCTCAAACATGAGGGTCATGGCCCGGGCCAGGGTGGTTTTCTCGAAGAGGATGTCCGCGTCGGTGAACAGGAGGTACTTGCCGCTGGCAAGCCGCGCCCCCTGCTGCAGGGCATGGGTCTTGCCCAGCCAGCCGTCCGGCAGTTCGGTGATGCTGTGCACGACCAGCCTGGGGTGTTCCGCCTGGAGCCGTGCCAGGACCTCGCCGGTCCGGTCCGTGGATCGGTCGTTGATCACGATCAGCTCCAGGTGAGCGTACTCCAGCGCCAGCAGCGTACGCAGGGCCTCCTCGATGGTCCCCTCTTCATTGCAGGCCGGGACGATGACCGAGACCCTTGGCTGTTTTTCCCCAGCGAGCGGGGGGATATCCCTCAGGCTGCGCATCCTCCTGACTCCCAGGACGATGGCGACCGTGGCGTAGAGGTTGCAGACCAGGACCAGGGCGGAGAGGAGGAGCAGGGGCGTCAATTCATCATCTCCTGGCCTGCCTCAGGGGGTGCATTCTATCGGGACGCGATGTCTGATTGCGCTGTTCCGTTCCTTGTTTACCTTTTCTCCCCTGTTATTGCGGGAAGGAACATCGGCCAGTAAAAGGGCCTTTTGAACGTCGCGGTAACCGTTTTATTCAGGTCCATGGTCACCGTGCATGGTCCCGTGCCCGTACAGCCACCTCCCGACCAGCCATGAAAGAAGCTGTCTGCTGCGGGCGTGGCGGTGAGAGTGACAACGGTATTGAACGCATACCCCTCGGTGCAGTCGGCCCCGCAATTTATGCCGACGGGTTCACTGGTGACGGTGCCTGAACCTGTTCCCGTTTTTTTGACCGTCAGGATGTCTTGAAAGAGATTCATGATCAGAACCGGGCTGGTTTTATTCTCATCGTAGCCATCGGTCCCATCGCCCAACTGACCATAGGTGTTGTCGCCCCAGGCCCAGAGTCTCCCGTCTTCCATCAGGCCGATGGAGAAATAGCCCCCTCCCTCCATGGTCGCCCAATTCATGTACGGGATGCCGTTAACCGGTGCATTTTGATTTATGGTCGTTCCGTCGCCGAGCTGGCCGTAGCTGTTCAGCCCCCAGGGCCATAATGTCTTCGCCCAGTATGTGCTTTCCCACTCAACCTTGCGCGCAAGGGAGTGCCAATTCCCTGCCGCCACAGATGTCCATGTGCTGCCGGGAATCTGAACCGGATAATTTTTGGTAACGATTGTTCCGTCACCCAGCTGACCATCATCGTTATTCCCCCAGGCCCACAGGGTTCCATTTGCCTTGCGGGCTAGAGTGTGCCATGAACCAGCCGTGATGTCATCAGTCCAGGTTGTCTCCGTGCCGACCTGCACAGGGGCGATTTCTTGACCATATGTTTCGATGCCGAGCTGACCATCACCATTGGCCCCCCAGGCCCACAGGGTCCCGTTTTCTTTTCGTGCGATGGTATGACTGCTGCCAGCTGCCATTTTCGTCCAGGTTGTGTCCGTGCCGATTTGCACCGGGGCGTTTTGGGTAGAATATGTGATGTCGTCAAGGCCGAGCTGACCATTGCTGTTGGAACCCCAGCCCCACAGGGTGCCGTCTGTTTTCAGGGCGATGTTGAAATATGCCCCTGCGGCCACAGCCGCCCAGTCCGTATCCGTCCCGATTTGCAGGGGAACGCTTTGATATATTTGGGTATCGCGACACAATTGTCCCCATTCCCACAAAGTCCCGTCGTTCTTCACGGCAACGGTATGTTTATATCCTGCCGAAACCGCTTTCCAGTCCGTATCCGTGCCGATCTGGACCGGGGTGTTATAATACGAATAAATTCCTCCTTCACCAAGTTGATACCAGGCGTTCAAACCCCAGCCCCACAGGGTGCCGTCCGCCTTGATGGCCATGGTATGATCGCTGCCGGCGGCAATTTTGCCTTCAACTTCCATAATCTGCGCCGCGGCCGGGCCGCCAGCCAGAATCACCAAAAGAATAAGGGAACTGTTGGGTAATCCAAAGTATTTCATTTGATTCTCCTCTCTTATTCACATCGCTGTTCACGAACGCAAATATTCTCTTCGCGGGAATTGTATATTTTCCGATCTTAAAAAGCCACTGCAAACAGCCGCGAGGACGGTCCGGCACTCGTTATTTTGGGGATGTTCAGCCCCCAGCCCGGACCTTCGGCAGCTCCTGCCAGCTGGTGGTGTAGGCGGGCGAGATGTGCTCCCGGTTCATGCGCCAGGCCTTCGCCAGGCCTGATGAGGCATACTGCAGGGTATGCCTGCCCCAGCGACGGTTGATCAGGTCCAGGGCGGCCATGACCTCCCGGTCATCCCTGGGCGGGCGATGGAACAGGTTCTGCTGGATCCTGTCCGCCCGGGTCAGCTCGGTGAGCATCACCCCGGCCTTCCGGTAGCCGTGGCCCGGCTTGTAGATCCGGTCCAGGCCCCGCAGGGCCGCCTTGATCAGGACCGGGGTCGAGGCGGTGGGCTGCGGCAGCCGGACCAGCAGGCTTTCCGCATGCTGGGGCAGGTCCGGACGGTGCGGGCTGGTGCGCAAGAACACGTGCAGGTTGGCGGCCGCCAGTCCTTCCTGCCGCAGCTTTTCCGCGGCGGTGGAGACGTAGCAGGAAACCGCCTCGCGCAGGCCGGTCAGGGAGGATACAGGTTTGCTGAAAGAGCGGGAGCAGACCACCGATTTCCGGGGTGCCGGGGCCTGGTCCATGGCGATGCAGGCGATGCCGCGCAGTTCCATGGCTGTCCGCAGGCCGGTGACGGTCAGCCGCCGCCGGATCCAATCGTCATCTCTGCTTTTCAGGTCCAGGGCGGTGAACACGCCCTCCCGGTTGAGCCTTTCCGCGAGCCTGCGGCCGATGCCCCAGACGTCCCCCACCTGGACGCCGGCCAGCAGCCCGTCCAGGTCGCGGCAGGCGGTCAGGTCGAAGACGCCCTTATGCGCCGGGTTCTTCTTGGCGATGCGGTTGGCGACCTTGGCCAAGGTCTTGGTCGGCCCTATGCCGATGGAGACCGGGATGCCCACATATTGTCTGATACGCCGCCGGATGGCCAGGGCCTGATCGGCCAGGCTCGCGGCCGCGCATGCCGGCAGGTGGAAAAAGGCCTCGTCGATGGAGTAGATCTCCACCTCCGGCTCAAGCTGCTGGAGGATGGCCATAACCCGGTGGGACATGTCGCCGTACAGGGCGTAGTTGGAGGAAAAGACCTTGACCTTGTGTTGCTCTATGAGCGTCCGGTTCTGGAAATAGGGCGCGCCCATGGCGATGCCTAGCGCCTTGGCCTCGTTGGAGCGGGCAATGATGCAGCCGTCGTTGTTGGACAGCACCACCACCGGCAGTCCCTCGAGTTTCGGCTGGAACACCCGCTCGCAGGACACGTAGAAATTGTTGCAGTCAACCAGGGCAAAAACGGTGGTCATATCGGATCGCGAGCAGTATTTTGGGGAGCAAAAGCTGTTCAATTTGTTCCATTGTCACTTGCTGAGCACCGCAGAGCCGGCCGAACAAGGAATTTGCACTGTTTGAGCGAAGCGAGTTTGCAAATTCCCGGCCGGATCGAGGAGCGCAGGGCAGTCCAAAGGACCAAGTGACAGGCGCTTTTTCTTTTGATTCGTTTTCTTTGAGCGAGCAAAGAAAATGCACAAAGTCTATTTACGTCAGGAAACAGCACCGGTTTTGTGTAAGATTTAAGCCCATTTCTGGGCACAAGTATCCTCAGAACTGGTGCACCAGCCCGGTGACCACCCCCCAGATCTCGCAGCCGCTTTCCTCGGTAAGCGGCAGGGGAGGGTAGTTGGGGTTTTCGGCCACGAGTCGCATGCCGTTTTTGTCGTGCACCAGCCGTTTGACGGTCAGTTCGCCGCCCACCACCGCGATGACGATTCTGCCGCTCACCGCCTCCAGGGAGCGGTCGACGATGAGAATGTCGTTGTGCCGGATGCCGGCCCCGACCATGGAATCGCCGGCCACCCGGACAAAGAAGGTGGCGGCCGGGTGCTTGATCAGGAGTTCGTTGAGGTCCAGCGCCCGGTCCACATAGTCCTCGGCCGGGGACGGAAATCCTGCCGACACGCCGCTGAGGAAGAGGGGGCGCGCAAGCCGGCCCTTTTGCTCAACGCCATAAATGGCTGCTATGCTTGCATCTGTCCGAAGGGTCATGGTTCGCTGCCGGTTGATAATTCTGCTGTTCGCAGAGTATTTTACCGCTCCTGCAGGGAATTGTCGAGGGTCACCAGGAAGGGGTCCAGCAGGTAGGCAAGCACACTGCGCTGGCCGATATGGATAAAGACCTGGACCAGGACGCCGGGGTACAGCCGGTATTCGTGGTTGTTTTTGGCGAAGCGGTCCTGGTCGGTATCGATGCGGACCGTATAGTACATCTTGCCCTCGTCGGTGGTGAAGGCGTCCGGGCTGACATGGGTGACCGTCCCCTCCAGTTTGCCGAAGCGCCGGGCGTCGGGCGAGGCGATCTGGATCACGGCCCGCTGCCCCTTGCCGACAAAGCCGATGTCGCTGATCGGCAGGTGGGCCTCGATCACCAGCCTGTCGCCGGCCGGGACAATATCCATGATGGTCATGCCCGGAGTAACGACGCCGCCCTCGGTGACGATATGGAGGGTCTTGATGATCCCGTTCACCGGCGACCGGATCACCCCGCGCTGGAGGCTGTCGTCATACTTGCGGATCCGCGAGGTCAGCTCTTCCAACTGCCCCCTCGCCTCCTTCAGCTCCTTGCGGACCAGGGAGAGAAAGCCGTGCTGGGTCTCCTCAAGCTTGCGCCGGGCCTCCTTGACCGTCGATTCCGCCCGCTCGATGGCCGCCCGGTCCTGGCCGATGCTGCTGTCCAGTTCAGTGGCCTCCCGTTTGAGCTCCAGGTGCTTGTACTGGGTAGTCAGGCTTTCCGCGAGCAGTTGTTCGCTGATATCGAGCTGCTTCTGCAGGAGGGCGAGAGCCGCCCTGGAGCTCTCCAGGCGGGCCCTGATGACCTTGCTGTCCTGCTCCTTCTGCCGGATCTGCTCCTGCTGGGCCGCAATTTCGCTCTGGTACTGGCTTTGGCGGGCCTGGAACAGGTGGATCTGCTGCTGGGCAAGGTCCGGGTGGGCGGCGACCAATTCTGCCGGAAAGACAAGGGTTTCCCTGGTTTCATTTTCCGCCTCCAGCCGGATGACATCGAAGCTGAGAGAGACGATGCGGGCCTGCAATTCATCCACATCCGCGCCGCTGGCGATCTGCTCAAGGACGGCGAGGATCTGCCCCTCCCGGACCGCCTCTCCCTCATGCACCTTGATCTCGCTGACAATGCCGCCCTCCAGGTGCTGGATATGTTTCACCTGGCTGCTGGGGACGACCTTGCCGTTGGCGGTGCTGACGATGTCCAGCCTGCCCACCGCGGCCCAGATGACGAAACCGAGGCAAGCAGAGGTCAGCAGCGCGAAAAAGAGGTGGACGGTACCAATGTTCCGGCCGGATGGCGGGACGCTGTTCGTTGTCATTTTTTCTGGCTGATCTGCGGGACCGGTTTGCGGTTAAGATCGAGCTGGAGGTGCCCCGCCTTGATGATATAGGGATCGTTGGTGCAAATGACCATGGTTTTTCCGGCCTGGGAGAACTGGTTGAGCAGGTTGTACACGGTCGCGCAGCCCTCCGGGTCGAGGGCCTCGGTGGGCTCGTCGAAGAGCACCAGCTGCCCGTCCGTAGCCATGGCCCGGGCCAGGGCGATCCGTTTGCGAATGCCGGGGGGGATGCGGGCCGGATCGGCAATACCGGTTTCGAGCCCTTCCGCGGTCCGGTCAAGGAATTCCCTTAAGCCGGCCGCGCGCACCGCCTGATTCAGCCGGACATCATCCAGGGGCCCGCCCAGGCAGATGTTGTCACGGATGGTCGCCAGGAGAAAGTCCGGTTCCTGGGGCAGATAGATCAGCTGCTGCCGCCACCAGGGCATGGCCAGCTGCCGCAGGTTGACCTCGTCGGCCAGGATCTCGCCGCGGCTGCAGTCAAACAACCCGGCGACCTGCCGGGCGAGGGTTGTCTTGCCGGTGCCGTTGCCGCCGGTCACCACCAGGATCCGGCCCGGTTCCAGGGTCAGCGACAATGACTCGTAGAGCGGGCCGCTGCCCCCGACATAGCCGAAGGAGACATCCTGCAGCCGCAGCCGGCCGGAGTATTGCCTGAGGGCAATGCCTTCCTTTTTTTCCTTGGGCAGGGCGGCCATTTTTTCCAGGGTCTGTCTGCTCTGCTCCGCCTGGCGAAACAGGTGTACGGAGCGAAACAGCTGGACCACGGATTGAAATGCCCTACTGGCCAGGATATTTGCGCCGATCAGGATGCCGACGTTCAGATCCCCCAGGACTACCAGCACGGCGCCGATACTGTAGATGAAGACCGACTGCAGGCTGCCCAGGGAAGACATGAGCGATGCGCTCTTTTCGCGCCTGAAGGCAAGTTGCCGGCGAAGCTGCGAGAGGAGGTCAAGCTTGTCCTTCCTGAAGCCGGCAAGATATTCGGCGCCGTTGAATGCCCGGAGGGTTTCCGCCGCGTGCAGGGCTTTTATCTCCCTGGTTCGGTAGGAGGTGAACATATCGGCCAGCCGTTTGGTCAGGCGGTTGTTGCCGGCAAGGGACCAGGCCCCGGTGGCCAGGCCTGCGGTCGTTCCGATGAGGGTGATGAGGGCGAGCAGGGGGCTGAGCAGGGCCAGCGCAGCCAGGTAGAGCAGGACGAAGGGGACGTCGATCAGGGGGACGATGTTGGCCGGTTCCCAGCCGGCCTGGACCTTCTGGATATCGGTCATGACCTCGGCGAGCTGTTCCCGGGGCAGGGCGGCAACCGCGCCGAATCTGGCCGCAGCGATGTTCTGCAGGGCCTCCTGGGGCAGCACCCTGTCGGGTTCCTCGTTTATTTGGGAGAGGAGGGCGGTGCGGATGACGCGAAACCCGTACTGCAGCAGGATGGCCATGATTACCCCGCTGGTCAGGGTATAGAGGGTTCCTTCAAAGCCGTGACTGACATAGCGGTTCAGGAGCTGGATGACGAAGATCGGTACGGCCAGGTTGAGCAGGCAGATGAAGAGGCTGGCGGTGAGGACCTCAAAGGTCAGGAGTGGGGTCTGCTTGAATCGAGTGAGCAAGGTATGCATCATGGCGCCCGGTATCTTTCGGCTTCATGCCGGCCTGTGATTATGGTAAGGTATCCTATCATTTATCAATAGGAAATTCATCTTATTCTCCGCGGATGCGTCCAAAGAGTTAGCCCACGCTAAGGAGAGCATGACCCAGGTCGATTTGATGCAACGGGCAAGGGCGGCCCACGGACAGGATGAACTGGCGGCGGCGGAAGAGCTGTATCGCCAGGTGTTGGCTAGCGATCCGGATGATCCGGACGCCAACCACCTCCTCGGGGTGACCCATTACCAGCGGGGGGAGTATCCTGCCGCCCTGGAGCTGATCAGCAGGGCCGACCGGTTCCGGCCGGACCATCCGGCCACCCTCAACAACCTGGGCAGCGTTCTGCGGGAACTGGGCCGCCATGAGGAGGCTGCCCGGTCGCTGGCAAAGGCCCTTGCGCTCCAGCCTGATTTTTCCGAGGCGCAGACCAACCTCGGCACGGTCTGCAGAATGCTCGGCCGCCTGGCTGAGGCCGAGTCCGCATACCGCAGGGCCCTGGCACTGAATCCGCAGGACAGCAAGGCGTTGAACAACCTTGGCAATTTGTGCCTGGAAAAAGGGGAGTATGGCGCAGCCCTTGACTGGTACGGCCGGGCCCTAACCCTGGCGCCGGATGCGCCTCTCACCCAGTACAACCTGGGCTGCGCCCTCCTCAAGATGGGAAGGCTCGACGAGGCCGAGGCCGCCCTGATGCAGGCGCGCAAAGGCGATCCGGCCATGGTGAAGACCCTGTATGCGCTGTGTACCCTCCACCAAATCCGCTTCGAGTTTCCCAAGGCCATCGCGAAGCTGCAGCAGGCTATTTCCCTGCGGCCGGCACGTGCTGAAGGCTACATCATCCTGGCCGAAACCTATTTTTTCATGAATCTGTTCCGGGAAGCCCTTGTCTGCCTCGACCAGGCAAAGAGCCTGGCGCCGGATTCCCCTAGTATTCACCACCTCTACGGCAAGATCTGTCAAGGCCTGGGAAAGACGGAAGAAGCGCAGAGGGCGCTGGCGCAGGCCCTGGCGATGGAGCCCGCCAATCCCGAGGTGCTCTGCACCCAGGCGACCCTGTACATGGATCAGGGGCTGTTCGCCGAGTCGGCAGCGGTCGCCCGCGAGATGCTCCGGCTGCGGCCCGGTTATTCCCCGGCCTGGTATCTGTTGGCCCTGGTGGTTCGGGATAGGGAAAAGGAAGAGGTCGCCCGGAAAATAGCATTGATCCTGGAGAACAATACAGCGAGCCCGCTGCAGCGGATGCAACTGAATTTCTCCCTGGCCGGACTATTGGAAGATCTGGGGGAGTATGACCGGGTCTTTCCCCCCCTGGCCGAGGCCAACAGCCTGAAGCGGAAAATGTTCCGTTTTTCCCTGGAACCGCAAGAGAGGATGATCAGCAGGATCTGTGAGGTTTACGATGTCGGGGCCGTTAAGCGGTTCGCCGGCAAGGGGTGGCGGAACGGGGTGCCGATCTTTATCCTGGGCATGCCCCGGTCAGGCACCACCCTTACCGAGCAGATCCTCTCCTCGCATCCTGATGTACACGGGGCAGGCGAAATCCCTCTACTCAAGGAAACGGTAACCGGATATCTGCGGATTCAGCCCCTTGACGATTGGATGTCCCCGGATATCGTGCTGCGCGCCCGGGACCTGCCCGAGCTCGGCAGGAGATATGTCGAGCGGCTGCAGCAGCTTGCGCCGGACGCCCGGCGCATTATCGACAAGATGCCCGGCAACTTCCTGTTTCTCGGCCTCATCTCCCTGATCCTGCCGGAAGCGAAGATCATCCACTGTGTCCGCAGCCCCTTGGACACCTGCTGGTCCATCTACAAGAAGCTGTTTTCCCACGGCCATCAGTATGCCTATGACCTGGAGGAACTGGGGCGGTACTATCTGCTGTACCAAAGGCTGATGAAGCACTGGCACCAAATGCTGCCCGGACGCTTTCTGGAACTCTGCTATGAGGAACTGGTGGCGGACCAGGAAAGCCAGACAAGGCTGATGCTGGAGTTCTGCGGCCTGGACTGGCATCCGGACTGTCTGCATTTTGAGCGCAACCGGCGGCCGGTGCACACAGCGAGTGCCGTCCAGGTCCGGCAGCCCCTGTACCTCCGCTCCGTCGGGATATGGAGAAGGTACGTCCAGGGATTGCAGCCCCTGATCGCCCTTTTGCAATCCTGTGATGATGAGTACTTAGCGCGTATTGGCTGCTAATCTCTCAGCCGAGTACTATATCGCCGGTATCAATGGGATTGCTGCCCAGGTCGGCGATTGTAGTTTGGGTATAGGGCATACCGGTATCCGGATCGTATATCACCTGCCAGATATCGAGGGTGGTGTTGTGGTAGAGGACGATCGCCGCGCCTATTGGCGTCGGAAGGATTCCGCCATACGCACCGGGACCCGAGTACGTTAACACATTTCCGGGCCCCAGCCCGGTGCCATTGATGCGCAGGACATCCGTTCCTGTCGCAAAATCAGCAATTGTATCAGAGCCTTCATTCACATCATTAAAAATAAAGGTGTCGCTGCCGCTGCCGCCGGTCAGGGTGTCGTTGCCAAAGTTGCCAATAATCGTGTCGTCGCCTCCTGCACCATTGATCGTGTCATTGCCACCGCCGCCGTCGAATATGTCATTCAACTCGGTTCCGGGGTTCGGGGCATTGTCAAAGTCGTCTCCCCTATAATCAGCGCTCACCGTTATCGTGACTGTGCCGGTATCCTGGCCTCCCTGGTCGTCGTCCACCAGGTACTGGAAGGTGACCGTGCCGTAATTCTCGTCCAGCAGATTGTTGGTGGTGGAGAAGGTGAAGCTGCCGTCCGGGTCAAGGGTCAGGGTGCCGAAGGCGGGCGTACTCACCAAGGAATAGTTGAGCGGATCCCCGTCCGGGTCGGTAGCCAGCAACAGCCCGGTCAGGGTGACGCCCTGGACGCCGGTATAGTTATCGTCCGGTGCAATCGGCGGATTGTTAGTCGGCGGTGGTGGAGGCGGTGGTGGAGGCGGTGGTGGAGGCGGTGGTGGCCCGGCTTCCACCACAATGGCCCCCTGGCCGATGTCATAGCCGCCCTGCCCGTCCGAAAGGAGGAACTGAAAGGTGTCCGTGCCGGTAAAGCCGGGCTCCGGGGTATAGGTAAAGGTGCCGTCCGGGTTGATGGTGATGGTTCCGTGGGCAGGATTACCACTCAGGGAAAAGTGGAGCGGATCCCCGTCCACGTCGTATCCGAACAGCCGGTCGTAAAGCGGCTGGTCCTGCTCGGTTTGATAGGTCCCGTCCCGGGCCACCGGGGGGTCGTTGACCGGGTTGACCTCGATGCTCACCAGGGCGCTGCTGGTCTCGCCGTACGGGTCCGCCACCTGGTAGGAAAAGCTGTCCGGGCCGAAATAATTGGCGTCCGGCTGGTAGGAATAGGTCCCGTCTGCATTGACGGTGACCGTGCCGAACTCAGGATTCGCAACAACAGCGTAGGTCAGGGGATCGCCGTCCGGATCACTGCCGTCCAGGACCCCGAAAAGGGCATGGTCCTCATCGATGGTCATGAACATGTTCGCCGCAATGGGCGGGTTGTTGTTGTGCGATGTGTCCTCAATGATGCCATTGAGAAGATCGCGGGCTTGTTCAGTGGCAACAGGCAACACCACGGATGGATGGACTAGGTCCATGCCGGGCTCCGTAAGCGGCGGCAGACCGTCGGGACCGAAAAGCTGGGGGGCGCCGATAGTGTTGCTCCATGCCGGCGTGTCGTCCGAATCAGGGCCGAACATCGCTTCAGCCCCTTTTCCTGCGGTTGCCGCCAGGATAGCGCCGGTCTCCGCCTCGGTTCCCTCTTCCCCTTCCGGGGTGGTCAGGGGAACCTGTTGCTCGAAGAAGAGAAATTCATCCTGGGTCAGGATGCGCTGGAAACCGGCCGGCTCATCCGGCCTGACATCGATGACCTTGGGCGGATCGTAGTCGGTGATGAAGCGGATGTTGCCGAAATTGTCGATAAGGACGAAGGCCTTGCCTTCTTCGATGTATTCAGGCCCGTGGATTTCGTGGTCCGGGGTGATATGGGAGAGAACGGTGGTTCCCCTGATCCCCAGGGTGGCCAGAGGGGTCTTGATGGTGAAGTTTTCCGGGTTTTCCGCGGCGATCTTGCCGGTAATCGTCCGGAAAGTTCCCTCGGCGGCATTGAGCAGCATGCTCGCGGCTTCCGGGTCGGCGCTGTCAAAGACATAGGTATCAATCTGCAGGCGGCTGTTTTCCCCCTGGGCCAGCCGGGTGCCGTCATTGAACAGGACTTCGACCCGCTCTCCCTGTTCGGTTACCAGGACATCGTCCTGAAAGACCGGGCTGTCAACGGCCAGGACCCTGCCGCCGCCAGCTGCCTCGGCCATGACTGCACCGCTTACCGTGACAACCTTGCCGACCTGTGCTTCGTTTTGACTGGGCATTTCTCCCTCCACCTCACGACGGGTTGCCCTGCGCGAGCATATCAAGTTCCAGGATGCCGATGGCCTTCAACAGGTAAAAGATGGCGCCGTTGGCCTCGGCCTGCGCGGCAACGGCATTGCTCATGGCGCGGTAGTATTCAACCTCGGCGCTGAGCACCTCCAGCAGCGTCCGGTTGCCCATTTCACGCTCCTTTCTGGCCAGTTCGAGAAAGCGGACCGCGATCATCGCCTGATTGCTGAGGATTTCCTGCTTGGCCTCCGCGGTGGCCAGCGTCTGCCAGCTGTTCCGGACCTGCTCGACAATCAGATTTTTCTTCTCCTCGAATTCCTGCCCAAAGGAACTGCGTTCCGCCACGGCCGCTTCCACCGCCGCCCGGTCGCCGCCGCCCCGGTACAGGTTGTAAGTAACCCCGAGCCCGAGAAAGGCATCGGTGCGTTCACCGGGCAGGCCGTCGTCGTTGTACCGGTATTTTCCCTGGCCGACCAGTTCAAGCCGTGGATAATAGGCGGCCTTGCGAGCGGCGATTTCATGGTCGGCAATGGTTCTGTCCAGGGCCTTGGCCTTGAGCGCCGGGTTTGTCTGCAGGGCCAGGCTGATGGATTCATCCAGGGAGGCCGGGACCAGTTTTCGGTACCTGGCCGTCAGTTCCAGGCTCTTGATTTCATCTTCCTGGATGGCGCGGGCGAAAACGGTCAGGAACCGGTTTTTGGCAATCTCCAGTTCCCCCTGAATTTCAGTGCGCAGGGCCATGGCGCCGGCAAGCTGCGATTTGGCCTGCAGGACATCGGAGCGTATCCCCGCTCCCCTTTCCACCAGAGTCTCTTCGATGCCGGTCTGTTTCTTGATGTTGTCCTCCGATCGCTGGGCGTAACTCAGCCGGTCCCGTTCCCGGATGACATCGACGCAGGCCAGGATTCCTTCCAGCAGGACCTTCTGGCGGGTGTCCGCCTCTTCAAAGGTGACCTGCTGCAGAAAATTTTCTGTCTTGTCCACCAGGCCGGAGGTGGCGCCGAAATCCCAGAGCAACTGGGCGGCACGCAGCCGGTTGTAGGTTTTGTCCCCGTAATCGGTATCCGGCCCGTTGTCCTTCTGGATGTCCTCGTAGCCGGTCTCGGAAAGGAAATCCACTGTGGGCAGATAACCGGCCCGGTGCTGCCGGACGAGATATTCAGCCGACCTGGTCTTTTCCTTTGCGGCCTTTATGCGTTCGTGGGACTCGAGCAGCCCCGGCAGGAACTCCTGGATGGAAGCGCCCAGAGCTGTTTGGGAGGTAAGGAGGAAACAACCGCAGAGCAACAAGAGATTTTTTCGTGAAAGCATGATAACCTCGCAAAAAAAAAATGCAGACCGTCCGTCCCTGTGATTTCAACGTGTAACTAAGAATACTGGACTCAGAATCACTTATGCGATTCTTATAAAACCATAGTTGACTCTCAAGAAAGTATTCACGTACAATATTTTTAAATAATTGTATCACAGGTAACTATGAAATTTCTAATAAAAAAAAGCAGCAGCCTGGCAGTCCCGCTGGCTGGCTTCGCGGCCACCCTGCTGGTTGCTTTGCTGTATGTGTATCAGCCGGCCTGGCTCAGGAATTTTGATCACCGGCTGTATGATACGGTCCTGAAACAAGGGCACAACACCGGAACCAGGAATGCGGTGGCCATCGTCGACCTGGACGAGAAAAGCCTGCAGCGCTACGGCCAATGGCCTTGGCCGCGCTACCGAATGGCCCTGCTCCTGAAGAAGCTCCAGGAGGCAGGGGCCCTGGCCGTGGGCATGGATATCCTCTTTGCCGAGCCGGATCGGAGTTCCCCGGCTATCCTGCGGCAGGAACTGAAAAGGGACCTGGACGTGGATATGGATTTTGCCGGCCTGCCCGAGGCGCTGCGCGACAACGACCAGATTCTGGCGACCACGCTGCGGGAGGGGCCCTTTGTCCTCGGCTTCTTTTTTGAATTTGCGAAAAAGGAGCCCCTGGCAGGCCCGGTGCATGTCAAGGATATCGACCCCGCGAGATTAACCAAAGACGAGGGCGTCTTTCTTCCTGACCTGCTCTTTTCCGCTCCTTCGCTGCTTCAGCCCTTGGCGAATCTGGCTGAGGCGGCCTCTGCCACCGGCTTTATCAATACCATCCGCGACCAGGACGGGGTGCTGCGCTCCACCCCGGTGCTCATGGCCCATAATGGAAAAATTTACGCCAACCTCGGATTAAGCGTGCTCTGGACGGCCCTCGGCCAGCCCCCCTGCATTGTCAAGTATTCTGCCAGCGGCACGGAGGCGATTCGCATGGGAGGTACGACCGTACCCCTCGATGAACAGGGAAGGGTCTGGTTGCATTATCGAGGGCCGGGCCGTACCTTTCCCTATTATTCGGCCGGGGACATCCTTGCCGATGCGGTTCCAGCCGCTGAACTGGCAGGCAAGATGGTGCTGATCGGAACATCTGCCGTGGGCCTGCATGATCTGCGGACAACCCCCTTTGATTCCGAATTTCCTGGGGTTGAAGCGCATGCAACCCTGATCGACACCATCCTTGCCGGCGATTATATCCGAGCCCCCGGCTGGCTGCCCGGCCTGGAGCTCTGCCTGACCATCGGCGCGGGGATAGCAACCACCCTGCTTCTCTGCAGGCTGAGCGCCGGCTTCATCATGCCGATCATTCTCCTGTTTATCGGACTGTGCGGGTACGCCAGCCTCTGGGCCTTTAACCAGCATCATTTTTTCTTCTCGCCGCTCTTTCCCATCCTGGCCACCGGGCTCAATTTTTCGCTGCTCAGCTTTTTGAAATTCCTGCGGTCAGATGAGGAAAAGCGATTTATCAGAAAGGCCTTTTCCAAGTTCGTTTCCAGTACGGTTGTCGACAGGATCGTTGCCTCGCCGGAGCGGTTGAGCCTTGAGGGCGAGGACAAGGAGGTCAGCATCCTGTTTTCTGATATCAGGGGGTTCTCCACATTTTCGGAACAGCTTGCTCCGTCCCAGCTGAGCGAGCTGCTGAAGAGCTATCTCACCCCGATGACCAGGATCATTATTCAGCAGTCAGGCACTCTGGACAAGTTTATCGGGGATGCGGTCATGGCCTTCTGGAACGCCCCGGTGGAAATTGACCGGCACCGGTATCGTGCCGTATCGGCCGGCCTGGCCATGCTTGCCGCGCTTCCGGAACTCAATGAGAAGTTTCGCGAGCAATTCGGTCTTACCCTGAAAATCGGCATCGGCATCCATGCCGGCAGGGCGATCGTGGGGAACATGGGCTCCGAAGATCTTTTTGACTATACGGTCATCGGCGACAATGTGAACCTGGCATCCCGGCTTGAGGGGCTGACCAAATATTATGACCTGCCGATACTCGTCACCGATGCCATGGCGGCAGTCTCCGTCGACGGATATACGATCCAGGAAGTGGACCGGGCCACGGTCAAGGGTAAGGGAGAGGCTGTGACCCTGTACACTTTCCGTGCAAACGACACCGTGGTTGAAGGCGAGCAGGCCAGGTGGGCACAGGTGCTGGAACTGTACCGGTCCTGCGCCTTCCGGGAGGCCCTGCCTGTATTGGACCAGCTGATGCGGGAACAGCCGCTGATTTCCCTTTACCGCCTCTACAGGGAACGGTGTCAGGCGTTCCTGGTCACGCCTCCTCCGGCGGACTGGGATTGTATTTACTGTCATTTAAGCAAGTAGTTTCGGGCCACCGGCGAGGAAAAAAGCTGCCTGGGCATGGTGGACGCGCCGCTGCCTGTCTGCCGTCGGTCATGGAGGTCCTCGTCAAAACGGATGGCCGGAAGATCAGGAAGCATGCAGTCAGGTCCGGCAAGGGTATTCGCGGTTCTTTGATGACGGCAGCATGTCCAAGGAGGAGCCTGGATACTCCAGGGAACAGTTTCTGGCTTATTCCGGCTCCACCGTATACACAGGGATGGGCTCGGCAAATCCCTTGGCCTGGATAAATCCTGCTGGCAGGGCGGC
Source organism: Desulfobulbaceae bacterium (assembly GCA_003508005.1). GTDB lineage: Bacteria > Desulfobacterota > Desulfobulbia > Desulfobulbales > Desulfobulbaceae > UBA10518. Next base: position 160,574 of record DNUE01000067.1, read on the forward strand.
AATCTCCTCTGGCAACTGCCGGCGCACCTGCTCAGAAATCAGGATGCCTCCGGGCGGGCAGTTGGCCTCAAGGCGCTGGGCGAGATTGACGTTGGAGCCGATGACCGTGTACTCCATGCGCGAGCGCGAGCCCATGTTGCCCACCACCACCTCGCCGGTATGGATGCCGATCCTGATCATGATCGGCATGCCGCCGCTCTGCTCCCACTCCTGCCGCAGGAGCCTGGTTCGCTGCTGCATGACGCGGGCGGCCCTGACCGCTCGCAGGGCATGGTCGGGAAAGGAGACCGGGTCACCGAAAAACACCAGCAGCCCGTCACCCATGTACTTGTCGATGGTCCCTTGGTGGGCAAAGACGATGGCTGCCATCTCCTCGAAATAGCGGTTCAGGGTGCGATGGATTTCCCGGGCCTCCCTGGTTGCGGACCAGGCGGTGAACCCGGCGATATCGCTGAACAGAACCGTCAATTCCTTTTTGTCCACGCTGTCGAGCAGCGCCGGTTCGTTCAGGATCTTGTCCATCAGGGAGGGCGCAAAATAGTTGGTGAGCCTGGCCCGGATATAGAGCTTGTCCTTTTGTTCCTGAAGAAACTGGAGAAGCAGGATGCCGGGAACGGTTATGGCCACAGCCACGGCGGGCCTGACCGCTGCAAGAAGAAGCCGGTGTTCCAGGAAGAAATAGAGCAAAAGGAGCAGTAAGGCGCTGAACAGCATTGCCGCTATCGCGCTGAAGCGATAGCCGCTGCACCATGTTGCGCCCGCCACCAGGCAGAGGCCGATCAGAACGGAGAGGAGGAGATTGGGAACCACTCCCGCCTCCCTCAAAAAATCGTTTTCCAGCACTGAGTTGATCAGGTTGCTGTGCAGGCCGCTCAGGGGGAAATAGGAGGCAAGCGGGATGGGGCCGATATCGCGTCCGCCGGTGGAGACGTCGGAGACAACGGCCAGGCAGCCTTCCAGTTCATCGGTGAGGTCCTGCAGCCCGTCCGGCGAGGCGGCGACCTGCAGAAGGGTCGCGAAAGAGTAGTGGGGGAATGAATCGTTCCAGGGGCCGCTGAAGTTCAGCCGGTTTCGGCCCTGCCGGTCCACGGGAATCCGCAGGTCCTCCGTCCTGCCTGAGGCAAAGGAGGCTGCGGGCATCACTACCTCTCCGCTGCCGTCCAGGCGAACGCGCTCAGGCGGAACGGCAAGAAACGAGCAAAGGGTCCGCAGGGCCAGCGACGGCACGGCCCCGGCCTTGGTTACGATGAACAGGGGAATACGGCGATAGACCCCGTCCCGGTCCGGATCGCAGTTGATGTGCCCCAGGCCGGCCGCGGCCATGTTGAGGGCGGCGAAGCTGGCCATGATCATTTCGCCCCTGGGCAGGTCCAGTTTCTCTGCCCCCTCAATATTCCAGGCGGCTAGCGGCGGGAAAGGGACCTGGTTCAAGAAAGGGGATTGCGCCGCCCTCTCGGTGGCCAGGATCACCGGGAAGTGAGCATTGCCCGCGGCCTGGACCTGCCGGGCAAGAATATCACAGCCGGGGGAATCACCGCACTGGGGAAAGACAATATCCATGAGTACGTCCCGAACTCCCGCGGCCTTGAGGATACGGACCACCTCGGCGTAGAGACGGGGATCGTTTTGGGAGAAGGGGAGGGTGGCCACCGATTGGTCATCGAGGTCGATGTGGACGATGTCCGGACTGGCAGACCGCCGTCCCTGCAGCTGATAGGAGAGGCGCAGCAACTGGTCTCCGGCCTGCAGTTCCCAGGTCTGGAAGATGCCGGGCAGGAGCCACCAGAGCAGGTGGACGGCGGTGAAAACAAGGAGGGTGACGGAGCCGTAGCGGACGGACGGCCTCTCAATCATGGTCAATCCGCAGGATTCTGCTGTAAAAGCCGACGGCGTTGACCTTGGTCGCCTCGAATGAGTCGGAGGGAACCCCGCGGGAACGGACGGTTCCGGCCACCGGCACGCTGGTTTCCGTAACCTGAACCAGGGTGGAGTGCTCCTGCCGGAGGCGTTTCAGTTCTTTAACCACCTCCTCCTTGCGAAGAGGATGGCCGGGCTGGTCAAGGAAGGCGGCGGTTATTTTTTCGAGTTTGTCGAGGCGGTTTGCTCCGGCCAGCAGGTACAGCTTTTCCTGACCGCTGGGCGGGGTCAGCTCGAACCGATTCGTATCCGTGGGAAGGCGGAAGACTCGGTCGGACGGTGCGACTTTGCTGTAAAAGTCCTTTTCGCCAGGGTACAGAAAGGCCACTTCTCCACTGGAGTCGATGAGGTAGAGATAGAGGTAGACCCCGGGCTTCTGTTCAAGGTAGATCTGAATGGTCGCCCCGTTTTTCAACTTGGGCGGGGTGGTGAAATCCAGGGGGCGAAGCCCTTCGTCCGTGCCGGTCAGGACCGCCCAGGAAAACTCGACAGGGGGCTCTGCGCAGGCAGGGCCAGAAAACAGGGTCATGCTGCAGATGAGAAGGGTTGCGAAGAACTGCAGTGGTGCGTTCCGCATAGGGATATCCTCTCGGCTGACTGATCCCGGGGCGATGGGGGATGCGTCCAGCTTCCTGCTTGGCGAGGCAAGAAAAACCGCCGCTCAACCCGATGGCGCCGTTAATTCTTTTCTTCACTATAGCGTGTTGTCCAGACAAGTCAATCTGCAGCTACAAGCCCAGGCCTGAACTCCCCGCGCGCATCGGGAAGCCAGCTTAAACCGCGCGCTGCAGACGCTGGCCGGAAGGGGAGATCGGTCAGTCCTTGAAGAGTTCCGGATAGATTTTTTTCTGGCACTTCTTGCAGATGCTGTGGGTCAGTCGCGCATTGAAGCGGAGTCGCATATAGTCCTCGATATTCAGCCAGTTATCGGTTTCATCGCGGATATCCTTGCAGGAGGCGCAGATTGGGATGAAACGCGGTGGTGGGGCAGCCTCGCCGGTGGCGGGGGAAGGCAGGATCCTGACCATATGGACCGATCCGGCAAAATCGCCCTGCTCATCGACAAAGGGTGAGCAGGTTATCAGCAGGGGAACTCCCTGGCGGGGATCGTGAACTTCCATGGTGACCGCATGGCCGGTTTGTTTCGCCTCGGCATGGGGGCAGCCGTCGATGGGGGTGTCCCGATCATGGAACAGCTGGTAACAGTAGCGGCCGATAATCTCTTCCGGTTTTTTCTCGAGAAACTCGCAGAGCGCTCTGTTAGCCTTAACAACTTTGAAATCTCCTGCGTGCACGGAGACAAGGTCGGACATGGTATCGAAGGTCTGGTGCCATTCATCCTGTGCCCGCGATTTCTCGGCCAGCAGCTGACTTGCCTGCTGCTCATTTTTTGCCTTTGTCAGGGAACTGCTCAGAAAATAAAGGGAGGCGGTGAGCAATGCGGTCAGGACTGCCGAGGTGGAGTTGTGGATGATGAGATGATGACTGCCGGGGCCTGGCGCATACTGCAGAAAATCCTGGAGGAGTCCGACAAGGTTCATAATCACCAGAAAAGCGCCCAGGAGGAGCAAAAGGGTGAGATGATTGCTCTTAAATCGAGTCCAAGACATATCATTATCCGGTAATGTTCAGCGCATCTGCAGTTCCCGCGATTCCGAGAGAGCCACTTCCCCTTTATTGCAGTTGCATCTTTCAAGCCAGATTGGCTGCGCAAGTGAAGAACACGCCTTGTTTTTGATTACCATATTGTATTTGTGGTAAATATTATTCTGCAACGAGCGGAGGAGAAGAAGGCGGAAGTCAAGTTTGCAGCTGTTATTTCCACCGACACGGCAGGAAGTGCGTTTTTTTGTCAGCATTGAGGTTCATTTTATAAAATAAATTAACAATATTCTTGGCGTTCTGCTTTTCCTGTGTTTTCATAAAGGGAGTCGGGATCAGGCTTGTATTTAGGTTGAACGTCGGGAAGCCAGGGAGTGACAGAGGGATGAGAAGAAGATCGGTGGATATTGTGTTCGGCATTGCGCTGCAGCTGTTGTTGTTCACAGGAGTGTTGCATTGCGCGGAGGAGATGTATATCATCACCACCAGTGACGGTTCCGAGATCGTGGTCCGGGACTATGATTTTTCCGGCGATTCAGTGGAGTACACGACAAAAAGCGGCTTGCGGGGCAGCATCAGTAGAAAAGACTTCCTCAGCATCGCCAACATGATCGGCGTCCCCCCTGGTCAGGCCGAGCAGGTTCAGTCCATCGAGGAACAGAAAAAACAGGAAATTCTCATCTGGATTGGCGCCGCCGCAGTGATCCTTATCCTTTATGGAGGCTATCTGGTTTATGTGCGCAGGAGCAGAATCAGGTGCGACAGGGCGGGGGCAGACATTCATTACGTCCGGATTGAGAAGGCGCCGACCACCCAGGGGCATCTTGCCTTTACCTATCGCGGCCTGTTCTGGCGCAAAAGCAACTGGAATATCGATGTGCGCAGGGCGTATGAAGAGGACGAGATCCTGTTCATCGAGGGGGTCTGCACTGACACCGGGAAGAGAAAGATTTTCCGGGCCAACCGGGTGGTGGGATTGGTGACGGACAGGTCCTCGGAGCGCCAAGCCCCGATGGACCATTTTTTTGTTGATGCCGAAGAGCGACGGGGTTGATTCAGTCCCGCTGCCTCGTCAATTCCCCGCCGTTGCCTGCCGGTAGCCGTCAGGCTGAATAGAGTTTGTTCAGAGCGGCAAACAGGTCCTGGCTGGATTTTTTGAGTTCCCCTAGCACCGTTTCAGCTTCCTTCCGCTGGCCATCATGATACAGCTTCCCGATCCTGGCAGCCAGGACATGCACCTGTTCGTGATGGTGAATCATTTCCAGATACACCGGCATCTTTTTTATTTCCTGCGCCTCTGGGCTGGCCAGCCATTTGCCTAAATCGCACTGTGTCTGATCGGGGATCTCGGCAAGGTTAAGATTTTCTTTCTGCTGCAGCATGGCTTCAAGATGCAACCTCCAGGCAATGTGCGCTGCCTTGATCATGCTGATATTGAATTTGTGAGAACCCAGGTTAAATCTGTTGAAACCCTGCCGAAGTCCCGAGGCGAGTTGCGCCAGTTCCCTGGAGAAGGCGACGTTGCCGACGATGGCTGAAGTATTATTCCGCACCCCGGCGTTTACGTGCTGAATGCTGGCGGATACCTCGGAAACCCCTTGGGATGCCTCTCTGATATTGGTGCTGATTTCTTGCTGCAGGGAATCGGTCATTTCCTTAATATCTTGGGAAACCCGATGCGATCCCAGTGCTGTCCCTGCAATAGTTCGAGCGATATCCGAGGTGGTGGCTGACTGCTCTTCCACCGCGGCGGCAATGGAGGTATTGATTTCATTCAATTCCTGGTTCTGAACCGCTATATCCTGGATCATCTTGACCACGTTCTTTGTTATGTCCTGGATTTCGCCGATTCTCTCGGATATCTCTTCCGTTGCGCTGGCGGTTTGCCCCGCCAGCTTCTTAACTTCGCTAGCTACAACGGAAAACCCCTGGCCCGCATCACCGGCCCTAGCTGCCTCGATGGTGGCGTTCAGGGCCAGCAGCTTGGTTTGGGCAGTGATTTCATTAATCAGGCTGACCACCTCGCCGATATTTTCGGATGCCTGGCTGAGTTTATTGACATATGCCGAAGTTTGGGCGCTTGTTTTCAGATTCCTCTGGGAAGCAACCTGAGCGTTGGCACAGTGTTTGGCCATGACCTGAATGGACTGGGACATCTGTTCCACTGCTGAGGCGACGGAGTTAACGTTTTCTGCCATCTCGGTGGTATTTTCCGCGATACTGTTTGCCCGTTGCGCCAGTGAGGCCACTGTTTCCGAGATAGAGGCAATATTGGAGGAGGCCTGTTCGGCTGCGGCGGCTACGGATTCAGTCTGCTCGCTTACCTTTTTTGAGGTTAGGGACATTTTGTCCGAGGTATCGGCAAGTTTGTTCGAAGCAAACAACACCACGGCAGCATGTTCCGAGACTTCATACAGGATGTGCCGAATGGTTTTTACCATGCTGTTCAGTGTCTGGGCGAGTGTACCGGTTTCATCGCTCCTCCGGACATCAATGAACCCTGCAAGGTTGCCTTTTTCCACCTCACCAGCAAAATCGATGCAGGAAATAATCGGAGTCGCGATCCGTTTCGCAGCATACAGCAGGGGAAAAAAAGCAAGGATGATGACGAATAGCGATATGAGGGAAATGGCGAGCATCAGGCCGGAGATCGCGCTTTTGGTTCGCTGTTTTTTCGTTGTCACTGTGGTATCTATGTCGTCGATATACTTGCCGGTGCCGACAACCCAGCCAAAGGGCTCATACCGTTTCACGTAGGAGAGCTTGGGTTGCTCGGTGGTCAGCCCCCCCTTGGTCGGTTTGGGCCAAAGATAGTCAACATACCCTTCGCCCTCCTTGCTGCTGACATCCACCATGGCGACAAACAGATTTTCCTTCCTGCCCATGGCGCAGTTGAAGCTGGGGTCGTCCAAAATCCTGCCGTTCAGCCCGGGGAGGGTGGGATGCATGATCATGCGGGGAATCGGCGTGGTTGTATCGTTGACCCAAACGTATCCTGTTCCCTCCTCCCAGCGGAGTTGTTCAATCTCAGTCAGGGCCTGTTTTTTTGCTTCCTCCAGGGAGAGTTCGCCACGGTCGGCGGCAGCTTTGGCCCTGTCGATAAGGATTATGGCAATTTCGACATAGCTTTTTAAACTCTGCTTGGCCTTGCCCATTTCCTGCTGCCGGAATTCGATAACTTCGTTTTCAAGATTATTTTTCAGAGATACAGAGCTGGCCATACTAACGATGAGTACAGTTGTCAGCATGACGGCAAAACTGCTCAGGATAAATTTCCAGCGGATGTTCAGATGACGCATGATGTCTACCCACCCCCCTTTTGATTAATTAATAATCAATATACAAGTTTGTATGTTTATTGGCAAGGATAGATTTCATATATTAGTATAAGAAATAGACCCTATAGTCTGGTGGCCTGAGCATGAGAATATGTCATGAATGAGGCACACTCCTTTTTATTCAAGACTTAAGGCCTCTAAGGGAAAGCAAAGAATTATATAATTGATTCAATATGTTAATAAAATGATTTGGTCGAAGGGTATGGGGGAGGACAGTGCCTCGATTTTTGCGTCCATGTCGGAGGCTCTACCTGTTTGCGATTGAGAGGATGGTTAAAATGTTACAGCAACCAAAAGAATAAATATTATTGTTACAAAATGTAGAATAATTGAGTACAACATGAAAGCCGCTTTCCTTCTGAAAGAAAAGTCCCGGCCCGGATTGGGTGAAATATCATGCAGACCATACGCCGGCAGATCATCGACCTGCTCCGCCAGCAGGAGTTCAATGCCAGGGAAATTTCCCAGGCATTGAGCATTATGGAAAAAGAGGTGTACGGCCACCTGGAGCATATCGACCGTACCATTGGCCGCCACGCAATGAAAATGGTTGTTTTGCCCTATACCTGCCTAAGCTGCGGCTACTCCTTTGTGGGCCGCCGCCGCTGGACCCGTCCGAGCCGCTGCCCGGTTTGCAGGCGTGGACATATCCGGATGGCCGCCTACCGTATTGAAGCTCTCTGACTCCTTGGGGCTGATGAGGCTACAAAGGTTGCTTTCCTGCAAGTCACTGCTTTGTCGTGTTTCCAGAGATGAAATCCCATAGGTCTAAATAGTGAATAAAAATTGATACCATGGGTGAATAGGCTTGAATATTGATGAGAGATAGGAATATAATACGGCTGATTTTGAAAATGCTGAGCATGACCCTGTTATGAATGAGACCTGCGCAGCAAATTTTAACTCCTGTTGCCATCGCCCTCCATGTCATCAGGGCGTAATATTTTGATAAGAAAAAGAGGGCGAGCAGTTTTCAGGCGATGTGAGGAGTCATTTGTCCAATAAATTGATGCGGCTCCATTTCGGAGTTTCAGTTTCATTTTTACCCCATTTTCAGGAGGAACAACCATGGCAGATTATTTCATCAATATTTTTTTGAATGACGAGAAGATTCAAAAACTTACCGATGCAGGACTCGCAGGCAATATCAAGGAAATCGACGGGAAAAAGGCTATTCAGGTCAAGGCATCAGACAAGGAACAGAAAAAAATGGTCAAAGGATTTCCCGGATTGGCGTTTGATGCCAATAATGCATGTGTCCTTCCAGAAGCGGCTGAGAATACGGTTTTTGATATCGTCTGCAACATGAAAACCATTGATGTTATGAAGTTTGCCATTATGAAAATTTACAATCCTCTGGCAGGAAAGGCCCCGCGTACAGCCCTGGGATAAATTGTCATTATCCTGCAACGTCATATAGTGCAGGACCAAAATAGGCGAAAGGGGATGTCCGTACGGGACATCCCCTTTTTTTTATTGAAAAAGCAAAAGGCCCGATTTCTCAGGCCTTTCAGAACAGAATCGGACGATTCTGGATTTGCAAATGGTGGATGCAGTCCAGTAAACTTGTCTATTAACATACTGGTAGAGCCTCTTTCATAATAAACAGCCTTGCAGACTGTTCATTTTGAAAGAGGCTCGGTATATACTAATTGACATATCCGTTTATCCGGATTAATTGTTTATATTATGCAACAGACAACCCATTTATGCAAAGCGCTCTCCGAGCCGATTAGGTTGCGAATTTTGGCCCTACTCGGGGAAGGGGAACTCTGTGTCTGCGATCTTGTTGAAGTGTTGCAGCTGCCGCAATCCACCGTTTCCAGGCATCTCGCGCTGTTGAAGGCCGCCGGCTGGTTGGCGGAGCGTCGCCAGGGGGTTTGGATGTACTACCGGCTGATGGATCAAGGGGCAGGCTTGCAAGGAGCATTACAGCCCCATCTTCTGGAACACCTGACCGGTCTGGAGCAGGTGAAGGCGGATCTCGAACGGAGGGTCGGCTATCTTCGGAAAAAGACAGGCAGGGCCTGCGGATGAGCATGGGTTGATTTGTTCCCAACATATTACTGACAGGAGGTGCTATGACTTCCTCGACAAAGCACATGAACATTTTTGAACGCTATCTTTCGGTATGGGTCGCGGTCTGCATGGTTGCGGGTGTGGTTCTCGGCAAGCTTTTTCCCGGCATCACCGCGGGACTTTCCGCCATGGAGTTTGCAGAAGACAGCCACGTCAATGTTCCCATCGTTGTGCTTATCTGGCTGATGATTTTCCCGATGATGCTGAAAATTGATTTTGGCTCCATCCTGCAGGTGGGCAGAAATCCCCGGGGGCTTTTTATTACCCTGTTCGTCAACTGGCTGGTCAAGCCCTTTTCCATGTTCCTGCTCGGGCTGCTCTTTTTCAAGGTGCTCTTCGCCCACTGGATCTCCCCGGAGCAGGCCGATCAGTTCATGGCTGGGGTAATCATCCTGGCCGCGGCGCCCTGTACGGCCATGGTTTTTGTCTGGAGCTATCTCACCGATGGTGATCCCGCGTACACCCTGGTTCAGGTTGCGGTCAACGATCTGCTGATGCTGGTGCTGTTCGTGCCTGTTGTCGGGTTGCTCCTCGGGGTGTCCGGGGTACCGGTCAACTACGAGACCCTGGCCCTTTCTGTGATCCTTTTCGTGGTTCTGCCGCTGGTGGTGGCCTATGTCATCCGAAGAATACTGATCGCCTCCCATGGTCCGGAGTGGTTTGCCACCCGGTTTGTCGCCAGGTTTCAGCCCGTTACCGTGGTCGCCCTGCTGGTGACCCTGGTTGTCATCTTTGCCTTCCAAGCGGAAAACATCACCGAAAAGGCCTTTTTCGTCGTGCTGATCGCCATCCCCATACTCATTCAGGTGTACTTCAATTCGAGTCTGGTGTACGGGCTGATGAAGATGTTCAAGGTCCCGCACAGTGTCGCCGCCCCTGGCGCCCTGATCGGGGCCAGCAATTTTTTTGAACTGGCGGTTGCCACGGCCATTGCCCTCTACGGCCCAGGATCAGGTGCAGCCTTGGCTACGGTGGTGGGGGTGCTGGTGGAGGTGCCGGTGATGCTTTCGGTGTGCTCGATCTGCAACCGGACCCGCCATTGGTTCCCGATGCTGGAATTGAAAAAATGATCACGAACATTTTTTTACAGGTGGGTAACCAGCCCGGTCGCGACCATCAAAATTGTTCCGGAGCGTTGTGATGAAAACAAAAATTCTTTTTCTTTGCACCGGCAACTCCTGCCGCAGTCAGATGGCCGAAGGCTGGACGCGGCATCTCAAAGGCGATGTCATTGAGGCGTATTCCGCCGGCATAGAAAAGCACGGTCTGAATCCGCTGGCGGTGCGGGTGATGGCCGAAGCCGGCGTTGATATTTCTGGTCAGTGGTCCAAGAACGTTGATGAACTTCCTGACCGGCAATTCGATTATGTGGTCACCCTCTGCGGCCATGCGAACGAAACATGCCCCTATTTTCCGGGCAGGAAAATCCACAGGGGATTCGATGACCCGCCGCAATTGGCCGCCAATGCGAAAAGCGAAGAAGATGCACTCTCACATTATCGCCGGGTTCGGGATCAGATTCGTGATTTTGTCCTGATGATGGATGACGATCTCCGGAGAGGATAACCGGTATGAACGAGGAAAAGGTCTGCTATTGTTTCCACTATTCGGTCGCTGATATCGAACAGGACATTAAGACCCATGGCCGGTCTACGATCATGGAACGGATTGTTGCGGAGAAGAGGAACGGGGCCTGCGAGTGCGTAACCAAAAACCCAAAGGGCCGCTGATGCCTGGCCGATGTCCGTCGGGTTGCGGACCGAATCCTGTCGAAAGGAATAAGTATCCCTGTCCAGGGAAATTTGATTGTTAAGAGGTAAAATGTAGAGAATATTGAAAAGTGAATCACAATGCTGTCGACTGATCCCCTGCTGCTGACGCTGGGTTCCCTGCTCCTCGGTACGATCCTCGGCCTAATTCTGTACCGGGGCGATTACTGCATGGTTGCCATGTTGCGTGATTTCTACCTGATCCGCGACACTACGCTGCTGCGATCTTTTGTGCTCTATTTCCTTGTCGCTTCAGTTCTTTTTTATCTTGGCGGTCTGACCGGTCTGCTCCCCTTTCTGCCGCCCCCAACTTTCTCCCCGCCATCTCTGGCGACCATCATTGGCGGCCTGGTTTTCGGCGTCGGCATAGTCCTGGCCGGCGGCTGCGTGGTCGGGACGCTGTACAAGATGGCCAGCGGCAATCTCGTCAATTGGATTGGTTTTGCCGGCATCCTTGCCGGCAGCCTCCTCTATGCCGAGGTGCATCCACTGGTTCAGGACTTTTCCGCGCAGACGACCTTCATCCATTCCATTGCCGCGTTTCAGGATAATCCTCTTCTGAAGGGGGTGATCATCCTGGCAATTATCGTTTCCTGCCTCATGGCGATAAAGCGATGGTCAAGACTTGGCGGCCTGAACATTGCGGCCCATGCCCGAGGATACATCCAGCCATGGA
>DNUE01000095.1 GCA_003508005.1 Desulfobulbaceae bacterium
CCCTTTCCCGAGATGGTGGCCTGGTTCCAGTCCATCATCGGCCAGGAGGCGCGCAAACAGATCCTCGCTGTCCACACCAAACTCCCGGCCCGGGTCTATGCCTGCGTGGGCGGCGGCTCCAACGCCATGGGCATCTTCCAGGGCTTCATGAATGAAAGCGGCGTCGAGCTGGTGGGGGTGGAGGCCGGCGGCAAAGGCCTCGACACCGACCAGCACGCCTCGCGGATGAGCGGCAGCCGGGCGGCGGCCGGGGTGGCCCAGGGCTACAAGTCCCTGTTCCTCCAGGACCACGACGGCCAGATGCTGGACACCTATTCCATCGCCGCCGGCCTCGATTACGTGGGCATCTCGCCCATTCTCGCCCAGTTGGGCGAATCCGGCCGGGTCCGCTTCGAGGCGGCCACGGACCAGGAGGTCATCGCGGCGCTTTCGCTGACCATGCGCAGCGAGGGGATCATCCCGGCCCTGGAATCGGCGCACGCCTTTGTCCAGGCATTCAAGGACGCCCCGAAGATGAACCCACACGACGCGATCATCATCAACATGTCCGGCCGGGGCGACAAGGACATCTTCACCATTGCCCACGCCTTCGGCGACCCCTCCTGGAAGCGCTTCATCATCGGCCGGGGCGAGGAATACAAAAAATCCTTTGGAGAATGATCCGCATGGACCTGACCGCAGATATCCGCAAGCGGCTTGAGCATAAGCCGATCCTGCTCATGACTCATTTAGTTTTGGGCTACCCCTCCCTTGCCGTCAACCGCCGGGTGATCGGTCAGATGGCGGCCGGCGGCGTGGACTGCATCGAGCTGCAGATCCCCTTCTCCGAGCCCATGGCCGACGGTCCGGTCATCGTCCGGGCCAATCAGGAGTCCCTGCGCCAAGGCATCCGGGTGAGGGACTGCCTGGCCTTTGGGGCGGAGATGATCCGGGAATTTCCGGGCGTCAATTTCCTGTTCATGACCTACTACAACATCCTCTTTCGCTTCGGCGAGGAGGCCTTTATCCGCCGCGCGGCGGAGATCGGGATGAAGGGGATCATCGTCGCCGACCTGCCGCCCGAGGAGGGTGAATCCTACCTGCGCCTGTGCAGGGAGCGAGGTATCGCGCCGGTGATGTTCTTCACCCCCACCAGCACGGAGGAGCGGATGCGCGAGGTGGCCGATCGCGGCGACGGCTTCGTCTACTGCGTGGCGCGCAAGGGGGTGACCGGCCAGCAGACGGTGATGGACGACTCCCTCGCCCGCTACCTGGAGCGCTGCCGGCAGGCCACCGGCCTGCCCCTGGCTGTGGGCTTCGGCATCAGCCGCCGGGAGGACGTGGCCATGCTGGAGGGAAGGGCCGACATGGCGGTGATCGGCACCGCGACCATCCGCCTGGTGGACGAAAAGGGGCCGGAGGCGGTGGGCCCGTTCATCGACGGGCTGCTGACGAAATAACCCTGAGCCAGGGATTCCTGGTTCCCTCTTTTCTGCCTGCCGACCGCTCGGGTTAATCCGGCAAACAATTCCAGCCCGGCCGGCTGAAATATATTCTTTATTTCCCCCTTCGCCTGCACCCGAATCTGCCGTTGCAGTAGGTCACATCGCGGTCACATTCAAAGTGTGCCTGCATTTGACTTCCCTATTGAATTTACGATAAAATTAGTTAAGCACATACTGCTTTGGGCGATCATTCATATTCACGGGAGGGGGGGATGAAAATACGACTCCATCGGACAGCGGCTCTCCTTGCCGTCTCCCTGCTGGTACTTTGCGCAGCATATCGGGCCGATGCCGCACCGACGGTCACCCCCGGCGGCCTTCTCCAGTTCACCGACCAGTCTGAATTTCAACAGGCCTTTCCCGGCCTGCCCAAGGAAGATTTTGAGGAGAGTCCCGTGTTACCTGTTAATTATATATGGTGCACTGCGCCGATCAACAGTTCGACAAACAATAGCTGTTTTTTACCCGGTGATATACTGCCAGGTTTGGCTATAGACAGCTTTTTACCTCCCGCCACCCCCGCGCAAGCATTGCATGTAGCGGGAAATGGATTTAATACAGTTGTCGTCAGCGATGTAGTAGGTGCGGGGAATGAAACTGATGGCTTAGAAATTTCCTTTCCCGGGACAGATGTTTACGCTGCCGGAATAAGTCTGTCTGTATATACCAATACACCAGGCACTATCAAAATCTACGGACCCTCGAACACGCTACTTGATACAATCAACCAAGCCCTTACCACCACGCCCACATTTTTTGGGATATATTCATCTCAACCAATCACCCGAATAGCCATTGAATCAACTGATTGGGAACTTGTCGACAACATTCAGTTCGGCGCGATATCCCAGGATGTTACCTTCTACACGAGCAATGCCGCCTTTATGGCCGCCCATCCCGGCCTGCCGGTGGAGGATTTCGAGGAGAGCCCGGTTCCATCCGGTGGTCTGGTGCAGTTCCCGCAACCTTTGAACAGCACAACCAATGTCCCGGCAGCCTTCTCGCCTGGCGACATTGTGGAGGGATTAACGATCCAAACCGTGTCTACTACAAATCCAGCAACCGCCCTTACAGTTGTTGGCGACCATTATGATGGATCGATGGCCAATGCCTCAAAAATGGTCTGTTCAACCCGCCTAGGCGACAATCTCATGACTTTGTTTTCCGGATTCAATGCCTATGCGGTCGGCATGGATCTGATGCCCGTAATTCCCTCAGGCACAGCAAATCAGACAGCATTTATAGCTGTCTACGGCCGCGGGGGACGGATTCTTGGCACCACCACCATTTCACTGGCATCGACCCTGGAAACATTCTTAGGTCTTGACTCGAAGCACCTGATTTTAGGTGCAAGTGTTACCATCTTCAATACCCCGAGATATGAATGCATTGACAACATTCAGTTCGGCGGCTTCCCGAAAGACCTGATCTTTTACCAGACTGAAACCGCTTTCAGAAACGCGACCGGAACCCTGTTGTTGGAGGATTTTTCCCAAGGTCAGGTGCCTGACAATATGGACAACGTATGTAACGAACCCATTGACAGCTCAACCAACCAACCCGGCTGCTTCTGGGCCGGAGACATCCTGCCCGGTATCAGCTTCCAGACCGAAAACAGCCTGGATCCAGCCTGCCCCGCCTGCATGTATGTTCTGGGACGGAATTGGGGAGGTTATGGAAATACCACCCCGATGATATATGCTTCCACTCCAGATCCAGATATGCTCGAAGTATCCTTTTCGGGCAGGAGGGTTAACTTTGTCGGCATGAAATTGGGTGTAATCGCCGTTATTTTCGTCTACGGCACAGATGGTACCCTGCTGGGCAGCGCGGTGAACAACTTCCCCCCCGTATCTCCCCTTGATTTCTGGGGTGTTGCATCCAGAAAACCGATCGGCAGAATAACGATTTACGGTGCGATCCTTGACGACATCATGTTCGGCGCCAGGTTCCCCTGGCCCATGTTCCTGCCGGCAATAAACAGCACGAAATAACCCTTCGAAAATTCGGCCTTAATCAGAACCAGTCAAAAGCCCCCAGCAGATTGCTGCTGGGGGCTTTTTGTTGTGAATTTCAGCGCATTCGACAGCATCCCTTTTCCTCTTTCTGCCGTGATATACATATTGCGCAGAATACGCATTTACATCTTCCAGATATTCTCCCTTGCGAAATCCTTTGACAATGACAAATGTTTGGTGTACCTAACAAGCGAAATCAAGCGAGGTAGAGCGTGACCAAGAATCCCCCGAAATTTTCCTGTCCCTTCGCCAGGCGAGAACAAAGCGAGGGTGAGCCTGACTGCGTGAGCCTGCCCGAGAATGCCACGCCGCTGTCCTCTGCCTGCGGCCGGAAACGCTTCAGGGTGTGCAGGATCAAAGGAAACCGGAGAAACTGCGCGCGCATGGCCCAGATGGGCGTGCTTCCGGGCAGCGAGATCGAGATGCTCTGCCCCGGCGGTCGCAGGCAGTGCATGTTCCGGGTCAAGGGCAGCACGGTTACCCTGGATCCCCAGTGCGCGGAGCAGATCCTGGTTACCCCGCTTTAGCTCTTTTCCCGCCTCGCGTGCATAACCCGGCCGACCGTTGACCATGCAGCTTGCCTTCATCTTTCTGATTATCGCCCTCTGCGCCTTCTTCCTCGGCCGCCGCCTTTTCCGGGGCCTCAGCAAGCCGACAAAAAGCGGATGCGGCTGCGGCTGTGCCGGGTGCGACCCCAAGCTTTCGTCGATCTGCCAATCCGATAAGAAGTCCGGTACTTCCAACTGAGACCACCGCGGCCGGCCATGACCGAACCCATCCATATCGCCCTGGCCGGCAATCCCAATGCCGGCAAGACCACCCTGTTCAACTATCTGACCGGCGCCCGCCAGCATGTGGGCAACTATCCAGGGGTCACGGTGGAAAAGAAGACCGGGGCCTGCCGCCACGGTGATACCGAGTTGCTGGTCACCGACCTGCCCGGCACCTACTCCCTGACCGCCTATTCGGTGGAGGAACTGGTAGCCCGGGACTTCCTGGTCAACGAGAAGCCGGACGTGGTGCTCAACATCGTGGATGCCTCCAACATCGAGCGCAATCTCTATCTGACCTGCCAGTTCATGGAACTGGGCGCGCCGGTGGTCATCGCCCTGAACATGATCGACGTTGCCCAAAGCCGGGGCATGGACATTGACTCGGACAAACTGAGCGCCCTGCTGGGTGCGCCGGTGGTGCCGATCATCGCCCGCAACGGCAAAGGGGTGGACCTTCTGCTCGAAACGGTAATCGCCGTCGGCCGCGACCAGTCCAAGCAGTGGCAGTCCCTGCGCCTCTCCTACGGCGAGGACCTGGACCAGGTTCTTGAGGACATGGTGCCGCTGGTCGAACAGGGCCATCTGCTCACCGATACCTACCCTGCACGCTGGACCGCGCTGAAAATCCTGGAGAACGACGACCAGATCCTGGACCGTGCCATGCGGGCCGACACCGCCCTCGCCCACAGCCTGGTCACCCGCACCGAGCAGATCACCCGCCACCTGCAGAGCACCGTGGAGGCCTATCCGGAGGCGATCATCGCCGACCACCGCTACGGCTTCATCAAGTCCATCCTGCGCCAGGGCGTCCTTTCCCAGCGCTTCGACGCCGACCGGCTCTACACCTCGGACCGGATCGACAAGGTCGTCACCCACCGCTTCCTCGGGCCTCTCATCATGGCCGGGGTCCTGTTCGGCCTCTACAGCTTCACCTTCAACTTCAGCATGATCCCGGCAGGCTGGCTGCAATCCCTGTTCGGGCTGCTGAGCAAAAGCGTCGACCTCCTGCTCCCGGACGGCCCGGTCAAGTCCATGCTCATCTCCGGGGTGATCGACGGGGTGGGCGGAGTACTCGGCTTTGTCCCCATCATCATGTTCATGTTCTTCGGTATCGCCATCCTGGAAGACTCGGGCTACCTGGCCCGGGTGGCCTTCATGATGGACCGGATCTTCCGGATGTTCGGCCTGCACGGCTCTTCGGTGATGCCTTTCATTGTCTCCGGCGGCATCGCGGGCGGCTGCGCGGTGCCCGGGGTGATGGCCACCCGGACCCTGCGCTCGCCGAAAGAACGAATGGCCACCCTGCTCACCGTTCCCTTCATGAACTGCGGAGCCAAGCTGCCGGTGCTGGCCCTGCTGATCGGCGCCTTCTTTTCCGCACACCAGGCCCGCTACATGTTCCTGGCCACCCTGTTCTCCTGGGGCGTGGCCCTGATCGCCGCCAAGTTTCTCCGCGTCACCGTGCTCCGTGGCCCGGCCACCCCCTTTGTCATGGAGCTGCCGCCCTACCGCTTCCCCACCTTCCGGGGGCTCCTCATCCATACCTGGGAGCGTACCTGGCAATATATCAAAAAGGCGGGCACCGTGATCCTCGGCATCTCCATCCTTCTCTGGGCGATGATGACCTATCCGGGTCTGCCGGCGGTCGAACTGGACAGATTTGAGCAGCAGCGGCAGGAGGTGCGCGCCCGATTTTCCGCGGCCCTCAATTCCGGCAGCCGGACGGTCGAAGCCAAGCAGTTGCAGCAGATGCTCCTAGCCATCGACAACGACCAGGCGGAAACCGCCCTGCGCCGCTCTCTGGCCGGAAGGATCGGGCTGGCCATGGAGCCGCTGAGCAGGCTCGCCGGTTTTGACTGGCGGACCAATATCTCCCTCCTTGGCGGCTTTGCCGCCAAGGAGGTCATCGTCTCCACCTTGGGCACCGCCTATTCGCTGGGTGCGGTGGACCCGGATCAGTCGTCATCCCTCAAGGACCGGCTGATCAGAGACCCGAACTGGAATGCGGTGGTCGCCCTTGCGTTCCTTGCCTTTATCATGTTTTACGCCCCCTGCCTTGTCACCGTGGTCTGCATCGCCAAGGAGGCCGGTTCCTGGAAATGGGCGCTCTTTTCCATAGTATTCAATACGGCTCTTGCCTTTCTCATGGCGGTAGCGATCTATCAGGGGGGCATCGCGCTGGGGATAGGATAAGAGGAAGTCTGGAGCGAGAAGCAGGGAGCACTTTTCTCTCATCGGGGCCGGTATATCGATCGAGGGCAGTTTGAACAGATCGACCCCGATGCCTATTTGTTTCTGGCTGACGGATCAAGTCAGCGCAACGAAACCGGCATCCCTCGGACTTGATAAACCTGCTGAACTTGATGCTTGAGAGGGCTACCCGGCAGCCGCCTCCGGATAAAGCGAGCGCATTCCTTCCCGGCTGGCCGGGCAGACTCCGCGCTCGGTGATGAGACCTGTTACCAGCGCGGCGGGCGTCACGTCAAAGGCCGGATTGAAAGCGGAAGTTGCGGCCGGAGCAATCCTGACCTGCTGCACGCGGCCGTCCCTGTCCTGGCCCCAAACCCAGAGCACCTCTTCCTGGCCCCGTTCTTCGATGGGGATTTCCCGAACCCCGTCACTGATCCGCCAGTCTATGGTGGAGCCGGGCAGGGCCACGTAAAACGGCACCCCGTTGGCATGGGCCGCCAGAGCCTTGAGATAGGTGCCGATCTTATTGCAGACATCGCCGCTGGCCGTCGTCCGGTCGGTGCCGACAATGCACAGGTCGACCAGGCCATGCTGCATAAGGTGCCCCCCGGCGTTATCGACGATCAAGCGGTGGTCGATGCCCTCGGCCGCCAGCTCCCATGCGGTGAGGCTGGCGCCCTGGCTGCGGGGCCTGGTCTCATCGACCCAGAGCAAAAGGGGGATGCCGGCCGCGTTTGCCTTGTATACCGGGGCCAGGGCCGTGCCCCAGTCCACGGTAGCCAGCCAGCCGGCATTGCAATGGGTGAGGATCCGGACCGGGTCGCGTCCCCCCTTCTTTAGCCAGGCGTCCCGGATGAGCCGCAGGCCGTGGCGGCCAATGGCCTCGTTCACCGCCACGTCCTCCTCGCAGATGGCGGCGGCCTCCCGGTAGGAGGCGGCCTGCCTTTCCCCGGGGGGAAGCGGCAGCAATACGGACTGCATCCTGTCCACGGCCCAGCGCAGGTTCACCGCCGTAGGCCGGCTGGCGGCCAGGGTCGCACATATCCGTTGCAGGTCCGTGTCCCCGGCACCTGCATTCAACCCGAGACAGACCCCGTAGGCCGCGGTCGCACCGATCAGCGGCGCCCCCCGGACCAGCATGTCCCGGATGGCCCGTGCCGCATCCTCCAGGGTGGCAAGGGTTTCAATCCGCAATTCATGGGGCAGACGGGTCTGATCGATAATCTCAACCCGCCGGCAGTCGTTTGCGAGCCAAATGGTCCGCCATGGCTTGCCGTTGACCCGCACGTCTTCCCCTGGCCATCGACGGGGACTACTTGGCCGTCTTCATGTTGACCTTAATAGCCTGGGGATTCTTTTCGGCTTCCTCCTTGCTGTCATAGCGTGGATTGATCCAGAAAGAAGTCACCTCGTCCTCGTAGCCGGGAGTAGTCAGGATGAGTTGGATATACTCCGCCTTCCCGTCCTCGGTCTCCCAGGTGTACTGCAGGGGGGTGGTGCCGATGGCATCGCCGTCCTTCAGGTTGACAATCTTGGCACCCGGCGGCTCTGAAACGATGGATGCCGAGCCATAGGGAGTCGTTGAGGCGACGATTCCGCATCCGCTCAACACCACCATCAACGCGCCCAGCATGACCATCACCAGCAAACCCCAGGAACCGATATTCTTCAGGCTCATCATCAACCTCCCTTCTTATGAGTATGTTTCGAATTTTCTTCCTTTCTCGTATTGTGCATCAAGTTTCGCGGCAATGCAAAACAAAACTCTGCGTTTCGACAATTCTTCCCCCCCAGAGGCAGAAGGCATGCAAGGCCGAGGTGCTCCGACGTACCCCGGGGACGATCCCCTTTCATAGACTTCCAGTAATTGAGCCCGACTCTCATTTTTTTCTGCCGAAATCCCTTGGTTTGATATATATTGAAATACCAATAATGGAATTGTCTGCGGGCGGCAAGGACGAAGAGAAGGTGATCAGGGAACTGCTCCTGCTTGATCCCGAGGCCAGGGCCGTTGTTTCCAGCGGCTATTCCAATGACCGGGTGATGGCCGAATATCTCGAGCACGGATTCAAGGCCATGCTCGTGAAACCTTACCAGTTGGAAGACCTCGACAAGGTAATCCGCAAAGTTCTGCAGCCCGGGGCCCCCCTTTTCCCTGCAATGGAGCGTTTGTGAAGAAAATGTTTGCCACTCTCGGCACTGCGTGCCGCTGGCTGTGGAAAGTGTTCAGCACGGGTGTCTTCCTGCTGAGCAACCTGATTTTCCTGACCTTTGTCCTGCTGCTGTTCTTCCTCCTGTACCAGCCCAGGGTTGTCGTCCCGGAAGGTGCGGCCCTGGTCATTGCGCCAGAAGGAGACCTCGTGGAGGAGAAGACCGCTATTGCCCCCCTTTCCCGACTGATCAACGGCTATGCCGGCCTCGCGATCCCCAAGGAAACCCTTCTGCAGGATATCCTGGATGCCATCAACGCCGCAGCCGATGACCGGCGCATCAAAATCCTGGTGCTTTCCCTCGCGAACCTCGAGTACAGCGGGCTGGACCAGCTGCAGGCCATCGGCCGGACCATTGAATCCTTCAAAAAATCCGGCAAGAAGGTCATCGCCATTGATGATGATTACAACCAGGGCCAGTACTACCTGGCCTCTTTTGCCGACGAGGTCCTGCTCAACCCGATGGGCGGGGTCCATCTCCGGGGCTTTGGCGTTTTCCGGCTGTACCTGAAGGAGCTTATTGACAAGCTGGCCATCAATTTTCATGTATTCAAGGTCGGCACTTTCAAGTCGGCGGTGGAGCCCTTAACCCGCAGCAGCATGTCCGACGAGGACCGGGAGGCCAATCAGTTATGGCTGGCCAATCTCTGGAGCCTTTTCTGCGCGGACATCGCCCGGAACAGACAGATTGACCAGGGGGCCGTCAACGATTTTATCAACAACATGCCGGAGCACCTGCGGCAGGCGGAGGGGAGCACCGGAAAAATGGCCCTGGCCGCCCGTCTGGTGGACGGGCTGAAAACCCGGCCGCAAGTCCGGGACTACCTCATCAACCTTGTCGGAGAGGGTGAGGAGAAGGACACCTTCAGACAGATTCACTTCGCCGACTACCTGACCACGGTGCCAACCTCATTCACGGACACCGACGACAACAAGGACCGGATCGGCCTGATCGTGGCCCAAGGCGATATTGTCTTCGGCGAGAAGGATATGCCCCGCCAGATCAGTGCCGACCACCTGGGAAAACTGATCCGCCAGGCAAGGGAGGACGATACGGTCAAGGGGCTTGTCCTGCGGATTGACAGCGGCGGCGGCAGCGCCTTTGCCTCGGAGCAGATCCGCCAGGAACTTCTGCTGCTGCAGAAGGAGGGGAAGACGCTGGTGGTGTCCATGGGCGCACTGGCCGCATCCGGGGCCTACTGGATCGCGGCCGGCGCCGACCGGATTTTCGCCTCGCCATTCACCCTGACCGGCTCCATCGGCATTTTCGGGGTGATGCCCACCTTTGAGCAGGCCCTCAACAAGGTGGGGATAGCCAGCGACGGCACCGGCACCACCAAAATGGCCGGCGCCGAAAACCCGACCCTGCCCCTGGCGCCCGAACTGGAGCAGAGCATCCAGCTCAGCGTAGAAGAGGGATACGGCCGCTTTATCCACATTGTCGCCGAAGGACGCAAGATGGAGCCGGATAGAGTCAAGCAGGTCGCGGAGGGAAGGGTCTGGGACGGGGCCAATGCCCTGGACCTGGGGCTGATCGACGAACTGGGCAGTCTGGACGACGCCATTGCCGCTGCCGCCGAACTGGCGAAGCTGGCAGACTACTCCCCGGTCTACATCCGGGAGATAAGCTCCCCCGGCCAGCAGATGCTGCAGAAGATAGGGGTTCTCTCGCTGTCCGTACTGAAACGGCCGCAGTTCAACCTTCCGGGGAACACAAATCTTCTCCGGGACGTGGTCAGGCAATTCAACTTTCTCGCCCTGGCTCGGGACCCGGGCAACATCTATGCCCATTGCCTGCTGCCGAGGGCAGTGTTTGCACAGTAGCCGGGCAGAACACTGGCACTCCGTTAGCCCTTAGGTTGCGTCCTCCTCCGGCCACCGGTCAGTGACCATTCGTTTTTCTGTTGGCATCGGGGTCGGAATCGAGATCGGCATCAATAGGGTTGAGTTGATAGTCGGATGTTCTCCTTGCACGACATCGCTTCAGTGTCTTGGAGCGGTATGCCCGCTTGTCCTATTTGATGGCTGCGTGCGCTCCGTCCCATTCTTTTCATGCCCCATCCTATATCGCTTTTTTCGATTCCTCTTCCGAATTATAAGGTCGGGCAGGGTGCGCCCTTATTGCCATTTTTCCCTTGACTGTCCTTTTGCGAAAGTGTAGAGGATTCCATCCTTGCCAAACATAGACAAAAATGGACAGGTATGGACAAGCTTTTCATAGGAGTCCGGGAACTGGCCGGCAAGATGGGTATTTCTGAAAAGACCATCTACCGCCTGCTGAGTGGCAGCCAGATTCCATTTGCCGTCAAGATCGGCGGGCAGTGGCGGTTTCGGATAGATGCTGTTGATAACTGGCTCAGTGCACAATACCGCAGCGATCAGGGAACAGGTCGAATCAATTACGGCATTACCGTTTTTCAGGCTTTGCAAAATGGGAGCGTTCTCTACCGTATTCCCGGAAAAGACAGGGATGAAGCCCTGGATGAGATCCTGGCCGCTATTCCTCATGATGGCACCTTTGATATCCTCAACATAAAGGTCTCAATTCTGGCCAGAGAATCATTGGCATCTTCTTGTCTGGTCGGATTTGCCTGCATGACAGGCGGCTCCGAAAGGCCAGTTTATCTTGAAAGGTCACTCATAATTCTTGCATTTCTTGAGGAGCCCGCTGATTTCAAAGCACTTGACGGAGAGCCGTGTGAGATTATTTTTCTCGTTCTGGGGGCAAATGCTGTGGAACAGGCAATCTTGGATACGCGACTGCGGCGTCTGGTAATGGATGACAAATTTACTGACGCGATCAGGAAGCAACCAGGAAGAAGAGAACTTCTGCAGGATATTGAACAACGGGAAAATATCCTTCTTCTCGCAAAAAAGAGGATCTCGTAACAAGTCGAAAATAATGCATGAGCACAACGGTAAAGCAATGAGTTGTGACCAAGAACCGCTGGAATAACGTCTTGTTGCGAGGCTGACAACAAAGAAATGACCTATCCTTATATTTTTTTACTTGTCGTAACAGGCGGGATTGTCCCGCTTTTTTTACTACATCACTTCAGGCTGATGCGTTTATCAGGAGTGGCTGGAATCGGAACAGGCTGTTTCATCGGGTTTGTCTGTTCCCTCACAGACCTCCTTGCCAATACTGCCAGAACCATGTCATGGGAATGGCTCGGGTTGTTGCCGTTGTCATTCCGTATCGACATATTATCCGCATTTTTTCTGATTCCGATATTTCTCATAGGCTTGGCAGCTACCCTATACAGTTATCACTACCTGGATGATAAGGACAAAAGAATCAGAGTATCCGTCCACTACTTCTTCCTTTCGTTGCTGATCATATCCATGGCTCTTGTTGTTATGGCTGATTCAATGATCAGCTTTGTTTTATCTTGGGAAATCATGTCTGTCGCTTCCGCGGCTTTGATTCTTTATAATTATGACGAAAAGGCAAACCGGCGGGCAGCGTACAGGTATTTTATTTTTTCCCAGGGGGGGGGGCTGTTTGTTATTGCGGCCTTTGGCCTTCTTTTTAACAATAGCGGCGATTTCAGTCTGGTTGCCGCAGAAGGCCTTCCCCAGGGAACGAGGCTGGTAATTTTTCTTCTTGCCCTGATTGGTTTCGGCTCAAAGGCCGGCATTATGCCCCTTCATGCCTGGCTGCCCTATGCTCATCCGGCTGCACCGAGCCATGTATCAGCACTTATGTCCGGGGTGATGATCAAAATCGGCATTTACGGTATTCTCCGCATGTATCTATGCCTGTCACCGGATGCGAATACGGTTGGACCGCTGCTCATCATCCTCGGGGCCGTTTCCGGAACATTGGGTGTTGTATATGCCCTGGGACAACATGACCTGAAGCGCCTTCTCGCCTATCACAGCGTGGAAAATATCGGCATTATCCTGATCGGTATCGGTGTCGGAATTCTGGGGATCGCGGCCCAAAGACCTTTCATCGCACTGTTCGGCCTCACCGGTGGACTTCTCCATGTATGGAATCATGCCCTGTTTAAATCACTTCTGTTCATGGGTGCCGGTAATGTTCTTCACGCTGCGGGTACTGTCAACATCAACCGGCTTGGCGGACTGATGAAAAACATGCAAAATACCGGCATTCTCTTTCTGGTAGGTTCCCTGGCCATCTGCGGCCTGCCTCCCTTTAACGGGTTTATCAGTGAATTCTTTATCTATATCGCCGGATTCAACGGGGCAGGCGCAGGGCTCGACCCCATGCCTTTTCTGTATATTATCTTGGCCGTGCTTTCGCTGGCGGTAATCGGAGGCTTGGCTGTGGCCTGTTTTACCAAGGTGGTCGGGGTTGTTTTTCTTGGTGAGCCGCGCACAAATGCTGCCGGCTCTGCCCATGAAAGCGGGTGGGCAATGATTATGCCAATGATCTGCATTGGGATTACCTGCCTGGCCATCGGTCTTTTTCCAGGATTTTTTTCCATGCCTGCCGTTACGGTTTCAAGAAGCATTATAGGGCAGGGGGCACCCGATATCATGGCGATTCTTTCTTTTTGCCGTTCCATATCTCTCGGCGGGGCCGGCTTTCTTCTGTTCCTCGGCCTGCTCATTTGCATGCACCGTCTATTCTATCGCAACAAACAGGTCGCCTATGCTCCTACCTGGGGTTGCGGGTTCACCCGCCCTACAGCGAAAATGCAGTACACTTCCACCTCTTTCGGAAGATCCATTGTGCAATTTTACCAGCCTGTTACACAGGTGACGGAAGAATACAAGGAGATTAAATCTCTCTTTCCGTCCCCATCAGCATATCGTTCCCATATGGTTGACCGGATGGACGATTGGGGCGACCGTTATGTCGGGTCCAGCGTCGAAGGGTTATGCAAACGGCTGCGATTCATCCAGCACGGTTTCATACAGTTTTATATCGCCTATATTGTCATCGCGGTGATTGTTCTTCTCCTCTACCAGCTTGTAAGATAACCATGATGAAACAATTTTCCGGCGCGGTTCTTCTCTATTGCACTGCTCTTGTGCTGGCTCCCTTTTTCATGGGAGTGATTCTCAAGGTAAAGGCCTTTTTTGGGGGCAAGAAGGGTCCTTCGCTCGCAATCAGATACCAGACCCTTGCAAAACTGCTCAGAAAGGGGTCCGTCTACAGCCGCTCAACAACATTTATCTTCAAGCTCGGACCGCTGGTTTCCCTTGCCGCTTCGTTGACCGGTCTTGCTTTTCTGCCGGTTGCCGGACAGAATCCCGTTTTCTCCTTTCAGGGTGATATCGTCTTTATCTGGTATCTTTTCGGGCTTGCCCGTTTTTTTACGGTAACGGCGGCCCTCGATACCGCCTCGCCTTTTGAGGGCATGGGCGCTGCGCGAGAGGTATTTTTCGGGTTCCTGGCCGAAGCCACCATTTTTCTTGTTTTTCTCCAATTTGCCCTTCTCAGCGGACAATACAGCCTTGCCTCTTTTCTTGCCGGCAGCAAGGCGATCAATATCTCAAGTCAGGCAGGTTTCCTGCTGGTGCTCATCATACCCGCAATTTTTTTCGTCATGCTCACGGAGAATGCCAGGGTTCCCGTCGATGATCCCGCCACCCATCTCGAGTTGACGATGATTCATGAGGTCATGATCCTGGATCACTCCGGACCGGACCTGGCAATCATCGAAGCAGGAGTTTTCGCGAGGATGCTCTTTTACGCAACGTTCATCGCGAATCTTCTCCTCCCGAGAGGTTATGGGCTTGGAACGCAGATTCTCCTCTTTTCCCTTCTTGTGCTGTTGCTCTATATTGGAATAGGAGTTTTGGAGTCGATCACCGCCCGTTTGAAGATGGATCAGGTCCCTAAATTCATCCTCACCTCCTTTGCCCTCGCCTTCTTTGCGATCATCCTTTCCCTGGAGGTGACGCCGTAATGGAACTTGTTGATATTGTCCTGTCGCTGATTTTTCTCTCCATCCTGATGTCGCTGGGATCAAGCCGGCTTCTGCAGCTGATTCGGGTCATGAGTTTCCAGGGCGTGTTGGTGCCTTTGGTCCCGATACTGATTGCCCCGCAATATCAACCTATGAGTCTTTCTACAGCTTTTGCCTCTCTGATGCTCCTCATCAAGGGAGTGCTCATTCCGCTGATGCTCTGGGTCGCCTGGCGCAAGATAGCGATCCGGCGAGAGGTGGAGCCCTTGATCGGATATAACGCATCGCTGATCGCTGGTCTTGCGATGATTCTTTTTTCGGTATTTATCAGCAGCCAACTTCATCTTGTCATGGACAGGCCGGGATCTTCTCTGCTGCTGCCGTGCGCAATCACCACCATTGGTGCCGGGTTCTTCCTGCTTATGGCCCGAAGGAAGGCCATCACCCAGATCATCGGCTACCTCATGCTGGAAAACGGGATCTATCTGACCGGTGCAGCCCTGGCCGGACATGCACAAACCCACTACGTGGTTGAATTTGGCATTCTTCTTGATTTGCTGGTAGGAGTCATGATCATGGGCATCATCCTTCATCGTATCAATACAACCTACGATGATATTGACACGGCTTTTTTAAAAGAGCTGAAGGACTAAAGGAAAAAGCCGTATGCTTGAACTTGTTTTTATTATTCCTTATCTCATCGGCATAGTTGCTTTTTTCTCGCCGGTAATGATTGGCAGGGTTCTGATTGTAACAACCGGAATCATTGAATTTGCCCTTGCCTGCATGGCCGCATGGTCAAGCAGACTTCCGGCTGCCACCTTCTATTTTACCGCTTCGCCTGAAGGATGCCTGGTGCTTCTGGTCACAACCTTTCTCTTCCTTATCATAGGGCTGTATACACTCTTTTACCTGGTTGAAACAGACATGCCTCGCGAGCACATATTCAACGGCTGTCTGCTCTTTTTTCTCGGAGCCATGGCAATGGTTGCGGTTTCGGATCACCTTGTCATCCTCTGGGTCGCCATTGAAGCGACGACGTTGACCTCAGCTCCGCTTATTCTGTTGTACCATTCCAAAGGGTCCCTTGAGGCAACATGGAAATATGTGCTTATTTGTTCGGTTGGAATCGCCCTGGCCTTGCTCGGCACGTTTTTTATTACCCTGGCAATGGAGATAGGCAGCATCAAGGTCCCGTTAACTTTCAGCTCCTTAAAGGAAGCGGCTGCCGGAATGGATAAACTCTGGCTGAAGGCCGGGTTTATTTTCATCATGGTAGGGTATGGGACAAAAATGGGGCTGGCCCCGATGCATACCTGGCTGCCTGATGCCCACGGAGAGTCCCCCAGTCCAGTATCCGCCCTGTTGTCCGGCGCCTTATTGAACTGCGCTTTCCTCGGTATTTTCAAGAGTTACACAATACTCTCTGCCGCGGGAATGCATGAATGGGCGGGCAATTTGCTTGTCGGTTTCGGCCTTTTTTCCATGTTGATTGCCTCGGTGTTCATGATCATTCAGGAAGACTACAAGCGTTTATTTGCCTATTCGAGCATTGAAAACATGGGCATAATTGCCGTAGGCATCGGCATTGGCGGACTGGCAGGGTTGGGGGCAATGGTACACCTTGTGCACCATTCACTCCTGAAAGCAGCTCTTTTTCTTTCCACCGGCAATATTCTTTTTGGCTATGGAACCAAAGAAATCCGCCAGGTAGGTGGCATGGCGCGCTTGCTGCCAATGACATTTATCAGCTTTACCTGCGGTTTTGCCGGTATTTCAGGGTTTCCTCCATTCGGTCTGTTTGTGAGCGAACTTCTCATTATATTTGGCGCTTTTCAAAATCACTCCTTTTTCACCGCAGCCTCCTTTATTTTCATGCTGATTCTTATTTTTGCCGGGATTTCAAAACATTTTATCCGCATGACCTTTGCAAAAGGAGAGGCGAAATTGATCCGGAAAGAAAGATTGGGCAGGGTATTTCCCGTTTTTATTCTTCTCGCCACATCGATATTATTATCTCTGTGGTTGCCGGAACCGCTGCGCCAGACCATCCTCAAGACCGTGAGCCAGATCTGAGGAGCGGGATATGTACAATTTTCTGCAACTGCAGCCGGCGGTTCCCGTCAAACGTTGGGAAATCCCGGTTCTCCCGTTTCTGGAATTTCGTCAAGCCCTGTTGGATTGTGCTGCTGAAGACGGCTATGTCGTTCATCTTTTCGGTTATGCGGAGGATGAAAACCTGTACATGCTGGCTGTCATGCGCCGCAACAACTGCCTGCTGGCAGTACGCTGCCGGTTGCCTGAAACGCTTGCGTCACTGACCGCGGATAATCTCAAATTTCATCTTTTTGAACGGGAGTTGGCTGAGCAGTTCGGCATTCGTCCACAGGGACATCCGTGGATGAAATCTGTCCGATACCATCAGAACTGGGTCGGAAGAAAAGATGTGTTTGATAATGATTACACATTGGACATCCCCGGCAAGTATCCGTATTTCCAGGTGCAGGGCGATGAAATCCACGAAGTGGCGGTCGGCCCGGTGCATGCGGGTATCATCGAGCCTGGTCATTTCCGGTTCCAATGCATTGGTGAAAAGGTGCTGCATCTGGAAATCCAGCTCGGTTATCAGCACCGCGATGTGGAACGCCTGCTGGTAAACTCCTCCCCTGGGAGGGCTCCGTTTATTCTCGAATCCGTTGCCGGCGATACGGCTGTGGCAAACAGTGTCTGCCACAGCCAGGCAGTGGAAGCGTTGACCGGTACGATCAGCACTGACCGTGATAAAAGAATCCGTACCATAGCCATGGAGTTGGAGCGACTGGCAAACCATACCGGAGATCTGGGCGCCTTGGCGGGGGATGTAGCCTTTGCTCCGGTCGCAGCATACTTCGGGAGAATACGCGGCGAATTTCTGAACCTGCTTATGGCCCTTTCGGGCAATCGCTTCGGCAAAGGGCTTGTGCGTCCCGGCAGAGTCCTGGCAACATGGAATCGCGCTAAATTCAAGGAACTCACTGATAAAATAACCGAACTGAAGCCTCAGATCGAAGAGGTGAGCAACCTGCTTTTTTCCGCACACTCGGTGCTTGCCCGGTTTGAGAACTGCGGCATAGTTAGCCGGGAAAAGGCAGCCGCGATAGGGATGGTGGGATTTGCCGGCCGGGCAAGCGGTCTGGACTATGACATCCGTAACGCATTTCCGACGGAAGTCTATGGATCGTTGCCCGGCGTGAAACCGTCCTATTCCAGGGGTGATGTTTTTTCACGCGCCTGGATACGGCATGAGGAAATTCTGCATTCCCTTGTATGTATACAACAACTCCTGGAAAATGATCCGGCTGCGTCCGATTCCGATCAGTCGGGGAGCCCGGCTCGACTTGCCTCAGATTCTGTTGTCGTTACAATGAATGAGGCCTGGCGGGGTGAACTGTCCCATGCTGTCTTGACTGGTGACGATGGCAGGGTTATCAGGTACAAGATCAAGGATCCTTCCTTTCACAACTGGACGG
The DNA here is from genome assembly GCA_003508005.1 of Desulfobulbaceae bacterium. Taxonomy (GTDB): domain Bacteria; phylum Desulfobacterota; class Desulfobulbia; order Desulfobulbales; family Desulfobulbaceae; genus UBA10518. Next base: position 18,070 of record DNUE01000095.1, read on the forward strand.
GACTCGCACTTGCCATGCGTAACGAGGGGATTTCCGATTTTCCGCTCAACAACAAGAGTTTTAATCTGTCATATTGCGGCGTTGATCTGTAGAAAAAGGATGGCCGATGTTCAAGCTCTGTAAGACACGTTTTCACCAGGGATATCGCACTGCTTCCTATCCTGCGGGCAGCATAACGCTTCCCCCGCCGTACCGTGGCCGGCCAAAGGTTAATCAGGCCTGTCATCAAGATATTGTTGATCAATCTGTTCGAGCCTGTCCACAGGGCGCCATTGACGGGGAAAATCGGCTTATAGACATGGGACGTTGCCTTTTCTGCGGAAACTGTGAACGGACAGGCAACGGTGAATTTGTTCAGTTCAGTCAGGACTTCAGACTGGCGGCGGCTGAAAGAAGCCACCTGCTTACCTCAGGGGAACTGCCGGACCTTGCTTCGCACGCAAAGCAGCATTTCAAAAAACTCTTCGGCCGGGCGCTCGCCCTGCGCCAGGTTTCCGCTGGCGGCTGCAACGCTTGTGAAGCAGACATCAATGTGCTCAACACCCCCTTTTTCGACCTCGCACGCTTCGGCATCAGCTTTACCGCTTCCCCGCGCCATGCGGACGGCATCCATGTCACAGGGCCTGTCACGCGTAACATGCGTGCCGCACTCCTTGCTACTTACGAGGCGATTCCGGAACCCAAGGTTGTTATCGCATCCGGCGCCTGCGCGATTTCAGGGGGGCCGTTTTATGGAAGCCGGGAAATCACACCTCTCGACTCACTCCTGCCCGTAGATCTTTATATACCCGGATGCCCACCTCACCCAATGACAACACTTGATGCTCTCTTACAATACTTTTCGGCATACCATAAGTAACTGATATTACCTTGCTACGCTGATTACCATTGAGTTCAGCCTGTTGCTTACCCCCCTGGTTTCCAGTCCTTGCCGCTCCTTGAACTCTTGAGTACTCCCCTTCGTTTCTTGGCCTGAAGCCGTCTCTCCCGAACCCCAGCGGCAATCCGGGTTTTTTTTCTGACCGTTCTTTCGGCCAGGGCTGTGGCCAACAACTCCCTAAAACGCTGCAGGGCATCCTCGCGGTTGGCCTTCTGGGTGCGGTACTGCGTGGCTGTAAGCTGCAGGACCCCTTCCTTGCTGATCCGGCCGGCCAGGCGTTGCCTGATCCGGTTTTTCTGGTATTCGGAAAGGGTCGGCGAGTTTTCCACGTCAAACCACAGGGTGACCTTTGTGTTCACCTTGTTGACGTTCTGCCCTCCCGGCCCGCCGGCCCGGGAAAAGGTCAAACGCACCTCCACAACCGGCAGCAGAAGCGTACCGGTGATCTCAATCAGTGGCGTCGTCAGAGACATCGTCCTTTTCCGGCTGCATCACTTTCAATCCCAGCCTCTTCTTGTAGTCGTAAAATACCTTTTTCAGCAATTGCTCATGCCCCTGTTCTTCCTGCGCCAGCATGACGAATATCCGCCTCACCTCGTCCTTGCCGGCCAGGGACGCACCCCTGCTGTAGAGCTGCCAGGCTGCCTGTTCCCGCCTGATTGCTTCTTCAAGAATCGCCAGAATTTCCTTTTCCGTCTCTCCGCCCACGTTCTGCCTCATTGTCTCCGGCCCGTTGCCGGCCCCTCTCTTTGTCCGGGGTCGGTATCGGAATCGCTCTCGAAAGAATGAAAAAAGGGGGCAGAGCAGATCCCGCCACAAGCCGATATTTTTTATCACCTTGTTCAACTCGCCGGACTTGGCTCAAAGAGCCTCACTCCTGGGCATTCCCTGACCAGTGCCTCCATGTTGTTGCGAAAATGCTCCCAGAAAGGAAACTCTCGGCACTGGGCCGGCCGCACAGGATAAATACGGCACTTGCACGCCCGGAGATCGAAAAACAGGCAGACCGCTTCCTCCCCCGCCCGCCGCTCCCGAAGGGACAGGCGGTTATCCACCTGCCGGACCGAGCTGGCGATGAAATCAATCGGATTCATCAGCAGATAGGCGGCGATCCGGTCAATTTCACCCCTGTTTACCCAGATGTAGCCGGATTCTCCCCGGCAGCAACGCCCGCCACAGGTCGCGCATGCCGCCGGGTCAAAAAAATACGTAAATCCTTCCTTGTGGAGCAGATTCATAGAACAGGAGGAGGATTGCCGGGCTAAGAGAGAAAAGTCGTTCCGAAGGGGCTGTAAACCTGCTGCCGCCAGTTTACGGGCGAGCACAGGCCCCGTCGACGATAGTCTCGATGCCTGATGACTGCTCATCGCGGATATCCTCGAACTGCAGCCGGCATTTCTTGATCTCCAGATTGCGCAGAAACTTGCCGCTCACCGTTTCCATTTGCACAATCCTGACCTTCAATCCCTGCACCAGGAAATTGCCTTCGCCGCAAAGGATATCGATTTGCTTGTGACTGTCCAGGATGCAGCCGCTCTCCTGAATGCAGGTGCAGTACAGCCCTTCCCGGCTGATATCCTTAAGATTGCCGATAAGTTGCGAATGCACGACAATGCAGTCGCCAACCGGCTTAACTCTGGGCGAAATTCTTCTTTCCTCCATATCCCACTCCTCTTCACGAGAAACCCAGGCATTGTTTCAATCACCACACAGATAATGAATATTCCGTATTTTTTCAAACTGAAAATCAAAGCGTCCGACAAATGACCTACGTTTCGGGACAATATACCCATCGGGCTTTGCGTCTCGAACTCCCTCCTCCGCTCTGCTTATCTTGCCGTGCTTGCATTGCTCATTGACATGACCGGCAAATCCAGTAAAAATAAATTATCATGAAATAGTGTGACGAACTTTGGAGTAGTTTAAGCGACATATCCCCCTGATGGCCCATTTTCCCTCACTTCTCGTTGATATTAATCCCTCCCTCACCGTGGGGGGATACCGGAGGTGTGGACCCTGTATCCTCCAGCCATTGTCACCAGTGGCAACCCGAAGATCACTCCGGCCGGAGGAGCATTGTACACGCCGGGAGATTGAGAATTGATGCTGCCTGTTCCCAGGGACCTAAAATCCGGGGCCCAGGCACAGCCACTGTTCAGAACGCACCATTTACCCTGACCAAGCGCGGAGTGGTAAGCACCGATAATCCATGCCTCAAGACCATGACCGCAGACAGTGGAGCCTGGCCAGCAGCCCCATGGAAGGTGGGGGCCAGGAACTCTCCCTGGGTGGCCGCTGGTGCCTGGACCAGGACCTGCCGGCGGCCGATGAAGTCGCCGCGGGCCTGGGCGGTGAGGTCCGCTGTCTGCGGGTGACAAGCAGCGAACTTGCTGACTGGGACTCCGGTTTTGTCGCCTTCCTGACCGTTCTCTGCCGCCACTGCGCTGCGCGCGGGATCAGCGTCGACCAGGAGGCGCTGCCCGCCGGGGTTCGGCACCTTCTGACCATGGCCGCGGCCGTGCCCGAACAGAAGGTTGGGCGCCGCGGGCAGGGTAGTGAGAATCTGCTGGTCCGGGTGGGCACGGCAGCCCTGTCCCTTGCCCATGGCGCGCCGGAGATGCTGCGCTTCCTCGGCGAGATCGTCCTCGCTTTGGGCAGGCTGGTCGCTGGCCGGGCCCAGTTCCGCATGGGCGACCTGTGGCTGGAGATCGAGGAGGTCGGCCCCAGGGCGCTGGGCATCGTCTCCATCATCAGCTTTCTCGTGGGCCTGATCCTGGCCTACCTGGGGGCGGACCAGCTGCGGATGGTCGGGGCGCAAATCTTCATCGCGGACCTGGTGGCCATCGGCATGGTCCGCGAGATCGGGGCGCTGATGACCGGGATCATCATCGCCGGCCGCACCGGCGCAGCCTTCGCTGCCCAACTCGGCACCATGCAGGTCAACGAGGAGATCGACGCCTTCAAGACGCTGGGCATCTCGCCCATCGATTTTCTGGTCCTGCCCCGCATCGTGGCGCTGATCCTGATGGTGCCGCTGCTGACCCTCTATTCGTCCTTCGTCGGCATGCTGGCCGGCCTGATCATCTCCACCACCATCTTTGACATCGGCGTCTTTGAATACTACACTGAAACCGTACGCGCCCTGGAACTGAAGCATTTCCTGGTCGGCCTGTCCAAGGGCAGTGTCTACGGGGCCATGGTCGCCTACGCCGGCTGCCTGCGCGGCATGCAGTGCGGCCGAAGCGCCGAGGCGGTGGGCGAGGCGGCGACCTCGGCGGTGGTGACCGGAATCCTGCTGATCACCATCATGGCGTCGTTGATGACCATCCTCTACTACCAGCTGGGGATATGAGGCGATGACCGAGGCTCCCCATATCGAGGTGCGCGACCTGAGCATGGCCTACGGTTCATTCATGGTCCAGCACGATCTTAACTTTACGGTGAACAAGGGGGACATCTTCGTGATCATGGGCGGCAACGGTTGCGGCAAGACGACCCTGATGCGGGCCCTCATCGGCCTGCAGCGTCCGGCCGTAGGCACAGTCTTCTATGACGGCGAGGATTTCTGGCAGGTTGCCCCGGAGGGGCAGGAGCGGCTGAAGAGGCGGCTGGGGATCATGTTCCAGGGCGGTGCCCTGTGGAGCTCACTGACCCTGGCGGAAAATGTCGCCCTCCCCTTAAGCGAATACACCCGTCTCCCGGCCGGGCGAATCAGCGAGATCGTCTCCTACAAGCTGGCCCTCGTCGGGCTGGCCGGCTTCGAGGAATTTTATCCCTCCGAACTGAGCGGGGGCATGAAAAAACGGGCCAGCCTGGCCCGGGCCATGGCCCTGGACCCTGACATCCTGGTCATCGACGAGCCCTCCTCCGGCCTGGATCCGCTCACCGCCCGTCGCCTGGACGACCTAATCGTAGAGCTGCGCGACAGCCTGGGGACCACCATCGTCGTCATCACTCATGAACTGGCGAGCATCCTAGGCATCGGCAACAATTCAGTCTTTCTCGACGCGGAGACCCACACCATGATCGCCACCGGTGATCCGCGGATCGCGGTGCAATCCGGCGACCCCAGGGTCCGCCATTTTCTCACGAGGGGAGCGGCATGAGCAGACACGCCAACCCGGCCCTGATCGGGGCCTTCGTCCTCGGCGCCCTGGCCCTCGCGGTCACCGTGGTCATGCTGGTGGCCGGCGGCCAGTGGTTTCAGCAGCGCCATCAGCACATCATGTATTTCGACGAAGCGGCCGAGGGGCTGCAGGTGGGGGCACCCGTGGTCTTTCTCGGCGTCAAGGTGGGCACCGTAAAAAAAATCGAACTCGGAATGGGCAAGGAAGGCCAGCGCTTCATGGTGCCGGTCATCATCGAACTTGCATCCTATCCGGTGCAGCCCCCCTCAGGCGAAATGATCAACCTGCAGGACCGCAGCACCATCAGTGACCTGATCAAACGCGGCCTGCGCGCGCGGCTCAAGGTCCAGAGCCTGCTCACCGGCCAACGGTATGTGGATCTGGACTTCCACCCGGACAAATCCGCCCGCTTTGTCGGCACCGATCCGCAGCAGAGCGAGATCCCCACCATCCCCACCACTGTGGAGGAACTAACCTCCATCCTGGAGGGCTTCCCCATGGGCCAGTTTCTCGCCGACCTTGCCTCCATAAACCATTCCCTGAAAACCCTGCTTACCTCGGAGGCGACCGCCGGGATACCGGCGCAACTGAGTTCGGTCCTGAAGCACCTGGAATCCCTGTCCGCCAGCCTGGCCAAGGAAAGCGGCCCACTCCTCGCCGAGGTGCGAACCGACCTGAATGAACTGCGACGGGCCATAGCCGCGGTGCAGGACGCCATGGGCCGCGTCGGCCGCGCGGCTGAGCGGGTCAGCGAGTTTACCGCCCCGGATTCCCGTATGGCAACCAGCATAACCCGCGCGGGGCAAGAGTTGACCGCGGCAGCTCTTGCCCTGCAGAACCTGACCGATGCCCAGTCTCCCACCGTGCAGAACCTCGATACCGCGACAGCGGAAATCGCCCGCGCCGCCCGGGCCCTGCGCCAGCTGGCGGAAACCATGGAACAGCAACCCGAGTCCCTGCTCAGGGGCAGAGGTGCCGGAGAGAAATAACCATGCACACAAAATCACCCCCACCGCGAGCCGGAAAATTGCTGTTGCTGCTGACCTGCATCCTGCTGCTGGCCGGCTGCGGCCGCAGTGTCCCGGTCAGCTATTACCAGCTTGCGCCGGTTAAGGGAGAAGCAGCCACCGGAAAAGCGGCTGCGGCTTCCACGATGATCATCGGCATCGGCCCGGTACGCTTGCAGGAGCATCTGGACCGGCCACAGCTCATCACCCGCAGCGGCGCCAATCGACTGCAACTGGCCGACAGCCACCGCTGGGCCGAACCGCTGGCCGAAAACATCGCCTGGGTGCTCAGGGAAAACCTCTCGACCCTGCTGGGCACGGAACATCTCCTGCTCTACCCCTGGGAACGGTCAACCCGGGTCAACGCCCAGGTCACCCTGGAAATTCTCCATTGCGAGGGGATGGACAGCGAAACCGCGCAACTGACCGCCCTCTGGTCCATCAGCGACCGGGACGGCAAGCCCTTGCTGCCCCCCCGGCGCAGCAGCTATCAAGTCCCGCCCGCCACCCCGGATCAGGAAGGCCTGGCCGGCGCCCTGAGCGAGGCCCTGGCCCAGCTCAGCCGGGAAATCGCCGGGGAACTGGTGCATATAGCGCCCCCTGGCTCCGATTCGCAACGATAAAACAAACAACCTGTCGATTGCTTTTCGCGTGCACAGTGCAAAGACTTGAGCATCATTCATAGACACATACAGACTTCATTGCCGGACTGTATTATCCGTCTTTACATGATTCCCAGGAACACCTTGTTGGAGAACAATCTCCAAAGGGCCAGCTTCCCGTTCCCCCCAAAAACTTCTGGCACTGGTACGGACAGGATGAAAAAACATACCTGAATCGAGGAAAAACAATAGCACAAACTTATCGCAACACAGCGATGAAGCACGGAATAGCTTTTAATGCGGGACAGAGAATATTGGATTTTGGATATTCTGGCGGACGAGTACTTCGCTGGTTTGAAGAGGAGGCCTACAAGGGGGTTGAATGCCGGGGTTGTGATATTGATGCGGCTGCCGTCGACTGGGCGCAGAAGAACATGATGCCTCCATTTAAATTCTTCGCGAACTCGACCGCACCTCATTTGCCATTCAGGGATGGTTTTTTTGACTTAATTTTTGCCGGGTCAATCTTTACCCATATCAAGGACATGGCAACGAGCTGGCTGCTTGAGCTTGCCCGCTGCATGAAAAAGGATGGCGTGGGCATTTTTACTATTGTTGATGAAGGCTCTTTGGAAATGTTGCGAAACAATTCAATCAAATGGGGGACAACGCCTCAAGAGTGGCAAAATATATCGTCGAAAACAGTATCACCGAACAGACTTTGCACAGTCAAGGTTTTATCACACGTGAGTCCTCTCCCTGGTGGCTGGGTACCCTCTATTCACGCGATTATTTTATCCGGCGGGCGGGACTCGCCTTCGAGGTGCTTGAAGTACGAGACAGGATGAACGGATGCCAATCAGGGTATGTACTCAGGCCAAAATGAATCAGCTGTCTTCCCGGCAACAGCACAAAGCAAGACTGATTTTCAATCACAACACCGCAAACGCAAAAGCGATCTCACACCTGGCGTACCGAACGAAGTACCCCGCTCACCCCCGCCCGAAAAGAAAAAAAATTTGTATGCGCTGCTGTTTTATGATATATAGTAAAAAATCATGTAATTCTCTGGACGAATGTGCAGTTCCCTGCAATCCTGAATGAGGGACGCCGATATCTTGCGCCAGGCACGTCCCTGCAAATGAGAGAAACAGCCTTTTCCGGATGATGAGACAGATGATAAGATTCGCGAAGGCGTTGTTTAACAAGATAAATCTGAACTGTCAAAATGGTGCCAAAATGCATAAACTGGTCCGTAGTCTTGCCGCACTTGCCTTTCTGTTTTCATGTTCTTCCGCATGGGCCTTCCCGTGGGCGGTGGTCGCGAACAGCGGCACCGGGGGAGATCCGGCGGGCCCGGATTTCGAGTCCGAATCCATCTACACCCTCGACTTGGGCACGATCCCGCCTACGGTTTATGGCCCCTTTCTGGAGGGGCAGCTCGTTCCCACTGATCCGGACACGGGCAAACCCATATACGGGGGGGGGGTTGTTTGATGTCGCCTACATCCCTGGCACCAATGACGCCCTGATTTCCAACTTCGGATACTTCACCGTCTACCGGGTCAATTTCGACAATCCGACCAGGCCGGTCCTGGTGGGTTCGGTCAAGCTGGAGGTCAACCCCCCGACCCCACCTGACCCGCCCGGTCCTGACTATTATTCCATGTTCGCGGAGGACATCGCCGTCACCTCGGACGGCAAGCTCGCCATCGTCTCTGATGGAGGGTTCTCCCCGGTGATCGCCTTCATTAACCTTGAGACCATGACTCTGAGCTCATTTTTCGAACTGTACGAGGGCGTGCCCTTTGACCCGGCCACCCCTCCGGACCCACTGCCCCCGCTCAATTCTGCCCAGGCGGTGGCCATCACCCCGGACAACCAGACGGTGATCATGGCCGATTACTTTTCCGGCACCGCTGTCTACGGCAAGATCAACGGGGCGAGGAACGGCCTGGAGTCGGTCCACAGTATCCACCTTTGTCCTAATTGGAACGACAAAACGAAGACCTGCGGTGCTAAGGACTATATGTCCCGACCGGTTAATGTCGCCATTTCCCCGGACGGCCAGACCGCCCTGCTGGCGGACGCCGGGTGGGGCATGGTCTCTGTGCTCAAAATCACCGGGCCGGGCAAGGTAGAGCCAGGAACCCCCTTCCAGCTCTGGGGCTTTCCCGATACCTATGCTGATTATCTGGCCGATGAAAACGCTGCCCTCGGTCATGTTCAAAGCATTGTCTTTTCCCCTGACGGACAGAAGGCCTACCTTCTGCAAAACGGCTGTTACTTAAGCCTTGATGACAAGCTAATTGCGAATCAACTCCAGAACCAGATCAGCTGGGTCAGGATCAACGGACCAGGCCAGGCCTCGGTGGGAAAGGCGTGGGTGGCGATGCTCCACAGCAGAAGCGGCAGTCAATTATTCGGCGTAGACACTCTGGCGATCAGCAAGGACGGCACAAATCTGTATGCCTCGAATCCAACACTTTCAGGGGCAACTAAAATTGTCAGCCGGGTCAACCTGCTTGACTTCTCGACCTCAGCAGTGAATGTCAACAGCACTGTCCCGGTGGGTATCGAAATCCTGGGCCGCAAATTCTACTGGCCGATGTTCCTGCCGGCCATTACCAATACACCCTAAACTTATCAATTCGTAAGGAACCAAGGCGGGGATTTTCTGAGTGAAAATTTCAGAAAATCCCCTTTTTTTTCTGCAAAAGAAGCTTGCAACGTTCCTGCTTCGCGCAATCAGGGATGAAGTCGAAAGCATGAAACACTTCAATCTCCGCCTGCCCGACGGGCGAAGGCTGGTGTGCCGGCTCAGCTCATCCTCAAGGAACAGGAACCTGCGCCTCAGGATTTCTCCGGAGGGGGAACTGATGGTGAGCGCTCCACTCCGGCTGGGTGTTCCACGGATCATGGAGGCGATAGCCGGAAATAACGACTGGATCACAGAGCGGCTGAAGCGGTTTCAAGAGGAGAGGGATCGGCTTGCCGCAGGCCTGACACCGCCTCGAATGATTGCCCTTCCGGCCCTGGAGGAAACCTTGCAGGTGGCGTACCGTCAGACATCCAGCCGATCCACGGTGGCGCGTACGGACCAGCCGGGCAGAATTATAGTGCATGGTACGGCGGGTGATGGCCAGCGGTGCAACGCCGCCCTGCGGAGATGGCTGGCCCGCAGGGCGAAAGAGGCTTTGGGCCCATGGCTGGAAAGTCTCGCCGCCGAAACCGGCCTGGGCTATAGCCGGCTGACCATCCGGAACCAGCGGACCCGCTGGGGCAGTTGCTCAGCAGCGGGCGCAATCAGCCTGAACTGCAAGCTGCTTTTTCTGGCCCCGGACCTGGTCCGCTATGTCCTGCTGCACGAACTCTGCCACAGCCGGGAGCACAACCACACCGCCCGCTACTGGTCCCTGCTGCGGCAGCACGAACCGGATGCCGCTGAAATGCACCGACGGATGCGGGATGCATGGCGGCAGATTCCCGCATGGGCGCACCCGGTGCGCGAGCGCAGTCCTATCTTACGTCCCTGCTAGGCTACCGCCCTTCGCCGACCGCTGGGCCGGCGGCTGATTCCCTCCCCCACCAGGCCGGCTGCCTGCGGCACTCCGCTCTTGCTCCAATCAGTCGACCAGAATGGCGCGTCTATGGATGAAAAGGTTCAGTCGTGAACGTCTCTCTCCAGATCATTTTTACAATCAGGGCATATCAACCTGACAACAGCCGCCCCGGAACGCTGTGCGACATACTCCTCGATGTTCAGCCACTGCTGATTTTCGCCCAGGAACTTTTTGCAACTCAAACAAAGGGGCAAAAGGCTTTCCAGCATTTCGATTTTCTTCAAAACCTGGCTCAGATCATTGAGAAGTTCTTCCTTTTCTCGCAAAGTTCTCTTGCGCTCGATGGCATAGATTATTGACCGAAAAAGCATGGTTGGAGAAAGAAGCCGCTTTTCAAGAAAATCCTGAGCACCGTACCGTACCGACATGAGCGCCACCTCTTCATCCTGCAGGGAGGAAAGCACAATCACGGCGATCTCAGGAAATTGTGTAATCAGGCTGCGAACCGTGTCCAATCCTGAGGAATCAGGGAGAGAGAGGTCCAGCAGCACAACATCGAAATCATCGTGCGATAATAAACCAAGGGCTGATTCGAGGGTTGCAGCTTCCCTGAGTTCGTACGAAAAATTCGGCACCTCAGAGAGATATTCCTGGATCAAGACGACATCAGCAGGATTATCCTCGATAATGAGTATTGAAAGCTTATCCATCAATGTATGCCCATTGCCTATGCTGAGAACTGTTCTTTCGATCGGGAAAATTCAATGCAGTCTTTATACTCAAACACAGATTCCCAAAAAAATCAAAGTGCCAGTTCCCTCAGGTTGATACCTTGTCGATGCAGGCCGAGGGAAAAAGTGATGCTTCCCTGCCATCCGCAGCTGGATTGAAACCAATAACAGCGCGGGAGAAGCACTTGAGGCCTTCAATTGGCATCATGATTCTACCAAGCAATGAATACCTCATAAATGTCATGACGGTGGCAAGCCTCTCCGAAGCAGAGCTTATTGAAAGAGGGCTTGAGGGTTCAAAGAATAATCAAGCTTGCTATCGCCTTTTCTTCGTCTTGGCGTGCTGACCATTGACCCGGTTCCTTCCCGTATGCCCCCAATAATCTGAAACAAACAAAGTGTTGTCTAATCTAGATTTTTGGTTTATACAATTTGTTTCAATAGGATATATTTATTACAAATTTTCCATCCAGGCGGTCAATTTGGATAAAGCAACATTGAATCTTTATCAGAACACCTTCCTGCCCAGCAATACTGTGTTATCGGTAATTCCACTTGATTTATTGCGCACTCACGGATGAACATGTCCCGGCCTGCTCAATCTGTTCTCATAATTGACACCGACAAAAATATACCTGATTCCCTCCAGACATACGCTGATGCCATGGGAATTCATGCAATCCATGCATCGTCGCTCCACAAGGGCCTGCAAATAAACAGGAACAAAAGCTATGATGTTATCCTGATTCGGGATATTCTTCCGGACGGGATCGCCTGTTACGAAATCGAGAACCTGTTGACTGCTCAACCCGATCCCCCTGAAATAATTATCTATACGACCCAGGGAAATGCAGAACATGCCGAGCATGCTTTAAAATGCGGCGTCTGGGATTATGTCATCGACCCCACCCCGGAGAATTCCCTGCCGGAATTATTAGGTCGTGCACTCCGATACCATCAGAGCAAGACGAGTGACACGCAGAGCGAAAAACAAGCAATCCTCCACGAGTTATCAGGCCACGGCATCATTGGGCGCAGCAAGGCAATCCAAAACTGTCTCAACCTGGCAGCGAGAATATCCCAGACAGATGCGAATGTGCTCATTACCGGGGAATCGGGGACAGGCAAAGAGCTCTTTGCCTCAGCCATTCATAAATTCAGCAGCCGTTCTCATAAAAGTTTGACTGTTGTCGACTGCGCGTCTCTCCCATCCACCCTCGTTGAAAGCATTCTGTTCGGTCATACCAAGGGTTCTTTTACCGGTGCCGACAAGGCCCAGCAGGGTCTCATTTCGCAATCTGACGGGGGGACGCTGTTCCTTGATGAAATCGGCGAAATGCCGTTCGAAATTCAGAAAAAATTCTTGCGGGTGATCCAGGAGCGGACCTACCGACCTGTTGGCAGCAATGTCGAGGTAAAAAGTAATTTCAGGCTGATAGCTGCGACCAACAAGGATCTTCACGCCATGGTGAAGGAAGGGTCCTTCCGGGAAGACCTCCTGTTCAGACTCAGGACGTTTCATCTCGAACTCCCACCCCTGCGCCACCGAAGTGCGGATATAACCGAACTTGCTTATTATTTTCGTGATAATTATTGTAAAAGCCGCAAATTGAAAAAAAAGAAATTCTCGACCGACTATCTGATGATCCTCAACCAATACGACTGGCCCGGAAATGTCCGTGAACTGTTCCAGGCAATTGAACGCTCCATCGCCGAAACCGAGGACAGCACAACGCTCTACCCGCAGCACCTTCCCATGCGTATACGGCTCCAGGTCACCCGCAACAAATTACAGAACCAGGAAAAAACCGGTACTCAGGCAATGGCTGCCGATCCCGGATCGGGCTTGAAATCCTTGGCGAGCCTCAAAGAGGCCAGGGACAGAGCCATCGAGGCTGAAGAAAAAAAATACCTTGAGAGCCTGCTGGCATTCACCGACGGCAATATCAAGAAATGCTGTGAAATATCCGAGCTGTCACGTTCCAGGTTCTATGATCTCTTGAAAAAATATAAGATATCCAAGTAGCCAGGGAACGGCAGCCTCCAAGGTGGCGCCCTTGTCCAGCGTGACAATCAGTTGAACCTGTTCCGAAGAAGAATTCCTCCCTGATCTCCATCCAACGAACCTTACTATTCCCTGGAAAGTATTTTCGGTTTTTCATTCCCTTGCCCTCCCAGGAAACAAAATGTCATGTCGCGTCGGAGATTTTGTTCCTTGTTGTTCTGCCCATCACTACCGACCTCCTGCTTTCCCGCCTGAAAAGGTATTCGAAGAGCATGGCATGCAAATTGTATTGCAGAGTGAAACCATCACCTATCCAATCCAATTGATAAGCGGAGGCTGCATGGACTTCACCATCAAAGTTGCCGGAGAAGCTGGGCAGGGGCTGCAGACAACGGGAGCAGCCCTGGCCAGAATATTCTCTCGCCTGCGCTACCATGTGTTTACCCACCAGGATTACATGTCACGCATCCGCGGCGGCCACAATTTCTATCAGATCAGGATTTCCGACAGGCCAGTTACCGCCCCTCGGCAGTCAGTCCATATTCTCGTCGCCCTGGACAAGGAAAGTGTCGACCGTCATTTCAAGGAACCGCTCCAGAAAGGGCTGGTCCTCTACGATCCGGAACTGGTCAATGAACCCCTCCGCGGAGACAACTATCTTCCCACCCCCTTTGCCCTGATCGCGGAGGAGGTGGGCGGCAAAAAAATTATGGCGAATTCCGTCGCTGTCGGAGCCGTCCTCGGGCTGTTCAACTTCAGCCCGGAAGCTGCTGAAAACGTTGTCCGGGAATCCCTGGAGGACAAAAGCGAAGAAATAATCAAGGCAAACCTCCAGGTCCTGGCGGCGGGACACCGGCACGCCAGGGAAAACTGCAAGATGCTGGATCAATTTCGGACCAAGCCGGCGCGGGAGGAAAAACTGCTGCTCATCAACGGCACCCATGCCATAGCCTTCGGCGCCGTAACGGCCGGCTGCAGGTTTTACTCCGCCTACCCAATGACGCCGTCAACCGGGATCATGGTCTATCTTGCCGGAAAATCGGCGGAACACAACATCATTGTCGAACAGGCCGAGGACGAAATCAGCGCCATCAACATGATCCTCGGGGCCTCCTACGCCGGGGTCAGGGCAATGACTGCCACTTCCGGCGGTGGCTATGCCCTGATGACTGAAGGGCTATCCCTGGCCGGGATGACCGAAACCCCGGTGGTCATCTGTGAGATGCAGCGACCCGGACCGGCCACCGGTCTTCCCACCCGTACCGAACAGGGCGATCTCAATTTCGTCCTTTATGGCGGACACGGCGAATTTCCCAGGGTTGTCCTGACTCCCGGTACCCCGGAACAGGCCTTTTGGGCGACCAACAGGGCCTTTGACCTCGCCGAAAAATACCAGATCCCAGTCTTTGTCCAAGGGGACCAATACCTGGCTGACTGCGAATGGACAGGGCCGGCGTTTGATCTCAGCAGGCTGCACTATACGGATTACCGGCTCCGGGGGACGGCCCTGGCCGGGCTGACCGGCTATCGCCGCTACTCCTTTACCGAGAACGGCATCTCTCCCCTGGCGGTCCCCGGCGATTCAAAACATCTCGTCGTTGTCGACAGCGACGAGCATGACGAGGATGGCCATATCATCGAGGACGCCGAGACCAGAAAACGCATGGTCGAAAAAAGGCTGCACCGGAAGCTCGAGAGCCTGCGTCGGGAGATTGCCCCACCCGATCTGTACGGGGAGGCGAATCCGGAAATTCTCCTGATCGGCTTCGGCTCAACGTATGGGGTGATGAAAGAGACGGTTGACAGCCTGCGAGAGACGTATGCGATCGCCATGCTCCATTTCAGCGAGGTCTGCCCATTTCCCGGTCTGGACAGGTTCGATTACCGCAAGGTCCTCGAGGAAGCCCGCTCCACCTTGTGCGTCGAGCTGAATGCGACCGGCCAGTTCGCCCGCCTGCTGCGCGCTGAAACCGGGTTCAGCTGTTCCAGCGGGGTGAACCGGTATGACGGCCGGCCGTTTACCACCGATGCCCTGCTGGATGAAGTACTCCGGCTGTTCGGTGGAGCCTGAATTCGGAGAGAACACTATCATGAGGATGATTGGATGAGCAAAAAACAGGAATACCAGGGGCAGAAACCGGCCTGGTGCCCGGGCTGCGGCAATTTCGGCCTGCTCAACGCCCTGCAACAGACCCTCGCCGACCTGGCCATCGAACCGCACAGGTATACCATTGTTTCAGGCATCGGCCAGGCAGCCAAGCTTCCCCATTACATCCGCTGCAATGCGTTCAACGGCCTCCATGGCAGGGCGCTGCCGGCGGCAACCGGGATCGCCCTGGCCAATCCGGACATGCTGGTCATGGTAAGCACCGGTGACGGAGACTGCTACGGCGAAGGAGGGAATCACTTCCTCCACGCCATCCGGCGCAACGTCAACGTCAAGCTCTTTGTCCATGACAACCAGGTGTACGGATTGACCAAGGGCCAGGCCTCGCCGACAACCATGGAGGGAATGAAGACCAAGACCCAGCCCTTCGGCGCATTGTCGTCCCAGATGAACCCCCTTGCCCTGGCCATTGCCCTCGACTGCAGTTTTGTCGCGCGCGGCTTTGTCGGCGACATGGAATTTCTCCAGCACCTCATGACCGAGGCCATCCGCCACAGCGGGTTTGCCCTGCTCGATATCTTCCAGCCCTGCGTGTCTTTTAACAAGATCAATACATACCAGTGGTATCAGGAAAGGGTTTACCGCTTGGATGAAACCTATAATCCGGAGGACAGAGTGAAGGCCTTCGAGAAATCCCTGGAATGGGGAGACACGATCCCCACAGGTATTATTTATCAACACGGACGCCCCCATTTCAGAGAAAAAATACCTCTGCAGTCCAAGGAACCGCTGGTCAGCCAGACATTTGATCAAAAAAAGTCTCTGAGCCTGATGGATGAGTTTTACTAAAACCTGGGAAAGCACCTTGAGACCGAGCATGGCATAATTCTTGTATCCAGGTAACTGAACATTATATTTTAACTCAATCCTCTGGAGGTTTAGCATGGGAAAAATTACGGTTGCCGGGAAAAAGATCGAACTGGACGAAGAGGGATTTCTCCTTCATCAGGAGGACTGGGATTGTGAGGTGGCCAAGGAACTGGCCAAGCAGGCAGGCATCGACCCCCTGGATGAGGAACAATTTGAAATAATCCAGTTTATGAGAGAGTATTATAAGAAATTCAGTTCGTTCCCCATTCTCAATTATGTCTGCAAACACATAGACCAACCCAAGCAGTGCATCAACAAGGAATTTATCAATCCGATGAATGCATGGAAGATTGCCGGCCTCCCCAGGCTGGACGGGGTACGTTTCGTGACCATGGACGGCAAGAATTACATTATGGAAGACTATCCGGGCTGAAGGCTTCGGATCGTTCATCATTCCTGGAGATTTCCGCTGAATGCTACGGATAGCCCTTGGCACGGACCATGCGGGTTTTCGCCTGAAGGAGAAGGTCAAAGCCCATCTCACCGCAAGCGGCTACCGGGTGGTTGATTTCGGCACAGACAGCGATGCGCCGGCAGACTATCCTGATTTTATCAGACCTGCGGCCATGAGCGTCGCAAGGGGGGACTGCGATCTTGGCATAATCTTCGGCGGCAGCGGCAATGGCGAGGCAATGGTGGCCAACAAGGTCAGGGGGGTCCGTTGCGCCGTCTGCTGGAATGAACAGAGCGCCCGCCTGGCCAAAGAGCATAATAATGCCAACGTCATTTCCATCGGCGCCAGGATGGTCAGGGAAGAGGAAGGGATGGCTCTAGTCGACGCCTGGCTCAATGCCGAATTTCTCAGCGGCCGCCACCTCAGAAGAATCGAAAAGATAGAGAGCGAACTCCCGATTCGGGGGAAATGATCTCTCTGCCCTGAAAACCTGTCAGAAAAACTCAGGGCGGGGGATCACTTCTCTGCCTGCGAGTTGGTCGGCATCGCAAAAACTCTATCCCGATGCCGGCAAGTCCAAGATATTGAAACTTCTGTGGTGGATCATCAGTTTTTTCTTTATCCGTGTTGAGCAAGCTTCTTGGCGATCCTTGCCACATGTTCACCCTGGAAACGGGCGCCTGCCAGTTCGTTTTCATTGGGAGTGAGACTGCCGCCCGGACCTGCTATGGTAGAGGCACCGTAGGGGGAACATCCGCTGATCATGCCGATCTCCATCTGGCCGGGGAAGCTGTAGGGAAGGCCGACCACCACCATGCCCAAATGCAGCAGGACGATATGGAAACTGAGTATCGTCGATTCCTGGCCTCCGTGCTGGCTGTTGGAACTGGCAAACACGCTGCCGGCCTTGCCGACCAGGGCGCCGCTCTGCCACAGCTTTCCGGTCGCATCGAGAAACTGCTTCATCTGGCCGCACATATTACCGAAACGGGTGGGTGTTCCGAATATTAACGCATCGGCTTCCCCCAGTTCATCAACGGTGCAGACCTTAACCCCCTTCTGTTCGTCAAGGGCGGCAACCGCCCCCATCTTCTCCAGCACTTCCTTCGGCAGGGTTTCAGGTACCCGCCGCAGTTCCGCCTGGACGCCCTCGACGGCAAGGGCGCCGGCCACGACACTCTGGGCCAATTTGTAGATGTGTCCGTACATCGAATAGTACACAACGAACAGTTTCATGGCCGTTCTCCTTCTCAGGTTTTCTTGATTCCTGCGGGATCAACCGGTGCAGGGATTCCGCCCCGATCACCCTATCTGTTCCATCATTTTCTTTCCCTAAACTGCTCTTTCTAATCAACCCGAACAAGAGTTGTCTCCGACTGAGCATACCCTATGGCCTCGCTCGCGTCTGTATGCTGCAAGTGTACCATGGGAATGCCTTCGATTCCAAGAAGACATTACAAGATATGTGCCAGATCATCCGCTGTTGGCAGGGAATACTCAGGATCAATGAACCGTTCCTGTGCACCCTCAACCAGTGCTGCAACTTCGAACACGAACATCTCAAAACCAAGCTCGGTGCCGACATTGCCGCAATCGCCCCTGACGGAGCAAGAATCAAGGTCAGCTATGCCGGAGAGAAGGAGGTGTCGCATGATGCGATTTTTTTTCTGGGCGGGTCAACGCCGAAATCGTTTTTCGAAAAAGCTGGGTGTCTATTCCGGCAACAGGCCCAAGATCGATCAGTACGGGAATAACTCTATTCCCGGGCTCTTCCTGGCCGGGGACCTGGTGGTGGAAAAGGGGACGATCATGGCCTCATTCAATTCAGCCGCTGCCGCAGTTGAAAAAATTTAATCCTCTTCATAGGTCCTCGTCGGCTGGGACAAATGGCTAAAATGTCCGGCCCGATCGGACATTATCCTTCCAGGCCGGAATAGGCCCTTGATGTGAAACTGCGCCCACCTTTCCCTCGGCCAGACGGCTCTTGTGCCGTTTCAACTCCGGAATCTATCGCCGAGTGCCCAGGGTTAACCCCCCGTCACTTTCAGCCTGCAGAGGGATTCTGCAGCTCAAACCCATCCTGGTCAACTCATGCTCCGCCTAAAAACCTTTTCTCCATGCCTGAAGCACATGTTCCGTACATCTTCCGTCTCGCAACGATGCGCTGCCATACAAATCAATAACCCTGCCATAGTTTACGGCGGTGCATCAGCGAGGATCCAGCAAAATAACTGCATATCGCCAATGCGCAAAAACGCGCTGCACTCTCTCTGACCGCCGGCATCGACTGTTGATTTTTTGCACGGTGATCAATATTGGCACAGGGCTTGAATTAACAAGGGTTGAGGAAGATCGATCACCCTTATGAGTCGGAAAGGAAACAGGGCAGCCTAAGAATAGGGGCCCATTGTCGGGGTCGGCTCGGGAGATGCACATGGGCTGGAAGGAAAAAATCAAATTTGCAATCAAGGACAAACTGATGGGGCGATTCAGGAACACGGGCGCAAAGGCAGGTGATATCCTGTCCCCCGAATGGCTGTACAATGAGTATCTGACCACCTTGAGCCCCAAGGAGGAAAGAATCCTTGAGGAAGCGGTAAACG
Organism: Desulfobulbaceae bacterium; assembly: GCA_003508005.1. Lineage (GTDB taxonomy): Bacteria > Desulfobacterota > Desulfobulbia > Desulfobulbales > Desulfobulbaceae > UBA10518. The sequence continues at coordinate 37,019 of DNUE01000095.1, forward strand.
AGATGATCCACCAGGGCCTGCTGGAATACGCGGGAGGCAGAAAACCAAGCTATCGCCTGACCAAAAAAGGGGAGCAGTCACTATGCTGAAGCACTACTCAGACGGCACGGTTTCGCCTTGGGCTGGCTGTTCATCAACAGGGGGCACAAAGTCAGCATGAGCCACCCTGACAATGACAATCTTGATCCCAAATATTCACCGGGCAATCGCCTCGTGAGAACAGCCTGCCAGCCCGAGAAGAGCGACGCTTTACGTTAATTTGCTTACCCGCTCCCCCCAGCGCCGAACGGCTTCACCCCTCCCCGGCAGGTAGCGAAAAATAAAATGCCGCACCCCGGCCCGGCTCTGATTCCACCCATATTCGCCCACCGGACCGCTCCACCACCTTTTTGCAGATCGCAAGGCCTATCCCGGTGCCTGGATACTCATCTCTCCGATGCAGCCGCTGGAATACCATAAATATTCGATCTGCAAATTTGGGATCAATTCCTATGCCGTTGTCGCGGACACAGATAATCCACTCACTGCCTTCCCTTTTCGCGGAAACATGAATTTGGGGAGGTTGCTCGCTCCTGAACTTCAAGGCATTGCTGATAAGGTTCTGCAGCAGGTTGGTTAACTGCATCTCGTCGGCAAGGACGACGGGCAGCGATTCCGATTCGATCCTTGCGCCACTTTCCTCTATTGCATTTTTCAGATGGCACAAAATGCTATCGAGAACAGCCCCCAGGGACACCTTCCCCAGACGGAGTTCACCCCCGCCGACCCTGGAAAACAGCAGCAGGTCTGTGAGCAGTTTCTGCATGTGCGCCGCGCCTTCAACGGCAAAGTTGATGAAGGTATCCGCCTTCTCATCCAGCTTTCCCTGATACCGCCGGCTGAGCAGCTGCACAAAGCTGGAAACAGTCCGCAGCGGCTCCTGCAGGTCGTGGGAAATGATGTAGGCGTACTGCTGCAGATCCCGGTTGGAACGTTCAAGCTCCTTGTTGCTTTCCGCCAGTTGACGGATGTTGCGCTGTAACTCGTTGTTGAGAATCAAAATTTTCTTATCGGCCTCGTTTCGTTCGGTAATATCATGCACCATGCCCCCTGATCGGATCAACTTTCCGTTTTCATCCCTGAAATGTTCGCATTTTTCATGAACATACCTGATTGTACCGGTTGATTTTTGAACGATCCGATGCTCAATTTCATAGTAGTCCTTCCCCTTCCGGAGGGAATCCCAATAGATTGTATGGACTTTCTCACGATCCTCAGGATGCACCGAATCAAGAAAATCTTCATAGCAGGGGGCGAATGACTGCGGCTGCAGGCCAAAAATACGGAACACCTCGTCCGACCAGGTCAATACATTGCTGGCAATGTCCAGCTCCCAGCTGCCCAGATGCGCTATCCGCTGCGCCCGGTTCAGCCGCTCCTCGCTCACTTTCAGCTGTCGAGCCGTTTCCTTGATACTGGTGACATCCCGTGCCACATGCACGGTGGCAAAAATCTCGCCCCGCCCGTCGACAAGAGGGGTTGTGGTCACCAGAAAATCGCCCCCCAAACTTTTCTCATGCACCTCGGCCATATGTTGCCGCCCATCCTTCCGGGTGAGAACGTGGGGACATTCTTCGTTCGGATGTGACGATTTATGAACACAGGCAAATAAAGCCCCGATGCACTGATCAGGACGGATGCGCATCTTGTCCGCCATGGCGCGGTTGGCACGGACAATCCGGTGCTGGGGATCTATGATGGCGATGAGGTCGGGGACGGCGTCAAAGGTCATCTCCCACTCCTGCTTTGCCTGCAGCAACTGTTTCTCTATCGACTTCCGTTCGGTGATATCCATAAGGGCGGCGATCCCCCCCCGCACTTTCCTCTCGGCGTCATACAAGGGTGCAGCGGAGCCCAACATTCGCCGGGCATTTCCGCTGGACGTGATAATATCTATTTCTATATCATCCGCCCGTATTCCGTGCGCGACGGCATGATGCAATGGCATTTCCTCCGGCGTCAGTTCCTCTCCGTTCCTGAATACTCTTAGTTGCGTAACCTTTTCTTCTCCAGGGGCAGACTGCGAAACATTCCCTGCAGGATCGACTCCGAGCAGTCTGGCGGCGGCCAGGTTGCCGGTGATCACCCGGCATTCCGGATCGTGCGCGATCCAGATCGGGACCGGGGTGAAATCGAGAAGCTGCTTGAACTGCAGGGCATTGCTGCGTTCCCTCGCCTCGCTTTCCCGCAGGGCTCTTTCCGTCCTGCTCTTGCGCAGGGTTTCGACAAAGACCGCAGCCAGGGCCTGAACCGATTCCAGATCATCATCACCATACCCGCCATCCCGGTTGGCAAGGGCTACCATGCCGATGGTCTTTCCCCCGTAGGCAAGCGGTACCCCCAGGAAGGAGGTCAGCGGCGGATGCCCCGCCGGAGTCCCGATATTCGCCGGATGAGAGGATGGGTCATTGGTGAAAAAAGGCACTCCCTCGGCCAAAACCTGGCCGTGGAGGCCTTCAATCCTGAAGCTTCCCGGCGGACGCCGGGGGCCTGTTTTGTCTTCCATGGCCCATTGCTGCCAGCCGGGATCCCAGACGGCGATGTCATGGAGCAGGCCGTCGGGACCGATTTCACCGATCAAGCCGAACCTGCTGCCGGTGAGCTTCTCAGCCACCCGCAGCGTAACCGCTGCCAGGTCCTCATCTGTCTCGCATGCCAGACCAGCTTCGAATATTTCCTTTATTCCCTGCAGCAGGGCGTTATTGCGCCTGATCTTCTTTTCAGCCAGCTTGCGCTCGGTGATGTCTGCCAGGGCAAGAACCGCCAGCAGGGGCTTGCCATCCTTGTCCCTGGCCTGGGTTCCGCTGTACCTGAAAATCCGTGCCCAGTCGATATCGAGCCGCCGGATATGTACTTCACAAGCACGGAGGGTTTCACCCTGCAGGATGCGGTTCAAAGGCCAGCGTTCATAGGGAAGGATTCCCTCCTCGACCGTAGCAAGCTCAAAATTTGCTGCAAACTCAGGCAGTCTGCGAAGATACTCCCTTTCCGAGGAAAATCCGTGAATGCTCACCGCGGCCGGATTCCAGTAAACAAGGTTGCCGTCAAAATCGGAGACAATCACCCCTTCAGCAAGAGTATGCAAGGTGGTTCGCAGCTGCGCTTCGCTGATTCGCAGAATCTCCTCCGTCCTCTGCCGCTCGGTGATGTCCCGGGCAATGCCCTGGACGCCGGCAACCTTGCCATCCCTGGCAATCGGCGTGGCGCTGATCTCGCACAGGGCGGTAGAACCGTCGGCCTTCCGCACCCGAAGTGCCAGCAAAGAGATCTCTTGACCGCGGTTGATCCGGGACAGGGCCTGATTGGCCATGCGCAGTTCAGCGGGAGGGATGAAGCGGAACAGGGGCCTGCCCTGCACCTGGTCCGGCGAATAACCCAATGCCCTGACCGCAGGCGAAACATAGGTGAACCTGCCGCAGGAATCCAGTTGGAAAATAATATCGGTGCTGGTCTCCGCCATGCGGCGAAATCGCTCCTCGCTTTCCGCCAGTTCAAGTTCCGCCTGCTTGTATTTCGTGGTTTCACGCAGGGTGAAGACCAGGGCCGTCACCCGGTCGGCCGGGTCCTTGACCGGAACCAGGCTCCAGTCCCAGTAGGTGACGCCCCGTTCAGGCTGGTCGGGAAATTCGAAGGGCTTGTCCTTGAAGAAGACCGGCTGCCCGCTATCGCGAACCCGCTGGAAGATCTCCTCGTTCTCCTTGTGGGGGAAAAGAACGAAATGGTTTTTGCCGGCCAGCTCTTCCGGCGTCATGTTGCAGGTTCGGGCATAGGAGGGGTTGACCCAGAGGAAATTGAAGTCCGGGTCGAGATAGACCAGCATGACGTCGGTGCTGTCAATGATGGCGCGCAGCAGCGACGACTTCCGCTGCAGCTTGTTCTCCGCCACTATCCGCTGGGAAATATCGGAGACGCTGATTCGCATCTCAACCACATCCCCGACTTCATCCCTAATCGTGATCCCTTCAAGCTGGACAGGCAACAGCGTCCCGTCCTTTTTTTGCAGCCGGCATTCCGTGACCTGCCTGTCATCTTCCCCACGTGCCCGGCGGAGGAAAAAATAGAAGATATCTGCATCCTCCTTGTGGACAAGGAGCGAAAAGGCTTTCCGCGACAGTTCGTTTTTGTTCGACCCCAGCATGGCCGCGCCGGTCAAATTGACCGAGATGATCTTTCCATCCGGATCCAGGCTGAAATAGCCGACCGGGGAAAAATCATAGAGATCGGCAAGCAGGCGGCGCGATTCCTCGAGTTCCTGCTGCGCCGCGCGCAGTTCCTCGTTCTGCATCTCCAGTTCAATCTGGTAGGTGCCGAGTTCGGGGACAACCGGCTCGCTTTCCTGCCCGGGCCGTACTTCCAGCCCTCCGGGATCCTTCAGGAATTCTTCGCCATGGTGATGCTGGCCGGCGAGGACATCGACTTCGGCGCAGGATCGCGCCTGTTTGCCGATTGCTTCGCCAGCTATATTCCCGCTGCCCTTCCTTTTTCTTTTTCTTGGATTGCTGTTCTGTTTCATAGGATACTGGAGAATCGTTACACTTGTTGCCCGCATCACCGGACGTTCAGGCTCCCTTTGCGCGCCAGCGGCCCTCTCAGCAGCCAGTCGATTCCTTCGCCATTGATCCGACATGCGGACTGCATAATATTCTGATCACCGCTGAAACTCAGCAAGGATAGTGTTTGTGCCCTGGAAATCCTGGTCGTTTCGATCGGCGCCATAAATCCCCCCGCAAAGATGACCGTGTTTTCACCTTCGTCGGTGGCACGCCAACTCTTCGCCGCCGAATGATCAACATACCAGAGCAACAGAATGCAAGCCACAACCTTGATGATCCCCCAAAAAGTCGTCACACCCGCGCAGGCGGGTATCCATTCAAAGGACAACTTATTGAAAATCAGTGTTGCAGCAGACAGGGGATTATTCTCTCATTGGCCGTATTCCCTGCCAATACCTTCAATACGGAAAAATAGGTCAGATTGCTGAAAAGAACCATATAGGTTGTCAGCATGACAAAAGAGGTCATACAACCCAGAGAGAAGAGCAACCAGGTCCTTTCAATTTTTCTGAAATTTCTTTGCAACGAGGGGATGCTGCCGGCCCGCTGAAAAATCCCCGGCAGCAGTCCGAAAAATACGCCGCAAAAAAGAGTGGCATAGAGCGGGTAGCCGATAAAACTGTACTCCTTCTGGATCATGTCAAAGGGGCAGTGGTGCGTTGGCAGTTCGTAAACATACATGGAGATAAACGAGACGACCGATGCCATGGAAATAATGAAGAAGAGGGCCGCCAAGGAAGAATGAAGGTAGCGCAGGAATGCTTTTTCCCAAAACAAACCGAAGAGGGATGTGACAGCATAGAGAACAAATCCGGTATAAAAAACCACCATTGAAGGTCCTGCCGGAAGGCCTGCTATACTGCTGGCCACGCTGCCTCCGGAGGTGCTGAATAACGATCCGCAGCACGAGGTGATAATGTCAGGGTCAAGACCGAGAAAATATTGGAGCTGCAAATACAAATCAGCACAGATACAAGGCAGCAGCACGAGCAAAACAGCGTATTTCAGCCTGACCAGCGGAAAATCCTCGCCCAGGTGATCGAGATAGTTCAACACAAGCCACAGACCGGCCGCAAAACAAATGATAATTTTGGACAGGAGGGCAAGCCAGCCGACAGGATTGGCGTTCAAGGATCCTGTCGCGCACATGGCGCCGACAAACAGCTGGTGAATGTCCTCCGCGGTATAAACAAAGAGGAATACGGAAAGGATCTGGAACCCCAGGACATAATTCATGATCGTGGAGATCAGATAGGTCTTTCGTTCCAGGGAGAGCTGATAGGCAGAACTGCTTTGGAAATCCCACCGCAGGAGCACTACGGTTCCGAGCAGCCCGGCATACAGCGTCATTACCGTGACAAGAACGGAACCAATGAGCAGTGCGAGGATTCCGGAGTGAAATATCACCTCAGTGCGCCCCCGCCAGCCGTCCGTCCCGCATGGCGATAATTTTGCCCACCAGGCTGTGTTCATAGACAAAGGCATCATGGGTGGCAATGACCACTGTCCTGTTTTCGCCACAGAGTGCTGCCAGGATGTCCATGAATTCCGCCGCAAGCTTTTTGTCGAGATGCGCAGTCGGCTCGTCGGCAATAATCACATCCGGATTATTGATGAGGGCCCGGGCAATCGCCACTCTCTGCTGCTCGCCGCCGGAGAGAAACTTGACCTTCATCTTCTTTTTTTCGGTTATGGAGAACCTGTCCATGACCGCCAGCGCCCTCTCCTTCATTTCCGCGGGCGGCAAATCCGTCGGGCAGAGCGGCAGCACAATGTTGTCAAGAACGCTCAAGCTTCGAATAAGATGGTATTGCTGGAAGATAAAACCGAACTTGTTGCGCCGCATTTCGGTCAGAAACCGTTCGGGAAGTTTGACCACATCCTTGCCGTCAACAAAAATTTTACCCTCTGTCGGCCGGGACATGCACCCTATTGCGCTGAGCAGGGAAGTTTTGCCGGAACCGCTCGGCCCCTGGAGGACGGTTATCCCTCCCCGTTCGATTTCGACGGAAATATCATGGAGGGCGGTCATTTCGTCAGGTTTCCCGGGGTTGTAGACCTTTTTGACATGGTGGGTCCTGATGATATATGCGCTCCTTTCCATTTTACCCTCGCATGATGGTGTCGGGGTCCGTGATGGCCGTTTTCCAGGCAGGGATTACCGTACTTGCCACATACGGCGCAATGGTCAGGAAGCCAAGAGTGAAAAAAAGATATGGGTCGAGGTGGGGGGTCAGGTGAAAATCGGGAAAGACAACCGACCACCCCTTGATGACCGGGGCCAGAAGAAAGGCATTGAAGACAAAGATATGCAGATAGCCGGCAATGGTCCCCAGCAGATATGATGTCAGGGCAATGATGACACCTTCCCAGAATTTCAGGGCCAGCACCTCCGACGTATCCCAGCCGATGGCCTTGAGGATGCCGATTTCCTGTTTCTCGTCGGCACTGATGCCGGTGGCCTTGTCCCAGGCCAGGATGCAGAAGGCGATGAGGGCAGCGCCGAAGACGCTTAGCATCATGCCGCTGCGCCAATTGAAGACCATATCATAGGTCCGCACAAGTTCGGTTCTCGTTATCGGCCGGCTGTCAGGCAGCAGCCTCTTGACTTTAGCGGCCACCGTCTGCAATTCATTCTCGTTGAATACCTGCACCGCGACATCTGTGGCCTTTCCCGGCGGTAAGCCGAAGAAGCCTTTTATCGCATCGTTGGACAGCACGATGAGATCATTGGTCAGCAGGCTCGAATCCGCCCGGAAAACCCCGGTCACCTCGTAGAGCACTCCGGTGTTGCTGCTGTCCACAAGAATCAATTCCCCCCCGGTGCCGGTATTCTTCAAATTTGCTACCCCGGCTCCGATGGCGCATTCGCCTTCGCCGGCGGGCAGCCTACCTTCCAGGAGTTGCAGGGTTTCCGGATTTCCCTCTGTTCCCAGGACCGTGAAATTGGCTCCGGTGAGGGCATCGTAGTAATATCCCCAGTACCTTGCGTTGACCTCGCCTACCCCGTGAATTTTCCTGATTTGCGCGGCATAGTCCGTCGGTATGAGTTCGTGGCGACCACCCATCGTCCTCTGCACAATGAGATCCGGCGCGCTGGCGAGAAGGGACGCCGCCTCTTTTTTCAGCGAATTGGAAAAAAGCAGAATAGAGGCAAGGGCAGTGACCACGACAGTGAATGCCGAGATGATCGCCAGACTTTTATTCCTTCTTCTCAAGATTGAAGTCAGGGCATAATCGATGATCTTGAGATGCTTGATCATCAGCGGCCGCTCCTTGAAGCGTATACCGGGGCAATGACGGAACCTGCCGGAAAATGCTCAATTGAAGATGGAAAGTCCTGAAAGGGCGAAAAGAAATCAGCTTGTGAAGGATGCCTGGTGTATCGTGCCTCGGTCCAAATGGCAAAATCTGTCAGGGAAAGATACCGGACAAGCTCTCTTTGCGCTTCCAGTTCATTAATCGCCCGTGCCTGGGGCCCGGCGGATGAAGAAAAGAATAACAGGAGAAGGAGAAGAAGTTCAGCAAAGGTAAATCCGATGAATATTTTGCTTTTACCCATTAGGATGAGTCCCGGTTAGAAAAGCCGCACTGTGCAGCATCGGTCAGTGGATGACCCAATCGCTTTTCTTGACGAGATCCGGGTTCGGGCCTTTGCCCAACTGGACGATATAGCATCCTTTTGAAGTATATCGCTGCCCGGAGCCGAAGGTCAGGCGCGGGAAGACGGCGATGGCATAGTCCTGGTCGATCATCATGTCGAATCCTTCGAGAAAATACTCTCTGAAATACTCGCTCCGCATCCGTTTGATGCTCCCGGGCAGCATCCAGCCGAGGAAATACATCTTGGCCAGGATGTCAAAATTGTCGCCCTCTATACTTCTTGCTTTCAGCCATGGTCTGATAAAGGCCAGCCTCTTTTCCTGCATCTCGGGCAGGACGCGGGGCCAGGTCAGATAGAGCTTGTCCCGCAGCGCATCCGGGACCGACCTGGACGCACTTTCCAGCAGCCGCGAAGAGAGGAATACCTTCCGCGGCCGGTTGCTCTCCTGGGCCAGGATGTCGATTTGCCCGAGGTCTTCCCCTTCCAGGAAAAGGATCAGGATCCTCGGCGGAGAAGATTCAGCAATCTCTTGCCAGAAACGCGCATCTGTTTTTTGCCCCTGGGCAAGTTCCAGGTATTCGGCGGCAGGCCGCTTGAACTTCCGCCAGCTTTCCTCAAATCCCCATCGCAGCGCCTGATTCTTATCATCCTGCCGCGCTATCAGGAGAATATGGACATCCTCGGCGGGGCTTGTCGCAACCTGCAAGTACTTTGCGACCGCCTCCCCTTCCTGGTAGAGCCCTTTGGAGAAATAGAGGGTATACCAGTCGCTCTCCGAAATGACCGGCAGATCGGTCAGCGGAAAAATACTTGGAATTTTGTTCTGTTCACAGAACTCATGGACAGGTTTCCAGTTTCCCGAGGTAATGCCGGCCAGCAGGGCAAATACCGGCTCTTGCCGGTAAAAGGCCTGAAGCTGTCCTGGCCAGGTGTTTTCCGGACCGTGCAAATTCCAGACGCTGAGCTTCATTCGCCGGTAGGCGTGACGCATCTCGGTCATATAAAACGGGCCGGAAGAGGCCCTTCTCTCCTGGTGCCGGTTTTGGGAATTGTGCGCATCTATATGCGCCTGCAGGGTGGATAGCATTGCCATCCGGTCCCCTTCCGAAACATCATCCGTGATCACGGTGGCGAAATGGATTGTCGTTTCATCAACCCCCGGCGACAGATCGCTGGACAGATTCTTGAGGTAATAGATAAGGAGAGCCATATCGCTGTCGTCAAGCAGATAGATCGGCATGACCGGATTAAGCTGCCTTCCGGCTGGATCGAGACCGGTCAATATCACCCGGGCAAGGGTCTCGTCCGTATAGGCCGGCCTCACATCCTCTATCTGCCAATAGGCAGGCAGATTTTTCCGGCTGTTCTCCTTTGCCTGATCACTTTCGGGCGGATCCCATGCCCCTGTCTGCCGCCTGGGCTTGAACAGTTCCCTGCCATTGGTCGGCCAGGTAATGACTTTTCCCTCCACTGATCCCAAGCCGCTTCTCTGATGGCAGTCGTCGCAGGTAAACATCCTCCCGTCAACCGGGATATCCTGCATGACGTAGGCTTCCATCGGCTCTCCCGAGGGAAGAATGCCCTTCCGGTACATTTGTTCGCCCAGTTGCAGGGCTTCCTCCCTCGACATACCGTTGATCGGCGGCTCGTCGGCGAGCGATGGCCGCACCATTCCGGAGAATATAAAAAATGATATAATAACAAATAAATATCTCGCCAGCATACGTTCGGCTCCGGGTCCTATTTCTTCAGCAGCAATTTGTATTCTTCCATGAGTTCCGCCGTGGCCAGGAGTTGATTGATCCGGACCCATTGGCTGGTTCCCGGCAGGTGAAGGAAGGTGAGGGGATAATGATCCATCTTGTTGGTGACAACGGCGTCGAACGCCTCCATGACCTGAAAGATGTCTTCTCTTTTCCCGGTCAGAAAGTCCCAGCCGGGTTGCGCGTTATAGCGCTCAAGATACTCCTTCATGATCAAGGGGGTATCGTTGTCCGGGTCGATGGAGATCGACACCAGTTGCACACTCTGCGCCTCCGCTCCCAGTTTTTTCTGGAAGTGGGAGAAACCTATGGACAGCACAGGGCATATGGTAGTGCAGGTGCCGTAGATAAAATCGAGGATGACCGGCTTGTCCGCATTGAGGAGTTTGTCGAATTCAATTTTTTCTCCCTCCTGGTTCACCAGGGTAACAGGCGGAATTTTGTATTGAACGATTGCCCTCTCATATCCTGCGGCAGATCCGGTGGGGGCAATTGTCAAGAACAGCATCAAAAAAAGCAATAGACCAAGACAAAGACTGTGTGTAGCTCTGCGCATTATTGTTTTCAAGGAGGGTCTTATCATTCTGTCCACTCTGGATAATCTCATTTTCCGCCATGCCATTGCGGCCTTACCGAAGGAGACTATGGCAAATTACGTGCCACAATAGCGCACGGAATCAATTCACCAGCAGCAGCGCCTATCTGTATATATTCAGTCAGTTGGAATTACCGTCGCAAGATGGGAAATGCAGTTTGGGCAGCCTCGGCTGTCCTGCTGGAGCGGATTTGTCCGATCCGGCAGGAAATATCTGAATGCCAGTGCGTTGCCTGCTGAACCAAACTTGAGTCCGTACGCTCCGCGATGAACTGCTCGCGGAACGAAAGACGCTCTGCGCAACATTTTTCCCAAGCCCCCTCATCTCGTTGCTTTCGCTTCGAATGTACCGGTCCGGTCAGATGAATTCCTCCCCGGTCATTTCAACAAAGCCAGGTTACGCCGTGGGGCCGGGAACATCCCTGAACCTCTTGAAGCTACCCGACACCACTGAGAGTGGCGCAGGAATTTCCCCGTATCTGTCCGATAGAGAATAAATTATCTTATCTTGTTTGTCGGCATAAATTGTTTTATCATTTTTATTACTGCATGCAGGAACGCTTTCTGAGCAGAACAATTTATTTCCATTTGACGGAGGTTATCGCCATGTTGAACAAATCCAGATGTCTCATTCTTGCCCTTGTCGTCACCCTCTGTTCCGCCCTGCTGGTCTCCTGCTATACTCCTGCGGGAAGAAGCACTGGCGAGGTAGTGGACGACGCATCCATCACTACCCAGGTCAAGACCTCGCTGCTGGCCAATAAGCTTCTCGAAGGCATCGCTATTTCCGTCAAAACATTTTCCGGCGAGGTGACCCTTACCGGGGCGGTTGATACCCCGGAACAGGTCAGCAAGGCCAGCGAGGTTGCCTATTCCGTCCGTGGCGTGAAAAAGGTCAACAACCTTATCACCATGAAAAAATAGCGGCAATCACCTGGCATCGCCTTAGGGGGAATGCCCGGCAACTGCACGGGCATTCCCCTGGCTCTATCTTCTTGTCCGCATGCCCTTCAAATACTCCTTCAGTGCGAACCAGACCTGATTTCCTCGAGTTGCCAATATGTTCTCCACCTGCGCCTTTCACAATTCATCATGGATGCCAGGCGCTATGGAGTTGCGGTGCAGGATGAAACTCGTTTCCCCTTGGTACAGATAGGAACGAATGCCTCCTTCGGAAGGATACATATCGCCCGGTCAAGCAGAAGAATAACCCTGGAGCAGAATGATCATGTTGACTTTGTTTGCACTCTACCTGGCAGTAGGGGCCATAACCGGCATCCTCGCCGGCCTGCTGGGGATCGGCGGAGGATTGGTCGTCGTGCCGATGCTGCTGTTCTGCTTCTCCCTGCTCCATATCCCCCAGGCCCATTCCATGCACATAGCTCTCGGCACATCCATGGCTATTATCATTTTTACCTCTGTCTCCAGCTTCATGGCGCACCACAGGCGGGGAGCCGTTCACTGGCCGGTCGTTCTCCGCATCGCCCCGGGAATTATCACCGGCACCCTTCTGGGGGCATATATCGCCTCCCTCATGTCCACCAACGCGCTCAAAGGTTTTTTCGGCCTGTTTCTCTATTACGTCGCCCTGCAGTTTATCCTGGACAAAAAGCCCAAGCCGAGCAGGGAACTGCCCGGGCCCCCCGGCATGTTCGCCGTGGGAGGAGTTATCGGAATCGTCTCGAGCCTGATGGGGATCGGCGGCGGAACCCTGTCCGTGCCGTTCATGACGTGGTGCAACATTGCGGTGCACCATGCCATCGGGACCTCCGCGGCCATAGGATTTCCCATCGCGATAGCAGGGACCATCGGCTACGTGATTACCGGCTACGGCGTGGAGGGTCTGCCGGCCTATTCTCTCGGCTACATCTATCTGCCGGCCCTGGCGGGCATCATCGGCGCCAGCATGCTGACCGCGCCGGCGGGGGTATGGCTGGCCCATCGGCTGCCGGTACAGAAACTCAAGCGGGTCTTTGCCCTCCTGCTCCTGGTAGTGGGGTCCAAAATGCTTGCCAGCATGTTCTGACCTATGAAATACCGGCAGCGGTCCATATCCAATGGTCCTGATAATAATGGCTGTTCACCGCGGTGAGTTCTATAGATGAAGGTCGCCTCCTGGTCCAGTCCGTACGCCGCCGTCCTTATCGTCCATATCAAGCAGATAAGGGCAGGATGATGAAATTTTTTTCCGGATCAGCATCGACGGTTGCCATTCCCGGTCCATGTTTGACTTCCAGTGCCCTTTGACCATATATTGAATCCGTGCGGGCTCTCCATTTATGCCTGGATTACGCCTTCAGTTGACCGCTCCAGGGAAGGAAAGCCAGAGTGTGTTGAACCCTCAGCAAGAAAGGATTCACCATTGAAACAGGGCACGGCGACATTGCTCATCTGTGCCATATATTGCAAGAAATTCCGGCAAGCTTAAACCTTGTTGAAATTGAATCTTATTTTTTGCCATGTTGTTCTTCCTCCGGTTAAGGTTTGGAATAGGCTAACATGGCTGGGTTAGCACAGAG
>DNUE01000042.1 GCA_003508005.1 Desulfobulbaceae bacterium
TACCTCCTCACTTGGATTTTCCTTTCGTGACCCCGCACCAAGCGGAGCCAATAACCACTGTTTCACCGTGTTTCACTTTCAACCGGTTTCAGTGCAGTACGATACCATATCGTAAGTCCACTTTTGCCGGGCTGTTGACCAATAAGGCAATAACTTGATTTTACATTATTTTTTCCAGTGGGAAAATTACCGGAAAAAAAATGAACAGTCACTCATTTTTTGGTCGATTTCCACTTATAATTTGCTGTCGTATGTCCTGTCAAGGAAAATCGTTATTAAGCCGAGCTCGAAAAATTCGGAAAAAGGAAGACAAATGTCTTGAAATAAACCACCCGAAAGGGCTGGCTTATCCGCCTCCCCTCCTGCAGCCGCCTGACCCCGCTTGCGCGGGAATGGCGTCTCACCAGTTGCGACAGTCATCTCGCACGGGCGGGGATTAGCGCTGAACAACAAAGAAGCAGGCAGGAGATTATTCGGGGTATCCAGGGCGGGCCAGGACCTCCCGGGGCCGGGAGCCGTCGGAGGGGCTGACGATTCCCTCCTTTTCCATCATCTCTATCATGCGCGCGGCGCGGTTGTAGCNNTCGAGGCCTGGCCGGTCTCGGTGACCACGGCCACCGCCTCATCGTATTTTTCGTCATACTCTCCGCTCCCCCCGCCGTCATCGGCAGGCTCCTCCTCCACCACCAGCATGACCGACTGGTCATAGTCGGCCTTGCCCTGCCCTTTGATGAAATCGATCAAGCGCCCGGTTTCCGCCTCGGAGATGAAGGCGCCATGAATCCGCTGCAGCTTGGCCGCCCCTGGCGGCAGGAAAAGCATATCGCCGTCGCCGAGCAGGTGGTCGGCACCTCCCTGATCGAGGATGGTCCGGGAGTCCACTTTGGAGGCAACCTTGAACGAAATGCGCGTCGGGAAGTTGGCCTTGATCAGGCNNATGGTGCGGGAATCGATCTTGGAGGAGACCTTGAACGACATCCGGGTCGGGAAGTTGGCCTTGATCAGGCCGGTGAGCACATCCACCGAAGGCCGCTGGGTGGCCAGGACAATATGCATGCCCGCGGCCCTTGCCATCTGAGCCAGCCGGGCGATGGAGCCTTCCACGTCCTTGGAGGCCACCATCATCAGGTCGGCCAGCTCATCGACAACAATGACGATGTAGGGCAGTTTTTCCTCGGCATTCTGTTCGTTGTACGATTCAAAGGACTTGACCCGCTTTTCCTCCAGCAGGCGGTAGCGCCGCTCCATCTCGCGCACCGCCCACAGGAGGGCCCGGCTGGCCATTTTCGGCTCCACCACCACCGGGTGGAGAAGATGGGGAATGTCCTCATAGGCCGACAGCTCGATCCGTTTGGGGTCGATCATCAGCAGGCGTACCTCGTCCGGGGTCGCCTTAAACAGGATCGAGGCGATGAAGGCGTTGATGGCCACCGACTTGCCCGAACCCGTAGCGCCGGCGATGAGCAGATGCGGCATCCTGGTGATGTCGGCAACCACCGGCCGGCCGACGACATCAAGGCCAAGGGCCAGAGTAAGCCGCGACCTGGCTTCTCGGTACTGCTCGGTCATCAGGATGTCACGCAGGTAGACGGTCTTCCGCTTCGGATTGGGAATCTCGATGCCCAAGGCTGCCTTGCCGGGGATTGAACCGACAATCCTGACCCGGTCGGTCCTGAGGGCCATGGCCAGGTCATCGGCCAGGGAGACGATCTTGTTGATCTTGACCCCCGGGGCCGGCGCATACTCATAGGTGGTGACCACCGGACCCGGAGAAATCCCGGTCACCTCTCCCTGCACCCCGAAATCTTCAAGCTTGGCCTTGAGTATCTCGCTGACCCGGTAGTAATGCTCCTTGTCCACCCCAATGTCCTGCTGATCATGCCGATCCAGCAAGGTCAGGGGCGGCAGCTGATAAGTGCCGCCGGGCGGCGGCCGCAGGACGAACTCCTTTTCCCCATCCCGTTCACCAGCCGCTTCAATCTGGAGCGGCTCATGGACCGCCGGGACTCCGGTTCCCTTGCCGGCGACCTGGGCCGCCGAACCGGAAACAGCCGGTTCCCGGTCACCGGCCCTGATCCTGGCAGACGGAGCCGGTATTTTTTTCGGCATCCTGCTGCCCAGGGCGTTGCTGGCCCGCCAGAACCATTTGGCGGTCCCGAAAGGGGAAAAGCGAACGGCTGCCATCAGCGAGCAGATCAGGATGAACAGGAGCATGAGGACCGACCCGACGCTCCCGAGAAGACGACCGGACAGCTGCCAAACCAGGCCACCCAGGTAGCCGCCCGGACTGAGCAGATCGGGCGGAAAAAGCAGCTGCTCGGCGGTTGCCAAAAGGCCGCTGCTGGAAAGCAGGATCCCGGAGATACCGACAACCACGAAGGGCATGCTGTTGAGGATGCTGCCAGGAACCAGGGAAGCCACCGAGGTATAGCCCAGAATGAGCACTGGAAAAAATGCGGTCAGGCCAAAAAAGCTGAAGAGGTAACGGGCGATATAGTAACCCAGCGCCCCGCACCAGTTTGTTGATGGTGACTGCAGGACGGGCGAGTCACCCAGCAGGGGGCGGGCGTAACTGACCAGACAAAGCAACAGGAAGACTGCCAGAAAAAGGGTGAGAAGGGCAACGGTCTCCCGCTGAAATTTTGACTCTTTTTTTTTCGGCAGGGGCATAGTAACCCATTAAGCTCCAGATATACGTTCCGTTCCAGCCCGCGCGGCGGCCGCAGGCCATTGTCCAAAACCATCCGTCTCGCCGGAAGCGCAGCCCGACACGGACAACTGACTTCTACCCTACTTTGCCGGAAAAATCAAAAGGTGGTAACGTACGTACGCGCATGCAACTCCCTCAGTCCGGGCAGGACGGGCGGGCGGCCGCGGGATAACATTCCTGCCAGCCCAGGCTCAGCCTGATACGGCAACCTCGCGCAACAGGAGCAATGGAATGGCATGAAACTGATAATGGTGTTGATCCTTGGCGTAGCAGCAGTTATCGGCCTTTGGGCGCTGGCAGCACTATTCTTTGCCGCAGCCAGATGCGGAGGAATCCGGCAGCTTTTCAGGGAGTGGCGCAAAGCCGTGACCGGCAAGTAAACCGCCCTTCAGGGAGCCGCATCATCCGTTTGCCCTTGCACTGCGTCCAGAATTCCGTTGATGAAGGCCACGGAATCAGGCATGGAATAAAGCTTGGCGATCTCCAGGGCCTCGTTGATGGCGACCTTGGCCGGGACGTCCTCACCGTGCTTAATCTCGAAGACCGCAATGCGCAGAATGTTGCGATCAACTAAGGACATCCGCTCAAGCCGCCAGTTATGGGAACGACCAGTCAACTCCTGGTCGATTTCCTTCCGGTGCGTGCAGATGCCGTTGATCAACTCCCGGGCATAGGGCAACGCTTTTTTTCCGGTTTCAAAGCAGGCACAGAAACGCTCCAGTTCAAGTGCAACGGCCTGGGATTCATCGGAGGCGTCCGTAAAATCATGGCTGAAGAGGAACTGCAGGGCCATTTCCCTTGATTTTCGGCGAAGTCCCATGTCGTTCCTTGCCCGCAGCCCACCCCCAAAGAAGTTGAAGAAGCAGCGATTCCTCTACAATGCAGCCATCAGGCTGATCATTTCCAGGGCGGCAATAGCCACCTCGGAACCCTTGTTGCCCGCCTTGGAGCCCGCCCGTTCAATGGCCTGTTCGATGGTTTCCGTGGTCAGCACCCCGAACAGAACCGGCAGACTGGTGTCAAGCATGACCTGGGCCGTGCCCTTGGCCACCTCGCCGGCCACATAGTCAAAATGCGGTGTTGCCCCGCGGATGACCGCCCCCAGGCAGATGACCGCGTCATACTTGCCCGACCTGGCCATGCGCTGAGCCGCCAGGGGGATCTCGAAGGCCCCGGGCACGCGGACAACCTCGATGTCCTCTCCGTCCACCCCTGAACGGACCAGGGTGTCGATCGCCCCTTCCAGAAGCTTCTCGGAAATAAACGAGTTAAACCGCGCCACCACGATTCCCAGCTTCCTGCCCGCACCATTCAGGTTTCCTTCAATATACTTTGCCATCTCTCCCCCTTGTCAACTGCATCAAGTATCTGCCGCGGAATCGGCACCTGAACCGCCGCGTTCCCGCCCCCCATCGCCTATCCTGTCACGATATGCCGAAACGCGGAAAGGGCGGTTCCGACGCCGGCAAACTCTGCACCATATGGAACTCATCATTTCGGATGGGCAGTGCCTTCCCTTCTTGCGAGCTCCTCACAATTTCACGGATCACCCGAAACGTCCGTGAGCGGGGTATCGTCGTAGAGTTCCAGGAGATGCCCCATCTTGTCCCGTTTGCAGCGCATGTATTCCTTGTTTTCCGGATCGGTCGGAATCTCGATGGGAAAACGGTCCACGACCTTGATCCCATAGCCCTCCAGACCGACGATCTTCTTGGGATTGTTCGTAAGGAGCTGCATCTCCCGCACCCCGAGATCGCGCAGGATCTGTGCGCCGATGCCATAGTCACGAAGATCGGCCTTGAAGCCGAGCTTGATGTTCGCCTCCACCGTGTCCAGGCCCTGCCGGTCCTGAAGTTCATAGGCCCTGAGCTTATTCACCAAGCCGATGCCTCTGCCCTCCTGGCGCATGTAGACAATGATCCCGCGTCCTTCCTGCTCCACCATCTTCATGGCGGCAAGAAGCTGGGAGCCGCAGTCGCAGCGAGCCGAACGAAAGACATCGCCGGTCAGGCACTCGGAGTGCACCCGGACCATTACCGGCTTGGCCGGGTCGATCTCGCCTTTGACCAGGGCGATATGCTCGAGCCGGTCTACGTCATTGGTATAGATGATAACCTTGAACTCACCAGCATGGATGGTGGGAAGCCTCGCCTGAGCGACTCTGTGCACCAAGGTATCCTTCCGGAGCCGGTAGGCGACCAGGTCGGCGATGGTGGCGATCTTCAGCTCATGATCGGCGGCGAATTTCTCCAGATCCGGCATGCGGGACATGGTCCCGTCTTCATTCATGATCTCGCAGATGACCCCGGCGGTCCGCATCCCGGCGAGCCGGGCCAGATCCACCGAGCCCTCGGTCTGGCCCGTGCGGACCAGGACCCCGCCCTTGCGGGCACGCAGCGGAAAAATATGGCCAGGGCTGATGATATCATACGGCTTGGCCTCCGACGCCACGGCGGCCTTTATTGTGCGGGCGCGGTCGGCGGCGGAAATGCCGGTTGAGACCCCGGTGCGGGCCTCGATGCTGATGGTGAACCCCGTGCCGTAGGGCGATTTGTTGTCGCTGACCATCATCGGCAGCTTCAGCTGCTCAACGATGTCCGGGCTGAGGGCCAGGCAGATCAGGCCGCGGCCGTACCTGGCCATGAAATTGATGGCCTCGGGAGTCACTGCCTCGGCGGCCATGCACAGGTCGCCTTCGTTTTCCCGGTCTTCATCGTCGACCAGGATGACAATCTTCCCGGCCTTGATATCCTCGATGACATCTTCAATGGGGCTTACAGCCATTACTTGCTTCTCCCGCCTTTCCGGCCGCCGTTATCGGAGAAAACCGTGCTCCGCGAGGAAGGAGGCATTGATCCTGCTGCCTCCATCAGGGTTCGCGGATTTCTCCATGAGCAGCTTTTCCACATACTTGCCAATTATATCAACCTCTACATTCACCGTGTCGCCGGGTTTCAGCCCGCCCAGGGTGGTCACCGACAAGGTGTGGGGGATGATCGACACCGTGAAGCGCTCTCCTTCGCAGCTGTTCACCGTCAGGCTGACCCCGTTGATTGCGATCGAACCTTTTTTAATAACATATTTCGCCAGGGAACGGGACAGGGAAAATGTAAACAGGGTAAAATCGCCGGCGCTGCGCCGGTCCTCTACCCTGGCTCGGGCATCGACATGGCCGCTGACCAGATGCCCGCCAAGACGGTCGCTGAGCTTAAGCGCCCTCTCCAGATTGACCAGGCTGCCCGGCTGCAGCGCACCCAGCCCGGAGCGCTCCAGTGTTTCCGGAGAGACATCCATCAGGAAACGGCTCTCCTTGATCTCCCTGGCGGTGAGGCAGACGCCGTTGACGGCGATCGATTCCCCTTCGACCGGATCGATCAGGGGAAAATCCGCCTCCAGGCAGAGGACCATGCCGCCGCCGGCCGGCTGTTTTCGTATCACCCGACCACGACCCTGGATAATGCCGGTGAACATCAGCTATCCCTGCTCCACCTGGCGGGCACGGCCCTCATACTCCTCGGCCAGACGGGCGTGCTTGAAATTTCTGTGAATGCCGGCAATGGTCCGCAACGCGTCCGCTGCCTTCAGCCGATCGCCCTGTTCGAGATACAGCTCGACGATGGTTTCCAGGACCTCTACCGTTCTTTTGGGATTTTTGAGCTGGGAAAAATAATCGAAGATGTCAAACAGCAGGACCTGGGCCTGGTCCAACTCGCCAAGCCGGCGCAGGGCCTCCGCCTTTTTTTTGTTCAGCTCTATGATGGAGAAGACATCCTGCTCCTTCTCGCAGATGGTCTGGGCGCGCTGAAAATGCTCCAGGGCCAGCCGGTATTCCTCCCGGGCCATACACAGGTCGCCGAGTCGGTCGGCGGCGTTGGCCACCCCCTGCTCGTTGCCCTGCTCCTCAAAGCCGCGCAGGGCATTGTGCAGCGCCATGGCGGCCTGGGTATATTCCCCTTTGGCAAGAAATTGGCGGCCGGCCTTGTAGTCGGCCTTGGCCGGATCGGTCAAAGTCGGATCTTCCTTCGGTCCCGCCCCCTGGGGGGCAAGAGATTGCAATGGTTGAATCGGATCAGTCATGGATAGCTTCCTTGTTGCGATGGATATTCTCAGTTGCCTCGGTGGCCAACCGGGAAACCGTGGTATTCACCGGCCGCCCCTGTTCGTAAATAATGATCGGGTGGTGATCCGCCTGCAGGCCCATGATCTGAAAAAGCGCCTCGCTGGCCTGGATCCGCCCCAACAGTCTGGCCATCAGGCCCCGGATCACGGGGTTTTTATGACTGAGAAAAGAAAAAGTGGAATAGAAGGGAGTCTTGCGGATCAGGTCGGGCCGACTGGCAGCGATCTCGCCCAGGGACCAGATCACCTGCACCTGGGTGCTTTCATCAGCCATAAAGTTAAGCAGATACCTGGTAAAGGCCCCATAAATATCGGGACGGGCGGCGATGATCGCGCCGATTGCCTCCAACATGCCCCAACTGGTGGCGGCCGAGTCTGAACAGGCCTCAAACAGCCGATGCATGAGATCAGCCACCTGGCCCGGTTCCCTGGTGGCCAGCCGGGCGCATACCTGGCCGATCAGCCAGGCGGTATGGTACCTGGCCGCTTCGTCTGGATCGTAGAGCAGACGCTGAAGAAAGCGCAGGGTCCGGTGATCATCAAAAGAGTAATCGACCAGGGCATCAATGTCCCCTGCCCTCACCAGCTGCCGGACCAGTTCCTTGCTGGCGCGTTTGCGCTGCCGTTTGGGGTCGCGGAGAGGCTCCAAGGGTGGCAGGGGAAGCGCCCCGTCGGGACCGGCCTCCTCCTCGCTTTGCTGCTTCGCGGTGAATCGGGCAGCTATCTCGGCCACCTCCTTGTGCAGGCGGATAAAATAGAGGACCCCCCTGATCATCCGGCCATCCAGCTTCCCGCCCAGGACCACCTGGTGGGTGATCTCGTCATAGTTTTCAATCCGTCCGGTCAGGTAATCATCTTCCGGGATCAGCTCCCAGGCCAAGTCCCAGTCGTTATGACAGGCAAAGACCAGACACTCGACAATGGCGGCACCGACATTATGGCCGCTGGCATCGCAGACATAGACCGCCCCGCAGTCGCATTGACCGACTGGGAATTCGGTCATTTTCCGCTGCACGGCGTCCCTGGTCCGCCCGACATCAACGCCGCAGAACGGGCACCAGGGCTTGATGCTCTCCATGCCCTTCTTCATCAGTCGGCCAGCTTTGCTTCCAGGGCCTCGGCAAACCTGGGATCAACGGAATAGCCGAGTTCCCTGGCCTTGTCCATATTCTTTTTCGCCTCTTGGAACTCGTTCTTGAAGTAGAGGGCCACCGCCAGATTGTTGCGGGCCATGGCCGAATCCGGATCAATAGACACTGCCTGCCTTGCCGCCTCCACTGCCTTTTCGTCCTCGGCATTCTGGGTGTAGGCGGAAGTCAGGTTGATCCAGCCGGTGATCAGGCTGGGGACAATCTGAGTGGCCCGGATATATGATGCAATGGCCTCGTCCACCCTGTTCTGCTGCTGTCGGATGAGCCCGATGTTAACATGGGCCTCGGCCATGTCGGGGGTGATATTCAGGGCCCGCTCGTTGAGCTCCATGGCTTTTGCCACGTCGCCCTGCTCGAAATAAATGGCCCCGAGGTTAATCAGACTCTCCACTGACTGGGGGTCCAACTCCATGGCCCGGTTCAGCTCGCGAATGGCATCCGAGTTGCGGCCGGCCTGACGGTATACCAGGCCCAGCTTATGGTGGGCCATAACGTTTTCCGAATGCTGGGAAACGATCGCCTCGAGTTCCTTGATCACTGTTGCCATATCATTCTTGTTGGATTCGCTCTCTGTCATAGTTCTTCCTTTGTCGAAAATAAGCTGATGCCGTGATTAAGACGGCGTATATATACTCTTTGTGGTCTTCCTGGCGGGAAAGGTGACTACATTATAGGTACGAACGGATTGTAGGCAAGATGAAAATGCACAACAATCACTTACCTGCTGAAATTCTCCTCGCAGGAGAGCAGCAGTTCTTTCTGCGCCCCGGCCAGCACGTCGCGGGCCACCTGGATGTCCCGCCGGATCTGGTCCGCCAGTTCCTCGGGGCCGCTGAATTTTATTTCCCCCCGCAGATGGCGCAGCAGGTTGATCTTGATCGGCCGGCCGTAGATGTCATCGTGAAAATCGAAAATATGCGTTTCGGCCACCAGCCGGCTTTCGCCGAAAGTGGGGTTGCAGCCGATATTGGCCACTCCGCCGTAGCAGCGGCCGTCGTAAATGACCTGAGTGACGTACACTCCGCGCCGGGGGCAGAGGTCTTCCTCGGATATCCGCAAGTTTGCGGTGGGAAAACCCACCACCTTGCCGCCCCGCTGCTTGCCGCGTTGAACCTCTCCCCGGATCTGGTAGTAGCGGCCGAGCAGCAGACGGACCTCATCCATTTTGCCCTCGGCGACCAGTTCCCTGATCCGGGTGCTGCTGACCAGCATGCCCTTTTCGTAGTGGGCCTCCACCACGGTGACCGGAAACCCGCGCTCCCGGCCCTTGGCCTGGAGGAACTCGATATTGCCCTGCCGGCCGCGGCCGAAGGCATAGTCGTAGCCGACCACCAGTTCTCGGACCCCGATAATCCCAAGCAGGATCTCTTCGACAAAGGCATCGGCTGATGTGGCGGCGAACTCCCGGTCAAAAGGGATGACCACCAGCACATCGATCCCCGCTTTCTCGATGAGCTCAATCTTCTGTTCGGTGGTGGAAATGAGCCGGATGCTCTCAGGCCGCAGCACCTTGAGCGGATGCGGATCGAAGGTCACCACTACGCTGGTCCCCTTGAGGTTTCTGGCCCTGCTGACCACCTCGCTGAACAGAATCTGGTGGCCGAGATGCACCCCGTCGAAATTGCCGATAGTCACGCAGGCACCGCGAAAGGGCTTCTTGATATCCGCCAGGCTGGTGTAGAGTTTCATAGTCAGTTCAGTGTATACGTTACCAGGCAAAAAACGTCAGGCCGCTAAAAATGAAAAGCCTGACCGTCCGCAACTGCGATTCACTACATTGCAGAGCTTGCCGGCGTCGGAATCGCACTTTTTGCGATCCCGGCAAAGAAGTGCTTGACAAAACCCGGTTTGCTGAGCATATTTGCTGCCGATCGTGCCGAAGTGGCGGAACTGGTAGNNAGGTTCAGGGTCTAGTGGGGGTTTCTCCGTGGGAGTTCGACTCTCCCCTTCGGCACCATCAATTCGTCCATCCCGTCCTTGCCGTCCATCCCGTCCTTGCCGCCGCTTCTTGCCCACTCCGCCTTGCGCCGATCAGTAAGCCAGTGTCGTTCGAGGAGATGAGATATACCCCTTTTGCCGGCAAATTCCAAGCCCTCTTATTCATATTCTTGCCGCTCCCCGACACCGCAAGGCGAGTTCCCTGGCGCATCCCGTTGTCATTGCGGCAGAGACAGCCTGAAACGGTCAGGCTGCTAATTTCAGGCCGAGAATGCCGGCGATGATCATCCCGACAAAGAAAAAACGGGCCAATGTCGCCGGCTCACTGAAGATCAGGATGCCGAGGATAAAGGCCCCGACCGCGCCGATGCCGGTCCACACCGCGTAGGCGGTGCCCATGGGGATGGTCTTCAGGGCGGCCAGAAGCAAACCGCCGCTGCCTGCCATCGAAAAGACCGAAAAGACCAGCCAGCCGAAATGGGCGCCTTTCTCGCCCCAGCCCAGCTTCAAGCCCAGCGGCCAGCCCCACTCACATATCCCGGCTACAAACAGATACACCCACTCCATGCGCTCTCCTGTCCGGGGCCTGGCCCCTCGTCCTCTTTCCTCTCCCTAACCCTCCTGAGCGAAATACTGCCAGGCCGGAGCGGATCACTCTCTTTTCCTTCATAGCATCTCATGCAGGCTGCACAACATTTATTTCATTATTGTTTTCTCTCTGGTTTTCCTCTATTATCTTTCCATATTGAACAAATACCCCGAACCCTTCCCGCGCGAGTATGTCATGAAGCCCATCAGCATCCGATACATCTTCAACATGAAGGGCGACAGGTCTGAAGAGTTCAATGTCCAGCTTGACCCCGACACCCTTGAAATCATCAATCCGCCCACGGACGACCTGCCCGACTGGACCCGGCTTGAATTTCATCAGTGTTCCCACTGCCCCTTTACCATTGCCAGCCGCCCCCGCTGCCCGGTGGCCGTATCTCTGGTCGGGGTGATCGACCATTTCACCAACGTGGTCTCCCACAACGAAATCGACCTGACGGTGATCACCAACGAGCGCCAGGTCTCGCAGAAGACCACCGCGCAGAAGGGAGTCAGCTCCCTGGTCGGCCTTCTTTTTGCGACCAGCGGCTGTCCGCACACCGGCTATCTGAAACCCATGGCCCGCTACCACCTCCCCCTTGCATCGGAGGATGAAACCTACTACCGCGCCATCGGCATGTACCTGCTGGCGCAGTATTTTCTCCACAACCAGGGCCGGGAGGCGGACCTCGAACTGGAGGGGCTGAAGCTGATCTACCGGAACCTGCACAAGCTGAACACGATGATCGCCGAGCGAATCCGCAGCGCCACCAGGGCCGACTCTTCGGTCAATGCCGTGGTCCTGCTGGACATGATCAGCAACCTGATGCCCTTTGTCCTGGATGAACAGCTGCACAGACTCAGGCATCTGTTCAGGTCCTATACCGAAAGCCAGATCCACTAACCTCTGACAGCCGTTTTCTGCCGTCACCCATGGGCATTGCCGCAGATATCGTCATCATCGTTGTCGCCGCCCTCTGCGGCGCGCTCATTGCCCAGAAACTGCGACAGCCCCTGATCCTCGGCTACATAGCCGCCGGCATCGCCATCGGCCCCTACACCGGCGGCATCACCGTAGCCGATCTGCACCAGATAGAACTCCTGGCCGAGATCGGCGTGGCTCTGCTGCTCTTTGCCCTGGGCCTGGAATTCTCGCTCAGCGAACTGAAGCCGGTACGCAACATCGCCCTTATCGGCACCCCCATCCAGATCTTGCTGACCATCGCCTACGGCTACGGGATTGGCAGGCTCTTCGGCTGGAGTTCGGTCCCTTCCATCTGGTTCGGTTCGCTGGCCGCCCTGTCCAGCACGATGATCACCCTGAAGACCCTGATGAACCAGGGCTGGATGGGGACCCTGTCCAGCAGGGTGATGATCGGCATGCTGCTGGTCCAAGACCTTGCGGTGGTACCGCTGATGATCGTCCTGCCCCAACTCAGCGATCCCGCTGCCGGCCTGCCCCTTATCGGCATGGCCATGCTCAAGTCGGCGGCATTCCTGCTGACGATGTTTTTCCTCGGCACCCGGCTGCTGCCCTGGCTCCTGTCCCTGGTCGCCCAGTGGAATTCCCGGGAACTGTTCATCCTGACCATTACCGCCCTTGGCCTGGGCGTGGGCTACGCTACCTACCTCTTCGGCCTCTCCTTCGCCTTCGGCGCGTTTATCGCCGGCATGGTCCTCAGCGAGTCCGACTACGGCCACCAGGCCTTGAGCGACATCATTCCCCTGCGCGACATCTTCGGCCTGCTCTTTTTCACCTCGGTGGGCATGCTGCTGGATCTCACCTTTCTCCTCAGCCACTGGTGGCAGGTTCTTGCCCTGTTGTTCCTGATCGCGGCGGGCAAAGGGGTCATCTTCTCCGCGCTGACCTGGCTGGCCGGCTACCGGAACATTGTCCCCCTGGCCGTGGGTCTCGGCCTGTTCCAAATCGGTGAATTCTCTTTCGTGCTGGCCAGGGTCGGCCTTGACACGGGGGCCATTGACAATGCCCTCTATTCCCTGGTCCTGGCCACCTCAGTCATCAGCATGGTGGCGACCCCCTTCGTCTCCTCGCTGGCTTCGCCGCTCTACCGCCTGAAGCGCCGCTTCTTTCAGCATGAACCTCTGCAGACCATTCACCTGCCCAGCGAGGGTCTGCGCAATCACGTGATCATAGCCGGCGGCGGCCGGGTCGGCCAGCATATCGCCCAGGTGCTTACCCAACTGGACGTTTCCTTTGTCATTGTCGAAATCAATCACCAGCGGATGACCGAATGCAAGACCGCCCTGTACCCGGTGATCTACGGCGACATGACCCAGCAGGTCGTTCTCGATGCCGCGGAAGTCGGCCGGGCCAGGCTACTCCTGATCACTCCGCCGTCCATCATCGTTTCCGCGGCTATTGTCGGGCATGTCAAGCAGATCAATCCGAAGCTCCAGATCGTCGCCCGGGCGGATGGGGTCGAACAGACCAGGGCCCTGTATGAGAATGGGGTCTACATGGTGGTTCTTCCCGAGATGGAGGCAGGGCTTGAAATTGCGAGGCAGGCCCTCCTCAGCCTGCAGATTCCGGCGACAGTGATCCAGGAATACACGGATATGGTCCGGCACGAATTGTACGCCCCGCTCCATTCCTCCTCCGGCTGGGACTACCACTTGGCCAGCCAGCTCAACAGCGCCAAGAACCTGCTGGAGATATCCTGGGTGCACCTTGCGCCCGCCAGCCCGCTGAACGGCAAGACCCTGCAGGAGGCGGCCATCCGCACCCAAACCGGGGCAACCCTGGTGGGGGTCATCCGGAACGGCATCTTCCGCCCCAACCCTTCCATAGAGTACACCTTTTCCGGCGATGATATCGTGGCCATTGTCGGCAGCCCGAGAGAGCGAGGCCTGTTCAAGGACCTGGCAACCGGCGGCGAAAGGTTGGAGGGGGACAGCGCAACAAGTACCTGAGCAAGGGTTACTGTCCAAAGACACAGCGGGCCAGGCAAGTTGTATAGGCGAGGTAGCAGGCCAGCAGCGTCGCGCCCTCAAAACGGTTGATGCGCCCGCGTCCCGGCCCGCTGAACCCGTAGCCGAAAACAAACAGCAAGACCGTGAGTCCCCCCATCACCAGAATGTCCCGGGACAGGACCTCGGGCGCGACGGCCATGGGACTGATCATCCCCGCGATGCCGACCACCGCCAGGGTATTGAACAGGTTGGAGCCGAGCACATTGCCCAGGGCGATGTCATGCTCGCCCTTGCGGGTGGCGATGATCGACGAGGCCAATTCCGGCAACGAGGTCCCCACCGCCACGATGGTCAGACCGATGATCAGGTCGCTTACCCCGAAGCCGCGGGCGATCTCCACCGCGCCCCAGACCAGGAGGCGGGAACTGGCAACCAGAAAGATCAGGCCGATCCCAAGCCAGAAAACAGCCCGGCGAACCGGCATGGCACGGACAACCAGTTCCTGCTCCATTTCGCTGCCCAGGGCATCATCCTTCTGCCGCAGCCCCTGCCTGATGGCCCATCCCATCAAGCCGACAAACACAGTCAATAGCAAAAGAGCGTCGCCCCTGGTGATTTCCCCATCCCAGACCTGCCAGGCAGCCAGGGCGGTAATGGCGGTGAGAATCGGCAGTTCCTTGCGCAGCACCCGCGAATGGACGGCGATGGGACTAAGCAGCGAGGTCAGCCCCAGGATCAGGGCGATGTTCGTGATATTCGAGCCGTAGGCATTGCCCAGGGCAATGCCGGGACTGCCCTGCAAGGCTGAAACAGCCGAAACAACCATCTCCGGGGCCGAGGTGCCGAAGCCGACGATCACCATGCCGATCAGAAGCGCCGGCATTCCAAAATGGACGGCGATGGCGGCCGAACCTTCCACAAAACGGTCGGCGCTCCAGACCAGGATCGCCAGACCAAGTATGATTGCAAGAAAAGCGGTTGCCATTGAACGGATCAGTTCGCTGCCGGTCACTTCCGGCTTGAGTTATTCGCCATCTTCATTTGATGATGGCCGCGAATTGCGCACCACAACGGGAAAGCTTGCGGGAAAAAGTGTGGCTGCTGTTTTTACCAGGATCCAGAATGAAAGCAAGGGCAATATAACAACCTGGATCAGAAAAATACCGACGTAGAGGAATGTCAGCTCCAGGAGATTCTCGATGATATCGCCGGCGTTGGTCACGGTGACGACGAGGACATTTTTGAATTCCGCGGATTTTCGCTTGAGAAACAACGCACTGTTCTCGATAGTCCCTAAAACGCCGTCAATCTCCGGAAGCGAGACATCTGCCAGTTTATCAAGTTCAGCAGTCCCGACCGCCAATTCCTTTGTCGATGCTGCTATCCGATCGGCAAAGAAATGTTTTTGCAGATACTCGTTTGCCAAGGCAGATACCGGGAGACAAAAGCGAGCAACAACAAGAAGCAGGATAAACTGCGTCATCGCTCTGTGCAGGAGCGTCAGCCTTTTCTTCTCGAACCATATCAGAAGAGACACGGCAAGCAGCAATACAGAGAGCAGCGGCGGGGCAAGCGACACGCTCATTTCGTATGCCAGCTTCTGCACACCCAGCGAGGTAATCGCCGTGACAAGCACATCGGACAGGCGCTCCGTCATGTCATCAATCGGGTCCAGGGACTGGCCTACGGCCAAAGACAGGCCCACCCCCGCCGGTTCCAACTGGAGGCTGGAGTCCTTGACTACGGAAACGGAAGCGTTGATCACTCTGCAGGTGGCATAGGTAACCCCGGCCTTGGTTATCGCCTCCCGAAAGTAGGCGTCGGTCGCCGCGTCCAGGACCGGGACCTTCAGCCCGGAGGAAAACAACAGCAGCAGCGCTGCCAGCAAGCCAAGAGACGACCTGAGAATTTTTTGTTGAATTGCGGTTTTCATTCTCTGCGATGCTCAAGGGTTTTTCTGCTCCCAGCCCCTCGCTTTATCCGTTGCATGCCGGAAAGTACCTGTCGATCTCTTCCCTTGCCTCGGCAAGCCACTTCTGCCGCTCCTGTCCTGTGCTCGTAACCACCACGCCGAATGTCCGGCGATAAAAGGTATCGACCCCACAGAGGCCGAAGATGCAGTTTCGCCAAATGGTTTCCAACGGATCGCCAAAGACCTGCCGCTCTCTGTCAGGCATGGTGTTCGCGGTGTTGAAGACCAGGGCGGCCTTTGCGGCGAGCAACCCCCTTGGGACCCCTTCGCCTGAATCACCCTCCAGAAACTCGTAGGCTATCCCCGGGCGAATCACCCGGTCGATCCAGCCCTTCAGCACCGCGGGTGGCTGGCCCCACCAGTTGGGATGAACGATGACGATGCCCTCCGCCTCCCGAATTTCTTCGCAGTGGGCCCGCAATGCATCCGGCAGAACGGCGTTCCTTGGAATTTCAGCGGCAGGCAGCACCGGGTCGAACCTCTCGGCGTACAGGTCGTGGAAGGAGACGGCATGCCCGTTACCGGCAAGCTGTTCGACCACGGTTTGCGCAATAGCGTGGTTGAAACTCGCCTGATCGGGATGGGCGAGGATGACCGATATCTTCATGGCGGCCGTTGTTCTCCGGTTATCTTCCCAGAAGGTGGATCAGCGACGGCGGCAAGCCGTCCGCCTGCTCATTCAGTTCCGCTTCTCTCCTTGACGGACTTCTCCACAATCAGACGTATGGCCTTTTCCAAGGCACGGTTAAATTCCTCCGCTCGGTCCAGCATCAAGAAATGGTCCGCTCCCTTCAGGAAAATGGCCTCGTAGGAATACATATGCCGCCGATTTGCCTCAAAGTCGACTGGCCACAGCTCCCCATTCACGGTGACCACTGGCAGACGGATCTCCTCGAAAATTTTTGCCGCCTCGCCGCTGACGTACTGCGCCATCATTTCGTTCATCGCGCTCAGGGCAACCGCAGGCGGCGCGGCCGACATGTCGGCAAGAATCCAGTCGCGAAGCTGCGAATCGGTGTGCGGCAGAAACATCCCCCCAACGAACTGCCGGCT
Organism: Desulfobulbaceae bacterium; assembly: GCA_003508005.1. Lineage (GTDB taxonomy): Bacteria > Desulfobacterota > Desulfobulbia > Desulfobulbales > Desulfobulbaceae > UBA10518. The sequence goes on from DNUE01000042.1 coordinate 16,463, forward strand.
TCCTGCCTGGAAATTCTCCTCCAGCGGAGCGGTCATGGTTTTGAGCTCTTCCCGGGTCAGCGGATACTCTATATTCTCCAGGGTATCCACCCCGATCAGGCCGATGACCCGGCCGGGCATGAGCCGGGCCGCCTCGGCGATCACCGAGCCGCCCATGGAGTGGCCAACGAGAATTACGGTCTGGCTGCCTGTTGCTTCTGCCACCGCCTGGACATCCTCTCCGAAAGCACGCATGGAATACGTCGTGCGTGTCATTCCGGAATGGCCGTGGCCGGCAAGGTCAAGAAGGACTACGCGATTTGTTTGAGAAAAAATAGGCACCTGTGCACGCCAATAGCGGGAATCGCAGCTCCAGCCATGCACAAATACCAAGGTCGGTTCTCCCGCACCGAAGGCCTCATAGGAAATCGGAGTGCCGTCTTTGGACAGGATGACTTGAGGCCACTGCGCCCGCGCCTGCTTCGCGGCAATGGCCATAACCAGCAACACCAGGCAGGCAGCCAGGCTGGCCAGATATTTTGCCCCTACTTTGTGGCGAATCCGGCCGTCCCTCCAAATCTTTGTTGCATCATTGTTCATTTGTTTCAGCTCCTCTTTCCACCAGATAGGGCGGGGTCATATGCGAACGAAAGCCATTACGCTTACCCGACGGCCGCCGGGCAACCCTGTCCGGCTCCAGGTTCAGCCTGCAGGCGCTCACGGCACACTCTCAGCGCGGCTCTAATACGGTTATCGGCGCATCAGTCACGCCGGCATAAAACACGATGATCTCCGCGGAGACCTGTCCCTCGTTCATGCCGTAGTGCAAGGTGTTCACCACCTCGACAATAGGATCTCCGGCCTTGAGATGCAGGGTTTTTCCGTCAGCAGTCACCACCGTGAGCTGCCCGCTTGTCAGCACGCCGGCATTGATCACCGGATGCCTGTGCGTTTCGAGCCGGGCGCCGGCCGGGATGTTGATCCGCAGGATAGTGACCTCGGGACGCCCTACCGGATAGGCAGGCAGGAGCACCCCATTCCAGCTATGGCCGGTTTTCGCCAACTGCGTGACGACCGGCGCGCCGCCGTTCGACTCCTGTCCACTCCGCAGCGTGGCACAGCCTGGCAGCAGGCAAAGCATAACGAAAAGTAGCGATAACTGCCGGATGATTTTGCACAGCATGACTTCTTTGCCTCTTCTGCCCCGGCGCACTTGCCGATACGGGTTCATGAGTTTTTTTGCCTCTCTGCTCCTGCCTACCTGCTTTACGGCTACCCTGTCAAATGAATTTCTCCACAGCCTCCGCGTACGGACGCAAAATTCAATCTTACAGTCATGGATATAATTTTTGAAAGCGTGGTATTCGTTGCGATGGAGGTGTGACTGAACTGCTGCCGCAGGCTTGGGCTGCTGACACCTAAAAAGTGATTTAAAAATAGTCAGGACTGACGGGACAAGAAGGGCGCCTCTTATGTGACACCCTTTTTCAACAGTGACTTACCGACTGTTTACCGACTTTAATCATAAGATGCAACCTATTGAAATTAATGATTAAATTGGTGGAGGCGGCGGGNNGGAGTCGAACCCGCGTCCGGAAATACTCCCCTCACGTATCTACATGCATAGTTCCTTGATTGGGTTTCGCATCAGGGTCTCTCATGGAACCAGGATTTCGTGACGCTAGCCTGCTTTGTCTCGTCAGCCGGGCGACAGGCGCGCCAGGCCGACCAACCCGCGGAGTCGACGCTCCGTACCGGACCAGCGGGTGAGGTCCGGGGGAACGGCAGGGCAGACTAAGCTGCTACTGCGTAGTTATAATCGTCGGCGATTATAATTGTTTTTCCATCGGTTTTACGAGCAGACAGAAGCTCGGCATGCAACGTTGAGCTTGCATATCCCCGTCGAATCCGTTTCGCCCCCATGTGTCGGAAGACAGAAGACAGAGGACAGAAGACAGCTTGTCTCATCTGGTTATCTGCTGATTCTCTCTCCTTAAGTTGATGTTTCCAGATTTATTCCAGGTTGTTCCGCAACATATCTGAAAAGCGTCATTGCGAGGGCAGCGAATCAATCACTCTGATTGCAAGCAATAGAAAAATCGCTTTGTCACTTCGCTCCTCGCAATGACGTGGATGCGCTTGGTTCGGGCCAATCACTCTCGGCGGTGGCGCAGGGCCCGCTCCACCTCGCGGTCGGACTGCCTTTCCTTGAGCGCCGCCCGCTTGTCGTAGAGCTTCTTGCCCCGGGCAAGCCCCAATTCCACCTTTGCCTTGCCGTTCTCTATAAAATATATCTTCAACGGGATGAGCGCAATGCCTTTCTCGTGCAATTTTCCGATGAGCTTGCGGATTTCCCGCTGATGCAGCAGGAGCTTGCGCACCCGCAAGGGATCACTCGGATTGTGGGTGGCATACTCGTAAGGGGAGATGTGGACATTGTAGAGAAAGACCTCCCCGCCCTGCACCTGGGCGTAACCGTCCATAAGGTTGGCCCGGCCGGCGCGCAGAGATTTCGCCTCCGGCCCGGTCAGCACGATCCCGGCCTCCAGGGTATCCTCGATATGGTAGTCGTGGAACGCCTTCTTGTTTCGACTGACAACCCGCTGGGTCATGACGCTCTGCTCGATCCGCGTGGAAAAGGGTTAGAAATCGCTGGTGACCCGTAGCGCCTCTTCCACGGTGGTCACCCCTTTCCGGACCTTGGCCCAGGCGTCCTCGCGCAGGGTGGTCATCCCCTCGCGCACAGCCACCTGCCGAAGTTCGGCGTCCGAGGCCTTGGCGGCGACCAACTTCTTCATCTGGTCGGACATGGGGAAAATCTCGAAGATGGCGCAGCGGCCGGAATAACCGGTGCCGCGGCAATGATGGCACCCCTTGCCTCGGCGCAGCTCGATCTGGCCCCTCTCGGTGACCGGGAAGCCCATCCGCTTCAGGTCCTCCACGTCCACGCCGTACGACTCCGCGCACTGCGGGCAGATCCGGCGGACCAGACGCTGGGCCAGGGCGCCCAGCATGGTGGAAGCAATGAGAAAGGGCTCCAGGCCGAGGTCCTCCAGGCGGAGGATGCTCGACACCGCATCGTTGGTATGCAGGGTCGAAAAGACCAGGTGGCCGGTAAGGGCGGCTTGGATCGCATAGGTGGCGGTCTCCAGGTCGCGGATCTCGCCGATCATGATAATGTCCGGGTCCTGGCGCAGAATGTTGCGCAGGATGGTCGAAAAAGTCACGTCGATCTGGCTCTGCACCGCGATCTGGTTGAACTCGTCGTAAACCATTTCCACCGGGTCTTCCACGGTGACGATATTCTTTTCCGGGGTGGCCAGCTTCTTCAAGGTGGAATAGAGGGTGGTCGACTTGCCGCTGCCCGTGGGGCCTGTGACAAAGACAATGCCGTGCGGCGAGCTGGTGAAGCTGTTGAAGACCACGGCATCGCGCCGGGAAAAGCCGAGCTCGTTCAGGTCCTGGAAGATGACTTCCGGGTCGAGGATCCTGAGCACGGTCTTCTCGCCGAAGGCCACCGGCACCGTGGACACGCGGATCTCCACGTCCCTGCTCTCTTCGCCTTGGCCGACCTTGATGCGGCCGTCCTGGGGCCGCCTCTTCTCGGCTATGTCCAGCCGGCTCAGGGTCTTGACCCGCGAGGTAATGGCCGAATGGACCGCCTTGGGCAGCTTGTAGATGTTGTGCAAGACGCCGTCGATGCGGAAACGGACCAGGCAGGCGTCCCGCTTGGGCTCGATATGGATGTCGCTGGCCCGCTGATCCAGGGCGTAGTTGAACAGGTGGTTGACCGCGGCCTTGATGTGCTGATCGCTGGACGAAAGCTCCTGGGAGGAGGAGAGCCGGACATACTGCTCCAGGTTGCCGATATCCACGGAAAGGCCCATGCCGGGCGCGCCGAACTGGGACTCGGCAGCGGAAATGGAGCGCTGAAACCCGAAAAACTCGGCGAGCAGCTTGCGGATGTCGCTCCTGGTGCTCAGCGAACGGCGGACCTTGAGCTGGGTCGCCTGCTCGATATCCTCCAGTACGCTCTGGTTGTCCGGGTTGCAGCTGACCACCTCCAGCACCCCGTTGCGGATCTCCACCGGCAGGACCTGGTGGTTGACCGCAAAGGACCTGGGAATGGTCTTGGTGACGATATTAATGTCCAACTCCAGGGGGTCGAGCTTCTTGAACGGGATTTTGCGCCGGAAACTGACGGCGCGCATGATCAGCTCCTCGGTCAGAATCTTGGACTTGTCGCCTTTGATTTCCAGGCGCAGGGAGATGATGAGGTCCAGGAGATCGGGCTCGGAGCTCTTCGCCCGCCGCGGGTCGTCGTCGCGACGCCGGCCGCCGTATTTGCGCAGAAGCGACTGTCGCTGCTTCTCCCTCTGCTGCAACACGAACTGCCGCTGCTCCTCGGTCATCAGCTTCTCTTCGCAGAGAAGGTCCAGCAGTGCCTCGCTGTTCAGAAAATTTATTGACTGTCCTGTCACCACAATACGTTTCCTTCTGTTTATTATTGTTCTATCTTCTCCTGCGCAGCCTGGAGAAGCAAGAATTATTCACTGCGCCGGGCAAAAAATCAGGCGGATGATCGTCGAAGCCTCACCTGGCGGACCCGGATGCACTCTGCGGGGAATTCTGCGGGATCCACCAGTCCAGGTGGCGCTCCACAATCTGGTCGATAACCAGATCCGGCTTGAATTCGGCCAGCAGCCTGTCCATGACCTCCCTGTTCAAAAAAATTTCGACGTTCGGGTCAAAATACTTCCAGAGGAAAAGCACTTCGCCGAAGCTCTCTGCAAGAAAAGGCTTCATCGGATTCATGAAGGAGTCGTGCAGCACAAGCACCCGCAGTTTTTTCCCCTGCCGCACGGTCAAGAACGGTTTCATCTGCTCGAGAAGGAAGAGCTGTTGCAGGGAGAGGTTCAGTTCGTGCTCTCTGGCCTGAAACCAGGCAATGACCTCCGGCCGCTTCTCCTGAAGGGTGTCGCTTCGCCCGGAAAGCTGAGCCAGGTCCCCAGCCGGGTCCTCCCGCCAGCGGGCCCCCACCGAAAAATAGACCTGCATGTCCGCTTCCGGAAACAGCGAGCCAGCAACCCGGATCAGCTCACGGTAGCCGCAGTAGGCCCCCAGCTGATTCCAATGGGTATCGGTCTTGTCGTACAAGCGAAGATCGCCCTTGTTGCGCAGCAGGACAGGCCGCAGGTCCAAAATGGCGGTAGCCGGATCCCGGCTCAAGGTGGCAACGGCTTGGTCGAGACGGCTGGTTTTCCTGGCCTGCTGGTAATGATCAGGGAGATATTCCGGATAGATGCTCTGCTTATTCGGGGCCACTACCGGCATGTAGCTGATCCCCTTCTGCTCCAGCCAGTCCCTGGTGTCCCTGATCCTGGCGGCCAGGAGCGCAAGCTGCTCGCGGCGCAATGGATGCTGCCCGATCAGGTCTTCCAGCACCCGCTCCCCGGAATAGAACAGCCAGCCTTCCTTGCCCGTGAGCACGTCCGGCGCGCTGGCGGCGGCAAAGCGCTTGTTCACCTCGCGGTGGTAGCGATGAATCAGAAATTCGCGCAGGCCGAAATGGTCCTGATAGAAGGTGTCAATCGCCCGGGTCAGGGCCCTGATGTCCCCGCCCTTGAGACGGAACTCCGGGAACTTCGCCAGAAAGCGCTTTTCCGCCTGCGAATAGACCCGGCTGGGACCGGTCAACGCCAGCACCAGGGGGATGCAGAGCAGCGCCGAAAACATGGCGATGATCAGCCAGTCGGTCACGATACCTGAAATCTTTTCCCTGCGCATCGCCTGCTCAGAACTGGAAGTAGAGAAAGGGATGATAGGCCCGGGCGGCAATGGAGATAACCGAGAAATAGGCGACAACGCCGAAAAGGAACAACCGGAACCCGCCCCGGGCAAAGGCGGCCGCCGCCCCGCCAACAACGGAACCGGCGCTGGCCGCTGCCCGGTCTAGGAATGAACGGACCGTAACATACACCGGCGCGGCGAAAATCACCGCGGCGATCAGTTCGGTCCTGAATCTGGCATCCTGGGCCAGTTCGGCCGCAATCAGACCGGCGGCGTCAGCGCCGCCCCCGGCCATGACCCCGAGGTAGTGCAGAGCCGAGGCAAGATCCGGACTGCGAAACAGCACCCAGCCCAGCATGACCACCAGGGTGGCATAGAGCCATCCTCCTGCCTGAAGCAGCTTGGACTGCGAGCGGACAGGGACAAGGCGTTCCAGGACCAGAAATAGCCCGTGCCAGGCGCCCCACAGCACAAAGGTCCAGTTCGCGCCGTGCCAGAGTCCGCACACCAGGAAAACGAGCAGCAGGTTAACCAGGGTCCGCCAGGTCCCCTTGCGGTTGCCGCCCAGCGGGATGTAGAGATAGTCCCGGAGCCAGGCGGAAAGGGACATATGCCAGCGCCGCCAGAACTCGCGGATGGAGCGGGAGATATAGGGGTAGTTGAAATTCTCCGGCAGGACAAAGCCGAACATCCGGCCGAGGCCGATGGCCATGTCCGAATACCCGGAAAAATCGTAATAGAGCTGCAGGGTGTAGCAGAGGGCGCCGAGCCAAGCCTCCGGCGTGCTGAGGTCGGCGGCCGGGAGCAGAAAAATCCGGTCCGCCTGCACGCCAAGGGGATCGGCCAGCAGTACCTTCTTGCCCAGGCCGAGGACAAACCGCTCCGCGCCCGCGGCCAGCCCCTCTCTGCTCACGGACCGCCGGACCAGCTGGCTGGCCAGGTCATGGTACCTGACAATGGGACCGGCCAGCAGCTGGGGGAACATGGCGATATAGAGGCCGCAATTCACCAGGCGCCGCTCCGCTGGTACCGTCTGCCGGTACACATCCACCAGGTAGGAAAGGGCCTGAAAGGTGAAAAAGGAAATACCCACCGGCAGGTGCAGGGAGTTATGCTGCAGCCCGGCGAACAGGCTCACACCCGGGATAGCGTTCAGGCTCTCCACGACAAACCTGGCATATTTGAAGACAAACAGGGGGGCAAGGTTGAGGAGGATGCCGAGGGACAGCAGCCATTTCCGACCCGGACCGGCCGCCCCTTCCAGCCGGCGGGCCAGGAAAAAGTTGACCAGGACCGAGCCGATGAGCAGCAGGCAGTATCCCCCTTCCCCCCAGGCATAGAACAGCAGGCTAGCCGCCAGCAGGACGTGATTGCGCAACCTTTTGCCGGCAAGCAGAACCAGGGCCAGGATGATCGGCAGAAACAGAAAAAGAAAGGTGACGGAACTGAAAATCATTATTTGCTCTTCTTCTTGGTACAGGTACGCCAGCACAATAAACAGCCCTTCCCCGGTTCAAGCAAGTATTTTCCTGACACCACGGCGAAATCCGCCGGGATGCCGGGCCGGGATAAGCCGGGGCTCAGGATTTGATTGAACTTGCCCGCTGACTCATGCTAAGAATACATGAAGAAGGACCGCAAATATCCCGCAGACGCACGCGCATCATCCAGGAGGCTTCATGGGCAAGACAGGAAAATGGATTATCGGCACGCTGGTGGCCCTTGTCGGCCTGCTTATACTGCTCACCCTCAGCCTGCCATTTCTCATCGATCCCAATTCGTACAAGGACCTCATCGCCAGGAAGGTTCAGGAACAGATCGGCCGCCAGGTTTCCATCCCCGGCGACATCGGGCTGAAGGTTTCGCCGCTGGGGCTGAAAACCGTATTTCGTCTCGGCGAGGTCAGACTCTCCTCCACCCCGAAATTTCAGGATACGGAGCTTCTGTCCAGCAGGCTGGTGGAAATCCAGCTTGCCCTCTGGCCTCTCATCCGCAGCAAGGAACTGCAAATGAACACCATCAGGCTGGAAGGGGTCAGCGTGAATCTGGTCCGCGGCGAGGACGGCTCCTGCAACTGGAACGATGGGCCTACCGTTGCCAAGGAGAAGCCCCAGTACCCAGCGCAACAGCCGGAAGCGAAACCCGCAAGCCCGATCGCCGCCATTGACATCGGCGGAGTAGTCATCAAGGACCTCAATCTCAGCTTTGTCGACAAACAGGCCGGCACAAGCGCCAAAGTGAATAACTTCAACCTCACTGCCGGCCGCATCCGGCCGGGCAGTCCGATCCCGCTGCAGAGCGACTTTGCCCTGCTGCTCGATGCGAGCGGTCAGCAGCCCCTGACCGCTCGCATCAACGCCCAAACCTCCCTCACCTTTTTTCCCGATCAGGGGAAGCTTTCAGTCCAGGGATTTTCCGGCAACGCCCGGATCGCCGGGGGTAGTTTGCCGGTCCCGGAAGTGGCCCTCGCGCTGACCACCGATCTGGACCTCGACCTGCGGCAGGAAAAGGCGGACATCAAAAAACTCACCCTGCAAAAGGATGACATCCAGGCAGAAGCCGTCCTGTCGATATCAGGCTGGGCTGCGCCCAAGATGGCCGGCACCCTGCGCATCCCCGCCTTTTCTCCCCGCGCTCAGGCCGCGGCCTGGGGCGTCACCCTGCCGCTGGCCAATCCGGAAAGCCTCGGCAAGCTGGCCGCTGATCTCGAATTCACCTACGATCCCGCGGCCCTCACGATCAGCAGGCTGCAGTTTTCCCTGGATGACACCAGCGTCACCGGCACGGCCGCCGCCAGCAATCTGCAGAAACAGCCGCTCTATGACCTGGCCCTGAAAATCAACCAGATCGACCTGGACCGGTATGCGGCCACCTCCCCGGGCGCCCCCCCTGCGCAGGCGACGGCGGGAACAGCGCCGGCACCCCCTCCGCAGCGAACCGGCGAAGAGCCCCTGCTGCCGGTGGCCCTGCTGCGCGGCCTGAATTTCAACGCCGATCTTGCCATCGATTCGCTGAAATCAGGCAAGGTCAACCTGAAAAACCTCAAGCTCAAGGCCGGCGGCAAAGAGGGGGTCATCACCATTTCCCCCCTGGCCGCCGGCCTGTATGACGGCACCATCTCCGTCAACGGCGAGATCGACGCCCGCACCGATACCCCCAGAATCCACCTTGCCAAAAGCACCAGGGGAATTCAGCTCGGACCGCTTTTTCGTGACCTGAGCGGCAAGGAGGAGGTCACCGGCCGGGCGGACATCAACGCTGATCTGACCACCAGGGGGCTTACCCGAAGCGAGCTGACCCGCAACAGCAACGGCACCATGAACCTGGCGGTAGCGGACGGCAGGATCGCCAAGTTGCAGGTCCTCGACACCATCCGCACAGCCAATGCCCTGCTCGGTGCCGCCAGCGGCGCGAGTGCAGTGGCGTCAACGCAATCTTCCACCGACGGCCAGGGAACAACCTTTACCCGCCTGTCCGCCTCGGGCGTCCTGCAAAACGGGGTGTTCCGCAACGACGACCTCATGGCCGAATCCCAGCTGATGCGCATCGCCGGCAAGGGCTCGGTGGACCTGGTCAGCGAACGGATCGACTACCTGCTGACCATTACCCTGGCCAGGGAAATTGACCGCTACGGCCAGGCCGGGCTGGCGAATCTGACCGAAACCCCCATCCCCTACAGGATCAGGGGCACCTTCGACCATATCGAGCAGTCCGCGGCACTTGAGGAGATCGTCAAGTCCCAGGCCAAAAAAGTCCTGGTCAAGGAGCTGGAAAAACGGCTGGGAGGCGAGAAACCCGCGGGCACGCAAAAGGAAGGCGGCGGCGCGGAAGATCTGATTCAGAAGGGGCTGAAAGGCCTGTTCGGCAAGTAAGCGAAAACGCTTTCTTGCCCGCAGGTTGTTTTCGCCACCGTGCTCATTATCCTGAAGGGAAACTGAACGTCCTTACCCTTGCTCCTTGAAGAGCACCCTGATCACATTCTTCAGATGGCTGGGCTGCACCAGCACAAACTCGACATTCCGGGGCGAGGCATAACGGTGGACCACGTCACAAACCGGAGCGGGATCGGGCAGCAGGGTCGCCACCACCAGAGTATCCTCTCGGACGGCCAGGGGCAGGACATGCAGCTTCCGGATCAACTCTCGGGGGAGATGGCCGAGGATCGTTTTGGTGACCTTTTGCTGCCGCAGATCGACAAAAGGAATCCTGAACTTCTCCGCCAAGGCAATATAGACATCCCTCTCCTGCAGGATCCCTTTTTCGATGAGAAATTGGCCGAGCCTTTTCTTTTTTTGCCGTTCCTGGTGTTCCAGCGCCGACGTAATCTGCTCCTCGCTCACCAGTCCGGCATTGCGCAGGATTTCCCCCGTCTTCAGTCCCTGCCGGTTTTCCTGAAATGCCCGATGGATTTCAAACTCCACCGCTGCGTAGAGGATATTCGCCTGCTTGGCGATAATTTTACCGAACTTAGCCAGCTTCAGCTCAGAGTGCTCTTCCAGGGCCTGCCTGAGGGCATTCCCGGCAATAAGCTTCCTGTCCAGGAGGATCTGGCCAAGATGCCGCCGCTGGAACCGTTTTCGGATGCTGGAGTGCGGGATCAGAGTATATTTGAATCGGCTGCCCTGCTTGGTGGAAAAACCGTAGAGGACATTGTCCAGTCGCTGTTCGGGATGGATGGCCTCGTGATAGATATTGCCGTCAATGGTTTCGATGACCTCCACGTGGCATGAGACGTCCATGTTCCTGGAAAAACCGTCGGGAACCCTGGCCAGCCTGATGCATCCCAACCGTTGCAGGGAAACGACCCTTTGACCTTCTGCCCCACCAGATGCCAGAATAATCTCATCTCTGCCGGGTTCGAAAAACCCAATGATCAGCCCCTCTTCCCTCCTGCCGTCCAGAAATTCCAGAATTGCCGAAAATTCGATCCGACCGGCCTGACCGGGGGCCAATCCGGCCAGGAGATCATCTGATTCCAGGGTATCATCGGAAAACACATACGCATACGCCTGGCCATCAAAATCCAGAATATCGCTGTCCAGAGGCCCTTCGGCCAGCAGGTCATCATAGATGCTGGGAACGCTCTTAAGGTCGATCTTTCCGGTGGTCTTGCCTTTGGGGCTGCGGGCCGTCCGGGCTCCGACCGCTGCCGCCTTCCGCAGATCGTCTTTCGCTTCCAGGGCACGGCCCCGCAGCATCAATATCTCGCCCCGCTTGCGGTAGGCTTCGGCATACTGCGGATCAAGCTCGATAGCCCTGCCCAAATACTTCAGGGCCTCGTCCTGCCTGCCCGCATGCAGCAACTGCATGGCCTGCTGAAAGCAACTCGACGCGTTCTGTTGATGCACCGTATCCATTCCTTGTCGTCCTGCCTGACATTCCTGGCGTTCTTGCCCGGAATATATACACAGCGTGGTGTTTTTTGCCAACAGTTGAAATATTTGATTGGGGCAACGGGGCAGATTCAACTATTGCCGCAGCGCACCGCGTAGAAGGGAAAAGCCAATCCCTACTGTGCACAGAATGACAAAAAAGCCAAAGCAGGCGTGCATGCTGGCCAGAAAAAGCGGGTAGTTCTCCGGCCGGATGGTCTCCCGGCCGATGAATATCGAAAGGAAGATCGTGGCCACCGTCATGCTGAACATCTGCCCCAGAAGCCGCATGGTGGCCACGGTCCCTGAGGCCAGGCCGTACTGCCTCCGCTCCACCGATCCCATGATAGCGCTCATGTTGGGCGACGAGAACAGGGCGAAACCGAACCCGAGCAAGGCCAGATTGCCAGCCACCAGCCAGACCTGAGTTTGCGGGCCAAGCAGGACGAACACCACCAGCCCCAGGGCAGTGATCCCCATGCCGGCGGAGGCGAGCAGCCTCGGTTCAAGGCGGTCGGACAGCCGGCCTGCCGGCGTGGAGAAGAGCGTCATCATCACCGGCTGGATCATCAGGATCACTCCCGCCGCCCGGGGCGACATCCCCTGGATGTACTGGAGGTAGAGGCTGATCTGAAAGGTGACGGCAAAGGTGGCGGCGTAATGGATCAGGGCGGCCAGGGAGGAAAAGAGAAAGACCCGGTTGTTCTGCAGCAGGCCTACGGCAAAGACCGGATAGACAGCCTTCTTCTGCAGCCGGTAGAACAAAAACAATCCCAGCAGCCCGCCGGGCACGAGCAGCCAGGCCACCGGCTCCGGCATCCGCGTGCCGCCGTAGACCAGGCAGAAAATGGATACGGCGTAGACCAGGCTGCCGGGGAGGTCAAATTTCTCCTCCCTGGCATCGGCCCATTCTCCCCGGAGAAAGCGCAGGGCAAGCAGCAGCGAACCGGTGCCGAGGAGGAGCATGACCCAGAAGAGCGAGCGCCAGCCGAAATGCTGGGTCAACAGTCCGCCGGCAAAGGGACCGGTGGCCAGCCCTGCATAGACGGCGGTGACCAGGATACCGATCCCCCATCCCCTTTTTTCGGGAGGCAACACCGAGGTGATGATCGCCATGCTGGTGGTGATGAACAGGGCCGCGCCCAGACCCTGCACCGCCCGCATGGCGAGAAACCACCAGATATTCGGAACCAGGATGGCGAAAAACGAGCCCAGGGTGTAGACAACGATCCCGGAGAGAAACACCTTCTTGCGCCCATAGATATCGGCAAACTTGCCCGCGGGCACAAGGACCATGGCGGTGGCCAGCAGGTAGGCCGTGGCAATCCAGCCCAGCAGGACAGCATCTGCGGCAAACTCGGCCTGCAGCGCCGGCAGGGCGACGTTCACCGATGAAAGCATGAACGGGGCCATGAAGGCCGTCACCGTAGTGACGATCAGGGTCGATCGCTGCAGTCCCTGCTCCTCACGCATTGCTTCGCTCCCGGGTCTGGGTGGGTACCAGGTTACCATGATCGATCCCGATTTCGATTTCTACCCCGATTGTTATCCAAGGTTGATGTTCAGGTTCGCACACCTCCTGGCACTGAAATAGATGGGGTTCGCTGCCCTTTATCCATCCAGCGGTTCCGGCCGATACCGGGATCGGGGCCGGGGTCTGAATCGGAATCGAATGGGTTGTCCCTGGTAAGCTGTGCAAGAGCACCCTGCAGAAGTTCAAAACCAGGCACCTCAGAGGGAAATCGCGTAGAGCTTCATCTTTTCCCAGAGATTCTTTCTGCTGATGCCCAGCAGTTCCGCCGCCTCGGCACGCCTGCCCCGCGTCAGGGTCAGTGCTTTCAGCACCAGCCGCCTCTCGGTCCCGGCGACGGCCCCGGCAAGGTTGCAGGAGTGATCCCCGGCAACCGCTTCACTGTCCCAGGCCAGGTCCGCCGGCAGGTCGGCGAGAGTGATCACCGGCTGCGGAGCGAGGACCGACGACCGCTCGATAATGTTCTTCAGTTCCCGGATATTGCCAGGATAGCCATACGCGACCAGGCGCTGCATCGCCTCCGGGCCCACCTCCATTGCAGCTCCATGCTTCATGCTGAATTCCCGGATAAAATGGCTGGCAATTGCCGGGATGTCCTCCCGGCGCTCCCGCAGGGGGGGGATAAGCAGGGAGATGACATGGAGCCGGGAAAAAAGGTCCTGCCGGAACATCCCCTCCCGTACCATTCGTTCCAGATCCCTGGCCGAGGCACAGAGAATGCGAACATCGATCCCGATGGTGCCGGCGCCGCCCATCCGTTCATACTCGCTCAGCCGGAGGACCTGCAGCAGCTTCGCCTGCAGGGGCAGCGGCAGCTCGCCGATTTCGTCCAGCAGCAGGGTGCCGCCTTCCGCCAGCTCAAACTTGCCCGGTTTCCGGGAGCGGGCGCCGATAAAAACGCCCTGCTCATGGCCGAAGAGCTCAGATTCGATCAGCCCCTCGGGAATCGCCGCGCAGTTGACCCGGACAAAGGGCCGGGCAGCCCTCCTGCTGTTCTGATGGATGGCGCCGGCCGCCAGTTCCTTCCCGGTCCCTGATTCCCCACGAATCAGCACTGCGGAATCGGTGGGCGCCACCTGGCGGATCAGGGCACGCACCCGCTGCATGGCCTCACTGTCGCCGATGATCTCGGTATTGAATAGTGGACAGTTCTCCTCCAGGGAGAAACAACGGGCCTTAAGCCTCTGCGTCCCCAATATCCGGCGTATCCGTATGACTAGGTCGTCCATGTTGAAGGGCTTGAGGATATAATCCGCCGCTCCCCGCTGCAGACAGGCGATGGCAACATCGATGCCGCCGAAGCCGGTCGTCATGATAACATCTGTGTACGGGGTAGACTGGCGCGCCAGGTCCAGGAGCTGCATGGCGTCCATGCCCGGCATGCGAATATCGCAGATCACCAGGTGATAATTGTGCCTGGCCAGCCGGTCAGCCGCTTCCCGGCCGGTTGCCACCGCGTCCACATGCCAATGTTGCCTGGCCAGCCCCTCCTGTACCCTAATCCTTGCTGTTTCATCGACTTCGGCAAGCAATATTCTCGGCATGGCTTCATTGCTCTCTGTTGACAACAGGGTTCTCTCAGGCAAAGGGGATGACACGGTCCCAGGTTGCCGGTCGGGTGACGTTCATTGTTTCCCCACCCGCGCACGCAGGCTGCCTGCAACAAAAAGGCTCCCTGCGTGCGCGACGCAGGGAGCCCAAAACAACCATGGGCGGGGTTACCGCTACTTGTTGCTGTAGGAGGCCTTGAACTCGATTCCCTCACGAGTAGCAGGGTCATACAGACCTTTCTTCGTCCCCTCGGCAATCCACTCCTGGCGCAGCGAATTCAGGAACTGATTCTTTTCCTCAATCAGCTTCTGCATCGGCAGCTCGATCAGGGCCTGCGCCTTTTCCTTGGTCGAAAAATCCGGGGCCGCAAAGTCCGCGGCATTGTGCTTTGCCAGGACCACCCGCAATTTGACGCGGGCATCCTGTCCCTTGTTGATGGCGGAGGCAAGGATGCGCAGGGTCTCCTCCGGGGCGTGAAAGTACGAACCATGCCCGGCAACGGCTAAATCCCAGCGCCACTGCGCATGGCGGATGTCCAGCAGGATATCCTTCATTTCCTCTTCCGTGGCACCCGACTGCCATGCCTTGCCTGCTTCCAGGTGGGCCCTGGCGATGACATCCGTTGCCGTCTTGGCCAGCTCGTCCCTGCGTTCCTTTTTGCGTTCCACTGTTTTCCGCAGGATGTTCTCATCCTCATGACAGGTCAGGCAGGTCTTCGCCAGATTGTCCAGGGGATTGCTGACATTATGAGAGGAATACTTGGCTCCCCCTTCCTGCAGTTCCGGCATGTGGCAGTCCGCGCAGGACACGCCGTTGAGACCATGGATGCCGGTCTTGTACAGTTCATAATCAGGGTGCTGCGCCTTGAGCATGGGGGTCTTGCTCAGCTGGTGAGTCCAATCGGAAAAATTGATCTCGTCATAATATTTTTCCATGGCCTCGGCGCCGAATCCTTTTGCCCAAGGCAGGGTCACCACCCCGGCGGCCTGGGCCTTGCCTTCCTTGTCGGTCCATTCCGTCTTCTTGAAATAATATTCGACGTGGCACTGAGCGCAGACCAGGCTCCGCATGTCCTCCTGCTTGACGTCCGCCGTCTTCAGGCTGCCTTCCGCATCCAACGCCCTGTTCAGATAAGCCCTGGTGAGCGTCAGCTTCATGGTCTCGTTATCATGACAATCAGCGCAGCCTACCGGATTGACAACCTCGCTGCCGTGCCGCGCCCACTTGCCGGTATAAAAATCGTTCTCGCCGATCTTGTCGATAAGCCTGGGCACGTCCGTTGACTTGCAGGTCCAGCAGGCGGTGGGGAGAGGGCCGGAAGCGGCGTCCACCGGCGCGCCGGTGCGCAGGGTGTTGATATTGTCCTCCAGCATGTAGAAGTGGCCGCGCGGTGCATTGTAGTCCTTGGAAAAGGCATAGCCCGCCCACAGAACGACCAGGGCCGGGTCCTTGGCCAGCATGTCGTCGATCCTGTCACTTTTTTTGGTCTCCAGGTAGGAATCATACTGGTGCTGATAATGCTTGCCCCATTCCGAGCTTCTGGACTCCAGCCGCTTGATCTTCGGCGCCGCTTGCATCTCCTTCTGCTCGGCCGTGTTTCCGTTGACGGAGACGGCCAGCAACATCATCGAAACCGTTGCCATGCCCAAGCCCATGGTTATCAGTCTTCTTGTTTTCATTGCCTCCTTCCTCCTTGTTAGATGTTGAATTTCCTGGCCCCTCTCCTGTCCGGGCAGCGGTCATGCTTCTGCCGGTGCCGTGCGGAACTTCGCCTTGGAGGTTCCAGCAACCGCGGCTCTCCAACCCTCCTCCCCCGTTGTCGAATCCGTCACGACAGCACCCTCCTCACTCGTGAAGCTAGACACGGCAAAGGCCGGCCCCCCCAATCTTGAGAGGGAGTTCCTGCCTCAGGATGATTGTGCATGACTTCCATGAATGCACCATGTGAATTCTTCCACGGGGGATCAAAAGAAATGCGATTGAGCAGACGTCCTATCTATTAATAATATCATTTCGGCGGACAATAACCAAGATTTTTTGACCCCCATCGTGGCGGCGGTGCAGACTGAGCAGGTCAGCGGGAATCGAGCAGGGAGCGCAATAGCCGCAGATTCTCCTTGTCTTCCACCAGGTCATTTCCTTTGGGCGTCTCCAAGGTCATGGCCTTCACGGCAAAACAGGGGTCGTTCAACAGCTGGCGAAAACCTTCCAGGCCGATCCGGCCCCGACCGATGTGTTCGTGGCGGTCTACCCGGGAACCCAGGTCTTTTTTGGAGTCGTTGAGATGGAAAAAATAGAGGCGCTCCAGCCCGACCGCCCGATCGAATGCGGCCATGGTCCGGGTATAGGCGGCAGGAGTGCGGATATCGTAGCCGCCGGCGAAGATATGACAGGTATCCAGGCAGACCCCCAGCCGCCCGGCAAAACTGGAATGCGAGATCATCCATCCAAGTTCCTCGAAGCGGGAACCCAGCCCGCTCCCCTGCCCGGCGGTGGTTTCCAAGAGGACCCTGACCGTAGACTTTTCGCCGGCAACGGTAATCGCGGCGTCCAGGTTCCTGACCACCCGGGCCATGCCCGCCTTCACCCCGTCGCCCCCGTGACTGCCGGGATGGATCACCACCCACGGGATGCCCAGGAGGTCGCAACGGTGCAGTTCCTCGGCAAAAGCCCGGACCGACCTTGCCGCCTGCTCATGATCGCCGCTGCCGAGATTGATCAGGTAGGAGGCATGGGAGGCCACCGGCATACAGGCGGTTTGCTCCCATCGCCTGCGAAACAGGGCAATCTCCTCCCCGGTAAGGGGCGGGGCCTGCCACTGGCGCTGGTTCCGGGTAAAAATCTGCAGGGCTTCGCCGCCCACGCTGGCGATGCGGGCAAAGGCCAGGTGCAGGCCGCCGGCGGTTGATTCATGGGCTCCGAGATAGGGCACGCCTTACATCTTCCAGTGTTCCTGAAGATAATCGCGGCCGGCATGGTTGGTCAGGTCGAGCTGGATTGGGGTCACCGAGATATAGCCCGCATGGACCGCCTGCTCGTCGGTGTCCTCGCCGCCGGACCAGTGCACCGTGCCGCCGCCGATCCAGTAATGCTTCCGGTTCCAGGGGTCAAAGGTTTCCTGGATAGCGTTGTGGTAAATCCGCCGCCCCTGCCGGGTGAAAAGAATCCCCCGAATCTCGCCGGCAGGACGCTGGGGGATGTTGATGTTGAGCAGGGTCTTTTCCGGCAGACCGAACTGCAGGGCCATGGAGGCCAGCTTCCAGGCCACCCCCGCCGCGACCTCAAAGGAGAACGGGGCTTCGCCGGCCAGGGAGAAGGCGAGAGAAGGGATGCCGTACATGGTTCCCTCGATGGCCGCCGACACCGTGCCCGAGTAGCTGATGTCATCGCCGAGATTGGCCCCGGGATTGATGCCCGAAACCAGCAGCACCGGCTTTTCGGGCAGGATCTTGTTCATGCCGATGGTGGTGCAGTCCGTGGGGGTGCCGTCCAGGGTATAGATGTCCTCCTCCAGACGGCGCACGTGCAGGGGTCTATTCATGGTCAGGGAATGGCTGACCGCGCTCTTGTCCTGTTCCGGGGCGACGATCACCGCCCGGCCGAGATGACGGACCGCTTCGTGCAGTGCCCGGATGCCCGGGGCATAGACCCCGTCGTCATTGGTGACCAGAATGCAGGGGTTCATAAGGGAAAACTACCGCAGGACAATCCCGGCTTGAGCCGCTGCCGCGGCCGCATGCCGAACAAAAATCGCGGCAAAGGGGTCGTGTTCGCCAAGACCGCTCAGAACCGGGACCACCGTGAAGCCCTCGCTCGACAGAAAACTCTGCCAGCCCCGGGGCGGCGGGCCGACCATGTCCTTGCGCGCATGGTCGCCGGCGGCCACCATCAATGGCTTGAGCACCACCCTGGTCGCACCCTCCTGGCGGAGAAGACGGAGCGCATCCTGGACCGAAGGCATCCCTTCCACCAGGGCAATGGCCGTCAGCACGTCCGGATAGAGGCTGCGCATGGCCTCGGCAAATCTCTGGTAGAGGGGACCGGCAGGAAAATACTTGCTGCCGTGCCCCATATAAAGCAGGGCCGCCTGCTGTGTCCTGGCCAGTTCCGCATCAGCGGCGAGGGCTTGCGCCGCCGCGACGAGTTCGTCGCCCTGGGCATCCCCGGTGCCGGCGGTGCCCAGGGCTGGCCTGCCAACTGCCAGATTCAGGGGCCGGACTCCCTGATGCAGGGCCGTGCTTGCCGCCAGGGCCTCCACCGAGGAGCGAAGATCCTGATATTCCTCCGCCGGGGCAATGTGCACCGGCTGGATGACCAGGGCTGTGTAGCCGGCATGCCGCAGACCGGCGATGGTTGCCAGCGGCCCCCGGACAGCAAAAAGTTCTGCTGGGCCCTGCGGCAGGGCCGAGCGATAGTCGTCGTCCGCGGCCCGTTCCCGCCAGACGCGCCGGATGATTTTTGAGGTAAAGGCGAGACGGACAGGGGTGACCGGGCAGTGCTCCACCATCTTCGCCCGGATATTGAGCAGGCCTGGCAGCGCCTCTTCCACCGTCGTGCCGAACATGGCCAAAATAACCGCGCTCTTCTGCTCCATTCTCTCCCAGTCCGAAATAATTAATTATCCAGCGAACAAAACATTCGTAATTTCAACTATAATGGCAGGTTCCGGCAAAGTCAAGCCGGCTTCGGCAGGGCATTGCACGGGCCTTCAGGAAGCGCCGCCAGGCACCAGGCTGACCCGCGGCGTGCCGGTGCACGGGTGGACATCCACATGCATGGCGCAGCCATAGGCTCGCCGCAGGTTGTCCTGGGTCAGAATCTCGGCCGGAGGGCCGGCGCACAACGCTGCCCCCTCTTTGAGCAGAAGAATGCTGCTGGCAAACAGGGCCGCCAGATTCAGGTCATGGGAGACCATCACCACGGTCATCATTTCTTCCCTGCGCAGGCGCTGCATCAGCTCCATGATCCGCAGCTGATGGGCAGGATCAAGGGAGGCGGTAGGCTCATCGAGCAGCATGATCTTCGGCTGCTGGCAGATGGCCCGGGCGATCATCGTCCGCTGCCGCTCCCCGCCGGAGAGCTGATTGAGACACCGGTCTGCCAGGTGCGCGACATCGGTGAAGGCCATGGCCTGGCGGGCAATGGCCTGGTCCGCCTGCCGTTCCCGCTCCAGCAGGCCCAGGTGGGGGGCGCGCCCCATGCGCACTGTTTCCTCCACGGTGAAAGCGAATTCCAGGTTCAGGTTCTGCGGCACCAGAGCCAGGGTGGCGGCAAGCTGCCGGCGGGAGTAGTCGGCCAGCGGCCGCCCCATAACTTTGATTTCCCCTGAGCTGACCGAAACCAGCCCGCACAGCGCCTTGAGCAGGGTCGTCTTGCCGGCGCCGTTCGGCCCGATTATCACCAGAAAATCACCTGCCCGGACCGTGCATTCAAGCCTGTTAAGAATCGTCCTCGTCCCGGCCCGGACCGTGATGCTGTTCACCATGAGGCAGTTCATGTCCGGGTCCGCCAGAGCATGATGATAAAGATCGGCGCACCGATCATCGCGGTGATCACCCCCACCGGCATCTCGCCGCCGGCGGGCAGGGAGCGGGCGAGGAGATCGCAGAGCACCAGGTATGCTCCGCCGCCGAGGATGCAGGCCGGCACCAGCACCCGGTGATCCGGCCCGCAGCAAAGGCGGAAAAAATGGGGCACCACCAGGCCGACAAAGCCGACCAGGCCGGCCTGGCTCACCACCAGGCTGACCATCAGCGAAGTGACGCCGAGCAGGATCCAGGTCACCCGCCGCACGTCCAACCCCAGGGCGGCCGCGGATTCCTCGCCGGTAAGCAGCAGGTTCATGGGCCGGGCATGGATCAGGATCAGGAAAAAGCAGGCGAACAATGGCGGAAACAGCCACATCTGCCCCGGCTCGGCCATGGACAGATCGCCCATGAGCCAGAACAGGATGTGGTGCACCTGGGAGCTCTGCGACAGGGACAGGAGAAACATGATGCATGCCGAACAGAAGGCGTTGAGCATGACCCCTGCCAGCAGCAGCGACTCGCTCCGGCTGGTAGCACGGCCCCGCGCCAGAAGCAGGACCAGGGCCATGACCAGGAGAGAAGAAAAAAAGGAGGTCAGGGCCACCCCCGGAAACATGGCCAGCCCGGCGAGCATACCTGCGATCGCCCCCACCGCGGCCCCGCCGGAGACACCGAGGATATAGGGCTCGGCCAGGGCATTGCGCAGCCGGGCCTGGAAAACCAGGCCGCCCAGGGACAGGGTCCCGCCGACGGCTGCGGCCAGCAACGCCCGAGGAAGACGGATGTGCCAAACAATGGCCCCGGCCGGCGTGGAGCTGTCAGCCCCGGCCAGAAGCGCCCGGAGGATATCCACCGCTTTCACCTCCGAGGAGCCGGAAAGCAAGGATGCCATGATCACCCCCGCCAACAGGAGCGCCAGCAGCAGGGCGACCAGGAGAGGACGCTGCCGCATGGGTTTTCCGCCTGTCACCATTCCACCCCCGGATGCAGCAATCTCGCCAGTTCTACCAGCCCATCCGCCAGGCGGGGTACCGGCCGGTCAAAGAGACTGGCGTCCACCACATGCACCCTGCCGTTTTTGACCGCCGGAATATCCGGCCACCTGAACCACTGCGCCTTCAGCTGCTCCTCGGAATAGCCTCCGGCCATGGAGGCGATGATCACCACCTCGGGCTGCAGGGCCAGTACCTCTTCCCAGGAAAAGCGCGGGTAGCTGTCGCGCTCCCCGGCCAGATTTCTTCCGCCGGCTTCGGTGATCAGCCCGTCGATAAAGGTCCCGGGGCCGGCGGACACCAGGGGCGAGGCATCGATCTGGAAAAACACCCCAGGGCGTTCCCCGGCTGACCGCACCCCTGAGGCAACCGCCGCCATCTTTGCCGCCATATCCACGGTGATCGCCGCAGCCTGCTCCCGGGCATCCAGCAGGTCCCCCAGCAGGGTGACCGAGTCGCTGATCTCCTGCAGGGTCCGGGGATCAAGGGCAAAGACCGGGATGCCCAGCTGTTCGATACGCCGGATCATGTGTTCAGGATTACCGTCCCGGGCAGCCAGGCATAGATCAGGCCGCAAGGCCACGATCCGCTCGATATCCAGATGGAGGTAGGAACCGACCCGGGGCAGCTTCGCCGCTGCCAGCGGTTCCTTGGCGAATTGGGTGGCGCCGACCAGCAGGTCCCCACGCCCCAGGGCAAAGACGATCTCGGTGAGACTAGGAATGAGGGCGATCACCCGCTGGGGCCGCTCCGGCACAGTCACGCTCCTGCCGGCCTGGTCCTGCAGCATGCGGGACCCTGCCACGGCAGGGAAAAGACAGAAGCAGAGCGCCGCAATGATCATATATCGTTGTTTCCGAATCACGGGTTGTCCTTCAGAATAAAATGCACTGGCACAAGCACCTGCATGGCGACCGGCTCACCGTCCCTGGTCCCCGGCTGAAAGCGCCACTTTCGCACAGCACCCAGGGCGGCCTCGTCGAACAGGTCGTGGCCGCTGCCGGTTTGCAGCCGCGCCGCCTGAACTATGCCGTCAGCGGAAACATCCACCGCAAGCAGGACCCTTCCCTCCCATCCTCGTTTCCGGGCCAGGGCAGGGTACTCCGGCGGCCGGTTGTCCGTCGGCAGAGGCACGGCCTGGCGCACGGTTGCCCCTGCCGATTCCTGGCCCCCGGCCTCTTTCCTCACCGGGCCTGCTTCCTCTGCTCCATCTGCGGGCGGCGCCGCTGACCTGCTCGCGTCTTGCGGCAGCTGCGCAACAGGCGAATAATGGTCAAGGCGCTCCATCCTGGCCGGAAGAGCGTTCTTCCCTTTCTCAGGTGCAAACCTGGACGCAGGGGAAACCCGCGCTTTCTCTGCGTGGACCGTCTTTGCTGGAGATTCCTGCGCGGCATGCCCTTGCTGCTGTTCCGGCCGGGCCAGCGTAACAGTCACCTGGCGGCTTCCGGAAACCGTCGGCGGCCGGGTTTCCCCGATCGGAATGATCACCCGGAACAGGAGCAGATGAAGGCCCAAAGCCAGCAGCAGGGCCGGTAGCCATCGTCGCACTTCTTACCTCTTCTCCGCCGCCTGCAGGGAGATGGCGGCGATCCCCGCGGCGCTGATCCGGTCAAGGACCCGGTACAGCTCCTGGTATGGAACTGCCCTGTCTGCAAAGAGCAGGACCTCAGGCCGGCCGTTCTGCTCCTGCCGCCCTGCCCGCAACCTCGCCTCCAATTCCGGCAGGCCCACCAACTCCTTGCCCAGGTAGACCAGGATCTGGCCATCCCTGGCAGTCAGGGACACCGAAAAGGCTGCCTCCGATGAAGGCGGCGGGCTGGCCGACTCAGGCAGGTCCACGTTCATCCCCTTGTGCACGGCCATGGACAGAAGAGAATAAATAAAGAAGACCAGCAGCAGAAAAACCACATCGATCAGCGGCACCAGATCGATGCGGGCCGGCTTACGCCGGAAACGATGCCTGATTTTCATGTCCGGCTGGCCCGGCCTTTGCCGGTGACGGCGAGATAGCGCTGATATGCCAACTCCAGGCTGGTGGCATACTTCTCCATCTCATGGACCGCCTGCTCGATGCGACTGTTGAAATAATTGTAGGGGAAAACGGCCATGATGGCAATGCCGAGCCCTGCGGCCGTGGTGACCAGGGCCTGGGCGATGCCGCCGGTGACCGCCCGCGGGTCGGTCAGGCCAGTTGCGTCCAGCACCTTGAACGAAAAAATGATGCCCAGTACCGTCCCCAGGATGCCCAGCAGCGGGCTGACCGTGATCATGGTGTCCAGCATCCCCATGGACCGCTGCATCTTCCTGATCTGAGCCTCGGCCTCGGCCTCCATGGCCTGCCCCATGTCATAGTCACGGTGCAGGATACCCGACACCAGCACCCGGATGACGCAGTCCCTGCTGCCCAGGGTCCGCTCCCTGATCCGCTCCCAATCGCCCCGGGACGCCAGATCAAGGACCTCCCCGGCCAGATCCCGGTCCCGCCGCCGCCCGGAGGAAAACCAGAACATCGCCCGCTCCAGGATGACCGCCAGGGCCAGCAGGGAGCAGCCCAGCAACGGCCACATCAAGGGTCCGCCGCTCTGAAACACTTCCCATACCGTCATCTCCGACACCTCCTCTTCTCACAGCCGACAAAAGCCGGAGGCGGACAGCCCCACCCCCGAGACCCGATCAGTATTCCCAGCGCAGCCCGGCAAAGATGCTGCGGCCAGGCATGGGATTGCCCAGGACATAGCCGTAGTCTTCATCCAGCAGGTTGCGGACTTCACCGCGCAGCGACCATTTGCCGTACCGGTCGCTCTCAAGGAACCGGTAACTGGCCACCAGGTCCGCGACCACAAAGCTGTCCAGGGTAACCACTGGCACCGGATAGACCAGGGCCTCCCAGTCCTGCACCGGCTGGGAACCCGTGTAGGCGACATTCAGCCGGCCGGACCAGCGCTCCCCATCGGACACAGCCAGGCCGGCGGCATAATTGGATCCGCTGACATAGAGCAGGTCCTCGCCGGTGGCGTTGTCCTCGTACTTGGCAAGCAGGGTCAGGTTGAGATAAGGCTTGACCTCCCAGGCCAGATTCAGTGGCACCCCAAGGTCATAGGAAACTTCTACCTCCAGCCCGCTCAAGGTGGCGCTGCCCTGGTTGAGCCAGGTGCTGGATCCATCGGCCAGGATGAAGTTGGTGATCTTGTCCTCGAAATCGGTGGTAAACAGGGTCAGGGAACCGGACAGGCCGCCGGCCGCGTAATCGACACCGCCGTCCAGGGTCCTGGATTTCTCCGGCTTGAGCTCCGGATTGCCCACGGTCCGGATTCCCCAGTTCCAGTAGTCCGCAGCCAGCTGGTCCGCCGAGGGCATGACAAATCCTTCCGCATACCGGGTCCGCAGCTTGCAGGCATCACTCAGAACCCAGGCCAGGCCCACGGACGGCGCCAGGTTGTTCTCATCCTCCTCCCTGCCCACCGGCCGGGTCACCTCCACGCTGTACCAGTCATAGCGGAGGCCTGCGGTCACAATCAACCGGTCGTTCAGGAACTCGCCCTTGCCGAGAAGGAAGACCGCCGGATTGGCATACTCGGTGGCTTCCGGGGTCCAGGTATTCTCAACCTCGTATTTGACCCAGTCTAACCCGGTAGTCAGCGTTGCCGGGCCAAAGCGGTCGCTGATCTGGACCTGGGCGCCCTGCTGGTCGGTGGTGTTGCTCGCTGTCGAACCGTCATCCCAGCCGTCGGGGTTGGAGGCCGTCGGATACACCCAGTTGTTGTCGTCCCTGCCTAAAAAGAAGCGGGCCAGCCACTGCCGCGCCCTCCCCTCCATCCGGCCGTCGTAGCGGAGGTCCAGGGAATAGTTGTCCTTGTCCGTGTAGTCGTCCGAGTCGGGGGTGTCGATGTAGCCAGGGTTACCGTCCTCGTCGGCGGTGAAGCCGGTATAGGTTATCCCCAGCCGGTTCGCTTCGGCATAGGAGTAGCCTGCATTGATGCTCAGCGCGGTC
Organism: Desulfobulbaceae bacterium; assembly: GCA_003508005.1. GTDB lineage: Bacteria > Desulfobacterota > Desulfobulbia > Desulfobulbales > Desulfobulbaceae > UBA10518. The sequence continues at coordinate 41,197 of DNUE01000042.1, forward strand.
CGTGCATCCACGCCGGTATTAACGTAGGTCCTGCCGTCGCCGGTTTCATAATCGCCCATGGACTGGCCGGACAAAGCTCCCGCGAAATCAAACCCCTTGTGCAGGGCCGTGGCCGCGAAGCCCTCCTCATGCTCCCCGAAGCTGCCGGCCCCGGCCTCCACGGCCAGGGAATTATCCCTTCCTCTGCGGGTGATGATGTTCACCACCCCGCCGACGCCACCGGAGCCGTACTGAACCGCCCCCGGCCCACGGATGATCTCGATGCGCTCGATGTTCCTGGTGAGAATCTTGGCCAGGTTGCCTGTACCCGCCCTGCGCCCGTCAAGCAGCACCAGCACGTGTCCCTGCAGGTCGTTGCCGTGGGTTTCGGTGCGGAAGCCGCGGATGGCGATGGAGGTCAGGCTGCCTGGATACTTCTGGATGTGGCTCAGCCCCATTTCGGCGAACAGGTCGCCCACGGTGCGCGCCGCGGCCTGTTCGATCTCCTCGCGGCTCACCACGGTCACGTTGGCGGTGATCTCCTTTTTGCTCTCCTCGATCCGGCCGGCGGTCACCACCACCTCGTCCAGGGTGCTGACCTCCGCTGCCCGGGCCGGCGCCTGCTGTCCGGTCGCCGCCGCCAGCAATGCCAGGACGGCGATTGCGTATTGTTTTCTCCTCATGTTCTTCTCCTCGTGCACTGCAGGTTCAGGCCCGGCATAAAAAAAAACCCGGACCGATAGTATCGATCCGGGGTCCCTGATTTTCCCACAGATGAAAGGCCGCAGCCCTGATCCCCGGGACTGCACCAACAACATTTCAGGCAGGTCTTCTGACTCTCCCGGCATTCATGCCGCCTTCCCATCCTTTTTCGGACAGTGGCGCAATGACAAGAATGTTTCCCTTCTCAATTCAAAAAAGGAGGGGGATTACAGCGGCGGGCCCGTCCCCGGTTTGCACGGGGTTCCCTTTTCATCCGCGCAGCGGAACCTGAAATTCTCTCCTCTCTCTACCCTATTGCCCGGCCCCCGTCAACAGGATATCTGGCCAATGAAAGCCCGCCGTTGCCGAAAGCTCTTCATTCACTCTAAACACAATATTGTCGGCAAGCATTTGGCTCCAGGCAGCAGCCATCACCCCAAGAGGAATCAAGGGTAAAAAATATAAAGCCGTTGCCGGCAATACAACATATAGTGTGTTGACAGCCGGGCTGTTGCGCCAGATAATCCGGCAAGACCACGACAACTCTTTCCGGCAGCGACAGGAGACTATGGAAACGCTACGAAAACGCTTCAAACTGGTTTTGGAGTATGACGGCAGCCGGTACTCCGGTTGGCAGCAACAGGGCGATGCCCGGACGATCCAGGGCAGCCTGTTGCAGGCCGCGTCCATGCTGTACGGCGAAGAGGTGGACATTCAGGGCAATGGCCGTACCGATCGCGGCGTCCATGCCCTGCGCTTTGTCGCCCACCTGGAGGCACGGACCCAGGACCAACCCAATACCCTCTGCCGCCGGCTGAACGACCTTCTGCCCCAGGATATCAATATCCTTGAGGTGCAGCGGGCGGGCGATCGATTTCATGCCCGGCACAACTGCATCGGCCGCAGCTATCTGTACCAGATCGCCCGGCGCAGGTCAGCGTTCTGCCACCGCTATGCCTGGCAGGTCGCCGACCCGCTCAAGGTCAGACCCATGCGGGAGGCAGCGGCCCTGCTGCCGGGCATGCATGATTTCACCTCGTTCACCGACCGGCAGGTGGTCAAAAAAAAGTCCCCGCTGGTCATGGTCAGCAAGGTCCAGATTGCGGAAACCGATGACCTGTATCTTTTTCGCCTGGTCGCCTCCCACTTTCTCTGGAAAATGGTGCGCCGGATAACCGGGGTGCTGGTAGCGGTCGGGCGGGAAGAGCTTACCCTGGACGAGGTGGCCGGCTTCCTGGCGGAACCGGCAAACCTGAGCGTCAATACCGCCCCGGCCCAGGGACTTTTTTTTGAACGCGCCTTCTACAACCAGGAGGAGCTGGACGATTTTCTCGCCGACGACACCGTCCGGCCAGGATTTTTCTGATGCCCCGGGAAAAAACAAAACCCCTTGAACTCCTCGCCCCGGCCGGCAGCCTGGAGGCCTTTTTCGCCGCCCTGGACAACGGCGCCGATGCCGTCTATTGCGGCCTGAAGGTTTTTTCCGCCCGGGTCAAGGCCAAGAACTTCTCCCTGCCCGAGGTGGATCGCCTCACCGCCTATGCCCACCGGGAACGGAAAAAACTCTACGTCACCTTGAATACCCTGCTCAAGGAGGCGGAGCTGCCAAAACTGATCGATATCCTGGCGGACCTCTCCGGGATCGGCGTGGACGGCATCATCATTCAGGACCTGGGAGTCTGGCGGCTGGCCCGGAGCTGGTTCCCGGAGCTGCCCCTGCATGCATCCACCCAGATGACCGTGCACAACGGTGCCGGCGTGAGAATGCTGGAGCAGATGGGCTTTGTCCGGGCAGTGCTCGCCCGGGAGCTTTCCCTCGCCGAAATCGGGGAGATCCGCCGCCAGACCAGGATCGAGTTGGAATATTTCGTCCACGGGGCACTCTGCTTTGCCATCTCCGGCCAGTGTTTCTTTTCTTCCACGGTCAGCGGGATGAGCGGCAACCGCGGCCGCTGCGCGCAACCCTGCCGTCGCCGCCACCATCATCGCGACCAGCCCGGCTACTTCTTTTCCACCAGCGATCTCTGCGCCATTGACCTGCTGCCGGAACTGATCAGCGCCGGGATCACCAGCTTCAAGATCGAAGGGCGGATGAAAAGCGCCGAGTATGTGGCCCGGGTGGTGGCGGCCTACCGCCTGGTGCTGGACGTTCCAACCGGGGAGAGGAAAGAAGCGCTGCGCGAGGCCGGGGAACAGCTGGCCCTCTCCTTCGGCCGCGAAACGACAAGGGGCTTTCTCACCGGCTTCGTCCCGGCCCGGATTGCTGCCCCTTCCAAGCACGGTGCTCTGGGCCACCACCTGGGCGATGTCGTCTCCCTGCGGGAAGGATTGATCGGCCTGACTGTGAATGACCGACTGCATGTGGGCGACCGGCTGCGGATCCAGCCCGCTAATGACCAGGCGGGCACGGGCTTCACCGTGCGGGAGATACTGGCGGGTGATAAAACGGTTCGGGCAGTGCGGGCCGGCGAGTTCGTGCGGGTGCGCAACTCCGGCAGGGGGCCTGTCCACACTGGCGACGGGGTATTCAAGGTGGGCGGCAAAGCCCGCTTTACCCTGAGCAGTGACGCCTGCTGGAAACGACTGGCGGAAATTTCCTTGCCTGGTGCTCGTCGAGGACAAGCAGGGGACCGCGCCGTGCAGGCCCAGGCCGCGCTGCTGGCTGCAAGGCCCTGCGGCGGCAGCACGGCCACAGAGGATTTGCGCACCGTCCAGGGCCGAGGAGCCTCCGACTGCAAGCTGCTGGAGCAGGCCGGCGCGGAACGGCTGCAACTCCCGCTCACCACGGAAAATCTTGCCGAGGTCAAAAAGAATGAACGGCGGCTGGCCGGACTCAGGGAACGGTTGATCTGGGAGATCCCGCCCATGCTTTTCGGGGCCCAGTGGCAGGAATACCGGCGGGCCGTGCAAATGCTCGCCGGTCAGGGCTTTTGCACGTTCCGCGTGGCCAACCTGGGCCATATCCCCCTTTTTGCCGGTCTGCAGGACATGAAGCTGCTGGGCGGGTTCCGGTGCTCCGTGCTGAACAGTCAGGCAGCTCTGGCCTGGCATGAACTCGGGCTTGCCGAGCTTGCCGTCAGCATCGAGGATGACCGCGCCAATCTGGCGGAACTCTTCCGCCAGTCACTCCCCCTGCCCCTGGCCGTGACGGTGTACGGCCCCCTGCCCGTGCTCCTCTCCCGCATCCCGCTGCGGGGAATTCGCACCGGCACTGTGCTCCGCTCGGACAGGGAAGAAGGCTACCGGATCCTGACCCGTGCCGGGCTGACCGAGGTAGTGGGCGAGCAGGACTTTTCCCTGCTTGGCCATGTCCAGGAACTGCGGGCCATGGGCTGCCGTCGCTTCCTGGTCGACCTCGGTCAGTGCGGCGTTGGCTCCGCTAAGGGCCGGATAATCCTGGATGCGTTCGCCAGGGACCAGGCCCTTCCCGATACCACCCCCCTGAATTTCGACCGGGGCCTCGCCTGAGTCCGCCGCTCTTGTTTCGTCGTTTTACCCCTGCGCAGAGCAACCCTCCCTCTTCCGACCGCATTCTGCGCCCTGACGATAATCAGCGCTCGCAGAGCAGAGCGGGGAAAAGGGGGGGACATCCGCGTTATCCGTTATATCCCTTTGCAAAAGAGAAGAGAGAGGGCTTTCTCCGCAGGCTTGATCATCGAGCCGTCGCATGCCGGATCGGTTATGTCGAGAAGCAGGAACCTGAATCAAAGCCGTTCTTAACCAATTGCCGACAGGCGATGTCGCCCCTGGCTCCTGTGAAGCATAATTGACAATCTCAGATTCGGCGCCGACGATTCTGGCCACTTATTTTTTTGTTTTTTTCAATTGACAGCGGTAGTATTAATTATTATTTAAAATAACAACCTGACCGGTTAATTGTTATTTTAAATACTAGACCTGACAGGAACTCTCGTCCTCCGCCAGAGCTATCCGACCTAGGGGTCGGGCATTGAGCTGCGGTTACGAGGGTGTTGCACATTTTGCCTGCATGCTGCTTCGTGGCAAACTCTATTATTAACCATGTTTATTTAAAAACGTATTGCTAACTAATAAAATTCAGGAGGTGTTTATGAAAAAAATCAAACTCACACTATTTATCCCGATTGCCATCATGCTGGCATTCCTGTCCTTTGGCTGTGCCAAGGATATGGGTAAACCATCGGCAGCTGCCAAACCCGCGGCGGTAGAGACGCAAAAGCAGGCCGATAATGTCTACACCGGGTCTGTCACCGGCAAATCGAACAAGGCCAAAACCGTCTCCATCCAGGTCGGCCAGGGGGATGCCGCGGTAACCCACATGCTCAAGTTCGACGACAAGACCACCGGCCTTGAGTTCGCTGAGCAAGGCGAAGCGGCGATCATCACCTGGGAGCAGCGGGGTGAGGACAAGTTTGCCACGGTCATCAAGCCGAAACTGGCCAAGCTCCCTGAAGGCGTGACCGAGATCAAAGTGGACGAGCTGTTCAAACTCGTGGAAGACAAATCACCGATAACCCTGGTTGATGCGCGTCCGCCATTCAGGTACAATCCGGCGCATATTCCCGGCGCCATCAATATCCCGGTGCCCGTGCTGAAAGAAAAGGGAGCGGCAGTCCTGCCCGCGGACAAGAACAGCCTGATCGTCTTTTACTGTCAGGGTGTCACGTGAGGCATGACCACCGAAAACGCCGGTCTGGCGAAAAAACTTGGCTACACCAATGTCCGCGCATTTCTTGATGGCATTCCTGCCTGGATCAAGGAAGGGTATCCCGTCTACGCATCGTACGAATTCGTCGCAAAGGGCAATATCGTCCTCCTAGACCTGAGAAAAGACGGCGCAGCCATCGAGGGCAGGATTCCCCGTGCCGTGGTCGTTCCCTACTCGACCCTGGAGAAAAGGGCCAACGACATCCCGCGTAATGCCCCGGTCGTCCTCTACAGCGACAATGAAGAGGAAGTGCTGAACGCCTATCAAGACCTGCTTGATGACGGGTTCAAAAACGTATCGCTGGTTCCCGGCAACTACAAGGGCTGGGTGGATTGGCAATACGGCGTAATTGTCAAAGGCCCGATTTTCTCCAATGAAATTCGCTGGGTCCGCCAGCTCGGCAAGGGCGAAGTGTCGGTGGACGAGTTCAGAAAAGCCACTAAGGGCGAACTCCCTGACGTCTTTGTCATCGACGCCCGCACCGATGAGGAAATCGCCGAGTTCGGCATTTTTACCAATACCGTCAATATTCCCCTGGATGAAATTCCCAAGCGGCTGAACGAAATCCCCAAGGGAAAGCGGATCTTCGTGCACTGCTCAACCGGGGCCAGGGCCGACCTTGCCTATCATGAACTGGTAAAAAACGGATATGATGTCAAATTCCTGCTTTTGGACATCACGGATCCGGAATGCGATTGCGAAATCATCAAGCCTAAATTAAACTAAAAGTCCATCGCATCCTTCTTGACTAAAGGGGACAGCCGGCGTACCTCCGGCTGTCCCCTTTATCTTTTCCTGAACATGACAAAACTGTCCGCTGAGTTTTCTCTGACCGGAAATCAGGAGGAAGACAAAGGAAAGAGTGCTCGCAAATATCAAAAAGGGGTGATACAACTCGGACAAAAGAAAACTTGAGGTCTCTGCGCGAAAGCAGCAGGCGGAAACGTCCGTTGAGGAAGGACAATGGAAAAGAAGCGGAAAGAGATCATCGTCACGGTCATCGGCAAGGACGAGGTCGGCATCGTGGCCCGGATCGCCACGACCCTGGCCGAATCCACCATCAACATCATCGACATCAACCAGACGATCCTCGGCGGCGAGATCTTTGCCATGACCCTGCTGGCCGACCGCATCAAATCCAGGCTTTCCCTGCCCGAGATCACGGAGAGGCTGCAGGACTCGGTGGCCGGCATGTCGCTCAAGGTCACCGTGCAGGATTCGGAAGTCTTTCAATACATGCACCGGGTATAGCAGCCGTGAAATTCTCCAGCGAAGAGATCCTGGAAACTGTAGGGATGATCGCCGAAGACAAGCTGGACATCCGGACGGTGACCCTCGGCATTTCCCTGCTTGACTGCGCGGACCCGGATCCGGCTGCCTGCGCCCGCAAGGTTCGCGAGAAAATCCTGGCCGGCGCTGAAGGGCTGAGCGAAAAGACCGACGATGTCTCCGCCGAGTACGGCCTGCCGATCATCAACAAGCGGATCAGCCTGACCCCCCTGTCCCTGGTGGTGCCAACCGCCGACCCATCGGCCTTCATCGAGGTTGCCCACGCGATCGACAGCGCGGCGGCGGCGGTCGGCGTCAATTTCATCGGCGGGTACACGGCGATGATCCAGAAGGGCGAAACCGCCATCGACCGGGCCCTGATTACCGCGATGCCCGAGGTCCTGGCCGCCACCCAAAGGTTCTGCGCCTCGGTGGTTCTCGCCTCCACCAAGTCCGGGATCAACATGGACGGCTGCTACACCATGAGCCGGATCATGAAGAAGACCGCCGAGCGCACCAGGGACCAGGACGGCATCGGCTGCGCCAAGCTGGTCCTCTTTGCCAACCCGGTGGAGGACAACCCCTTCATGGCCGGTGCCTTCTATGGCCCAGGGGAAAGCGAAAGCTCCATCCTGGTTGGGGTGAGCGGACCCGGCGCGGTGCGGCGCGCCCTGGAAAACCTCGGTCCCGACGCCGATCTCGGCCAGGTGGCCGAGGCAATCAAGAAGACCGCCTTCAAGATCACCCGCGCCGGCGAACTGATCGGCAGGGCAATGGCGCGGCAGCTGGGCGTCTCCTTCGGCATCCTCGACCTGTCGCTGGCACCCACCCCGGCCGAGGGCGACTCGGTGGGTCAGATCCTGGAAACCATGGGGCTGGCCATGCCCGGCGCCCCCGGTTCCACCGCCGCGCTGATGATGCTGAACGACGCAGTCAAAAAAGGCGGCCTCTTTGCCTCCTCCTCGGTAGGCGGCCTTTCCGGTGCCTTCATCCCGGTGAGCGAGGACGCCTCCATGATCCGGGCGGCCCGGGCCGGCGCGATCACCATCGAAAAGCTCGAAGCGATGACTTCCGTCTGCTCCGTGGGACTGGACATGATCGCCATACCCGGCGCCACCAGCGCCGAAACCCTGGCGGCGATCATCGCCGATGAAATGGCCATCGGCTGCGCCAATGCCAAGACCACCGCAGTGCGGATCATACCCGCCCCGGGCAAGGATGTCGGCGACTCAGTCCACTTCGGCGGCTTACTCGGCGAAGCGCCGGTCATGGCGGTGAGCAGGGTCTCCGCCGACAACTTTGTCCGCCGCGGCGGCCGGATCCCGGCGCCAGTCCGATCGCTGACCAACTAGCGCCCCCCCTTCCCTTCCTCATGGAGGAATTTCTTCTCAACCAGGGGACCCTGGCGCTGTTCGTTCTCGGTTTTCTGGCGGCCACCCTTGTCCCTGTCGGTTCCGAATGGCTGCTGGTCGCCCTGCTCATCAGGGGTCATGACCCCTTTCCCGCGGTGGTGGCCGCGACCGCGGGAAACACCCTGGGCGCCTGCACCACCTACTGTATCGGCCTGTGGGGGGCACCCCTTCTGATCGGCAAGCTGCTGCGCATCAGCCCCGCGCAGCAGAAAAAAGCAGAGTCCTTGTATTCCCGCTACGGCGCATGGTCCCTCCTTCTTTCCTGGCTGCCGGTAGTGGGGGATCCCCTTTGCCTGGCAGGCGGGATTCTCCGCATCCGCTTCGCCCGATTTCTCCTCCTCGTCCTGAGCGGCAAGCTGGCCCGCTATGCCCTGGTCTGCTTCGTGACGCTGAAGGCTGCCTGCATCGCCAATTGAGTAAACAAACTTTTCCCCAAGTGAGGAAATAGGAAGACGGTGCAATTCGCCATTGAAGTGCGCCGCAAACAGCTATATACTTATTAAAGATAACAAGAGTGCTGGCTTTCCGGCTGCCTCCCTTTTTTCATCCTTGAGTCCTGTATCAGCGAGGATTCACTCCTCCTGTAAGATATCTTCTTATGTCGTTTGTTTTTTCAAGAACCATAAAGAGGATGTTTTGCCATGATGGGATTCATCAACAACTCAAGCGAGCAGTACCTCACCGACCTCCTCTCCCAAGCTGACATCGAAGTCAACGGCAGCCGCCCCTGGGATATCACCGTCAGCAACCGCGGCTTCTTCGATCGCATCGTCTCCTCTGGCTCCTTGGCCTTGGGCGAATCGTACATGGACGGCTGGTGGCACTGCGAAGCCCTTGACCAATTTTTTTTCAAGCTGCTCCGGCACGGGACCGACCGGAAGTTCCGGCTCACCCCTCCCATGGTCATCAGCTACCTCAAGGCCTGCGTCCTCAACTGCCAATGCAGGCGCCGGGCGTTTCAAGTCGGGGAACAGCATTACGATACCGGCAACGATCTTTTCAGGCTGATGCTTGATGATCGCATGGTCTACAGTTGCGCCTACTGGCAGGACGCAAAAAACCTGAACGAGGCCCAGGAAGCCAAGTTGGATCTGATCTGCCGCAAGCTGCGCCTTGCGCCCGGCATGCGGCTGCTCGATATCGGCTGCGGCTGGGGCAGCCTGCTCCGGTTTGCCGCCCGCCGCTACGGGGTTGAGGCGGTGGGGGTTACTGTGTCAAGGGAGCAGGCAGAACTGGCCAGGCAGCGCTGCGCGGGGCTACCCATTGAGGTTCGTCTTCAGGACTACCGGGAAATTTCCGATACCTTTGATGCCATCGTGTCGGTGGGAATGTTTGAGCACGTCGGCTATAAAAATTACCGGACATTCATGAAAGTCGTCCGTCACTGCCTTAGCGATGAGGGTCTGTTCCTCCTGCACACGATAGCAGCCAATCAGACCTCGCGCACCTGCGATCCGTGGTTCGACAAATACATCTTTCCAAACGGCATGCTCCCCTCCATCAGGCAGGTCGGTTCAGCTATCGAAGGGCTCTTAATAATGGAAGACTGGCACAATTTCGGCATCTCCTATGACAGGACGCTGATGGCCTGGCATGACAACTTCCAACGCCACTGGCCCATCCTGAAAGAAAAATACAGCGAACGGTTCCGCAGGATGTGGTGCTTCTATCTGCTCTCCCTGGCCGGAGCTTTCCGCGCCAGGCATACCCAGGTGTGGCAGGTGGTGATGTCGCCAAGCGGCAAAATTGGAGGCTATATAAGCCTGCGTTGCCCGGAATGCCTAACCTGATCCCCGTGAAAATGGCCATCCCCGGCTGCCCGCCTACCCCGCTGGCCCTCCTGCAGGGCCCTCTCCAACTCCTGCGCAAAAAGTTCCGCTCAAAGGGACAGAGCAGTCCGAGCCGCAGTTTGGCTCGAAACAGCCTTATCTGTTCCTTCAGCAGCTTGTAATTGCCGGATCAACAACCGGTGCTCCAGCTCTTTCTTATGGACCTGGCGGAGTCTGCGTCTGCTGCACGGTCAGTCGGGCGGAGATGAAGACGGCCAGCACGGTCATGGCAGCGGCCAGCAGGAAGGCCCAGGAAAAATCGCCGAAGGACTCCGCCAGCAGGCCGGCCACATAGGGGCCCATGATCTGCCCGATCCCGAAAATGAAGGTGATCAGGCCAAAGGCCTTAACCGTGTTCTGGCTGCCGACCAGGTCACCCACCAGGGCGATCATGATGGAGGGTACGCTCCAGGCAACGAGGCCGAAACAGCCGATGGAGACAAACAGCGCCGCCCCCTCAAGTTGAAAGCCCACCAGGAGATAGGCCAGGGTCTGGATCACAAAGACCGCCATCAGGCCGGCCTTACGGCCGAGGCGATCCGACAGGGTGCCAAAGACCGGTCCGGAAAAGAGGCTCAGCAGACCGACCCAGGACCAGAACCCGCCCGCCACCTGCTCGGAAAAACCGTATTCCTCGACCAGTACGGTGACAATAAAGGTGGCATAAATCACATAGGTGAAGCCGAAAAGGAAATAGATGAACCCGCAGTGGAGAATAACCCTGCGATCCAGCGGCTTGAAGACTGCCCGCGGCATGCCCTGGACCTGCACCCTGCTCTCGCCGACCGGGGAGAGGCCCATGTCCTGAGGCCTGTTGCGCAGCACCGCCCAGCAGATGACCGCCACGGTGAGCACGGTTGCGGCCAAGGCGAACCAGCTCAGCCGCCAGCCTTCGGGCCGCAGGCTGTTGAGCAGGGGAATCACCTGGCCGGACAGCAGTATGGCAAAACCGCTGCCGATCACAACAAAACCGGCGGCCCGGCCCCGCAGGCTGCTTCCGAACCAGGCGGTGACCAGGCCCATCATCGAGACATTGGCCACGCCGCTGCCGATGCCGGTCAGGGTATAGAGCACGACCACTGCGGCCAATCCCTGCGCCAGGCCGATCATGGCGGCAGAGCAGCTGATCAGCAGCAGGGCCAGGGTGATGAGGTTTCTCGCCCCAAGCACCGTCAGCACCCTGCTGCAACCGAGGACCGCCAGCAGGTACCCGCAAAAATTGCAGGTGCCGATCAGCCCCATCTGGGAATAGCTGAGGTGCAGCGAGCCGCCCATGGCCGGCAGGAGCATGCCCAGGGTAAAGCGGCCAAGCCCCAGGCAGGCAAAAATGCACAGACAGCCCGCGGCAACGATCAGCCAGCCATAATGAAGACCCTTCATGGTTGCGAAAATTCTCTCCCTTCCCTCCTGGGCAGTGCTCTTCCCCGGGCAAACTGTGGCCTCTTCAGTATCCCAAGGAGCATGATACCATTGCCTTCCGCAGAATCGTACTTAAAAGTATAGCGTACCTGTTTCAAAACCGACTCCCTTTTTCTGCCCCGAGGCATGCCCGAAAAAGAAACCCAGCACATCGAACCCGGCTCGGCCGATGACCAGGGTGATCCGGTGGTCGCCTCGGGCTCGCCCGAGTACCTTGCGGACTGTTCCCTCGTCTTGAGCGCAGTGGGGATCAAACATTCCCTGAACCCGCAGCGAACACGGCTGACCGTGCCGGCCGAACTTGCCGACCTTTCCCGCGACCAACTGGAGAGCTATTTCGAGGAAAACCGGGGCTGGCCCGAGCGGCCGCCGGCACCTCAGTTCGTAGGATACAGCGGCAATCCCCCCACCCTACTGACTATCGGCAGCCTGGCTGTCTTCTATCTGGTCACCGGGCCCTGGCAGGACGATGTTCCCTGGTTTGCCCGCGGAGCAATTGACAGCAGCATGATTCTGGAACAGGGCCAGTGGTGGCGCCTGATCACCGCCCTTACCCTGCATGCCGACCAGGTGCACCTTCTCGGCAACTGCATCATCGGCGGCTTCATTGTCCATCTGCTCAGCCGGACCGTCGGCTACGGGCTGGCCTCCCTCCTTCTTGTCTTCTGCGGGGCACTGGGCAATTTTTGCAATATCTCGATCCGCGAGGCGGCGCACCTGTCCGTGGGCTTTTCCACTGCCATTTTTGCCGGAATCGGTTTGCTCAGCGGCCTGCAGGTGCTCGCCGGACCGCTGACGCGCTTGCGCACCCTGCTTGTTCCCATTGGGGCAGGCGCAGGCCTGCTGGCCATGCTCGGGACGGAAGGAGAACGCACCGATCTTGGCGCCCATCTGTTCGGCTTTCTCTGCGGCCTGGTCCTCGGCATCCTGGCCCGGCAGTTCCGCGTGGGAAGGGTGATCAACCGTTCCGGGCTCCAGGAAAAATTATTCGTCCTGACCCTGGCGGTCATCCTGATCAGCTGGTCAATAGCGCTGAACTGATATCAGGTTGCGTTTGCGCCCCGAGCCCCGTGACCAGGTCCCGGCGGAGGATTCCCCCACGGATCGCAAGCGCCTTGAACAGCCCATATTCAAGGCCGCAGGGCAAAAAATGTTTGCAAAGCAGGACCATTCCAGTATGTTACTAACCAGAATTCTTCAGGCACATAGGTTGAGGCCGCTGATTTTCCGAGGAGATATCATGCAGTCCATACGCAATTCGGCATATTTCACTTCATGCTTTCATCCGCAAAACACCCAGCGGCTTAAAGTCATCAGCCTCTAACCTGAACAACCCGAACCACGAACAAGAGAATCTCATGGCCATGAACGATCAGCAGTCACCGTGGGGGCAGAGAAAAAAGCCCTCCTCGCCCGAGGACATCCTTGCGGCGATCATCCAGAAAATCAGGGATACCTTTGCCGGCCAGGATGAAGGTCCGGGCCAGCCGCCGGACCGAAAAGAACCCGAACAGCCGCAAGGTCCGTTTGCCGGGACCGGAAAAATCGTCCCGATCATTGCCTTAATCCTGATCTTCCAGGTTTTGTATTCCTCTTTTTTCACCATTGCTCCGGGCGAGGTCGGTGTTGTCCTGCGCTTCGGCAAATTCGACCGGACCACCACGTCGGGCCTGCATTTCAAGATCCCCTACATGGAAGCTCTGACCAAGGTCAATGTGGAAGCAGTCAGGACGGAGGAATTCGGCTTCCGCACCCGCACCCCTGGCAGACAGTCAGATTTTGACCGCAAGGGTTTTGATATGGAGTCGCTCATGCTGACCGGCGACAAGAATGTCATCAATGTGGCCTGGATCGTCCAGTACATTGTCAGCGACCCGGTCAACTTTCTGTTCAAGGTGCAGAACGTGCCCCAGGCCGTCCGCGACGCCTCGGAAATGGTCACCCGGCGGATTGTCGGCAACATGGATTTTGACTATGTGCTCAGCAACCGTGAAATACTGGCCGGCAATGCCAGGCGGGAACTGCAGGAGGAACTGGACAACATGGAATCCGGGGTCAAGGTGATCACCCTGCAGCTCCAGGACATCAACCCCCCGGATCAGGTCAAACCCGCCTTCAACGAAGTGAATGAGGCTGACCAGGACATGAAGCGGCTGGTCAACGAGGCGGAGGAGACCTACAACCGGGTTATCCCCAAGGCCCGCGGCAGCGCGAAGCAGATCATCGAGGAAGCCCACGGCTATGCTGTGGAGCGGGTTAACCGAGCCAAGGGCGAAACTGCCCGCTTCACCTCCATTGTCAACGAGTACCTGACCGCCAAGGAGGTCACCCGGCGGCGGATGTACCTGGAGGCCATGCAGGACATCCTGCCCAATGTCGACCAGGTCTATGTCATGGACAAGGGACAGCAGACGCCGCTGCTGCCGTTCCTGGACCTGAGCCGCAAGCAGGGAAAAAACCCGGCCGCCGACACCACAAGTCCGGCAGCCGCCAAATAACGACTCTCGTCAACTCTTGATGTGAAAAAGGATCCCATGAAGAAATTCATTCAACTTGTGCTGCTGATCATCGTCGTCGCCCTGGGCGTTACCGTCTGGGACGGATTCTATGTCCTGGAAGAAGGCAAGCAGGCGGTCATCACCCAGTTCGGTGCCCCGGTGGGCCGCCCGATCACCGAGGCCGGGCTCAAATTCAAAACGCCGTTCATCCAGAAAATCAACATCTTCGAAAAGAAGATCCTGATCTGGGACGGCGATCCCAACCAGATCCCGACCAATGACAAAACCTTCATCTACATGGAAAACACCGCCCGCTGGCGCATCTCGGATGCCCTGCGCTTCATGCAGGCCGTGGGTTCCGAGGCCAGGGCGATGAGCCTGCTCGACAATATCCTCGACGGCACGGTCCGGGATCTGGTGAACAAGAACGATCTCATTGAGATTATCCGTTCCTCCGACTGGTCTCAGGAATTCATGATCTCCGACCAGGCCAGCGCCGACCTGACCCATCCCCCGAAGCTGGGCCGGGACACTATCAGCCAACTGGTGCTGGAATCCGCCTCCAAGGTAACCCCCCAGTACGGAATCGAACTGATTGAAGTGATGTTCAAGCGGGTAAACTATATCGAGTCCGTCCGCCTGAAGGTATACGACCGGATGATCTCCGAACGCAAGCGGATCGCCGCGGAGAAGCGTTCCCTGGGCGAGGGGCAGAAGGCCGAGATCCTCGGCCGGGTGGAGCGGGAACTCAAGGAGATAACCTCGGGCGCGAAGATGGAGGCCACCACCATCAAAGGCAAGGCTGATGCCGAGGCCACGAAGATTTACGGCGATGTCTACGGCAAGTATCCTGAATTCTATGCCTTCCAGAAAAGTCTGGAAAGCTACCGGGACATTATCACCGATAACACATCCCTGGTCCTTTCTTCAAATTCCGACCTGTTCCAGTACCTGCAATCCATTAATGTGGAGGATTAGTTACATACTTAATCGATAATCACTCCCGGACCGTCATCCAGGAAGGTGGGTCGCTGCTCGGGTGAATAGGGGATTCTTCCCTGCGCATTGAGGAGTTGCTCGAGGCGGAGCAGATCCTCCTCGCTTTCCATGACATCAATGCCGAGTTGGTCATAGCGGCAGCTGCAGTATATGAATTGTCCGCCGCACCACGGACACACCTCCACCGGACAGCCCAGCTCATGCAGTTCGCCGGTCGCCACATGGCAGGAGGGACAGATATCCTGATCACTGTCCATGGGCTCATAGACCTGATACCCGTCCAAGGAGCTGCCCTCCTCCATGAACTGCTCCCGACCGCTGTAGCCGAAGAAATCCAGCAGATCCCTGTCCCAAGGTCCATCCGCAAGCAACCCCTGGAACTCCACCCCCTCGCCGGACACCAGATAAAGATAGCCAGTCGTCTCGGTCATCGCCGCCAGCAGGAACATGCCCCGCCTGCGGCGAACCAGGAGGATCTCGCGGACCCAGTCGTTATGCGCATCCGGCAGAAAGCTGTAGAACTCCTGGAGCAGATCAAGGGCAATGCGGTCATGCCGATAGATGTCCAGCAGGTCCTCGGCTTCGGCCAACCGGTTCTCAGGAACGGCATAACTCATCAAATTCCTGATCGTCCTCATCTGTATCTCGAATTCATTCATGGAGTCCTCTCCGGGCCATTGCAATCGCCTGTACCCAGCGGGCCGTCTCGGCGGCAATATCCGGTGCCTGGCTCAGTGCCGTAACCAAGGCGATACGCCGGGCGCCGAGGGCGAACAGCTGGGGAATGTGCTCCAGTTTTATCCCGCCCATCACCGTGAAGGGCGAAGAAAGATTGGATGAAAAGCGGCCGACTGCTTCCGGGCCGAGAAACTCGGCCAATCCTTCTTTGGTCCGGGTCGGAAACAGAGGACCGATATTGAAATAGGAAAAGGCAGCGATCCCCTCCAGCTCCTGCCGGCCAAGCCTCCGGGCCTGCTCCTCGCTGTTGCACGAGATCCCGATCAGCAGATCAGGCGCCAGCCGGGCTATCTCCCCGGGCGGGAGATCCTGCTGCCCTACATGTACGCCGTCGGCATCCGCGAGCAGCGCAACGTCCACCCGATCATTGACCAGGAAAAGGGCGCCGGCATCAAGGGTCCGTTGCCGGAAATATCGAGCCTTGGCGAGAAGCCGCTTGTCACTGGAAACCTTGTCTCTGAGCTGCACGATGCGGGCCCCTCCCCGCAGCACCGCTTCCAGCCACTCTTCATCGCTGCGACCGGCGGCCAGGCGTTCACAGGATACCGGGTAGACCGTCACCTCATTGACGAACCGGCGCAGACGCCAAGCATAGCGCTCACCTCTGCCCGGTATCATTTTCATAGGCCCGTATCCGTGGCCCCAGGTCAACTATCGGTTTTCTCAGCATGTGTCTTGAATTATTCTCGAAAATTTGGTATAATTAAAGTTTATATTCCGTAATCACTAGAGTAATCCTGGATATCCTGGAACCTGCTTTGTTGGCCGCGTTGATGTCAGGCTCCGCGATCTTTATAATCGGTATACGTGAACAGCTGCATGCTGCCTGGATTTTCCATATTATTATTTAATTGTAATGACCGTCGCGCCAACCGTCAATGACCCTGGCAAAACTGAATCAACAAACAAAGATGTAAGGGAAAAGCAATGCCCGCCAACTCCACCCCTTCAACCGCGGAACTCAAAGTGAACGGCAGGGTATATCACCTGCCCCTGATACAGGGAACCATGGGCGACAAGGCCATCGACATCTCCGGCCTGCTCCAAAATACCGGCTACATTACCCTGGATACCGGCTACAAGAACACCGGCTCCTGCACCAGCGGCATCACCTATCTCGACGGCAAGAATGGAGTTCTGCGCTTCCGGGGCTACGCTATCGAGGACCTTGCCAGCAATTGCATCTTTGTCGAGGTCGCCTATCTGCTGCTGCACGGCAAGCTCCCCAACGAAAATGAACTGCTGGCCTTCAGGGAACTGCTTGGGCGCTTTGCCCTCCTCCATGAGGACATGATCCATTTTTTCGATCACTTTCCGTCCCATGCCTCGCCCATGTCCATCCTGTCCGTCATGGTCAACAGCCTCTGCAATTTCTATCCGGAGCTGAGCGACGACCCCCTGGAAGACTTTGACGTGACCTCGACCAGGCTGATTTCCAAGATCCGCACCATTGCCGCCTTTTCCTACAAGAAATCCATGGGCCAGCCGCTGGTTTATCCCAGGCACGACCTCTGCTACTGCGGCAATTTCCTGAATATGATGTTCGACAAGCCGGTGCATCCCTACGAGGTCCGGCCAGAAGTCGTTGCCGCGCTCAACAAACTCCTGATCCTGCATGCCGACCATGAGCAGAACTGCTCCACCTCGACCGTCCGCCTGGTGGGCAGCGCCGGGGTCAACATCTATGCCGCGGTTTCCGCCGGGATCAATGCCCTCTGGGGCCCGCTGCACGGCGGGGCGAACGAGGCAGTCATTGATATGCTTGAACTCATCTACGCCGATGACTGCAACATCAGCAAATACATCGACAAGGCCAAGGACAAGGACGATCCTTTCCGGCTTTCCGGCTTCGGCCATCGAGTGTACAGGACCTATGACCCCCGGGCCAAGATCATCAAAAAGGCCTGCGATGAAATTCTCGGCGTCCTGCATATCTCTGACCCGCTCCTCGATATTGCACACAAACTCGAGGAGATTGCGCTCAAAGAAGAATACTTTATCGAGCGCAATCTCTACCCGAACGTGGACTTCTACAGCGGGATCATTTACCGGGCGCTGGGGATTCCAAGCAATATGTTCACGGTGATGTTCGCCCTGGGCAGGCTGCCGGGCTGGCTGGCGCAATGGAAGGAGATGCGCGAGGACCCGACCACCAAGATCGGCCGGCCGCGCCAGGTGTACAACGGCGAACCGGCCCGGGAATTTATGCCCCTGGTGGACCGGAAATAAGTCAGCCTTAAAGGTTTATCAGGTTTTTTTGGGAGTAGGGGTTTAGGGGCAGGGAAAACCGTACCGTTTTCCTAACACCCTAAACCCTCTCCCAATATTCATTATTTCTCACCGGGGATGAACAACGGAATCCTTCCGTCCACCGCCCTCTGTCATCAGCTTTCTGTCTTCTGATATCACAGATCGGTCCAGTAATCCTCCGGCATATCCTCGGCCAGGGCCAGGGCGCCGTCACACCCCGCGTACAGGGGGTCATCGACAACTTGCACCTTGGCCGGCCCGTATTCTTTAAGCACCCCTTCCAGGTATTCGCCGAGCCCGCTGATCTGGCTCCCGCCACCGGCCAGGATGATATTCTGGCGAATGATATTCTGGTATTCCGGGTCGAACTTGGCAATCAATTCCAGGGTGGACTCCACAATGGCCGGCAGGATGCTTTCACAGGCCCTCCGCAATTCCTCGGTGATGTCATGCTTGGTCGGACGGCCGTCCACCGGGATCTCGACCTTGACCGGTCGTTCCGCCTCGCCGATGAAACTGAACTCTTCCTTGAAGCGGCGGACCATGTTCAGATTGAAGTCCGAGTGGGGATACCGCTCGTCAAGGAAGTTGTACAGCTGCTGATCAATGTAATCGCCGGCGGTAAGGACCGTGCGCTGATCATCCTCGCTGGGCACCGTGCCGTGCATGATGCAGAAATCCACAGTTCCGGCGCCGATGTCGATGACCATGGCGTTGTCCAGGGCGTTGACCCCGTAGGCCACGGCAAAAGGCTCGGAGACCACCAGCAGCGACTCTGCATACTCGGAAACCGCCTTCTTGATCGCCACCTTGTTGACCTTGAAGGACTCCGCCGGCACACCCACCACTGCCCTGACCTTTTCCGTATCGCTCTTGGTCTGGACCAGGGAAATCAGGTGATGGATCAACTCCTTGACCGCCTCCTCGTCCCGGGCGGTCCCCTCCTTGATCACCCCGTTTTTCAACGGCCGGTAGAGGTCGAGGGAGAGACGGTGGTCAAGGGCCTCCTTTCCGAAAAGAATAGGCTTGCCCACCACTTTTTTGGCGATGAAATCCTTAGGCCAGCCTACATAGCTGTCAACCCATTTCTTCTTGCCATTGCTGGCGGAAATTGCGCTTCGTGACGTCCCCAGGTCAATCCCGACAATCATCTTCTCCTCAACTGTTGTTTCTGCGGACTTTTTTGTCATTCTCCTCTCCTTTGACAATGTGTAAATTTCTTCTGGCAAGATAACGGGTTGTCCCCTCCGCAAGAAACGAGGTGATCTCCTCGCGGTAAGCGGGCAGATTCAGCTTCAGTTCTTCATGTTTTTTGCTGATGCAGGAAATTTCAACCAGGACACTCGGCGCATCAACCCCCAGAAGCACGACAAACGGGGCAATTTTGATCCCGGCATCGGCAGTATTCTTATCATACTTTTTGACGTTCGTGAAGAGACTATGTTGGATCGTCGCGGCCAGAGTAGCCGACTCCTGCTCCTTGAAGGTGTTGCCGATCTTTTTGATCATGCTTTCAAAATCACTGGACAGGATGCCGGAACCACGGTTTTCCTGCTCAGCGATCCGCAGGGTTTCCTCGTCCGTGGGCGGGCCGTAATAGAAGGTTTCAATGACGTTAGCCCTTTCCTGCGGCAGGGCATTGACATGCAGCGAAATGAACAGGTCGGCATGGATTGAGTTGACCATCTCCACGCGCTGCGCCAAGGTCAGGAAGGAGTCGTCATCACGGGTCAGAATGACATTGTACCGGCCATTGGCCACCAGCCTGTCGCGCAGACGACGGGCAATATCCAGGACCACGTCCTTTTCCTTGGTGCCCATGGGCCCGATGGCGCCGGGATCGATGCCGCCATGGCCGGGATCTATGACAATGGTCTGCACATCAAGCCCGAAAATCGAACTGAGGCGCACCTGGTCGTTATTGAGGATAAGGCTGTAATCCAGCAGCCGGTCGCCACTGATAACCGCCCCAACGGCCTCGGGCGGCTGCAGAACAAATGAATTCCTGGCGTTGAAGGGCGAAGCGCCAAGGGGATCGTGGACCTTTGCCCCCTCTCTGGCTGGCGGCAGGGGTTCCGAATTCTGAACAGCCGCGACGGAAACGGTTGGCGACGCCTTCGCGGGATCGATTGCGGGCAGCATTCGATAGAGATGAACAGCCCCAACAACCACCAGCAGCCCCGCCGCCAGCAGGATGGAGGAACGGATTCTGCTCCTCCCGGGCTTCTTGGGGGGGGTAAACTGAGCACAGTTCATCCTAAGGTTTTCGTCATAGACCCCCCTGAGGATCGCGTTTTTCAGCCGGGGAGAATGAGGATTGAGGGTGCTCATGGCCAGATTCTTTTTATCATGAGGAAAGCAGGACCGCTCTTCAATATTTATTAAATAATATTCGCAATTTAACCAAAAAAAGCCCGCCCAACGATGAATTATTCTCGCCGTCCATATGGCGCGGCGCGGTCATTTGACGATAATAATCAATTAACTCAGTATATTATTATATGAGCAGAACAATATACTGTCAACCTGATCTTGTCGACTGCGAGCGGAAGACCTGCAAGTTACCCGCCAAAGAGAGGGCACCAGGCAACGGTTTTCAAGAAAATCTTCTGGGAGGAAGCGGGAACAGAGAAAGCCCTCGATCAGGCATTAATCAGCGAACTATGGGATATGAAATAGTCGATACGGGTTTTCTGCTGTTCATTCAGTTCGCCAAACTGAAGGCCAAAACAGCGAAGCTGGGTTGACATGAAGGGCGTCCTTGTATTCCTGATCTGGACCAGACGCACCGGGATGTTTTGCAGAAAAAAATTTTCATTTCTCAGAAAAATATCAAGAGTCAAATGTTCAGGCAGGGGATCATCGTAGAGATTCGACTGGAGATTCATGCCGCCGGCGCTGACGTTCAGGATGGAAAAGGGGATGTTGTTGATGAAGGCAAAGGCTCCCTCGCCGACCTGAAATCGTGGATACTGCCGCCGTTCCCTCTCATTATCCATGTTCAACCTCACAGGGCAACTCCCCAGCCGGATTGAGATCACTTACCGGATCTTGCCGCGGTGCTGTTACTGAAAAGCCGGCAGTACTCCTTCACCAGCTCCCGCCGTTGCGCCAAGCTCAG
The DNA here is from genome assembly GCA_003508005.1 of Desulfobulbaceae bacterium. GTDB lineage: Bacteria > Desulfobacterota > Desulfobulbia > Desulfobulbales > Desulfobulbaceae > UBA10518. The sequence continues at coordinate 62,100 of DNUE01000042.1, forward strand.
GCGAAAATAGATAGGACTCAGCATCAGGATCCGAATGGCCCTGCGATGATTCATAGCCACCTCACTCTTCTCTCTGAACAACGAACTGACTGCCCAACGAACCGGCAGAGTCAACCTTGCCGCCCTTTATCAAGGCCGTCGCCATTGGGTTAAAAAACGCTAGCACAGTTCCCTGAAAAGTCAAATGAAAAGAACCCCCTCAGGCAGAGTGACAAAAAGGTCGCGACGGCCTTGCTCGATCCACCTCAGCAACACTGACCGAATCGCTCCGCTGTTAAACCTTGGCGAGGCTGTTGCCGACAGAAAGGTTCACCACCAGGGGCACCGCCAGCTGAATCACGTTTTCCATGGCCGCCCGCAAAAGGTTTTTGGTCGCCTCGATCTCGTTCTCCGGCACCTCCAGGACCAACTCGTCATGTACCTGCAGAAGCATCCGGGCGCCCAGTCTGTTCTCGCGCAGTTCACGGTCCACCCGCAGCATGGCCAGCTTGATGATGTCCGCCGCCGTCCCCTGGATCGGAGTGTTGATGGCCATCCGTTCGGCGAACTCCCGGCGGGTCCGGTCGCGGTGCCCGATGTCGGGAAGCTGCCGGCGCCGACCGAGCAGGGTGGCAACATAGCCATCCTGCCGGGCCTTGGCCACGATCTCCCCCATAAAGACCTGAATCCCCTGAAAATGGGCAAAATAACGGTCGATGAAGGTCTGCGCCTCCTTGCGGCTGATATTCATCTGCTCGGCAAGGCCGAAGCTGGACATGCCGTAGACGATTCCGAAATTGATGGTTTTGGCAACCCGCCGCATTTCTGGAGTTATGAGCTGGGGGGCAACGAAAAAGATCTCGGCCGCGGTCTGGCGGTGGACGTCCTCACCGTTTTGAAAGGCCTGCAGCAGGGCCTCGTCCTTTGAATAATGGGCCAATACCCGCAGGTCAATCTGCGAATAATCGCCGGCCAGCAAGACACAGCCCGGCGCGGCGATAAAGGCAGAACGAATGCGCTGCCCATCCTCGGTGCGCACGGGGATATTCTGCAGGTTCGGGCTGCTGGAGCTCAACCGGCCGGTGGCGGTGCCGCACTGATTGAACGAAGTGTGCACCCGACAGCTTTCGCCGGACACCAGACTGCTCAACTTATCGACATAGGTTGACTTGAGCTTGGCCAGGTTGCGATAAGCGAGCACCAGGCGGGGCAATTCGTGCTGCTGGGCCAAGCGCTCCAGAACCTTGACATCGGTGGAATAGCCGGTTTTGGTCTTTCGCCCTCGCGGCAGCTTCAACTCCTCGAAAAGGAGTTCCCCCAGCTGCTGGGTGGAATTGATGTTAAACTCCCGGCCGGCCAGTCGGTGAATATCCTTCTCCAACTCCGCCAGCTTGCGGCCGAACTCGTCGGACAGAGCGGCCAGCGTCCCGGGGTCCACGGTGATCCCTGCCCGTTCCATCCCCGCCAGCACCGGAACCAGTTGACATTCCACATCGGCAAAGAGCGACCACAGGCCAAGTTTCTCCAAGGACGGCCGCTGCTCGAGAAACAGCCTGAGGCTGCCGTACACATCCTCGCAGCTGTAATCACGGGCCTTCTCCAGGGCAACCCTGGTAAAGCTGTCCGGGCGCTTGTCACCCGCCACCACCTCGGCAAAGGAGGTCATCTTCACATCAAAATCCAGGCACAGGTCATCGAGCCTGTACGATCTGCGGCCCGGATCAAGGAGCCAGGCCCCGATCATGGTATCATAGAGGGGGCCGGCCATGACCAGGCCGCCGTTGCGCGGCGAGGACAGCACGGTCCAGTCAAACTTCAAATTATGACCGATCTTTGGCCGCTTCGGGTCCGCAAGGAGGGGCCGCAGGGCCGCGGATATTTCCGCCAGAGTGAGCTGGCCCGGCACCAGGACTCCGTTTTCGTCCCGATGACCGCAGGGCAGATACCAGGCAGCCTCCGTGCTCGCGCATACGGAAACCCCAACCAGGTCGGCGTTCAGAGGGTCCAGCGAGTTGGTCTCGGTATCAATGGCCAGCCACTCGGCCTCAGCCAGCAGCCGGGTCAGCCTGGCCAGTTCTTGACCGCTGCGTACCAGGGAAAAGCCCTGGGTATCCACCTTGCCGGCCGGCACCTCTGTCTTGAGAAGGGAATGGAATTCCAGCTCGGAGAGCAGGGCCCGCAGCGCATCCGGGTCAGGATCGCGTCGGCGATACGCTTCTAAGCTGCCCGGCACCACCGCCTCCCGGTTGAGCCGGATGAGATCCCGTGCCAGAAAAGCATCCGCCCGGTGAGTCAGGAGCTGTGTCTTGACCCTGGAGGGCTTCATTGACTCGACTCCGGTGTACAGCTTCTCCAGGCAGGAATACTCGCTGATCAGCCTGGCCGCGGTCTTGGGTCCGATGCCCGGCACGCCGGGAACGTTGTCGGAGCTGTCGCCGGTCAGGGCAAAATAATCGAGCAGCTGGCCCGGAGCCAGGCCGTACTTGGCCTGCACGGCCTGCGGGTCCATGACCCGGTCGTTCATCGGGTCCCAGAGGGTAACCTGGTCCGAAACAAGCTGCAGCAGGTCTTTGTCCCCGGAGACGATAACCGCCCGGCAACCCCGGCTGCCGAGCCGATGGACCACCGAGGCGATAAGGTCGTCGGCCTCCTGGTCCCCGTCCTCGAGGGCGAGGATATTGTAGGCCTGCACGGCCTGCCTGACATAGGGCAGCTGCACGGCAAGGTCGTCGGGCATGGCCGGCCGGTTGGCCTTGTACTGAGGGTAGAGGCGGTGGCGGAAGACCGGCCCGCGGGTGTCAAAGGCCACGGCCAAAGATTCGGGCTGACGCTCCCGCAGGATCCGGCGCAGGATGGTAATGAACCCGTAAACGGCATGGGTGGGCAGGCCCCGGGAGTTGTTCAAGGGGGCAATGGCATGGTAGGCCCTGTAAATATAGGCACTGCCGTCGATAAGATAAATTTCCTGGCAAGACATAGATTCTCTATACCCCGAATTCCCGCGATCCGCACCCCAATTCCGGCGGGGTCTGGACATGCCGCCCTGTACGCTGTCGCGTGTTTGTCTCGATTCCGATACCGACCCCGAGACCGACCATGAGCGAAGAGCAGTAAAGCGCCCGGCCAAGCGAGGAGAAACCCCGTATCTCTTTCTTACCCTGAAGCGTGACAAAACAGATGGAGACGAAAAATAAATCGAGGTCGGCGTCGGAATCGGAATCGAAAGAGGGAGTATTGTTGAGAGGGAAGAGTGTTACAGGAATGGCGAAGCTCAGAGAACAAAAAGCCCCTGCCGGGGGATGCAGGGGCTTGGTATTTATTTACTGTGATTCTGCGCGATCAGCCTTTTTCCGACCTCACAAAGGTGGCCTGGGGACCCATTTCACCCTCCGTTACCCCGAACATCACCGGATCACCCTCCTTCAGGTCAGTCATGAGCATGTCCTTCAACACAGTCTCGTGAAAAAAGATCTCCTGGGAATCAGAGGTGACGATAAAACCGTAGGAATCCTGGGGGAAGAGCCGTTGAATCACACCTGAACCGTTGCCGCCAAGTACCGCGCCCTGGGCCTTAACGCCCTTGTGGTCCTGTTTTTTGCGGACAAATTCCTTCAACTGCAGGCCAAGGACATCAAAGGCCTCGACCAGGAGCGCAAGCACTTTCTCGCCCTGCCGCTTAACGACGACCGTATCATTGGGCACTGTGGCGACCAGCCGAACTTCAAAGCCACCCTTCTTTTGATTAGCGGTATTCTCAATGGTCACGCGCAGATAAAGAACCAGGTTGGCATAATGGCGAATCAATTTCGCCTTTTCTCCTTCGATTTTGTCGAGCCAACCTTTACGCATGTCGAGATTTCTGGCCTCAATCTTTAATTCCATAGAATTCCTCCACTATGAGAACGACAGCAACCCCATGTTGCTGCCCTAACCAAAAACTTTTTACGACTTTTGCTTTGTTCAGGAAAAAAAACGGCGAGTAATGGCGGGAATGAATACCTCTTCATAATTACATTATAGTCACAGGCAGCCCCTCAAATCAAGGGCAGGTGGTTCATTTTCTTGACGCCGGGAAAGGACAGCGTGTACATTTCCCCCATGAACAGTGATAAAACCACAGGCGTCCTGCTGCTGAACCTCGGCGGTCCCGACACCCTCGCGGATGTGGAGCCCTTTCTCTGCAACCTGTTTTCGGACCGGCAGATCATTCCCCTGGGTCCACCGTTCCTCCAGAAATTCATCGCCCGGCGTATCGCCCGGCGCCGGGCCCCGAAGTCCAGCGAAAACTACCGGCTCATTGGCGGCGGCTCTCCCATCCGACGGATCACCGACCGCCAGGCCAGGGCCTTGGAACTTGCCCTGAACGGAGGAGGGAGGTTCATGGTGCGGACCTGCATGCGCTACTGGCATCCCTTTGCCGCCGAGGCGCTGCAGGAAATGATCAGCGCCGGCATCCGGCAGGTTGTCGCCCTGCCCCTCTACCCCCACTATTCCATCGCCACCACCGGTTCATCCCTTGCCGACCTGCATCGCGCGGCCCGGGCACTGGCCCCTGATCTTTCCGTTCTTGACATCCGTTCCTGGCCAGCTGAACCGGGCTACATCGAGTGCCTGGCGGCACGGGTCAGAGAGGGGCTGGATATATTCGAGGGCCGCCCGGTCCAGGTGGTCTACAGCGCCCATAGCCTGCCGAAGAAATTCATTGCCGAGGGCGACCCTTATCTAGAAGAAACGCTGCGCACCATCAAGGCACTGGAAAAGCTGACCGGCCAGGAGGGGAAACTCTGCTTTCAGAGCCGGAGCGGCCCCGTGGAGTGGCTGGAGCCCTCCACCCCCGACCTGCTTAAGGATCTGGCCGGCCAGGGGTGCAAAAACATCCTGATGGTCCCCATCAGCTTTGTCTCGGACCACGTGGAGACCCTGTACGAAATCGAGATGCTCTACCGGGATCAGGCCCAAAACCTCGGCATGCGCCTGGAATCGACCCAGGCGCTCAATGACGACCCCCAGTTTATCGCAGCCCTGGCCAGTCTGGTGACCCGGCGCCTTTCCGCTGAGAATGTCACTTCTGACAACTTCTGATTATCATGTAATAATCATCATCCCTTGAGCGGAAAGCGACGCATCCTGATGTTCATCAGCAGCCCGATGGAGATCAGGGTTGTCAGCAGGGACGACCCCCCATAACTGAACAGGGGCAGGGGGATGCCGACCACCGGCAGGAGCCCCATGATCATCAGCAGGTTGATGACCGCCTGCCAAAAAATGAGCATCACCAGGCCGAAGGCCAGCAGCACCCCGAACTTATCCCGAGCCGACAAGGCGATATTGATGCCCCACAGCAGCATGAAAAAATAACAGCCGAGAAAAAAGACGCTGCCGGCGAAACCCCATTCTTCGCCCCATACCGAAAAGGCAAAGTCGGTGTGGCGCTCCGGCAGAAAATGGAGGTGGCCCTGGGTCCCTTCCATGAACCCCTTGCCAAAGGCCTGCCCGCTTCCCACCGCGATCTTGGACTGCATGATCTGGTACCCCTGGTTCATGGGGTCACCCTCGGGATTGAGAAAGGTTTCAATCCGGTTGCGCTGGTAGTCCTTGAGCAGAAATTTCCAAAAGAAAACGACTGTACTGATTCCCAGTGTCCCGAGGATGGCAATAGTCGACCAGCGAAGTTTGACAAAGAGGATCATTGAACAGAAAAGGATGGCCAGCATCATCGCCGTGCCCAGGTCAGGCTGGATCATAATCAGGACAAAAGGGGCAAGGGTAAGGATCGCCGGCTTGATGAGTTCCAGTATCCCGAACCCCTTGCCAATTTCTCGCCGGGAAAAATAACTGGCCAGAACGATGACCAATACCAGCTTTGCAGGCTCGGAGGGCTGCAGGCGAAAAAAACCGAGGTCGATCCACCGCTGGGTGCCGGCAATGCTTTCCACGAAAAATCCAGCATAGATCAACAGCAGAAGAACGAGTCCGTAAAATATAAACCCCAGCGTTTCCAGTTCCTTGTAGTCAAAAGAGACCAGCAGCAGGATCAGGGCGATGCCGAAGAGCAGGATGTAGAGCTGTTTGTAAAAAAAGAGGGAGGCGTGCGGCCCGCCGCTCCAGGTGGAACTGAACAGGTTGGCCAAGGCCATTGCGCTCACCAGGATAAGAAGAAGCAGCATGACCCAGTCGAAATAATGGACCAGCCGCCGGTCAAAACGCAACATCTGCCATCGTCGCTGGGTATTCTGGGTACGTTCCATATTCAGTTCACCCCCTCTGCGTCATCATCAGTAGGGACCAGTACATACGCCACGTCCTGCCCCTTGGCCAACCTGTCCTTGAAATAGGCCTCGAGTACTGCCCGTGCTATCGGGGCGGCAGCTGAACCTCCGTGCAGGCCATGCTCGACGAGAACCGTCACCGCGATTTCCGGATTTTCCGCAGGGGCAAAACAGGTGAACCAGGCATGATCGCGATACTTGTAGGGAATTTCCTCCTCCTCCAAATGCTCGTATTGCTTGAGCCTGACCACCTGCCCGGTCCCGGTCTTACCAGCCACGGTGATATTGGGTAGCCTGGCCGACTTCCCGGTGCCCCGCTGACCGTTAACCGCCTCCACCAACCCCTCCCGCACCAATTTCATGTTCTGTCCCTGGCCGATAAATCGTTCCTGCACCTCCGGGGCAAAGGTCTTCAGGACCCGTCCGTCGGGATCGCGGACGCTCTCGATCAGGCTCGGTCGGTACAGGGTCCCACCATTGGCCAGGACCGCGGTCATCATGCAAATCTGGATCGGAGTTGCCAAATCATACCCCTGACCGATGGCAATGGAAATGGTTTCGCCCTCGTACCATTTGGTATTATATTTTCTTTTTTTCCAGTCCGAGGTCGGCACCACCCCGCTCTTTTCATGCTCCATGTCCACGCCGGTCTTCCGGCCAAGGCCGAGGCGCTGTGCATAACTGGCCAGCCGGTCAACCCCTAGCTTCTGGCCGACAGTATAGAAATAGACGTCGCAGGATTCGGACAGAGCCCGCAGCAGGCTAACGGAACCGTGTCCTCCTTTTTTCCAGCAGCGAAAGGTCCTGTTGCCAAACTGAAAATGACCCGGGCAGAAAATGGTGGTATCCGGGGTAATGATGCCCTCGCCGAGCCCGGCAAGAGCTGTGACGATTTTGTATGTCGAGGCCGGCGGATACTGTCCCTGCACCACCTTGTTGATCAGGGGGTGACGCGGGTCGTCCAGCATGGCCTGCCAGGCCTTGCTCGAGATGCCGCCGATAAATTCATCAAGTTTCAGCTGGGGTGAACTGGCCGCGGTCAGCACCCGGCCGCTGTTTACCTCAACGGCCACCACAGCGCCGGCCTTGTTCTCCTGCTCCATGAGTTCCTCGGCGGCACGCTGCAGTTCCATGTTGATGGTCAGCTGCAGATCGGAGCCCGACAGAGGTTCAACACCTTTCAGAGCCTTCTGTTCAAAGCCGAGGGCGTTGACCTCCATGTACTCCCGCCCCTTTTCCCCCCGGAGATCATCCTCATACAGTTTTTCCAGACCCATCTTGCCGATCTGATCGCCCTGCTTGTACACTTTCGGATCGCCGGCCTCGAGTTCCGCCGCGTTGATCTCCCCCAGGTAGCCGATCAGGTGCGAGGCATAATTGCCGTAGTGATAGACCCGCAGGGGCACCACTTCGATCCTGATCCCAGGCAGATCCAGGTTGTTGTTTTCAATGACGGCCACCTTTTCCCAGTCAATATCCTCGGCCAGCCTGATGGGAAAATGTCCAGGGGTGCCGACCATTTTTCTGATCCGGTCGAGGATGACCGTTACCTCTACATCAAGGATTCCCGCGATCTTTTTGACCAATTCATCATCGAGGCGGTTGTCTTCCCGGCTCAACACGACGTTGAATGACGGACGATTGGTGACGATTTCCCGGCCCTCGCGGTCATAGACATTTCCCCGGGGCGGAGCCACCTCCACATACCTGACCCGGTTGTTATCCGCCAGGCTGATATAGGTTTCGCCCTCCTGGATCTGCAGATACCAAAGCCTTGCAACCAGCAAGGCGAAAAAGGTGATGATCACGGCCGAGGAGAGCAGCGACCGCTTCTTCAGAAAATCAAGTTCCGCATCGTCAGAGGGAGTGATGATCGTCAACGGCGTAGCCGGGTCAAGGAGGGGGGGCTGCTTCTTTTCTGTTTTCCGGCGGCGATTGCGAACGTTGCCCATCACTCTTCTCCCTCCTGCCGGAAAACGTTGCCTGACCGCCTCCCCAGCACCCTGACCGAAAGTGGACTGTGCTGCAGTCGACTGTCGATGAACTCAAAAAACCTGAACAGGGGAAAGGCAAAAAGCATCAGGAGCAGGACCCGGAGCAGCATCATGGGCCAGGACCAGGGGATAGGGACGTCAGGCTTCAGAAAGGTTATTGCGAGAAAGGCCGCCTTGTTGACCAGCAGATAGCTGACTCCGACAAACGGAACCTGATAGTATGATTCCCGGACCGGCATCTTGACCACCAGTATTTTCAACAGGGCAAAGGCAGCAAGGCAGATTGCCGGATAGATGCCCAGGATGACTCCGGAGAACACGTCCATGGCCACGCTGACCGGCAAGAGGACGAGCAGGCCGCGGAACAGATCAAAACGGTATGCCAGGTAGGCAACCAGAATATAGAACAAATCCGGCGCCGCAACCCAGACCGGGTTGAGCATGAATACCGTGGTCTGCAAAACGATAAGAAGCAGGCCCAGGAAGATAAAGACAAGGACAGCCATCACTGCTCGGCAAAGGGTATTTCCTTCTGGATGACCAGGAGATCTTCCAGGGTCAGAAAATCAACGGCCGGGGTCACCTCGATCTCGAGGAACATCCCCCGCCGCTGTTTCATGACCTTGGACACCACTCCCACCGTCATGCCGGGGGGGAAGAGACCGCCGTACCCCGCGGTGACCACCTGGTCGCCCTCCTGGACGTCCACGGTCTTCAGGACATACTCGAGGCTGCAGGTCAGCGAGCCTGCCCCCTTGAGAATCCCCCGGACCCTGGATTTCTGGAGGAGCACATCAATGGCACTGCTTGGCGAAATGGCCAGCAGCACCTTGGCGAAGTTGGGCGAAACGGCGAACACCTGGCCGACCACCCCATCGCCGGTCACCACCGGCATGCCCTTGGCAACTCCGTCGCTGGAACCCCGGTCAATGACAACGCTTCGAAACCAAAGCGAGGGATCCTTGCCGGTTATACGAGCGGCCACTGTAGGCTGCTCAGAGGCCTCCTTGAATTCCAGAAGTTTGCGCAGGCGGGTATTGGTCGCCATGGCCTCGCGATTCTTGTTTGCCGCTTCCCGGCATTCCTGCAACTCCTTCCACAGACGCTTGTTCTCCTCGCGAGAGGCGAACAGATCAACGTAATCTCTTCTGAAGGCATGCAGATGGTCGATCGCGCGGGCAAAAACCAGCTGCACCGGGCCGGCGACCTCGGCAACCAGCCGGTGCAGGGTTCCGAATTTCTGGCTGCCCAGGCTGGAAACGAGAAAAATCAGCACCAGAGGCAACAACACCCCTGACAGCAGGACGATTTTGATGGACCTGCCGCTGCCGCTTCGTTTGCCGTTACCATTCTTTCTCATGGGGAGAAAAATCTGCCGTCAGCATTCCATGGATACTTGCCTGAAAAACAGAGCATGAGGGAACTGCGCCGGGCGGTCCGGTTCAGTCAATAGCGATTTCCCGCAGGATCTCGATGTTATCGAGGGCACGGCCAGAACCCAGGACGACGGAGGACAGAGGGTCATCAGCCACAATGATCGGCATGCCGGTCTCCTCCATCAGCAGCTTATCCAGGTTTTTCAAGAGGGCGCCACCGCCGGTAAGGACAATGCCCTGGTCCACGATATCGGCGGAGAGTTCGGGCGGAGTCAACTCCAGGGCCACCCGCACTGCATCGACGATTACATCGACCTGCTCGGCGATGGCGGCCTGGATCTCCTTGGAGGTAATGGTCAGGGTCTTGGGCACCCCGGACACCAGATCCCGGCCCTTGACATCCATGGTCTCATAGGGCTCTTCGGGCTTGACGTTGCCGATGGTGGTCTTGATCAGCTCCGCGGTCCGCTCGCCGATAGCCAGGTTGTGCTTGCGCTTGATATATTGGAGGATGGCCTGATCCATCTTGTCACCGGCGACCCGGACGGACTTGGCATAGACAATACCGGCGAGAGAGATCACCGCGACCTCGGTCGTACCGCCGCCGATGTCGATGATCATATTGGCGGTGGGCTCGGTTATGGGCAGATCAGCGCCGATGGCCGCGGCCATGGGCTCCTCGATCAAATAAACCTCCCTGGCGCCTGCCGACTCAGCGGATTCCCGGACGGCCCGTTTTTCCACCTGGGTGATGCCCGAAGGCACCGAGATGATAATCCTTGGGTGGACCAGAGTACGCCGGTTATGAACCTTGTTGATAAAGTAGCGAAGCATGGCCTCGGTCACCTCGAAGTCGGCGATAACGCCGTCCTTCATGGGACGGATGGCCATGATATTGCCCGGCGTCTTGCCTAGCATTTCCTTGGCCTCCTTGCCCACGGCCAGTACCCGGTTCCCGCGGGCATCCTGTCGGACCGCCACCACCGAGGGTTCCCTGAGAACAATCCCCTTGCCCTTGACATAGAGGACGGTATTCGCTGTGCCGAGGTCAATTGCCAGATCGTTGGACATCCAGCCAAAAAGAAAATTAAACGGAGAAAACATTCCGATTCACCTTGAAAAAAAATCAAATGTATCTGCAGATACGGGACACGCCGCCGGTCAACATGACACGGAGAGAGCTGAATAAAATATATTACCCGCTTTGCATGAAATACGCAATGCATACCGCCTGACAAAACGAAAAAAACTCTGAATATACTTGACAGAGGGACTGAAAGAGGGTAACAGAAGCCCAATTTTCGAAAGGGGCTATAGCTCAGCTGGGAGAGNNTTCGATCCCGCTTAGCTCCACCAAGGAGTTTCCAGGCACTTAACGTACGATACGTTGGGTGCCTTTTTTATTTGCGGAAAACGGTGTGCAGATAGTGTGCACACTCCCCCCGAAGTTTGACACCTTTCTCTGAT
>DNUE01000061.1:0-1218 GCA_003508005.1 Desulfobulbaceae bacterium
ACGCTCTGCATCAGCATGCTTTCGGTCAGTTCCAGTTCGAGCAGATGGGGCGGCAGCGCAGTTTCTTCCAGGATCTTGACCACCGTATCGACAAACACGGGCTGACTGAACTGCCGGGCGGAAATATTGACCGCCACCGGCAGGGGCGGCAACCCCTGTGCCTGCCATTGCATGGATTGTCGACAGGCCTGACGCAGAATCTCCTCACCGAGGCGCACAATCAGGCCGGACTCCTCCGCCACCTGAATGAACTGCCGAGGCATCAGCAGGCCACGTTCCGGGTGTTGCCAACGCACGAGGGACTCCAGCCCGATGAGCTGCCCGGTCTGCAGGTCGTACTGGGGCTGATAGTGGACGGACAACTGCCCTGCCTCCAGGGCCTGGCGCAGGTCGTTTTCCAGAGCCAGCCGGGAGTTCAGGTCGGCGTGCATCAACGGCGTATAGAACTGGAAACTGTTGCGACCCTGCTCCTTGGCCTGGTACATGGCGGTATCCACGCACTTCAACAAGGATTGGGCGTCGGGGGCATGGCGGGGATAAAGACTGATGCCCAGGCTGCCGGTCAGATAGAAATGCTGTTCGCCAACGCTGAAAGGCTCGGCGATGCTGACCAGAACCTTATGGGCCACCGCCCGGGCGGCAGGAAGATCGGTGATGCCTTCCACCACGACCAGAAACTCGTCGCCGCCGAAGCGGGCGACGAAATCGCTCTCGCGAACGATTTTTTCCAGACGACGGCCGACCTCCACCAGGATTTCATCCCCTGTATCGTGACCCAGGGCATCGTTGATGTTTTTGAACAGGTCGAGATCGAGCAACAGCAGGGCAACCATGGTGCCCTGCCGGCGGGCGCGGTCCAAGGCTTGGGCCAAACGTTCGAAGGCCTGCAGCCGGTTGGGCAAACCGGTCAGGACATCATGATAGGCCAAAAAATCCAGCCGCGTCTGGTTTTCCCGGAGCATGCGCTCCGCTTCCCGTTGTTCGGACAGATCCCGCATGAGGATGAAAAAATAGCAGCGGCCGTTGGATTTGACCCGGCTGATGCCGATGTGGGCCGGAAAACTGGAACAATCCCGACAGCGCACCATGAGTTCCACCTGGCCGCTGCCGCTCTCCATGGCCGTCAGCAGCTTGGATAGCGGCAGGGTGGTACCGATATCCTCCCAGGATAACTGCAGCAATTCCTCCGGCCGATAGCCCAGGCGCGTCCAGGCCCGG
>DNUE01000061.1:1281-4864 GCA_003508005.1 Desulfobulbaceae bacterium
CGATCCCAGACCAGGTACAGCACCACCCCGGCCAGCAGGCTGACCCCCAGCAGCCAGACGTTGAAATAGACGATGGTCTGTCGGCCCTTATTGTAGACCGATCGCGGCAGCACGGCCGTCAACCCCAGGGCCGGGCCGCCATATACATCCCGCAGCAGATAAAGACCTTGCAACCGAACCCCATCCAAAGGCCACAGGCGCACCTCGACGGAACCGGAAATCCACCCCTCCTGCTCCGGCCGCAAAGCGGTGGGTTCGGCCGCGGCAAAATCCAACTGCAAGCCGCATCGCTCGGCCAAGCGTGCCAGTTCTTCCCGATCCAGAAACCGTCCCATGAGCAGCGCGCCCCGCGCCGAACCCGAACCGTCTCCCGGCAGAATGGCGTGGGCCGCCAACAGCAAAGGACCTTCAGGCAATATCAATAGCCCTTTTAGGGATTGTGAAGCATCCCGAAAACTCCAGAAGGCCTTCTCCCGGTCGATTTCCGCTAACAGCCCGGCGGGCATCGGCCGAAACTTCCCTTGCGTCAGGTCAAACCCCTGCCCCGCGACGAGCTCGCCCTGTTCGTCGAGAAAAAGAATCACGTTTAGACGCAGGGCTGTAAAGGAATTGTCAATCAGGTTGGAGGTAATGAAACGCGGGTCGCCCTCCTGCATGAATCGATAGGCATCGTCCCAGACAGCCCAATCCTGCACGGACCGAAAGAGGCCGGCCAGGTTTTCCCGGTAAACCGACGCGCCCCGTTCCAGGTTTTCGCGGGCCAGTTGCTGCTCCAGATCGACATAGGTCGGAAGGAAATACCATTGCCCCAGAGCCAGCAGCAGCAGATCCAACCCCGCCAGCAGTGAGGCAACGCCGATGAGCAATTTCCAGCGAATGGTCATATCCGGTTCCCGCGATGGTGGTCAAAAACATCCGGCGACACTGCCCGCCCGACAAGGTGCTGCAATATGGACAAGGCCAATTAATACAATCCTAGGATTAGGTTTGTCAAAGTCAATCTTACAAAAACAATTAATTTCCAAAACGGGGATTTTTTCGGAAGGGAACCTTGACGCCTGGGTGTCGGGCCGGTTATTGCGGACCGGCACCCAGGCAATTGGAGCGAGGAGAAGTCGAGCTTTGAGCGACCTTTACCGGGTCCGGCGGCGGATTGCCGCCACCCGGTCCGGCGTTACTGCCAGGCCAGGACCTTGTTCAGGCTTTCCTGGAGAATGGACAGCTTTTCCTGGGCTTCGGCCAGTTTGGCGCGATCCTTTTGCAGCACCGCGGGCGGGGCCTTGGCTACAAAGTCCTCGTTGGAGAGCTTTTTGCTGAACAGGGCCACGTCCTTTTCCACCTTGCCGATTTCCTTCTGCAGACGTTTGCGCTCTTCGTCCAGATCGATGAGTCCGGCCAGGGGCAGCAGGATTTCCACCTCGCCGGCCACCTGGGTGGCAGCCTGGGGCGGCCGGGCGACACCGACGCCGCAGTCCAGGGACGCGAGTCGGGCCAGAGTGCGCAGATAGTTTTCGCCCTCGGCCATGACGGCGACCGCCGCCGGAGTTTTGCAATCAAGTACGGCATCGATGCGCTTGCCGGGCGGCACGTTCATCTCGCCGCGGATGTTGCGGATGCCCTTGATGACTTCCATGATCTGTTCCATGCGCGCCGCTGCCGCGCCATCCACGGCGGCCCCATCGCCGTCGACATAGGCCGCCAGCATGATGGAAGGCACCGGGCGGGTGCCGGGCAAAGCCTGCCAGATTTCCTCGGTGACAAAGGGCATGAAGGGATGCAGCAGGCGCAGCAGTTGTTCCAAAACGGTAAACAACACGGCCTGAGTGGTCTGCCGGCAGGTTGCATCATCACCGTAGAGGGCATCTTTGCTGAGCTCGATATACCAGTCGCAGAAGCTGTGCCAGGTGAAGGCATAAAGGGCGCCGGCCGCCTCGTTGAAACGGTATTCCGCCAGGGCCTGTTCCACCTCCTTCCGAACCTCGGCCAGCCGCGCGAAAATCCACTGGTCGGCCAGGGAGAGCCGGGCCCCGGACAGGTTCATGCCGGCGGGTTCGAAGTCCTCCAGGTTCATCAGCGCGAAGCGGCTGGCGTTCCAAAGCTTGTTCACGAAATTGCGGTAGCCGGCGATGCGTTCCACGGACAGCTTGATGTCCCGGCCCTGGGCGGCGAAGGCGGCCAGGGTGAAACGGAAGGCGTCGGTGCCGTACTCGTCGATGACCGTCAGGGGATCGATGACGTTACCCTTGCTCTTGCTCATCTTCTGGCCTTCCGCATCCCGCACCAGGGCATGGATGTAGACTTCACGGAACGGCACCTCGCCCATGAACTTGAGGCCCATCATCATCATCCGGGCGACCCAGAAAAACAGGATGTCGAAGGCCGTCACCAGGCAGGAGGTCGGGTAGAACTTATCCAATGCGACGGTTTTTTCCGGCCAGCCCATGGTGGAAAAGGGCCACAGGGCGGAGCTGAACCAGGTGTCGAGAACGTCCGTTTCCTGACGCAGTCGGGCCGCGCCGCAATGGCTGCAGGCATCGGGATCCTGGCGGGCGACGGTCACTTCGCCACAGCTTTCGCAATACCAGGCGGGAATACGATGACCCCACCAGATCTGGCGGCTGATGCACCAGTCGCGGATGTTGTTCATCCACTCGAAATAGGTCTTCTCCCACTGCTGGGGAACGATGCGGGTCCGCCCTTCCTGCACGGCGGCGATGGCCGGGGCCGCCAGGGGCGCGACCTTGACGTACCACTGCAGGCTCATATAGGGCTCGATAACGGTCTTGCAGCGATAGCACTCGCCGACGGCATTGAGGTGACTGTCGGTCTTTTCCAAAAGTCCGGCAACGTCCAGATCGGCCAGCACCCGCTTGCGGGCCTCGGTCCGGTCCAAGCCCCGATAAGGACCGCCGTTTTCGTTGACCACCCCGGAAGGATCGAAGATGTTGATGAATTCCAGGTTGTGGCGCTTGCCGATCTCGAAGTCGTTGAAATCGTGGGCCGGGGTAATTTTCACCGCGCCGCTGCCGAACTCCTTCTCGACATACTCATCGGCGATGATGGGAATTTCGCGCTGCAGCAGGGGCAGAACCACCGACTGGCCGATGAGATCGGCGTAACGGGGATCCTCCGGATGCACCGCCACGGCGCTGTCGCCGAGCATGGTTTCAGGTCGGGTGGTGGCGACGGTCAGAAAACGGTCGCTGTCCTTGACCGGATAGCGCAGATGCCAAAGCTGACCCTGCTGATCCTGATGTTCGACTTCCAGATCCGAGAGGGCGGTATGGCAACGCGGACACCAGTTGATAAGCCGGTTGTCGCGGTAGATGAGGCCTTCCTCGTAGAGGGTGACGAACACCTCCCGCACCGCCCGGGACAGGCCCTCATCCATGGTGAAGCGTTCCCGCGGCCAGTCACAGGAGGCCCCCAGTCGTTTGAGCTGGTTGATGATCTGGCCGCCCGATTCCTCCCGCCATTGCCAGACCCGCTCGACGAAGCCCTCCCGGCCCAGCTCATGGCGATCGCTGCCGGCCGCTGCCAGCTGCTTTTCCACCACGTTCTGAGTGGCGATGCCGGCATGGTC
>DNUE01000036.1 GCA_003508005.1 Desulfobulbaceae bacterium
GCCCGAGGATACATCCAGCCATGGAAAGCCGCCGTTATCATTGCGCTGTTGAATTTTCTCTATTATGTTTTTTCAGGGACTCCCATGGGCATTACCACCGCATATGCGAAGGCGGCCGCCTATCTTGAGCATTTCTTCCTGCCCGGACACGTTGCCGGCCTTGCCTATTTCCAGGAAAATTCAGTCGCCTTTCAGGAAGGATTGACCCTGATCAGCGGTGGTGCGGGACCACGATGGGACTATATCAGTCAAACTGAACTCGCCTTGATGTTCGGGGTGTTTGCAGGTGCGCTGTCCGCTGCTCTGTACTATGGAGAATTTAAAATCTACAGTCTCCCCCCTCTGCGGCAGGCATTGGCAGCCCTTGCCGGCGGCATACTGCTGGCCATAGGCGCCCGGATTGCCTCCGGATGCAACCTGAAATATATTCTCGGCGGATTGCCGCTGCTGACCTGGCAATCCATTTTTTTTGCAGCGGCCACGGCTGTCGGCGTCTGGATCGGTACGCAAGTTCTGACCCGTTATGTAATAAGGTGAATTATGACTGATAAAAAAAAGATAGAGCTCGATATTCTCGGACAGGTCTGTCCCGCCTGTCTGCTGGTGGTGCTGCGGGAGATGAACACCCACCGATTGCGGCTCAAAAACGGCGAGGCCCAACTGGTCATCAAGACCGACCATAGAGATACCACTCGCACTATTCCGGAGTCGGCCCGCAAGATGGGTTATGACGTAGAGGTTAGAAGCCTGGAAACCTGTTATGAAATCACCATCGGGAGCAAGTGAGAAGGCCGGCGGCCGCAAGAAGGCTGCCGGGAAGAAAGCTGAGACGGAGGTGTCCATGGAGGTCTGGCGCCTCCAGGAGGAAAATGCAGGATTCGCTCGATACATCCGCGAGAAAACCAACCAGCTTCTCCAGGTCATGGGGACCGAGCCCCTCAGGCCCGAAGAGTTCGAGGACCGCGAACTGCTGAATCTCGATCCCATCGGCATCATCGCCGGCTCTCTTGAACAGGTATTTGAATACCTGAATGAGACGATCACGAAGCTGAGCGAGGCCAGGGATGAGATGCAGGCCATCTTTGACGCCACCGGCGTCGGCATCTCCATCATTGACCAGGACTTTTCCATTGTGAAATACAATGAAAAGCAACGTGAACTCCTGGTTGACAAGCAGCTTGACAATGTCTGCGGCAGGTACTGTTACGAGGTCTACTGCCTGAAAAATGGTCCTGGCCTCGATTGCCCGGCGGTGGACACCTTTGCCACCGGCCGGCCGGTGGTGGTCAATGAGGTTCGGAAAAAGGACAAATACTTTCAACTCGTCACCACACCCTTTTCCAGAAATACAAACGGCGAAGTGACCCGGGTCATCGAAGTTGCCCTTGATATCACCGCCAGGAAAAAGGCCGAAGAGGAAGAGCAGCGGCAGCGCGGTTATTATCTGGCCGAGAAATCGAAACTCGCCTCCGTCCTGCAGAGCCTTTCAGAGGGGTTGCTGGTTACGGATTCCAGGAACCGGATTATTTCCGCCAACGGTGCCGCCCTGCAGATTCTCGACCTGTCGCAACAACAGGTGCTGGAACTGAAAATTGATGAGCTTTTCGCCGATTGCCCGGCCGGGGCCAGAACCATATTTGACGTCGGAACCCCGCATGCCTGCCAGAACGTCGAAATCAGGTTCCGCAGCGCAACCAGGGAACTGCTGTTGTCGGTCAACTCCGTGCCCCTTGTTGATCCTGATGGCAACCCCATCGGCAGAGTCTTCACCTTCCGCGATATCACCGAGGAAAAACACCGGCAGGAAGTTTTTCATAGAACCGAGAAGCTGGCTGCGGTCGGGCAGCTTTCCGCCGGTATCGCCCATGAACTCAATACTCCTCTTGGAAGCATCCTCGGCTACGCGCGGCTTCTTCTGAAGGGGAGCAACCTTCAGCCCGACCAGCGCGAACGCCTTGGCATCATTGCTGAGCAGGCAAAGAAAAGCGGAGCGATCATTCGCGAACTGCTCGACTTCTCGAGGCTTTCGACCCCCTTGCCAAACCAGGCGATGCGCTGTGATCTGAACAAGGTGGTGGCCGAGGCGATCCGGGTGTTGCAGACCGAACTGGACAAGCGCTTCATCAATGTCAAGCTGGAGCTTTCCAAGATTCCTGAGGTGGAGGCCGATCCGAAAAGGTTGGAGCAGGTATTTGTCAACATGCTGCTCAACAGCGCCCAGGCCATCGGCAGCAATGGCGAAATCAGCATTTCCTCCCATTGTTCCGGCCATGAGGTAAGGGTCAGTGTCAGCGACAGCGGGCCCGGCATTTCGCCAGAAAACCTGTCGCGCATATTCGACCCGTTTTTTACCACCAAACCGGTGGGCACGGGTACCGGGCTTGGCCTGTCCATCTGCGCCGGCATCATCAAGGACTATGGCGGCGCCATCGATGTACGCAGCACGCCTGAAGAGGGGACCTCATTTACCATCATTCTGCCTCTGCCGGGAAAAGCGCATGGACAATAATATGCAAATCCTTGTCGTTGATGACGATCTCCGCATGCGGGAACTGATCCGCGATACCCTCGCGGAGATGGAGCTGCGGCCGCAACTGTGCGGTGACAGTCGGGAGGCCCTTCGCCGGCTTGAAAGCGATTCGTTCGACCTGGTCATTACCGATCTGAAAATGCCCCATATCGATGGCATCGGGGTGCTTGAACGGGCCAAACTGCTCAATCCGGAAATTCTGGTCATCCTGGTCACCGGCTATGGCACCATTGAATCAGCCATCGAGGCCATCCAGAAAGACGCCTACGATTATATCCAGAAGCCCTTCGAGCCCGATGATTTTCTGCTGGTTGTTCGCCGGGCAATCGGCCATATCAGGCTGCTCAGGGAAAACCAGCGGCTCAGGGAAGAGGTGGCCGGACTCGGGTTTGGGGAGCTTGTCGGCGACAGCAGATCCATGAAGGAGCTGCAGGCGATGATCGCCAGGATCGCGCCTTTGGACACCACTGTGCTCCTGCAGGGGGAGACCGGAACCGGCAAGGAATTGGTGGCCCGGCTTCTGCACCGGGGCAGTCAGCGCCGCCAGGGGACTTTTCTGCCGGTAAACTGTGGCGCCATCGCCGAGACGCTTCTCGAATCCGAATTGTTCGGGCATGAGGCCGGTGCCTTTACCGGCGCAGACCGCAGGAAACAGGGATTATTCGAGGCGGTGGCCGGCGGGACCCTGTTCCTGGACGAAATCAATGCGACCTCCCTCCAGTTCCAGGTGAAACTCCTCCGGGTTCTTCAGGAAGGGGAGATTATGCGGGTAGGCGCAACGACGCCGGTCAGGGTCGACGTCCGGATCATCGCCGCGGCCAATGCAAACCTGGAAAGAGAGGTGGAACAGGGTCGCTTCCGGCGGGACCTGCTCTACCGGCTGAACGTGATTACCGTTGATATCCCCCCGCTCAGGAAGCGCCAGACGGACATTCCTTTATTGGCCCATCATTTCTGCAACAAGTTCAGCCAGCGCTATCAGAAACCGATCAGAAGTATTGCCGGTGAGGTCCTGGAACGGCTGCTGCAGTATACTTGGCCCGGCAATGTCCGGGAACTGGAAAACGTCATGGAACGGGCGGTGATCATGGCCGACAGCGACCGGATCAGAAGCGTTCATCTGCCGAACCGGTCCGTGCCCGCTTCCTTGCCCGACGATTTCGGCAACAGGCTGGTTTCCCTCGCGGACATGGAAAAAATGCTGATTGAGCGCACCCTCCAGGGACTCAACGGCCATAAAGGACGCACCGCGGAAATCCTCGGCATAAGCCCCACCTCCCTCTGGCGCAAGATGAATCGCTACCATCTTCGCTGATTCTTCTTTATCCCCTTTTTCTTTCATTTTGAACGATCTTTCATTATGAAAGACCATACTTGTTTATTATCTATTTGATAATATTGTTTTTTTATTGTGGCATACTCCTTGCTTTCAAAGGGACGGAAGCCTTTGAAACCAACTTAATAGGAGATCAAACCCATGAAAATCAAATGTACTTTAATGGCAGCAATTTTTGCGCTGGGCACTGCCGCAGGGAGTGCGGGAGCCATTGACATTGTCGATGCCCAATGGCTGAAGAAAAATATCAACGACCCTAAAATTCACGTGGTGGAAGTCCCGACCAAGGGTGAGTCAATCTCTGGAGAGCATATCGCCGGCCATATGCATATCCCGAACACGGTGGTGGTTAACCGTTATCTCGACCTGGGCAATGTCTATGCGATCCCGCCGACCCTCTATCCCGCCAAGGATCAGTTCGAAAATCTCATGGCCCGTATCGGCGTCAGCAACGACGATACGATAGTTGCCTACGACGACAAGTACGGCATCTTCGCCAGCCGCCTGCTGGTAGTGATGGAACACTATGGCCATGACACCAGTAAACTTAAGCTGCTCGACGGCGGGGTCGTTCACTGGAAAAAACTCGGTTATCCTCTGGTTGACAAGCATGCCGATATCAAACCCGCACGCTACACGGTGGTCAAAATGAACCCGAACGTCATCACCTGGTCCGATGTCTATCGCGACACCGTGGCGGGGCAGAGCCCGAATATTCTTCTGCTCGACGTCAGGCCGGCCGCGGAATTCAATGCCGAGGAAATCCGTTCCATCCGCGGCGGCCATATCCCTGGAGCGATCAATGTGACCGGCACCTTGGCTAACGACAAGGATGAGCATACCTTCAAATCGGTGGATGAAATTCGCAAAATATTTGCCGATGCAGGTGTAACCACGGATAAAACCATCTACCAATACTGCCACAGCGGGGACCGCACCGCCCATGCCTATATCGTCCTCAAAACCCTGCTCGGCTTCAAAGATATCAAAATTTATCCCGGCTCCTGGAGCGAATGGTCAACTATTCTTTCCCTGCCAGTCGAAGAAGAGGTCTGGTACGGGGAACGACTGGGAGAGAACGGAAAAAAAGTATCCATGGTCTCCAAGTAGGCGGTAAACCCTGGAACATAACAGACGGGCAGGGGGTATGTTCATTGAACATACCCCCTGCCCGAAGTGATCCGTGCCCCTGATTCGATAGGAAAGTGAGCTTATGCAAAACAAGAATATGAGTTTCCTGATGACCCTTGGTCTCATAATTTTTCCTGTCGCCGCGGCGATTGGTTCCCTGATGTTTATTGGTCTTTTCGCCGAGCTTGAAAAGAGGAAGAGTAAAACTCTGAATATGATGACCACTAGTTGGTATGAATCGGATAATCATTCACCGATGAAGGATGCAGAAATCTTCGTTGCGCATAAGTTGCAGAGGGATCAGTCTGAGGTCGGTCGTCAATAGTGGACACCAAATTGATTATGCAGCTTGTTGCTGTTCAAAAACCGGCGCTCAAAGACAGCCGGGAAAAGATAACCAAGTTTTTTTTGCCGTCGATGCGATTTTGAGATTCCAGAGTTTGCCGCCGGTAGGGGTGACCAGGGAGGTAGAGACCCCAGCCGTCGAAAAGCTTGAGCGGTTTTTCCGTCGGCTTGACTGTTTTGACTTTGGTATCAATAAGCGGCGAAATCCGTCTGGGCATGGGCGTTCCCTCCAGTTTTGGGGGCCTCCATTTTGCTTTGGGGGCCTTTTACCCTCAAAAAGGCCCCCAAAATTTTCGGATTCCACTCTATCTTGCTGTACCCTGCTGGACAATAGAAAAAGAAAAAGGCCCGATATTTCGGGCCTTTTTTGACTTTACCGGACTGCTCCGGATTATGTTATGGTGGCGATGCAGGGACTTGAACCCCGGACACTGCGGATATGAGCCGCATGCTCTAACCGGCTGAGCTACATCGCCATGGGGGTGCCTGTCGGCAGGCTTTGCTCAATATCAGGTTTTACGCAGGTTTGTCAACAGGAAAAGTAAGGGTCCGGCCGCTTGGGCGGCAGGACCCTCTTGTATTGAAAATCCTGTCGGTGCAGGTATTACATCATGCCGCCCATGCCGCCCATGCCGCCCATGCCGCCCATGCCGGCAGGACCGGCGCCGCCCTTGTCCTCCTGCGGCTCCTCGGCGATCATGCACTCGGTGGTCAGCAGCAGGCCGGCCACGGAGGCCGCGTTCTGCAGGGCATAGCGGGTTACCTTGGCCGGATCGATGACGCCGGCCTTGATCAGGTCCTCATACTCCTCGGTGGCGGCGTTGAAGCCGTTGGCGCCCTGCAGGTTCTTGACATGCTCGACAATGACTGAGCCTTCGCGGCCTGAATTGCTCGCAATCTGGCGCACCGGTTCTTCCAGGGCGCGGAGGATGATGTTCTTGCCCAGCTTCTGCTCGCCGGCGAGTTTCAGTTTCTCCACGGCCTTGATGCAGCGCAGGTAGGCGACGCCGCCGCCGGGCACCACGCCCTCTTCGACGGCCGCGCGGGTGGCGTTCAGCGCATCCTCGACCCGGGCCTTTTTCTCCTTCATCTCCACCTCGGTGGCCGCGCCGACATTGATCACCGCAACGCCGCCGATCAGCTTGGCCAGGCGCTCCTGCAGCTTTTCCCGGTCGTAGTCGGAAGTGGTGTCGTCGATCTGGGTGCGGATCTGCTTGACCCGGGCCTCCAGCTTCTTCTTGTCGCCGGCGCCGTCGATGATCGTGGTGTTGTCCTTATCGACAACGATTTTCTTGGCATTGCCCAGGTCATTGACCGTGATGTTTTCCAGCTTGATCCCCAGGTCCTCGGTAATGACCTGGCCGCCGGTCAGGATAGCGATATCCTCCAGCATGGCCTTGCGGCGGTCGCCGAAGCCAGGGGCCTTGACCGCGGCGACATTGAGGGTGCCGCGCAGCTTGTTGACTACCAGGGTGGCCAGTGCCTCGCCGTCCACATCCTCGGCGATCATGAACAGGCCGCGGCCCATTTTGGCGACGGATTCGAGGATGGGCAGCAGGTCCTTCATGTTGCTGATCTTTTTCTCGTGGATCAGGATCAGCGGGTCATCCATGTTCACTTCCATGCGTTCCGGATCGGTCACGAAGTAGGGGGAGAGGTAGCCGCGGTCAAACTGCATGCCTTCGACCACGTCCAGGGTGGTCTCCATGGACTTGGCTTCTTCCACGGTGATGACCCCTTCCTTGCCGACCTTGTCCATGGCCTCGGCAATAATCTTGCCGATGGTCTCATCGTTGTTGGCGGAAATGGTGCCGACCTGAGCGATTTCCTTCTGCTCCTTGGTCGGGCTTGAGATGTTGCGCAACTCGGCGACCACGGCGTCAACGCTGGCGTCGATGCCACGCTTGATCTCCATGGGATTGGCGCCGGCGGCCACCAGCTTGGAGCCTTCGCGGTAGATGGCCTGGGCCAGGACCGTGGCGGTGGTGGTGCCGTCACCGGCGACATCTGAGGTCTTGGAGGCAACCTCCTTGACCATCTGCGCGCCCATGTTTTCAAATTTGTCCTTGAGTTCGATCTCCTTGGCCACGGTGACGCCGTCCTTGGTGATAACCGGAGCGCCGAAGGATTTCTCGATCAGGACGTTGCGGCCCTTGGGGCCGAGGGTTACCTTGACGGCATTGGCCAGCGTGTTCACGCCGATCAGCATGGACTCACGGGCCTTGCTGCCGTATTTCAATTCTTTTGCAGACATATCTCAATCTCCTTTTGCTTCAGTAGGGTATTTTCTTATTGCCTGAATCGCCGTGTCAGGGATGTCCCGTAAACCCCGTGGCGGAGGGCAGTTTACTTTTCAACCACGCCCAGGATATCGTCCTCGCGCATGATGAGGAAATCCTCGCCGTCAATCTTGACTTCGGTTCCACCGTACTTGGAAAAGAGCACCCGATCGCCAGCCTTGATATCAATGGCTACGCGGTCACCCTTGCTGTTCACCTTACCGGGACCGACGGCAACGACCTGTCCCTCAGCGGGTTTTTCCTTAGCGGTGTCGGGGATAATGATGCCGCCAGAGGTTTTCTGTTCCTCCTCCAATCTCTTGACCAGAACACGGTCATTCAATGGACGAATTTTCATCGACCTTCCTCCTGTTCCTATACTGAGTTGATTGATTGATTCGGCTTGAGCCGGAATGAATTTGTTTGTCCGGAACTGGCTCAAATCAGCTATTGCCAGACAAAACCACCTGGTTCGTTCAGGATGGGCCAAACTATAACTATGGATTTTGAAAAATCAAGGCGGCGCCTGAAAAAAAATCAACACCGCCTTGAATACACAATTCTGTGAAAAATCAAGAGGAAACTCCGGCTTACGCCACCCGGACCAGCCAGTTATGCCTGTCCTCCCGCTGCCCACGCTGCAGGGCTTGCAGTTCGTTGAGGAACAGGTTGGACAACTCGCCGGTTTTGCCGTCGTTGATGGAGATGATCCGGTCCTTGTAGCAGAGTTCGCCCACCGGGGAGATCACCGCCGCGGTGCCGGTGGCGAAGCTCTCCCTGAGAGTGCCGGCGGCATGAGCATCGTACACCTCGTCGATGCTGAGCCGCCTTTCCACCGCCTTGAATCCCCGGTCGCGGGCCAGCTGCAGCACCGACCCCCGGGTGACGCCGGGCAGGATGCTGCCGGTCAGCGGCGAGGTAATCAGTTCGTCGCCGATGACAAAGAAAATGTTGGAGGTGCCCACCTCCTCGACATATTTATGCTCGATGGCGTCAAGCCAGAGGATTTCGGCATACCCTTTCTTCTTGGCCTCGCTCTGGGCCTTGAGACTGGCCGCATAGTTGCCGCCGGTCTTGGCTTCACCGACGCCGCCGGGCGCTGCGCGGATGTAGGTGTCCTCCACATAGATTCTGACCGGTTTGAAACCGCCGGCATAGTAGGAGCCCACCGGACACATGATGATATAGAAAATATATTCCTCGGCCGGGCGGAGGCCGATGGCCGGCTCGCTGGCAATCATGGTCGGCCGCAGGTACAGGGAAGCCCCTTCGGTGGCGGGCACCCAGTCCCGGTCCAGATAGACCAAGGCCTTCATCGCCTTCAGCACCCCGTCCTTGGAAAAGCGGGGCATGCACATCCGCAGGGCCGAATCGTTCATGCGCTGGAGGTTCGCCTGAGGCCGGAACAGCAGGATTTCGTTGCTCTGACCCCGGTAGGCCTTGAGCCCTTCAAAGATCTCCTGGCCGTAGTGAAAGACCATGGCCGCGGGATCAAGGGAAAAGTTCCGGTACGCGCAGATTTCAGCGTTGTGCCAGCCACGCTCACGGTTCCAGTGCATGACAAACATGTGGTCGGTGAAGTGCTGCCCGAAGCCGAGTTTGGTCGGATCCGGTTTTTGCTTGCGCTGATGTTCATCGGCCTTGGTGACGGTGATATCGAGTTCTTTGTTCCACATTTCTTTAATCCTGTGCGCTTACGGGTTTTCTTTTTCCGGTTATGGCAGTACAATGACCGGAGAATCAATATTGGCAGAATCGCCCAACTTGCGATTCTGACGCCGGCAGACTCTGCAACATTTTGCAATCACTGTGGCGGAAGATCAGTGTTTTCTCTTGGTGCGAGGTTGTCGTTATTCATTTTGCATCGGGCCGCCGGCCCAGTATATTCGCCAGGATGGATCAGGACAGGAACGGACAGAAAAAAAACCGAGGCGTGCCGCCGGATTTTTCGCTCAAGGCAGTTGTTCTCAATCCGGTGCAGGCCAGGTTTTTTTCCGTCATCTTCATCATGTCCATCCTGCTTCTCGGCTGGGTCATGTGGCCGTTCTGGCAGCTCCTGATCTTTGCCTTTCTGCTGGCCGGCATTTTCCGGCCCATGTATGCCTGGCTCATCCGCTGGATGTCGCCCTGGCTTGCATCCCTTCTCACCTGTATTTTGATCGTGCTGATCGTCTTTGTGCCGCTGACCTTCTGCATCGGGGCGCTGTCAACGGAAACGCTCAGCCTCTACAGGCTGGTGAAGGACACCAACCTGTTGGCCAAACTGCAGCAATTTTTGCAAAATAATACATTGGCGCTGGAGGTACAAGGGATTCTCGCTGGTCTGGGGATAAATTTTGATCCCGACGATCTGACCGGTACCCTGTCGGTAGTAGCCGGCAAGGTGGGTTTGTTTCTCTACACCCAGGCCTCTGTCTGGGCCGGCAACATCATGAGTTTTGTCCTGCAGTTCTTCATTCTGATCCTGGTCGTCTTTTTTCTCCTGATCGATATGGAGCGGCTGCTCCGGTTCCTTATGCGGCTTTCACCCCTGCCCCAGGGACAGAATGACCTGCTGCTCAGAAAGTTCATGGATATTGCCGGAGCAATCCTCGTAGTCAACGGAATCAGCGGCATCATCCAGGGGGTCCTGGCCGGGGCCTATTTCTCCATTCTGGGGCTCCCGTCGCCGATCCTCTGGGGGAGCGTCATGGCGGTCCTCGCCTTTCTGCCGATATTCGGCATCGGCCTGGTCCTGGTTCCCACCTCCTTCATCTTTTTCGTTGGAGGAAAACTGCTCCTGGCGCTGGGCACCCTTGTATTTTATATGTTTCTCTCCTTTTCCATGGAATACCTGCTCAAACCGAAGCTGGTCGGCAACCGGGTGCAGATGCACACCCTGCTGGTCTTCCTCGCAATTCTCGGCGGCATGGCCTTGTTCGGGTTCCTGGGCATTATCTATGGTCCCCTGATCGCCACCGCTTTTCTTACTCTGTCCGAACTCTACCTGACTGTCTACCGGACGGCTGCTGAGAAGAGATAAAAGAATGAAGACGCTGCAAGCAACCTGCCCGGCAAGCACGACCATGCTTCTGCTCCTGCTCGTTCTCCTCCTGACCCTCAGCAGTTGCGCCAGGAAACCGCAAGTGGTGCAAAGGGACGAGGCGCCGCCTGAGATGGTCCAGCCCGCACCGCCTCCACCGCCCGAACTGACGAAGCTGGAGGCCTGGCGACAGCTGGTCAGGGAGAAGCAGGCGGTTCCTGTCCAGGAGAAACTCCAGACCGTGAATACCTTTTTCAACAAGTTTGAGTTTGTTGAGGACAGGTACCTGTGGGGCAGGGACGATTACTGGGCCACTCTCTTTGAAACGCTCAGCATGAGCGGCGGGGACTGCGAGGATTTGACCATTGCCAAGTATTTCACCCTGCGTGAACTGGATATCCCGGATCAGCGTCTGCGCATCACCTACGTGATTTCCCTGCAGACCAAGAAGCCGCATATGGTCCTGACCTACAGCCCAGAGGCCAACACTGACCCACTGGTGCTGGACACGATCAACCAGCAAATCCTGCCCGTATCAAGACGCTCTGATCTTGTCCCGGTCTACAGCTTCAACGAGAACGGGTATTGGCTTGCCAGGCAACAGGAGGGCTGGAAGGGGAAACAGCTGGGCAGTTCCACGAAGCTTTCCATGTGGTGGGGGCTGCTGCAGAGGGCGCCTGGGGACAGGTGGAATCTGCCCGAGGGGTAAATGCGCCTGGGGCTGTGGCGGCAAGGGGACAGAACAGGGTGAAAGGCAGATGAACAGGGAGGACTGGTCGCGGGGCCAGCTGCTTGCTGCCTCAAGCGCGTACTGGCGTGGTTGCGCCTTGCAGGCAGGGGTCAGGCTCGAGGTTTTTACCGCTTTGCATGAGGATCAGCTCCACCTGGAGGAGATCGCCGCCCGCATCAACGCCGATCTTCGCGGCACGGAAATGCTGCTCAATGCCCTGGCGGCGATGGGCCTGCTGGTCAAGGAGGGCCGGCGCTACAGCAATGGCCCGGCTGCCCGGGAGTTTCTTTCCCGGTCCTCGGACCGGTACATCGGTCATATCATCCTGCACCACCACCATATCCTTGACGGCTGGGCCCAGCTCGACCAGGCGGTCAGGCAGGGCGCCCCGGTCCGCAAACGCTCCTATGGCGAGACAGCGGAGCGGGAGAGCTTTCTCCTGGGCATGTTCAACCTGGCCATGGGCATTGCCCCCCGCCTGAGCGTGCAAGTCGATCTCTCCGGCCGACGTCGTCTCCTTGATCTGGGCGGCGGACCCGGAACCTATGCCATCCATTTCTGCCTGGCCAACCCTGGCCTGTCCGCCGTCATCTATGACCTGCCGACCACCGAGCCTTTTGCCCGGCAGACCATAGGCAAATTTGGATTGGGAGAGCGCATCGCCTTTGCTGGCGGTGACTGTAACCAGGACCCCATCCCCGGGGGCCCGTACGATGCGGCCTGGTTGTCCCATATCCTGCACAGCCATGGCCCGGACGAGTGCCGGCGGATCATCGCCCGGACAGCGGAGGCCTTGGAGCCGGGCGGTCTGATTATGATTCATGAGTTCATCCTGGAGAACAGCGCGGACGCCCCGGAGTTTCCTGCCCTGTTTTCCCTGAATATGCTGGTCAACAACTCCGCGGGCAGGTCCTATACCGAGGAGGAATTGACCGACATGCTGCGTTCCGCCGGGGTGCGCACTATCGCCCGGCATCCATTCCGCGGGCCCAATGATTCGTCTATCCTCCATGGCACGGTATAGCTGTACGTGCCCATCAAGCTTTTCGACTTCATAATCCATATCATTTCCCTTTGATCCCGATTCAGACTCCGACCCCGATAGGTTCCCGCCTCCACATGAGGCAAAAGTGGTTGGATAAACGGGCCGGGCCATAACCCAAAACATGGACAACCCCGCGCCGGTTTCCGGAAATAACGAATTAGACCGAGCAAACCTGCTCACAGGTTCGTGTGGGTCCTGACCCAGAGGACGATCCTTTCGTACACCGTTGCGGGCAGCAGCACGGCCGCCAGCCAGGCACCTATGTTGACGTGGGCGGAGACCCAGATCTCCCCTTTGCCCAGTGGCGGGTCGCACGCTGACGAGTTGTAGGGGAAAAAGCGAAAAGCCGCAGCGACCGGGCTGTTCAGCGCCCTGATCCTGAGCAGGTGGTGGGGCGAACTGACCAGGCCCACGGAGTCCATCCCCTTCTCTCCAATTATTTCCTTGATCCGGGCCAGATTGCTGAGGCTGTCCCGGGACTGGTCGTCAACCAGGATCTGTTCTTCCGCGACCCCTCGGCTGAGAAGATAGCGTGCCATCAAGCGGGCGCCGTTCGTCCCTTGATCCGGCCGGTTGCCTCCGGCAACGAGCAGGAGGCGGGCCCTCTTGTTTCGGAGGAGCGACAGGCCATAGTGGAGGCGCCTTTTGGTCTCGTTGTTGATCCCAGTGCGTGTCGGGGTAAAGCCATTGAACAGGACGGCGACCACCGTTACCGTTCCCCCGTCATGGGCCGGGAGCCCTGGATAGAGAAGGGAGACCGGCAGGAGCGCAAACAGGGCGATATCCGCCAGGAGCAGGCCGGCAATGATGGCAACGGTCTGCGCTGGCCACCGTGGATGAAGGGTGCCTTTCATGGAGGAAGGCGGCCGGTCGGTTACCAGCCGCCGCCGCCGCCGCCACCGCCGCCGCCGCCGGAGGAGCCGCCGCCGGAGGAACCGCCGCTGCCGGAGCTCGATCCCGGCGCGGTGGAAGAGGAGGAAATGCTGGATGCCAAGGAGGAGCCGAGGCTAGAGGCCAGGCCGCCCGAGGAGAATGCACCGTGACCGGTGTACCAGGCGGGGGCGTAGCCGCCATCCCTGCCGGCCTGGGCCAGCAGGTCGCTGAACTGCTCGCTCCACTGCTGTTCCACATCCAGGGCCAGTGCCCAGGGCAGGAACTGCTCAAACAGGGCCGGGGTCTTTTCCGGGGGGTTCAGCAGGTTGAGGCGGTCTTTTTCCGCGACGGAGAGGTACATTTTCAGTCCCTCCAGCTGGTCCATGACTGAGCGGCCCAGGATGGTCGGGGCCTTGAGCAGGTGGTAGAATAGCAGGTTCAGGGCAAGCACCGCGGCCAGGCCGGCCACGCTGGTGAGCGAAGCGACCAGGACCAGAGAGACGAATCCGAAAATCCAGCCCGCCAGGAAGGGCAGAGTAAAGAGGGTCGAAGCAACGGCCGCCCCCTTGGCGACGAAGCCTGACGAAGCGGCGGTTCTCCAGGCGTTGTAGGTTTGGAGGAGCAGGGCGTAGCAGCCCGCGGTCCAGATGGAGAGCCAGAGCCCGAGGAAACCGGCCGCCGCGGAATCATGTGCGCAAAGGATAATGGCCAGGAGGACGAGGAGGGTGATGCCCAGCCCCGGCAGCAGGTATCTGCTGTTGCGTTTGAAATGCAGGGTCTCGAAACCGTCTCGAAGGCCTTTTTCCAGGGCCGAGATTGCCTCCTGGATCACCAAGTGATTGGTTTGTTTAAGTTTTAGAGTCTCCTTAACGGCGAAGAGCTTCTTGACAAGAGTTTTCTCGCCACTGGAGAGAGCGTCATTGTTGTCTTCCCTGGTGCGTTTCAGGGTGAAGGTTCCCTGGTCGTCTTCGATCACCAGGTTTTTTTTGACCGCCAGCTCGACCAGGGCGCAGGCAAAGGCCTTGTGATCGAACCCCATGCGCATGACAAAACGGGCTGCGGCGGGGGAGAACCCCTTGGGCGGTTCATAGCGGGGGATGATGGTGCCGGCCGGGGGATCCTTGCCGATGAAGATCCAGACAACAAGGTAGTAGGCCAGCAGGATCAGCAGGCCTGTTGCGGCGGCCAGGACATCCAAATTGTCCTTGACGAAAGAGGCGGCCCGGTCCGCGGCATCCGGCTCGGCGACCACCCCCTTGGGCCAGGCCACGGCCACGGTCAGCCCCTCGTGCGCCGCCAGGGGGGCGGTGGTGCTGAAGCTGATGCTGCTCCCTTCCTGCCGCGTCATCTCGGCCGCCGCCGCCGTTGAACCCTGCGGGCCGGTATAGAAGGCATGCTGGAGCAGGGGAGTGCCCTCGGGCAGGACAATGGTGGCGCTCGCGGTGTCGATGGGAAAGGACCAGCCGTTGCCGGTCACGTTCCAGTACAGTTCGTCATAGTCCGCAAAGAAACCGATCTGGCGGGAGGTCTGGTAGGTGAGGGTATAGGTATAGGGGCCGGGGGCGAGGAAGACGTCCGCCTGGCCCATATACACCCGGACGCCGTTGCCCATTTCCTCGAGGTGGTAGGATTCTGGTCCTCCATCGCGCTCAACGCTCAGGGGCGTGAAGTCCACCCGGACCCGGTGGCCGGCCCGGTCGGTGTACGTGGTCGGGAAATCCCGGAAAATGCCGCGCTTGATCTCACTGCCCTCGGCAACCACCGAGATGGTCTCGGTGACCGTGAGCAGGCCGTTTGCGTCGACGGTAATCCGACTGTCGAAGCTGGTGATCCGCTCATTCGCCAGCAGCGGGCCGCAGAAGAACTGAAAGGTGATCAGCAGGAGCAGGAAGCCCCTCAGCACGGATTTGGGCATGACAGGGATTATTTCCTGGCGGTGCTGAAGTCCACCTTGGGGACCGCCCGGTCCGCCTCGTTTTCGATCTCGAAGAATTCCGCCTTGGCAAAGTTGAACATGCGGGCGACAATAGAGTTGGGGAAGGTCTCGATGCCGACATTTAAATTGCGGACCGTGCCGTTGTAATAGCGCCGGGCCATCTGGATTTCGTTTTCCAGCTGGGCTAATTGGTTCTGCAGGTCGATGAAGTTCTGGTTGGCCTTCAGATCCGGATAGTTTTCCGCCACGGCGAACAGGGCACCCAGGCTCCTGGTGAGTGCAGATTCGGCGGCGATCTTGGCCCCGACCGTGGAGGCACTCATCGATTGGGCCCGCAGACTGGTAACCTGTTCCAGGACGGAACGCTCATGGCCCATGTAGCCCTTGACCGATTCAAGCAGGTTGGGGATGAGATCGGAACGCCGTTTGAGCTGGACGTCGATTCCGCTCCAGCCTTCATCCTTCATGTTGCGGAGCCTGATCAGGCCGTTGTAGACAGCAATGAGCCACAGCACCAACGCTGCGGCTGCAGCAAGAATGGAAAGCAGTGTGACCAGCATGTACACTCCTTGGGCAGAGGTTGCCGGACTGCCGGGGGCGGCGATGGTGTCCGGATGGTGATGTATTCAATCCGCGGGGAGAGAACGGTCTCTCACTCTTCAGGAGAAGAGTATAGCAGAAAAACGCTGTCCTGGCAAAAAGGGAGATGGGAAGCGGCGATATGCTTGAAGCCGTGCTGTGGCGGGTTTATTAATCGGGTTTTCCCCAGGCCTGGTGAAGGCTTTTTTCGATCCTGGGCTGGATTTGCGCAAGCAGGTCTTCGCTGTGCAGATAAGGGCAGGGCTTGTCGTAGGGAAAGCGGCGGCACTGATCGGGCCGCGCCTCGTGAATGGTGCACCGTTTCGTCATCCGGTCCGGGGCCTGAAAGATGCAGGAGCCATCCGTCTTGACCTTGAAGGTGTACTTGTTTTCCAGGTAGCGGCTGCGCACCTCGCCGTCGCTGATCCCCAGGTGCCGGGCCATCCGGTTGATATCCGTGGCGGTGAGCAGCAGCGTCGAGCCTTCCAGCCGGTAGCAGCAGTAGCCGGGGCAGTAATTGCAGTAGATCATCGGCGTGGAACAAGAAAACGGTAGAGGTTTGGGGCTGAGACGGCGGGCGGCTGGGGAACCGGTTCGCTTTCCCCTTCTTGGGAATAATATGTCGAGATCATTTTAAAAAAATGGTCGGGGCGGTAGGATTCGAACCTACGACCTCCTGCTCCCAAGGCAGGCGCGCTAACCAGGCTGCGCTACGCCCCGACGGTGGTGGAATCGCTCGGCGAAAAGTCGATACCTGATACCGGGTTTTCCGGGCAAGCGCAACTCCTTTTTTCAACTTTCCCTTGACTGGCAAGAAGTGCTGTGCTATTAAATTGTGCCTTTAACGGAGACCTTCCGGTTGCCGGTGCTGGAGAAGCATGACTACGCTTTGCGTTCCTGGGTAGCTCAGTCGGTAGAGCAGGTGACTGTTAATCACCCTGTCGGGGGTTCGAGTCCCTCCCCAGGAGCCAGTTTTCAAACCGCCGTTTTCGGCGGTTTTTTATATATTGCAAGACCCCGTGGGGTGATCCCCTCGGGGTCTTGCTGTTTTCGTACCTTATTCCTTGCTGAGGGCCTTTCGCCCTCCCTGCAGATTCTTCGAGTCGATGCGCTTCCTCAGACGGGCAGCGAGCCCCCGCAGGGAATTGCATCCCCCCTCTCAAAAGAATTCTCTAATCCCATGCTTCTCATTCAGGTCAACTTGGGATGCGCGGCACCGGCATATCACGTCCGAAAAACGCGAATCCCAATGTGCCGATAATTCCAAAGACCGTCGCGGTGACCAGGTTAGTCTGCGGGCTGATCTGCCAGAGAAAAGCGCCGCCCAGGGCGGCAACCGCGACGACTACATCCCGGATCAGATAGTAGAGTCCGAACATGCCCGCCTTGCAGTGGTCCGGGGCGAGATCCATGATCAGGGCCTTGCGGGTGGGCTCGCCGAACTCCTTGAGCCCCCGCAGGATGAACGCGCCGATCAGCCACAAGAGCGAGTTGCTGAAAAGGAGCACGAGGGGAAACAGGGTGAAAAAAACAAAGGTGATGAGGACAAAGGGCTTTTTGGTGCCGCGGTCGGCCAGGCAGGCTACCGGGATGTAGATCAGCACCGCCGTGGCCATCTCGATGGTGGTCAGCATCCCGAACTGCACAGCCGATACCGGCTGCGAGATCACCTTCATGCACCAGACCACCACGAAGGCATAGGGGATCTGTTCGCAGAACCGGACGAGGATGTCGGTTACCAAAAGTCCCTTCATGGCCGGATTCATCAGCCGCAGCAGTTTCAATGGATTTTTTTCCGGTTTGAGAGTGCCAGCGTCGGCGACGGATACTCTTGCTGGGCTTTCTTCGAGCATCCGCTGCTGCAGCAGCACCGCCACGATGGCCATAACCAGGGCGGCCGCAAAGGCGAGCCGGACACCGTCGCGTTCGCCCCAGATCTCGATGAAGAGCCCGCCGAGCAGGGGGCCGAGCGCCATGGGAATGCGCCTGACCAGCGAGTGCATGCTCACGCCCATGGTGCGCTTGTTTGCAGGCAGCACTTTGTACATCAGGCTCATGGTGGCCGGCAGCGATACGGCAGACCAGGAAATGAAAAGAACGGCGCCGGCCAGCGCCGCCTGCCAGGACGGAACGAGGATCACCAAGGCGAAACCGGCCATGGCCAGCAGATTGAAAAGCAAAAGCGATTTCTTGATGCCAAGGCGGTCGGCAAGGTAGCCCCCCGGAAAAGCGTAGAGGGCCGAAAGCAGGTTGTCCATGGCCTGCATCAGGCCGATGGCCAGCGCTCCCCCACCAATGGCCAGCATGTAAATGGGCAGAAACCGCTCGGCCATCCTCTCGCCCATGCCCACCAGCATAACCATGGCCAGCACGCCAAGGGTGCTTCGCTGGAGGCCGAGAAAGCCTGCGAGCCGGGCGGCGCGAGTTGACATGGCAGCACTTTACGCTTCGTTTATGGCGACATTCAGGCGGCACCAGGCGTACAGGGCGTCGTAGACTTCAAACTGCCGCTTGATGTTGTCGAGGTCGGACGGGTAGCGGAGGCCGTAGCCCACGGCAATGGCCTCGAGACCTGCGGCAAGGAGGTCGGCCTCCAGGCAGTCTGTATCCGCGGCATTGATGATTTTGGCCATGCGCAGGAGCGCTTTATCCGTCAAGCCGTATTCCTGGATCATCACATCGAAGGTGCACAGGCTATCGCGATGATGCAATTCGGCCCCGGCCGTATCAAAGGGGATCGCGCCTGTTTCAGCCGCGACATCCAGCACCTTGCTCTTGGGCACAAACAGGAACTCGGCGTCGGAGTCGATGAACCGGGTGATCAGCCAGGGGCAGGCGACGCGGTCCACGTGGACATGGGATCGGGTTATCCATTTCATCAGGTCATTCCTTGAAAATGACAGCGGGGAGGAACAGGTTCCAGGGGAAAAGCGGAACGGTGAACCTGCTGATCCTTGGCAGGGAAACAACCTGCTGGTTGTCCCTGGCGTAGAGGGCCACGTGATAGGTGCCCCGCTTAATAAACTGCCCGTAGCTCCCTTCGTACCTGCGCCTGCTCTCTGACCAAGTGAGTTCAACCGTCGGCAGGGGCGGGGCGTCCGGGGCGAGGGGATCGTAGCCTGGCGGGATGATTTCCGCCCAGACCCGGCTGACCGGGTTTGTTGAGACCGTTTTGGCCCAGAGAAGGGCCGACTTCGTGTTTCGCAGGACCCGGTCCGGAGAGGTGCAGGAGACAAAGGGCTTGAGTGGTGACTGAAAATTGTAGCCCCGGCCGACGACGGTCTCCCGGGCGCTGTCGGCGGCGGTGTTCGGCAGGCCGTCGCAGTTGCCGTCCAGCCAGGGGGTCTGGCCGAAACCGGCCATCATGTCGGACGCCTCTGTAAAGGCCCGGACCAGTTCGCCCTGTTCGTAGAGCGATTCCCAGAAGCGGTGGGAAAAGGAGGTGAGGCCGTTGTTGCCCAGGATCGACACCTGGCTGGCGGCGCTGGAGGTGAGGAGCGTCCGCTCGAAGCCCGCGCCCTGCTCCAGCTGCAGCGCATCCAGAAAGGAGCCGGAATAGCAGGCCTCGAGCACCCCCACCGCCCTCATCCCATGATCTGCCTGCAGGTCGTCCAGCCAGCCGGCGAGCTTCCAGGCCGCCAGTTCCTCGTGGAGGGTGTCGGTATGCTTCATGACAAAGTTCTTGCTGCTGCCGTGCCCGACCAGGTAGAGGAGCAGGTCGTCGGCTCCAGTTGCCCAAGGCGATGTCAAAGTGCTCCTGAGTGCATTCAGGGTGGCGTCGCCGAAGACATCGGACTGGCCGTCGCCATCGGCGTCGACAGGGACCGGACTGAGGTAGCGGATGTTCTCCCTTGGATAACCCTGGGCAACGAGGACGTTCCAGGCGTGGCTGGCGTTGACCAGGGTCTCGTCCCAGAGCTTGTTCGAGGGGTGCGGGCCGTAGCCGGCGACAATGACCGCCTTGGCTTCGGGCAGCTGATCCAGGAAGGTCACCGCCCCGGGAAGTTCCGACCCGCCCGTGCCGTCAAAGACCCTCAGCGTATAATCCCCGGCGAAATGCATTAGCAGGGTAGCCTTGATTTCAGCAGGATCGGAGACAGTGTGCGGCACAATCTGCTGAGGGGCAGCGATAGTACACAGACCACCCTCGCCGTCCGCGACATAAACTATGTCATCGACGACAGCGAGATCATAAACCCCGCCGAGAGTATCGATTGAGGCTAAAAAGGTTGGTTCTGCAGGATTATTGACATCGAAAAGATGTATACCCAGCAAATTCGCAGCTATGTAGGCAGTCTGCCCGACAACGGCAATATCCCAACCATTAGAGTAAGTTGTTGTACCCACAGAACTCCGCAAAAAGGGATGGGAGGGATCACTGATGTCGATCAGCTGGAAAAGCCCATTGTAACCGACAAGGTAGGCTATGTTGTCTGAAACGGTAAGCCCATAGTAGATTCCACCCGGTCTAATCGTTGAACGCATTGACGGAAATGCCGGATTACTGACATCGACAATGCAGAGTCCAACCCACTCGTCTGCTAAATACGCCGTGCCGCCGCGGACAACCACATCACGGACAGCTGAAAGGCTTTGTCCATTTTGTGTGCGTGTTTCGATATAACCGAGTTTTGTTGGTTCCAGAGGATCAGCTACATCAATGATTTGCAGTCCCCCAAGATACGAGGCCAGGTAGGCGATATTGTTCACCACCTCCACTTTGAAGGCCCATGAACCTTCAACAGCAAAATTTGCAATCGAACCGATAATGAACGGATTGTTGCTGTCACTTACATCCACAACCTGAAGACCCTGTTTGTAAGCCGCCACGTAGGCAGTATTGCCGCTGACAGCAACATCCAGTGCATTGCCAGGGAGGGAAAGAGTACTCCTCAACACGGGCACTGCCGGATCGCTGATGTCGATGATATGCAGGCCCAAATCGTAATCAGCAATGTAGGCGGTGGTATTCACTACGGTAACCCCACGCGCAGAACCCGGCGGTGTTGGAAGCATGCCGATTGTCGACGAGCGGGTTATGTTCCCGATATCAGCAATTTCCAGGTTTCCGGCTGCGATATAGGCCAGATTGTTTTCCACGCTGACATCATAAGCCCTGTCATCTGTCTGGATGGAGCCTAAATAAACAGGCTTGGAAGTGTTACTGACATCAATAACCTGCAGTCCGGAGTTGCCAGCAGCCACATAGGCTGTATTGTCGACTACGACTACGCTTAGAGCATCGCCCGGGGTATCGGCTGAGCTTATAATTGCCGGCTGTTGGGGATTGCGGACATCGATAATCTGCAGGCCGGCATCCCAATCCGCCACGTAAGCTGTCTGACCGACCAGTGCTACATCCATAGATAAAACCCCGGGTGTTTGAACAGAACCGAGCAGGACCGGTTCCGTTGGGTCGTGGACATCAAATACCAGGAGTCCGCTGCCAACACCGGTGGAAGAGTCATTGGTCACAAAGGCAGTGTGCCCACTGACGGCGATGCCGGTGGCGCCACCGGGTAGAGTGTTGCTCCCGACAATTTTTGGATGCCTGGGATCCAACACATCGATGACCTGCAGACCACCGGTCCCGTTTGCCACATAGGCATAATGATTCTCAAAAGCGATGGCCTGCGGCTGAATAGGTAAAAGGACATTACCAAGGGGAATCGGATTGACCGGGTCACTGATGTCAAAAATCAACAAGCCGTGGCTTTCGGTAAGGACATAAGCCACTCCGCTGCGCACCGCGATCTCCATGCCATAGCTCGGCAGGTTGACGGTTTCCAAGAGTACCGGATCTGTTGAAATGCGCACATCAATTATCTGGAGGGAATACTCGGCTGTGACATAAGCAATATTGCAGACGACAGCAACACTATGCATCGAGTAAATAGTATCTGCAGAACCAAGTATCTGCAGCCTGTTGCCGCTGTCCGGAAAGATGACAACCCTGGTGTTTTCGTTCAATCCGGTTCCGTGTAGAGTGACTTCCAGTTCCTGTCCCGTTATGCCGACCGGTGGCTCAACGCTGGTAATGGCGGGAGCGGCGATGGAGGTGGCGGCAAGCAAGAAGAGGGGCAATGCATGAAGTATGAGTCGAACAAACTGTTTGCCTGATAACTTGTTTGGTCGGATCATGTATTTTGCTCATCCAGGATGATATTTCAAGCCGCACCAGAGAGTTCAGAAAGTCGTCAGGCCATTCACGCAAAAATTAGAGGCTGCCGTTCAGCAGGAGCATGAGAAAGGGGAGATTAATCTTTTCTAAGAAGATGGTGACGGTCGCCGGCGCGGAGCCTGCCCTGCCGTCCGAGGCATGATAGGTAAAGCTGTCGACAGTATCATTGCCGCCGTCATGGGTATAGCTGAAGGAGCCGTCTCTGCCCAGGTTCAGCACACCGTGCCTGACATTAGAATTCAGCACTGCCGTCAGGCTGTTGCCATCTCCATCAAAATCATTAGCAAGAACATTCCCGCTTACGGTTCCCCCCCTTGTTGTTTCAAAATTATCGTCTCTTGCCACCGGCCAGGTGTTCAATATTACATTCACATTTCCCGGCGCGCTGGCTGACACTGTTTTTGCATCATAACCATTGGCCTGCACGGTTACACTGTAGTTTCCCGGCTCCAGGCAAAGGATAAACGAACCATTGGGCAGACTGATTCCTGATCCTTTGGCGCCGGTATCGGTAATGACACTGATTCGGGCCATCGCGACAGGAAGGGCTGATCCGTTTCGGATTGTGCCGGTCAGATACTCCGGAAGGGAAAAAAGGCCTGGGATGATCAATTCAAGGCGGTAGCCGGTTTCGCTGCCGTAAGGTGAAGAAGCAACATGGCCGATTCGCGCAAAATAGATCCCTTCCTTGCCCTGCGGGCAGTGCCAGAGCAAAGTTTCATCACCGCCCGGTCCGTTCACATCGATTGGGGAAACAAGAAGGGATGTCCCGTCGGTGTCATAGAGTTCAATAAACGGATCAATTCCACTGCCTGCATTTGTTATTTCCACCTGATAATTGGTCGATTCAAGGGCAAAGAACATGATCCAGTCCTGGTCGTCGGCGGTATGCAGGTCATGTTTTTGAAAGGTCAGGTCATTGATGACAATGACACCCGCATCCAGGTAGGTATTGTCTTTTTCATACGCATCCTGGGCAAAAGCTGGACGAAGTGACAGGGATGAAACAAGGAGGAACAGGAGACATGCGTATTGCCAGCGGAGTGTCATGGAATCCCTCATCGTTTTACAAGCCGTTTTTGTTTCCGGTAATCGCGGGGAGGAAAAGGTTCCAGGAAAAAAGAGGAACGGTGATCTTTGCTACTCGCGGCAGGGAAACGACCTGCTGGTCGTCCCTGGCGTAGAGGGCCACGTGATAGGTGCCCCGCTTAATAAACTGCCCGTAGCTCCCTTCGTACCTGCGCCTGCTCTCTGACCAGCTGAGTTCAACCGTCGGCAGGGGCGGGGCGTTCGGGGCGAGGGGATCGTAGCCCGGCGGGATGATTTCCGCCCAGACCCGGCTGAGCGGGTTTGTTGAGACCGTTTTGGCCCAGAGAAGGGCCGACTTCGTGTTTCGCAGGACCCGGTCCGGGGAGGTGCAGGAGACAAAGGGCTTGAGGGGTGATTGAAAATTGTAGCCGCGGCCGACGACGGTCTCCCGGACGCTGTCGGCGGCAGTGTTCGGCAGGCCGTCGCAGTTGCCGTCCAGCCAGGGAGTCTGGCCGAAACCGGCCATCAGCTCTGACGCCTCCGTAAAGGCCCGGACCAGTTCCCCCTGTTCGTAGAGCGATTCCCAGAAGCGGTGGGAAAAGGAGGTGCAACCGTTGTTGCCCAGGATCGACACCTGGCTGGCGGCGCTGGAGGTGAGGAGCGTCCGCTCGAAGCCTGCGCCCTGCTCCAGCTGCAGCGCATCCAGAAAGGAGCCGGAATAGCAGGCCTCGAGCACCCCCACCGCCCTCATCCCATGATCTGCCTGCAGGTCGTCCAGCCAGCCGGCGAGCTTCCAGGACGCCAGTTCCTCGTGGAGGGTGTCGGTATGCTTCATGACAAAGTTCTTGCTGCTGCCGTGCCCGACCAGGTAGAGGAGCAGGTCGTTGGCATCGGCAGCCCAGTTCAGGGCGCTCTGGAGTTGCGCCAGGGTGGCATCGCCATCGACGTCGGGCGTGCCGTCGCCATCGGCGTCGACAGGGACCGAGCTGAGATAGCGGATATTCTCCCGCGGATAGCCCTGGGCAGCGAGGACGTTCCAGGCGTGGTTGGCGTTGACCAGGGTTTCGTCCCAGAGCTTGTTCGAGGGGTGCGGGCCGTAGCCGGCGACAATGACCGCCTTGGCTTCGGGCAGCTGATCCAGGAAGGTCACCGCCCCGGGCAGTTCTGCGCTGCCGGTAGCATCAAACACCTTGATGGTATAATCGCCCTTGAAATCTCCGGGAAGGGCGGCGGTCATCAGGTCACCGGCCACTGAATCAGGAAGAATCTCCCTGGGGGCGGCGAGAATACATAAACCGGCATAGGTATCTGCAACAAAAACTGCATTACCGGCAACGCTCAGATCATATGCAAAATCAATGGTGGGAATCGTGGCTAAAACGATTGGTTCATCAGGATTACTTACGTCCACTGCCAGTACCCCCTGCAAAGCTGAAGCTATATACGCAGTTTGCCCGACCAGGTAAACCTCGTAACCAGCGGTGAATTCAGCGCCCAAATTGCCTCGCAGGAAAGGAGCAGTGGGATTGCTGATGTCTACGATCTGGAGTCCCCCGGTTTCCATCGCAAGGTAAGCGAAATTTCCGGCAACGGCGACATCCATGGTTTTTCCGCCGGTCGGCGGCGTAATTATTCGGGGCTCCGCATCTGGGTCACTGACGTCAATTATCACAAGACCAGCCCCCTCATCCGCCACATAGGCCGTGCTGTTGACGATAACGACGCCCCGGGCCGCTAGTGGCGAGGCATAGGTATCCCAGGAGCCAATGATCGGATCCTCAGGAGGTGGATCCTCAGGAGGTGGATCCGGAGGAATTTTTGTTATGTCGACCAACTGCAGGCCATTTTCATATGCTGCCACATAGGCGTGCGTGCCGATTACCGCCACTTCCCAGTCGCCGAGCGAACCATCTCCAATCTGAGCCCAGCCCATGCGTAAAGGATGCTCGCTGTCGCTGACATCGATGGTTCGCAAACCCCAACTATGAGCCACATAGGCAATATTGTCCCGGATAACGACGTCCAAAGGCCAACCCTGAACAGGAGCATCAATGGAACTCGGGACAGTGGCAATAAGCTGGGGTTGGTCGGGGTTGCTGATGTCATACAGTTGAAGACCGTCCGAAGCTGCGATGTAAGCAGTTGTGTTGGTCACGGTCAACCCTTCCGTCAAGCCAGCTGAAGGAACCGAGCTGATAATCGAAGAACGGTTTAAGCGTCCCACATCAACGATCTCCATACCGCCAGCCGATTCCGCCAAATAGGCCAGACCGTTTGCGTAAACGACATCCATTGCATATTGTTGACTTATCGAGCCCAAAAGAATGGGGTTGCCCGGGACGCTGAGATCAATGACATACAGGCCGAAGTCCAACGCGGCAATATAGGCCCTTTCGCCGCTCACATCTATTTTTAGAGGAAGGCCCGCTGTATATAGGGAGCCGATGATATCGATAACCGGATTTGGATCAGAAAGCTTAGTCAAGTTGATGACCTGCAAGCCGAACAAGCCGCTTTCTGTCGCACTCAAGACATAAGCTGTTTGGCCGAGAACGAACACGTCCATGGCAAGGGGAAATTTCCCCATTGGGAAAGAAACTTTCAACACTGGAACTGCCGGATTACTGATATCAAACACCTGCAGGCCAAATTCTAAGACGGAAACATACGCCCACTGCCCACTGACGGACACCCCGGAGGCAGCGCCGGAGGTCGCCACATGGCCGGCAACTGAGGGATGGCGGGGGTCGGCAACATTGATGACGTACAGGCCGGCTGAGCCTACTGCCGCGTAGGCATACTGGCCGGCAAGGAAGATACCGTAGTGGATCAGCGAACCGTTCGGAAGGGCCACCTGGCCGAGCTTGACCGGGAGGAAGGGATCGGTGACATCAAAAATATATAGGCCATGCTGCTCGGTAAGGACATAGGCGAGGCTGTTGCGCACGGCGATCGCCATGCCGAAGCTTGGCAAGGCCGTGGTGCTCCTGAGAACCGGGTCGGATGTAATGGCCACATCGACAATCTTCAGGGATGACCCTGCCGTGATATAGGCGGTGTTGCACTCGACGGCAACATTTCTTGCATCCACCGTTTTCGCGGAACCCAGAATCTTCATCCTTTTGCCGCTGTCGGGATAGAAGAGGACCCGGGAGTTTTCGTCAAATCCGGAACCGTGAAGGTCAACTTCCAGGTTTTGGCCCACCTGGCCGACGGCCGGCTCGACACCAGTAAGGGTAGGGGCGGCAAAGGATATGCCAGAGAGGATGGAAAGCGCCCAGGAAAGAATGATCGACAGAACGAACACCTTGCCTGGGGTAGGACCGAGTCGCTTCATATCCTGCGCGTCGCAGGAGATGCCCTGAGTCGGATTGCTTTGTTCCGTCATATTTCTCCTGCCAGGCGATTTCGTGCCGCCATGGGCAATGGATGGTTTGGATAAACTTCGCCAAATACTTCCTTCTTTTTCAATTATACAATTGGCGAAAAAAGAAAGTCAAACACGGACGATGATGAGGTGGGGAGCATTTGGGGGAAATACAATAATTGGATATATGTTCACATCTCTCTCTGTGCTATAATTGGATACAAATATGCGGGAGGTGCACCGCCCTGAAGGGCCAAAATTCATTGCACGGGCTGATTCTTGCTGCCCGTAGAATCATTACTTGGGATTGGGGGAAGAGCGAATGAAGATCGGGACTGGACGGTTGGTTGTCGTTTTTGTTCTGGGGAGTGTAC
This sequence comes from Desulfobulbaceae bacterium, assembly GCA_003508005.1. Taxonomy (GTDB): domain Bacteria; phylum Desulfobacterota; class Desulfobulbia; order Desulfobulbales; family Desulfobulbaceae; genus UBA10518. Next base: position 26,758 of record DNUE01000036.1, read on the forward strand.
TCGTCCTCTGCGATCTGCCCGGCGAGGCCGGGGCCCAGGAAATCGAGTTCGCCTCGTCGCCGAATCCGGTCGGGTCCGGAGCCCGGGCGCTGGGCATGGGCGGCGCCTTCATCGCCATGGCCGATGACGCGACCGCCGCGTCCTGGAACCCCGGGGGGCTCATTCAACTCGAACGGCCGGAGGTGTCGGTGGTCGGGGCCTGGTTCCACCGGACCGAGGACAACACCTTTGGCGGCCATCCTGAGTCCGACGGCAGCCAGTCCGTCTCGGATGGAAGCCTGAACTATCTCAGTGCCGCATATCCGTTCACCATGTTTGACCGGAACATGATCGTCGCCTTGACCTATCAGCATCTGTATGATTTCAACCGTTCCTGGCAGTTCGATTACCATTACCTCAACCGGGAAAGCGACCTGTTCCTAGATCTCGACGTTGATTACCAGCAGGACGGCGGACTGTCCGCTCTCGGCCTTTCCTACGCCGTCCAGGTTATTCCGGCCCTCTCGTTGGGAGTGACCGTGAATATCTGGGACGACGGCCTCGGCGGCAACAGCTGGACGCAGGATGCCTCCCTTTCCGGTTACAGCCGGTTTGGGCCGTATTTCCTGGGCGAAAGTTACCGCAGGGTCGATGAGTACACCTTTGACGGCATCAATTTCAACGTCGGCTTTCTCTGGCGGATTTCCGAGTCCCTTACCCTGGGCGGCGTGTTCAAGACGCCGTTCACCGCCGACATCGAGCATGAGGCATCTCTGGACCGGCGAACTGTCCTGCTCGGCACTTTTTGGCCATCCGTGCAGGACGACAGCGAACGCGGGAAGTATGATGAAGAGATGGATATGCCCGCATCCTACGGCATCGGGGTCGCCTACCGCTTTTCCGACCAGCTGACGGCGTCGTTTGATCTCTATCGGACCGAATGGGGCGACATGATCTACACCGACGCCAAAGGCCGGAAATTCTCGGCCATCAGTTCCGTGGACGAGGACAGGTCGGACATCGATGCCACGGTCCAGGCCCGGGCAGGGGTGGAGTACCTGCTCATCCGCCCCAAGTATTTGATTCCCCTGCGTGCCGGCATTTTTTACGATCCGGCCCCTGCCGAGGAAAGCAGTGACAATTTGTATGGGATAGCCTTGGGGACTGGGTTCGCCATGGGCTGGTACATTGTTGATGTGGGCTACCAGTACCGGTTCGGCAGCGACGTGGGCTCAGCGATCTTCAAGACCGGCGAGCTGGCGCAGGATGTGGAAGAGCACACCCTGTACGCTTCGCTGATCGTCCATTTCTGATCTGCTGCGCCCCGTTTATTGGGCAATGACCCTGTCGGAGGCCATCAAGGCTTCTGTTTGATCCAATACCGAGGCTTTGGAAAAGTCCTCGTATACTTCTTCAACCTTGAGCCTGGAGATAATGCGGGGTTCGGGGCGCAGCAAGCGCCCGGTCACCGGATGCCTGATGGGTTCTTTCTCCCGGTAGCACAGAAGCCAGGTGTTCGGCTTGACCAGTTTTTCCGAACCGGCATCAATGAGCACTTCCATCCTTCTCACTTCCAGGATGATGCCTTCCACCAGGGGAAAATCCCGCTTGAACTTGAAGGCAAGGCCGTCCAGCAGGCTGCCCAGCGCGTCCAGGCCCTTGTCCTCGCCGAAAATATCATGACTGGCGAGAACGGTTGCTGTTTCGGTATCAATAAGCCGGCCGATGATTTCCACCGAGTCGGGAGTTTCGATGACTGATCCGGCCAGCATGCCCTGGGCCGCAACGATTTTGCCCAGTCGTGCCGCCTGCTCGGGGTCTACCAGTTCGGTGCTGCTCAATTTCAGCTCCCGGAGGAGGGCGTCCAGTTTTGTTCTCTCCACGATGTTGAACCGGGCCTGCTCCAGAAACGAATCGATGATCTGGTCATGGACGAGATCGCCCAGCCGGGACGAATCCCCCCTCTGCTCAAAGGGGAGGACGGCCACGCTCATCCGGGAGCCGATCTGGCGGATTTGCTCGATCCTGCGGGTGACGAGCACCTTTTTGGCCATGGTATTGCCATGTTCATCGGTAGCCTTGATCCGGAACTCATTTGACCCTTCGGCGAGCTGTTTCAGCACGGAAAAATAGATCTTTTTTCCTTTCCTGTTCAGGACAGGCTCGCCGTTGATCGTGATGCTGGCCAATTGAGAGTCATCGCTGACCATCCCCTCGAGCAGGACCAAATCCTCGCAGGTTTCCTCTTCAGGGCCAATGCCTTCGAGCCTGATAAAGGGCGGATCGGTATCGGCAGGGGGAGGGGGGGCGGAAGCAAGAAGCAGGGGGACATCTGAGGCAACACCGCCCTCGGCATTCGGCAGGTATGCCATGAGCATTCCAGCAAAACTGGAGGTGCCTGCCTGCCGCTGATCAGGCTCCTCGCCGTTGACGATCGCCCGAGTTACGTTGCCGGCTGAGTCGAAAGCCTCGATGCGTATAAGGCCGACCGGTACGGTGAGGTTGAACTCATAGCCGGGAGGGTGCCCGAATAGGGGTTGCTCCTGGCCATTAATTCGCACGGAGCGCAGTCCCTTGTCATCACTGATACTGCCCTGCAGCTTCAGCCGATTGTTTGCGACAGTGAGGCTGGCTATCCCGATCTGGGGCCCCCGGCGGTCGCAGTAGATGTTCAGGCCCTTCTCGCTGGATTTGCCGGCCAGGTCAGTAGCGACAACCCTGATCCGGTTCTCTCCCTCGCTAAGCGAGACATCGGCGCTGAACGGGAACCGTTGCTCGGCAAGTTCCCTGTACACCTGGTGCGCCCCGACCCTGACCGAGGCAACGTAGGTGTCGTCGCTGGCCACGCCGCTCACTTGCATTGCCAGAGAGTTGGTTATCACCTCCTCGCTACTGCTTTCGAGTTGCACTTCCGGCGCGGCCTGGTCCTGGCCGATGCGTTCTATCCGTGCCGCCCTGGCCTTGTTGAGGAAATAGTGCGCTTTGGCGCTCGGCGCGGTTTCGATGGAATGTTCCAGTTCGCTGATCGCCCGGTCATATTCTTCGCGCTGGAAATAGACTATGCCCAGCTCCCGGTGGGGAAAATAGTCGACAAAATGCATGCCGTAGGTCCTGGCCCGCCACTGGTCCTGTCCCCGGCCCCTGATCGCGCTCTCAAAATCCGAAACGGCCTCGACATAAAACCTGCCGTCGGCGAACGACCTCCCCCGCTCGTAGAAGTTCCACCAGCGTCCGGAAAAGCTGCCGCTGGTCACCCCGTACGCCTTGCCGTCGCGGAGATAGGCGCTCTGCTTCTCCACGCAGCCTGTCCCGGCCAGCATGATTGCGGCCGGGATGAGCAGGAGAGCGGCCTTTTTCGCTGCCCTATTCATCCGCCGGCTCCCGCACCCTCATTCCCTCTTTGAGCACTGTGCTCCTGTCCCCGGCGAGAATGATGCTCTGGTCGGGGGAGGTGGATTTCACCCTGACCTCGCCAAGGGGCACGCCCTGCTCGTCAATGACCTGCAGGGCCATGTTTTTTCTAACTCCCACCGCGGAGCCGATATTGACCGTTGCCGTGTCCCCGGCAAGGAAGACGATTCTCCCCTGCAGGGGGGAGAGGCGGTTCAGTTTTTCCATGATCCGGCCGCTCAGGTCGGCGGCGATTTGCTGCTTGTCGGTGCTTTTGCTGAGGGTTGAAACCGAGGCCCTGATGCTGGTGGTTTCGGTGTCGATGAAGCGCAGGCTGATCAGCCATTCCTGGTTCTGGTTGTTCATGCTGCCGGTGGCGATCAGGCCGGCCGAGAGAATCCTGCCCAGTTTGAGGGCTGTTGCCGGATCGGCAAGGTCGGTGCGGCTGAGCCTCAGTTCGGCAATGAGCTTGTCCAGGATTTCCCGCTCGACGAGGGTGTACCTGCCGCTTGCCCGCAACGCATCGGAGACCGTATCAAGGATATAGTGCCGTTCGCCAGCGGAAGCGCCTTCCCCTTCGATATCCAGGAAAGCCATGGTGGTGTTCCTGTTCCTGGTCCAATCGTCTTCCTTTTCCGGGGTCCGGATGTCATTCTTCCTGAACCGGCCCGCGAGATCCTGGACCAACTGGTCCGTTTCCGTGGCCGTCATCGCCGCTTGCTTCCTGAACTGGCCGGGAAGGTCGGCGGCCGTTTCCGCGCCGGCTGTCTCCCCGGCACCTTTCCCGGCAAGGGCAAAGACAAAGTCGCCCTTGTCCAGGTTGGGGTCGCGCATTTTGCCGTATTGGGGATGCTGATAGCCCTTGGTATAGTTGATGACGCTGGTCTGAAGGTAATTGCCCAGCTCGGTGCCGGTGACATAACCGTCGCCGTTGGCGTCCGCCTCCCCGCGCAGGGCGGCAAGGAACTGCTGCCGAAAGATTGATTTGTCCGGGACCTGTTCGTCCTCGCCGCCCGAGGTGATGAACTGGCGAACCGGCCTGGCGGTCTTGTAGCTGATGTCTTGCGGGATGGCCCTGCTCAGGGCGAACAGCGAACCGGAGAAGCATGAGTCAAAGAGAAACAGGGCATGCTTGGCGTCAATGGTCCTGGCGTATTCCTCAATTCTCTGCATGGACATGGCCATGCGCTTGAACTGCTCAGGGTCCTTGCCGGGATCCGGCGCGTCTTTCGGCACGATATAGCCGATGGGTTCGCCTCCGTACGCGGGTTGCACGGTATGCCCGTGCCCGGAAAAATAGAAGAGCAGCCGGTTGCCCGGCCCATTGCCGTAGGCGGCGATAAAGTGTTCAAAAGCGTTGATGAGCTGCTGCGCATCGGGGTCCATGATTGTGGTGACGGCAAAGCCGTTTCCCGCCAGCGCGTCCCGCACCGCAGCCACATCTTTTGCAACGCCGGGGAGGGAAGGCCAGCCGCCGGTGTATTCGCTCACCCCGATGACCAGGGCGTGGCTCCGGTGATAGAGATCGATTTCCCTGATGCTGTTGTCTTCCTGTTTGGCCTTGATTCGAACCAGGCCGCGGGCGGCATCCTCCGGCGGGGTCGAGGCCCACGCCGCCAGGGCAAAGATTGCCAGCAAAAGAGATGTTGTGAACGGCAAGAGATTCCGAGCCCGCAGAGAATACATCATGACAGGTCTCCGCTATTGTGGTGGAAACAGCGATGAAGAGTAATTATTATGGGTTTCTTGAAAATTTAATGCAATAATTAGGTTGCACGATTAATTATAACTTTTTGATTTTTCGTTAATATATTATTATTTGCATGTGTTTTTTAGCCGCCTCAACCATTGTGCGTAAAAAAAGCGGTGTATCGGCGGAAAATATACCTGTGAATCCGCTGATATCAGCACTGCGCTTTGTGGCATTGAACCCCTGAAAATTTCATTCAGGGCATAAAAATGAACTTTCAAGATTTTCTATATTGTTGAGGTTGGTGCGATATCGAAAATTGTTGCATATGCAGAAAAAGTCATCGCTTGGTATTGGTTGAGAGCGGCTGGTGACGCTGCTGTCTTGAAGCTTGCTCCTGGCTGTCAGAAGGTAACCAGCTGATCCGGGGCCTTAAAAATAGTAGATGAGGGAGAGCAGCAGTTGGTGCTGATAGACATCCGCTTCTGAGGTGGTAATAAGGTTCGAGGTACCCACTTCAGGACCCCAGCGGAACTGGTAGGCAACGTCAACACTGAATTTTTCAAAACTTATGCCTGAGCCGATACTTAGACCATAAAAATCCCTGACGGTTTCCTGTGCAGGTTCAGGATCGTAAAAAAAACCGCCACGAAGGGGTATGACCCAATTTTTGTCGGGATTGATGAAAAGATACTCAGCGCCAAGACGAACCTGCGTGGTGTTGCTGATGTCTGATATATTTTTCGGCCGGGAATCTATGGGACTGAATTGATTGCCCTGGCCGTCGGTCAGGATGTATTCCTCCCATTGCGTTTGATATATATCCAATCCCATGGAAAAGGCATCCGTAAATCTTGCGGCAATACCGATGCCATATGACAGGGGCATATCCAGTTCTACCGTTTCCGTATCGCATATATGGCCGGAATATATGGAGCCATCGTTTATGTCCCTTTGTGTCCAATTTTCCGAATAGGTATGATTCACATCAGCTGTAAAAGGGGTTTTCACAACGCCGCCGATGGTCAAGTACTTGTTGATATTCCATAAAAAACCAAGATTGGCGTTAATTCCCCTGAATCCCGAATATTGATCAGTGATAAGGGTGTTCTCCACTGTCGTGAGGCTGCCAAAACTGGTCAAGGAATGGTTTGCATAGCGTTCATCCCAGCCGTTTTTCCAGAAGAGTTCATCCGTCCACAGATTCAAGGTAATCCCGAGGGAAAATTGTTGGGTCACGGCCACTGAGTACGCCAGGCCCAATGCTCCGACATATCCTTCCTGGTTGTATGAGCGCTGTTCCGAACTGGCAATGCCCGGCATGGATGGCGAAGCCGTGAGTTCCAGATTGTAGTCCAGACTGCGGTTGAATTCATACAACCTTTGATAGTTGAGGGAAATAACCATATTTCTGCTCAGAACGTTAAAAGGATACGTTGCGCTGAAGTAGTTTAGATTAACATCGTCGTTGGTTGCTGAATGATCAATTTCAGGATGAACCGAAGAAGTATAATCATCAGAGTTGTTGAAAAATGCGCCCACAATTGAGATCTCCGGCTTTTCCAGCTGGATCAGGGCCGCCGGATTCCAGGAGGCGGCAGTGGCATCGTCTGCCAGGGCGATAAAGGCCCCACCCATTCCCAAGGCTCTGGCGCCGGAGCCGACCGGATTCGGTGAAGACGAGATGCCGACGCTCTGTCCGAGAGTGAAGGCGTGAGCGGCAATGGTTCCAGTCACAAGCAGGGTTCCTGTAAGTATACCGATCAGGCTATTTCGCATCGATACACTCCTTATTAATTCTTCAAGAGGAGAAATATACCCGGGCAGAACCTTATGGGTTTGGAGTGAGGATCCCGAGGATCCGTCCCTGCCTTATATTCTTCTAAATTTGTAAATCCATCACCGTCCGCATCTTCAGATGCATCGTCCCGATAAGGGTCGAGGCCATAGTAGATTTCCCAGAAGTCAGGCATTCCGTCATTATCGCTATCCTGGGAATTGTGAATATCATCATCTGCGTCCGGTATGCCGTCGCCGTCACTGTCAACCATAAAGACAACCTTGTCACTGTCTGTAAAGCCCATGGGATCGGTAGCGGTAAAGGTAATGGTTTCGGATTTGTTCCAGCCGGCAGGTTTGGTTACTGCTGCCACTCGATTTGTGATGGTGATTGCCAGGTCGCGCTGGCCGCTGGCGGCCCATTTGATTTCAGCATCCGGGTGGTCGGCATCAGAAACAAATGCGTCCAGTTGAATATTGGGAAAAGTTGCACCGGCAGGAATGCTCTGGTTCGGAATGTCCACTGAGGGAGGGGTGATATTCGGGCTCAGGCTGAAGTTGACATTGGTATAGTTCGCATCCTGGACCGTAACGTTTTTAGAGGAAGGCAAATATCCGGAGCGGGAGGCGGTGATACCGAAAAAACCGCCCCGATGGTGCATTTGCCACTCACCTTGCTGATTTGTATAAGTCCATTTTGCGTAATCGGTAGCGACACGTGAGTCGCCAAGAGAGGTCCCGGCACTGCTGTTCTTGACGACACCATAGAGTATCCCCTCCCCATCCAGAGAGTGTGTCCCTCCCTGGCTGCCGGAAATGACCGACCCTGCAACGACAGCATCGGTTTCGTATGGCGAGGCGCCCATATTTGTCCAATTTCTGGCCTGGTTCGCAGAAGCGAAAATCCCCTGGCGGGAAGTACTGGCATACAACTTGCCGGTTGCGCTGAAGGCAAGATCCGTTACCGGATTCCATGCTGTTCCATCGTAAAGCGAAACATATGACCAACTCGCACCATTATAGCGTAATATTGTGCCAAACAAACCGACAGCATAAATATTGGTGGACGAGCTGCCCCAGATATCATACAGTCTGGCCCTGGCCCTCGTAACCGAGGTCCAGTTTGAACCGTTATAATGAAGGATAATGCCGTCATCCCCCACGGCCCAGATATTGCTGGCGCTGCTTCCCCATATGCCCTTGAGCCTGCCGCTTTGATCGGCAGGGACCACGGGCGTTCCCCCCATCCTGGACCAATCAGTGCCATTAAAATGGAGAACGGTGTAATACCTGGTTGTTCCGACCATGGAGGCATCCCCCACCGCGAAGACATCGGTTTCGGAACTTCCCCAGACATCTTCCAGTTGGGCGTTCGTTTTGCTGATCATGTTGGTCCAGCTTGACCCGTCATAGCAAAGAATGGTGCCGTAGGACCCCACGGCAAAAAATCTTGTTCCACTGGTATTGCCCCAGACAGACCGCAGGCTTCTGGTTGAATTGCTGGCCATGGGAGACCAGCTGCTGCCGTTAAAGAGAAGGGTTGTACCGTTTTCTCCCACCGCAACAGCCCTGTAAGGTGATACGGTTCCGCCCCAGATGCCGTGCAGGTCCTCGCTGGTTCCGCTGCTCATAGGATTCCAGCTGGAGCCATTAAAGCGAAGAATTTTTCCGGAACGGCCAACGGCGAAAATATTTGATGCCGAGCGGCCCCAGATATCGTAAAGGGGTGCTGATTCCCCGATATATCTTAAATACCATCCAGACGGCCCATAATGGGTAATATTCATATCATCCTCTCCGCCCTTGGGTATGCTCCCGGTATGGCGCAAGAAATAGACATCGCCTGCCCCGCTTCCCCATACTCCGTAGTGGACTGGTTTTCCAGGTATCCCCTCAAAAGATTCCTGCCAGCTGGCACCACCGTTCGTACTTTTATAGAGCGGGACACCTGTGCCGCCACTATACCCGCAACCGCTGTAGATAATATTGGAATCGTCAGGATCAATTGCCAGGGCATTGACAGTAACATTTTCCAGAACCGGACTCCAGCTGGCACCGCCATTCGTGCTCTTGTACAGTTTGCCCAAGCCCCCAGCCCCAAAAAAATTTCCGCCTCCGGCAAAAATAATGTTCGAATTATCCGGGTTAACGACCACCGCATTAAAATCAAAGTCAGTCCCGGACGGGGTGATCGCTGTCAGGGTTGCACCTTTATTCGAGCTTTTATACACATCCCCGGGTGAGCGAGTGGTCACATAAAGGATGGACGCATTATTGGGGTCAATAAATATATCGTTCACAGCGTGGGGATACCCCAGGGAGTTGCTTTGGAGCCAGCTGGCACCGTGGTTGCTTGTCCTTTCGAGGTAACCTTCGGATCCCGCATAAAAGGAAGCGCCAGTCGAATCTGAAGGATCGAAGGCCACCGAATAAGCTCGGACAGATTGCAGGGGTGCGGTTGCCTGCCACTCGGCGGAGCCTTGTTTTTCATAGACGCCGGCCATGGTCGCAGCAAGAAGATGGCCTGCGTTGTGAGGATCGACTGTAATGTCGCTGACGTTGATGGCATTGATACCTTTATTCATTTCGGTCCAGGTGTAACTGCCGCTGCTTGCAACCCCTCTGTGGATGCCCAGCAGACGCTCGCCGCCCCAGATTATGCTGCTGTTTGCAGGATGAACTGCAAGGTTGATGAATTGAAGGCCGGTTTCAAACCAAGTCCCGAACGTCGTACCGCCGTCTGTGCTTTTGTAGAGTCGGGTAACCCGCCCGGCGGCGTAGAGAATGCCGGCATTATTCGGGTCAAAAGCCAGGGCCCGGATATTGTTGCCTGATGCCCAACCGATGGGAGTGGTGACTGCAGGAGGGCTGTCCCAGAGGACATTGCCCGATCCATCCTTTGGATACTCTACCCGCACAATTCCCCAATCGGTGGCGAAGAACACGACATTGGGTTCATCCGGCTTGACGACGAGTCCTGTTTCCCCTATGTATGCTCCAAATTGAACGTCCCAAGCCCAGGTTTGCCCTCCGTCAGTGCTGAGGTAAAGTGTTCCCTGATTATAATCGTTGGAGTCGAGGGCCCAGATCACATTGGTATCCTGGGGATTAATGGCAATTTCAACCACCGAATAGGAAAACTCTTTTGATGTACCAATACCCATTTTGGTCCACGACACGCCGCCATTAGTGGTTTTGTAAATAGCCCCACCGGTATTTGTACTGTTAGCACCCCCGGTTCCGACATAGACGATATTGGGATTGTTCGGGTCAATGACAAGCGAACGGCAGTATCTGGACTCGTCTCCTTGCATCGTGCTGTTGGAAATATGTGTCCAACTGCTGCCGCCGTCGGTGCTTTTTTCGGAAAAGTAGTTATGGGCGGCCCAGACCACGCTGCTGTTGCTCGAGGCGATCTTGACGGCCCAGACTGCAGTATTCCTGAAGGTCGCCTCTCCGTCCAATTCGGTATTCTCCTGCCCGGTCAATACCTCCGACCAGTTGGAGCCGCCATTGGTCGTGACGAACAGTCCGCCGCCGTAATAGGTCCCGGCAAACATTTTAGAAGGATTGTTCTTGTCGATGGCAATTTCATACACCTGGCCGCCGTAGAGACCCAAGTCTATCCACTCAGCCTGTGCAGATGAGGGGCAGCAGTGTACGGAGAGGAACAAAAGAAGGAAAAGCACAAGCCAGTACCGTCGATTGACAGGAAACGGTTGTACTGATCGGCTTGCCATGAGGATAATCGTTATCTGTTCAAATGCAAACAGCTCTATGAAAGTTAACTTTAATTAAAAGTCTTATGTCTTATTCCCTGTCGGCCATTATATGAAAGTTCATGCATTGAAAGAATGCTTGGCGTTTAAACAAAAAGGAACGTCATGTAGCATCTCGCTGTATCTAAATTAAAAAGTCATGAACCACAACAGAGCCGATTTTTTATCCAATAATTTTGAACTCTATTCGAAATGTGCAAAAGAATCAAATATTATAAAGGGCACTACCAACATCAGGGTTTATTGAAAATTTAATATATTAATTTGGTTGTACGATTAATTGTAACTTGCTGGTTTTTCTTTAATTTGTATTGCATTTCTAATACCGGTTGCTTGGTCTATTTTTGACGCCGATTCTGCCGCCGAGAAAGTAGTTCTCCAGGCCTGAAGGAGGTGAGCCGGCTGAAAGCAGTATCGGATGCTGAAGGCTGAACAAAGAGAGGTACGGCAGGGACAACCCATCGGGGTCGGGGTCGGTATCGGAATCGATGTGCGTTGTTCAGGAAATCGCTTCCCTCAGCGTGGGGTGGGAGATATCGCCAGGCAGGAAGTATTTGTGCCAGGAAAGCGATTATTGAGCCGTAAACCGTAAGGTCATCCCGGAAACTCCGGGCGTGACGCATTCTCCCAGGGCATTCCGGAGGACGGCAACGACCTGCTTGCCCGTGCAGTGGCAGGGAATGATGCTGTCCGGCTTCAGGGTCTGCAGTTCATTGATGGTTTGCTCCAAGCGGTCTTGGTTTGCCTCTGCAAGGTGAAGGCCGCCGATGATGGAGCGAATCCTTGCCCCGTTGGTGAGGCGGCGGATGTGGCGTAGCGTGTTCACCAACCCGGCGTGGCAGCAACCGACGCAAACCACCAGCCCCTTGCCTGTCTGAATCCAGAGGGCAAGATCGTCGTCGATCCGATCCGCGCGCTTCCCGTCCGGGTCGAGATAAAACGGGCCTCCCGGGTCTTCGTAGTCTGTTTCCCGGGGAATGGGTCCGGTCAGCCCGAGGTGTTCAGTCAGCAGCATCGGCCGTTGCAGCCAGTGAAGGCGGGACTCCGGCAGCCGATCCAATGCGGCCATCGATTTACGGGGCATCTGGATCGACCTGGACTGGCCGTTGCGTCTTGCATAGCGCGGCTGGATCACCCCCGGATGGCAGTAAATGTCAACTTTTCCGGCAATATTCAACAGTTCTGCCATCGCCCCGGTGTGGTCATAATGCCCATGGCTCAGCACGAGCCTTCTTGTTGTGCCGAGATCCACGCCGAGTTTTCGCGCGTTGGCTTTCAATGCGGTTCCCTTGCCTGTGTCGAAGAGGATCGATTGGCCTGCGGTTTCAATCCACAATGAAAGGCCATGCTCGGCAACAAGCCCCGGGCCGGCATCGTTGTCGACCAGAATCGTGATCGCCGTGACCCAGTCCTGTTTGGAAGGGGCCTTTTCTTTCGACTTTGCCGTCATGCTTCCCCTTCCTCCCGGCCCGGGTCGCCATCGCTTAACGCCAGAATGGGCTTGATGTTCTCCACCACCCCGATCACCTGGACCAACTGGTCCGTTTCCGTGGCCGTCATCGCCGCTTGCTTCCTGAACTGGCCGGGAAGGTCGGCGGCCGTTTCCGCGCCGGCTGTCTCCCCGGCATCTTTCCCGGCAAGGGCAAAGACAAAGTCGCCTTTGTCCAGGATTTGTCCGGGACCTGTTCGTCCTCGCCGTCCGAGGTGATGAACTGGCGAACCGGCCTGGCGGTCTTGTAGCTGATGTCTTGCTTTGATGCGCACCAGGCCACGGGCAGCATCCGTTGGCGGGGCCGAAGCCCATGACGGCAAGCTGAAGGCCACGAGCAGAGAAGCCAGAGCGAACCATGTCAGCATGCCAAAAAGTGGCTTCATGGATGGGTCTCCCTGCATTCGGGTCAAGGGATTAATACAGCATAATTAATTATACCAGAATACAGGAAGATAGGTGAAGGTATTTCTCGAAGAATGTTGATAACCTCGCATAAAGTCAAAACACTGAGCATCCGCGACTGAGATTTCAACAAGTTGCAATGCTTGCCGGCGTCAGTCCCTCACTTTTTGCGAGGCTGACAATATTTATGCCGCTGAATATAAGCGAAGGGGCGAGGTTTGTGGCTGCCAGGCCTGGCCATCGAGGCCGCCATGATGGTTTTACTCAGCGCGCCGGAGATTCTGGCAGGGATTTGTCCTCTGCATGGCTCAACCGCTTGAGGATGAAGTTCTGCTCACCGTTGCCGCTACGGCCGAGCCGGTCGCTGATCCGCCACTCTACCCGGACGCTGATGCCCTCGCGTAAGGCTGCCGCTACGGCCGGACGAAGCACCACGGTCATGTCGAAGCCCGTGCGGAAATACTCCCCCCGGATTTCCCGGCCGGCCGCATCGAGCAGGCGAATTGCCTGGACGCTCACCGGGCGGTCGAAATTGATGAAGATCTCTTCCGGACCCTCCGTGTCCATTTCCCAGTTTCCGCCTACCATGAGCGGCAGTGGCGATCCCGCCGGCGCTATCCGCCCGGGGTCATGGCGGAAGCCGCCCACAGGCATCTCCGCCAGTGACACACCGGCAACGGTGATGAATACCCGGTTGATTTCTTCGAATTGCAGGGCGGTTTCCACTACCGAGGCGAGGATTCCACGGAAACCCGGTGAATCCTGGTCAACCCCGGGCACAACCAGATCGATGGTGACGCTCTCGCCGGCCTGGGCGGTTACCCTGATGGTGCTGCCAGGCGGAAAAGGGTTTTGCAGGCTGCTGTGGGGAGGAAACTCCAAATCGCGGAAAGGGAGCGCCGCCAGCAGATGGGCAAGTTGCTCTTTCTCGCGAAAGATGAACAGGGGAACAGCCCGCAACCTGTCCGGCTCGCCAGCCAGGGGGAAATAGCCGACGCGCGCGAAGCAGGTTCCCTGTTCCGGTGTGGGCGGCTCCCCGAAATGGGTACGATATGCGGCATTGGCCTTAACCGAACCGGTCGGCACGGCCGGGCTGCCGGGCTCTTTGCAGCCCGTCAGCGCCAGCAGAACGGCCAGGGAGATAAGCGACAGGGCAAAGCGGCACGGGTTCATTATTTTCCGCTTGTGCAACGCCGCTGCATGCACAATTTATTTAAGTTCGTAGCTGAACTCAAACTGGCGGGTTTTGCCATCCATCAGCCGGGTGCCGATGGTGAATTTATACAGCCCCACCGCCCCGAGAACGATATCCGCACCAAAGTGGCCCCCCATGCCCATCAGAGAAATTGGAGCGGATTCAACATTGTCAGGCCCTTTGATTTTAAGGGCCGCCGTTCCCTTTTCCACGGTTTTGCCGGTTCCGGTCTCCTGGAACTGAAACATGAGGTGGTGGGTCTCCTGCATGCCCATCCTGGCCATGGCCGTCTTGACATCGTTGAGCTGCGCCTCGGCCTTGACCCCGTCCACGACCTGGTCGCCGAGCATGATCATCTGTCCTTGCTCCATGGCCATCTCGTGCCCTCCGGGAGTTGCCCCATGTTCATGGGTGGCGGCCATGGAGGCCGGTGTCATGAGTGCCAGGGACAGGAGGGCAAGCAACAGCAAGTAATTTGTTTTCATGGGTATTCTCCTTAGATGTTTGTTTGTCCGGTCGTAGCGCTGAAATCGGCAAAGTTTTCCGTCATGATAAGTGTTCGGCAAAGTCGCAAAAAGGGCGATTTCGACGCCGGCAAGCTCTAGAGCATATTGAAATCGCTGTGGAGGGTGGTCAGCGTTTTGACTTGTTGCGAGCTTGTCATGTTTCATGGATGTCCGTCTCGCTGGTGGGAGTAGCGTTTTTTTCCAGGCCTCGCACCCGCCACAGATAGAAAATAACGGGATAGACCAGCAGCTCCATGATCCCGGAGGTGACCACCCCGCCCACCATCGGCGCAGCGATGCGCTTCATCACGTCGGCGCCGGTGCCGTGGCTCCACATGATGGGGAGTAAACCGGCGATGATGACCGAAATGGTCATGATCTTGGGCCTGATGCGTTTCACCGCGCCGTGATGGATCGCCTGTTTAAGGTCGCCCAGGGTCCGCATCCGGCCGTTTTTCTGCCAGCGCTGGTGGGCAAGGTCGAGATAGAGGAGCATGACTACCCCGGTCTCGGCGTCCAGTCCGGCCAGGGCGATCACCCCGACCCAGACCGCGATGGAGGTGTTGTAGCCGAGCAGGTAGAGGTACCAGAAGGCGCCGATCAGGGAAAAGGGCACGGCCAGGAAGACAATGCCGGTCTTGACCAGGCTCCTGGTATTGACGTAGATGATGACGAAGATGATCAGAATGGTCAGGGGGATGGCCAGGGTCAGCCGCTCCCTCGCCTTCTCCATGTACTCGAACTGGCCGCTCCAGACGATATTGTAGCCGGTGGGCAGCTTTACCCGCTCCTCCACGGCCTGGCGGGCATTTTTGACATAGGTGCCGAGGTCAATGCCCTTTATGTCCACATAGACCCAGGCAGTACGGCGGGAATTCTCGGTCTTGATGCTGTCAGGGTCATTGGTGAAGGAGAACGACCCCAACTGGTTCAGCGGGATATGCCGACCGCCGGGGCCCGGCACCAGCACCCGGCCCAGGGCATCGAGATCGCTGCGGAAGTCGCGGTCATAGCGGACGTTGACTGAATAGCGCTCCAGCCCCTCCACCGTCTCGGTGACGCCCATTCCCCCAACCACGGTCTGGATGATCTCCTGGATGTCGGCCACGGCGATGCCGTAGCGGGCCGCGGCCTGGCGGTCAATCCGGTAATCGAGATAAGAACCGCCCACGGAACGCTCGGCAATGGCGGAGAGCGTGCCGGGCACGGTGCCGACCACCGCCTCCACCTGCTGGCCGATTTCGCTGAGCGTTGCCAGGTTCTCCCCCATGATCTTGATCCCCACCGGGGTCTTGATACCGGTGGAGAGCATGTCGATGCGGGTTTTGATCGGCATGGTCCAGGCGTTGGTCAGCCCGGGAAACTGGATGGCGCGGTTTAATTCATCAACGAGCTGTTCGGGAGTGATCGGTTTTGCCTCAGGCCAGAGGCGGACGAACGGCCACTTGGCCCACGCCGTCCACTCAGGCCAGCCGGAGTAGAAGCGCTTGACAGGCATCTTTCGCCACTCCCCTTCCGGTTTCAGCATGATGGTGGTCTCGATCATCATCATCGGCGCCGGATCGGTGGCGGTCTCGGCCCGGCCGATCTTGCCGAAGACTCTTTCCACCTCGGGGAACTGGCGGATGATCCGGTCGGTCTGCTGCAGAAGCTCCTTGGCCTTGGTCACCGACAGACCGGGTAAGGTGGTGGGCATATACAGGAGATCGCCTTCGTACAGGGGCGGCATGAACTCAGACCCCATCCTGGACAGT
Organism: Desulfobulbaceae bacterium; assembly: GCA_003508005.1. Classification (GTDB taxonomy): domain Bacteria; phylum Desulfobacterota; class Desulfobulbia; order Desulfobulbales; family Desulfobulbaceae; genus UBA10518. The sequence goes on from DNUE01000036.1 coordinate 42,724, forward strand.
GGCCAGATGATGGAGAGCATGGCCGCCAGGGCGAGTGCCAGGGTGGCCAGCCGCCACTTTAGGACCAGGTCGACCACCGGGTGGTAGAGACGGATGAGCAGGCGGTTGAGCGGATTGGCGTGTTCCGGCCTGATCTTGCCGCGGATGAACCAGCCCATGAGGACAGGGACGAGGGTGATGGAGAGCAGGGCTGCGGCGCCCATGGCATAGGTCTTGGTGAAGGCCAGGGGCTTGAACAGCCGACCCGATTGCTCCTGCAGGGTGAAGACCGGCAGAAAGGAGACGGTGATGACCAAGAGCGAGTAGAAGAGGGTAGGCCCAACCTCCTTGGCCGCGTCCTGGATGATCTGCCAGTGCGGTTTTTTGCCCCGGTCCCGCTCCAGATGCTTGTGGGCGTTTTCGATCATGATGATGGCCGCGTCGATCATGGCGCCGATGGCGATGGCGATGCCGCCGAGGCTCATAATGTTGGCGTTGGTCCCCTGTGCATACATGATGACAAAGGCCATCAGGATCGCCACCGGCAGGGTGACAATAGCGACAAAGGCGCTCGGCAGGTGGAACAGAAAGAGCATGGTGACCAGGGCGACCACGATGCTTTCCTCCAGCAGTTTCTCCTTGAGGGTGGCCACCGCCCGCTCGATCAGCCCGGAGCGGTCGTAGACGGTCCTGATGGTGACGCCTTCGGGCAGGCCGGCCTCCAGTTCCTTGAGCTTTTGCTTGACGTTGGCAATGGTCTTGAGGGCGTTCTCGCCGAAGCGCATGACAATGATGCCGCCCACCGTCTCTCCCCGGCCGTCCAGTTCGGCCACGCCGCGCCGCATCTCAGGGCCTATGCGCACCTCGGCCAGGTCGCGTACCAGGATCGGGGTGCCGGTGGGTGTGGTCATCACCACGATGTCGCGGATATTCTCCACCGATTTGATGTAGCCGTAGCTGCGGATGACGTACTCGGTCTCGGCATTTTCGATGGCGCCGCCGCCGACATCAAGGTTGTTGCGCTGAATCGCCATCATCAGATCGCTGACGGCGATGTTGTAGGCGAGCAGCTTGTTGGGGTCCACCGCCACCTGATACTGTTTGACGAAGCCCCCCAGGCTCGCCACCTCGGAAACCCCTTCCAGGGAGGTCAGCTCGTAGCGCAGATACCAGTCCTGGATGGAGCGCAGCTCCTGGAGATTATGCCGATCGCTCTCCAGGGCATATTCAAAGACCCAGCCCACGCCGGTGGCGTCCGGCCCCAGAACCGGTGTCACCCCCTTGGGCAGCTGGCCGCTGACATAATTCAGGTATTCGAGGACCCGGGAACGGGCCCAGTAGATGTCGGTGCCATCCTCAAAGATGATGTAGACAAAGGAGTAGCCGAAAAAGGAATAGCCGCGTACCACCTTGCTCCCCGGCACCGAAAGCATCTTGGTGGTCAGGGGGTAGGTGACCTGGTCTTCCACCACCTGCGGCGCCTGGCCCGGATACTGGGTATAGACGATCACCTGAACGTCGGAGAGATCAGGAATGGCGTCCAGCGGGATATTTTTCAGGGCATAGACGCCGCCGGTAACGACAAAGATTGCCACCAGCACGACCATGAACTTGTTGCGGATCGACCAGTCTATGATTTTTTCAAGCATGCACGATACCTGCAGCTGCTGGGGACGCTGCCTCTGCTTCGGTTATTTGAAAAGATCCTCCAGATTTTCCTTTTTTTCCGCTGGGGCAGGCCCCCCGGCCTCGTGCTGGGTCATCTTTTGGATCGCCTCGCGCAGCTTGCTCTCCGAGTCGAGCATGAACTGGGCTGAGGTGACAACCTGCTCTCCCTCCTGCAACCCTTCCAGTACCTGCACATACCCGTTTTCGTCGCTGACGCCGGTCTTCACCTGCCGCGGTGCAAAGCGGCCCTCGCCCAGCGCGACAAACACCGTTTGCCCCTTTCCCGAGTTGAGCACGGCGTTGCCGGGCAGGGCCAGGGCGCTGGTGATGGTGCCGGCCTCGATACTGACATTGGTGTACATGTCGGGTTTGAGTTCAAGCCCGGGGTTGACGAGTTCGATGCGCGCCTTGACTGTGCGGGTCTCGCCGGAGACATAGGGGTAGATAAAGGTGATTGTTCCCTGCAATGCCTTGCCGGGAGCGAAGGGGAGCGCCACTGTCGCAGGCAGGCCGACCTTGACCCATGGCTGCTCATACTCGTAGATATCGGCGTTGACCCAGACCTTGGAGATGTCGGAGATTTTCAGCAGCTCCATGCCGCTCATGACGCGCATTCCTTCCACCACCGGTTTATCAGTGACTATGCCCTGGTAGGGACTGTACAGGGTCAAGGTTTTGCGCACCTGCCGGCTTTTTTCGAGCTCCCTGATCTGCTGGTCGCTGATGTCCCAGTACTTGAGCCGGGTGCGGGACGCATCCAGCAGCCGGCGCGCTCCGGCCGCGGTTTCGGCGTAGGAGGCTCCGGCCAGGCGATTGCTGGTTTCCAGGGCCAGCAGGTACTCCTGCTGCGCCGCCACCAGGTCGGGGCTGTAAATCTCCATCAGGGGCTGTCCCTTATGTACCATTTGGCCGGTTTCGTTGATCTGGAGACGATCGATCCAGCCCTCGATTTTGCTGTTGACCGAATACTGGCTCGGCTCTTCATAGGTCACCAGGCCGACGGTGCGGATGGTGCGGCTCAGGTTCCGCCGCTCCACGGCTGCGGTGCGGATGCCTATGTTCTGGGAGGTGACGGGGTCGATTACGATCTGGCCGGGGGCGCCTTCTCCTCCCTGCGGAGCCAGGGATCCTGCGCCTGACTTTATGGGGGTGAGTTCCATGCCGCAGATGGGGCAAAGGCCCGGCTCATCCCTGATAATAAAAGGATGCATGCTGCAGGTGTACTGAACTTTTGCCTCTGCCGCCGGTTCGCTGACCGATGCGGCATCCCTGGCCGGGCCGGCATGGCGGCCGCCGACAAAGAAGCCGAGGCCCAGGGCTGCGGCTACGGCGACAACAATCATCAACCCTTTCATTGTACTGGACAATTTCATCCCTTTGGTCTCCAGTCCTTATGGCAGCGCCTGGCCGATGGTGGCTTCAAGGACGGCAAGCTGCATCTGGTGGTCGGCTATTGCTTCGATGCCTTCGCGTTCGAAATTAAAAAGAGCAGTCTGGCTGTCGAGCACGGCCGGAAAATCGGCTTTCCCAGAGCCATAGGCGGCCATGGCCGCTTGCAGGGACTGGTCGGCCTGGGGAATGATGCTCTGCGTGTATAGTGAGGCCAGTCGCTTTGCCCGATCCAGCCGGGCCAGCGCGTCGGCGATTCCCTGGCGGATCTGATTGATCGCCATATCGCGTTCCGCCTGGGCCATGCGGATCTCGGCCCCGGCCTCGGCCACCATGGCATGACGGCGGTCGCGCTGCACCGGCAGATTGAAGGTCACGCCAGCGGCGTACATATCGTCGCCCGGCTCATCCATGGCCGGATCGCGCTGCATATATTCCAGGGTGAAGGTTGCGTCAGGGTAAAATTCTTTTTCCGCCAGAGCTTGCGCTGCTTTGGCTCGCTCTTCCGCGGCGGCAATTTCCTTGAGGCGGGGCCTGTTGGTGATGGCGAACTCCTCCAGTTGCGCGGCATCCAACGGCAGAGCCGTCAGTTCCAGGGGGGCGGCGGGAGTGATCTTTGTGTCGGCCGGCCAGAATCGCAGGATGTTGAGGGAGATTTCCAGGCTGCGGCGCTGCTGGCCAAGGGATATGCGCATTTCTTCCATCTTGGAACGCTCCACCTGGGCCTTGAGCACATCCTGCAGCAATCCCTGGCCCACGCTATAGAGCGTTTCGCTCAGCCGGTTCAGATCGTCGAGCACGCCGATGTTTTTTTCCACGATTTCCAGGGACCGGTCGATGAACAGAAGCTGGTACCAGGCTTCCTTGACCATCCTGGTCAACTCGATTTTGCGTTCCTCCAGAATCCAGCGGGACACCTCGGCATCCTGCCGGGCAACTTCGCGCTGCAGGCCCCGTTTGCCGAAAAAAGGCACGGTCTGACTCACGCCGATCACTTTGGCGGTCATCACGTCCCGGTCAAAGGCCAGGGGGTCGCGGATCAGCAGATTCTGAGCGCGCAGCATGAACATGGGGTCTTCCAGAGAGCCTGCCTGGTGCGCCTGCTGGATAAAGGCCTCCCAGCGGGCTTCATTCACCTTGAGTTCAGGATTCTGGTCCAGCGCCTGGCTGATGATCAGGTCAAGCGACTGAGGGGGAGCTGCTGCTCCTTCCTCGGCCTTGCCTTTCCCGGCAGAAAAAGGAAATATTATGAAAAAAAGGATGACAGTTGCTGCAAATTTCTGGGGGGCGGCCATGATCGTCTTCTCCTTCAAGAACAGGAATTTGAGCGGATGCCACCAGTTTCGCATCATGATGATGCCATCTGCGAACTACACGGATCGAACTTGTATACCAAGCCTCTTCAATATAAGATTGTGGTTCATTATTAGTGTACTACAATGTCGGCGCAAAGAAAAATTAATTGTCCGACTTTTGAAATACGGAAAAAAATTTTCTTTGGCGGCACAGCTTGAGTGTATCCGTTTATCCGGATATTTATTGACAATGGAACAGACCATCCGTTTATGCAAGGCATTGACCTAATCGATCCGGCTGCTCATCCTGGCCCTGCTCGATCAGGGTGAACTCTGTGTCCGCGCCCTGATCGGGGCCAGCAATTTCTTTGAATAGGCGGTGGCCACCGCCATTGCCCTGTACGGGCCGGGTTCCGGGGCAGCCCTGGCCACGGTGTAGGGTGTGCTGCCGGTGCGGCACTATGACCTGGTGCTTACCCTCTGCAATCATTTCAGCGAGACATGCCCCTTTTTCCGGGCAGGACGATGCACAAGGGATTCGATGATCCGCCGCTCCTGGCATCACATGCAAGGAGTGAGGAAGATGCTTTGGCCCAGTAACGGAGGGTGCGCGACAAGATCCGCACCTTTGTTCTGACTCTGCCGGAGATCCTCCCGCCAGCAAATATTCCCGCAACATAAATGAGGCGGCTCTCCTTTCCTGCTTAGCTGGTCCGCAGCTTCATTATCTCCCTCGTTTCAAAGTCGCAACAAGAGCTGCATCATTCATGTTGCACTTGTCCCTGCGCACCTGCGATTTGCCCAAAGGTCGATTCTGACAGTTCTGACAGGGTCTTATGTTGCAATCACTTGCTGCAACATTTGTGTTGCATTTCAGGGTGGATGATCCTGAACAAATTTCTCCAGGGTTCCATATCATGACGCTAATCTGGATGAGAAACATATATGAGATTAGTATGCGGAGGCGGGCTATCGTACAAAATCTTCGATAAATCAATAAATTGGAAAGGAAATCCATCGGTGCAGCAAGGATTTCGGAGCAAATAGGGTACCTATGAACAGTCACTATTTGGCCAGAGTTAGAATTGGTACGGAATATGCTTTAATCAAGCAAACGAAAGAGGGACAACAACCATGAAATGCACTTTTCGGCCTCTGTCCATACTGCCGCTGACCTTTCTCCAGCTGATGCAGTCTGCTGATGCCTGGGCTCTTCAGCCCCATGGCGGAGGTGAGGGGTTGTATGTCCATCAAATGGCCCATTTTTTTTTCATGGTAACCCTGACCTATCTCTACCTTCATACCCGGCGCACCCAGGATCTGGTCAGCAGGGGATGGAGATACCTGCGAATTTTCTGCGTGCTGTTCTTTTTCTGGAACCTTATAGCGATAGTCGGCCACGAAACCGCCCAGCACCTTTCCCACGATGACTTTATCGATGCAGGGACCTGGAGCGAACAGCTCGCCCTGCCCCTCACTTTTCTGAAGCTTGTCTATTATATCTCCAAAATGGATCACCTGATTTCCGTTCCCGCCCTGCTGGCCCTCTTTTTCAGCCTGAGGAGCTTTTACCTCGAAGCCAGGGAGGAGGAGGCATAATGAACGGCCTGTCACTTGCGCCAACCGTCATTGTCGATCTTGCGGGTTCAGGCGTTGTAATTTTTCTCTCTTTCACGTCTTTGCTCTACGCCAATTTATTGGTCAGGCTGCAGCCCAAGAATTTTATCTGGGGATTTCTTTTCTATTTCTGCTTTGCCATGGCCGCCTTTTCTATTTCCCGCGGCATCGGGCATATTCTCAGGATATTCCTGGTACTGAGAGGAGAGGAAGACATCTGGCAGCAGGTTTCTCCCTGGTCGGGTGGGTTCAATACGGTGTTCATGATTTCGGTGTCCTCGGCCATAATCTATTACCACAAGGGCCTGGAGGCATACAAAGCGGTTCGTTCCGAGGCGGAAAAATTGGCTAGGGCCAACCGAAAACTGGCTGAGTCGGCCGATGAACTGCAAAAAGTCAACACCTATCTCGAGGACATGGTCGAGGAGCGGACCCGGGAACTCTCCAAGTCGGAAAAAAAATTCCGTCATTTTTTCGAAAACTCCAAGGACATGGTCTATTTCTGCGATATCAACAGAAACATTACCGATATCAACCAGAGCGGCCTGAATATGCTCGGGGTTGATTACCCTGCGGAGCAAATCAATCTTCTTTCCTATTTCAAAAATGACAGCGAAGTTAACCGGTATATTTTCGAGTTGCGTGAAAACGGCTTTGTCAGCGACTTCGAAATGGAGATCAAAGGCAGGGACGGTTCGGTCCGCCATATTCTTCTTTCGGCCAATGCCATTTTTGACCAAAATGGCAACATGACCGGGTGCGAAGGCATTGCCAAGGACATGACCCGCCTGCGTACCATGACCGAACAGCTGATCCGCCAGGAAAAGATGGCATCGGTCGGCCAGATGGCGGCGGGGGTGGCGCATGAGATCAACACCCCCCTGGGGGTCATCCTCGGCTATACCCAGTTGATGATGGATGATTTCGATAAAAACAGCGAGGTCTACGCGAATCTGCAGATCATCGAGAGACAGTCCAAGGCCTGCCGCAAGATTGTCGCGGATCTGCTGAAATTTTCCCGTCAGACCGACAGCGCCAGGGCGGAGGTGGACCTGAACGAATTAATCGAGGAAGTGCTGACGGTCAGTGAGCACAACCTCAATATCAACCATATCCAGGTTGTCCGCCGCTTTGCCCCTATATTGCCCAGGATCATCGGCGATGCGGAAAGACTGCGCCAGGTAATCATCAATCTGTTCAACAATTCCCACCAGGCAATGGCAGATGGCGGTGAAATACATATTACCACCAGGATGGATTCGTCTTCCGGCGAAATAGTTGCTTCCGTCCGTGACACCGGCACAGAGATTGCTGAGGAGATCAAACCCAAGATCTTTGATCCCTTTTTCACCACCAAGGAAGTTGGCCAGGGGACCGGACTCGGACTGTCCGTCACCTATGGGATCATCCGCGACCACGGCGGAAACATATCCGTGGAAAGCCCGGTACAGGACCCGCAAACGGGTCAGTATACGCAGGGAACCGCATTTTATATTCGGTTTCCCGCGGCCGTGGGGCAAAAGTTCATCAATGAGGAGAAATAGGACATATGGCAGAGATAATCGCATTGGATGATGTGTACGATGCTGTGATTTTGATCAAGAAAATTCTGAACAAGAAGGGACATGTTGTCCACACCTTTACCGAGGAGGAAGAGGCTGTTGATTTTGTCAGGTCTCATGCGGTCGATCTGGCCATCCTGGACATCAAACTCAAGAAGATGAGCGGCATTGAAGTCCTGGCGCAGATGAAAAAGATTCTGCCGGAAATCAGGGCCATTATCCTCACAGGGTATCCAACGGTGGAAACCGCACGGGAGGCCATCAGCCTCGGCGCGAACGAATATTGCGTCAAGCCCATCGACAAGGAAGAACTTGAGGAGAAAGTCAGCAGGGTTCTCGGCGAAGGGAACGGCGGGATCACGGCCGGCTGATGTCATGACAGCAGGTATGGAAAGGGACAGGGAACAGGGGTACCTGGAAATCTTCCAGGAGGTCGCCAAGCTTATCAGCATGGTGCTTGACCCGCAGCAGGTCATGGACCTGGTCGTCCGCCGCCTGCCTGAATTGCTGGAGGTGGATGCCGCCACCATCAGGCTACTGGACGCCGGCACCAACACCTTTGTTCTGGGCGCGGCGCATGGTCTTTCCGACGAATATCTGGCCAGAGGGTTCATTGACTCCAGGGATGTCATGGAAATGATCATGAAGGGGAGGCCGGTGGCAAAAACAGCCCTTGATGCGGATCCCCTCTATCAGCACAGCGCCGAGGCGGCCAGGGAGGGGATTAAAAGCGTCCTCTCCCTGCCCATCATCTTTCAGGATCACATCATCGGCGTGATGCGCCTGCTGACCAGAAAAAACCGCTCCTTTACCGCCAGGGAAATATCCTTTTCCATGACCCTTGCCGAACAGATCGGGGTAGCCATCTCCAGCGGCCGGCTGTTCAAGGAGATGGAAAACCAGGTCGATTTTCTGAAGGAGGTGCATGAAATCTCGCGGTTGGTCAACTCAACCCTTGATCTCAATACCATCCTGCAGACCATTGTAGACAGGCTTCCCGGAGTTATGGGGATGAAGGCCTGCACGATACGTCTCCTTCAGCCGGAAACCAATCAGCTGGAACTTGCGGCCGCATCAGGGCTGTCAGCCGAATACCTGCAACGGGGCAGCATCAGGAAGGAAGACTCTATTTTTCAGGCGCTGAAAGGAGAACCGGTGGCCGTGTACGATGCCCCCAACGATCCGCGGGTTCAGTATCACGAAGCGATCTGCAAGGAAGGCATCAAAAGCATCCTGGCTGTTCCCATTAAGAAAGGTCCAGAAATTATCGGGGTGCTTCGGCTGCTGACCACCGAACATCACTGCTTCACCGCCAGCGAGGTCATTTTTGCCACGGCGGTCGCCGAAGAGAGCGGCAGTGCCATCCTGAACGCCTTGACCTTTCAGAAAATAAACCTGCTTTTCAACCAGATCGAGGAAAACGAACTTTTTCTGCAGGCCATCATGGATTCCCTGCAGGACAGGATCATCGTAGTGGACGGAAAAAAACGGGTAGTCATGGTCAACAGAGGCTTTGTGGAGCAGGAGAACCGGTCCGAACAGGCCCTTCTCGGACAGCCTTATGATTGCATCAGCCCTTGGGAAAAAGGAGAAGGACAGCCCTGTCCGATTGAACAGGTTCTTGCCACGGGCGAGATACTCGTCCGCACGGAGCGCCTCATGGTCAACGACCAGCCTCTATGGCTGGAACGGAGCATTTTTCCAATTTTCGCCGATGCGGGCGGCGTCGAGTACGCCGTCGAGACCCTGCGCGACATAACCTCGCAGAAATCCCTGGAACAGGAAAGGATGGAACGGGAAAAAATGGCCGGAGTACTGGAAATGGCCGGCACGGTCGCGCATGAACTCAATTCTCCCTTGTTTGCGGCGCTGGGTACGGCTGAACTCCTGCGGGACGAGTTGGAGAAAGAGGAACAGCGCAAGGAAATGGATATCATCCTGCGCAATATGCGGTCAATGGGAGCCCTTACCAAAAAAATGGTGGCTATGACAGGTTTTGCCAGCAAGGAATATGTTGGTGATACCAGGATCATTGAATTTCATTAAGTGTTTCAACGAGGAAGGAGGTGCCATGGTTTTACCAGCCTGAGTTCAAACAACTGAACGCGCGATTAATGTTTAATTAATGGTCCGTCTCACGAGGAGGAGAAAAAATATGAAAGAAAAATTGAAATTGCTGAGGATGTTGTTTGTTTTGATGGTCTGCCTGCTTTTGTCTTCAGTCGCTTTTGCGCAGGACCAGGCTGCCCCGTCGCTGCAGATTGACAAAACCTTATTAAAGAACGGGGGGGTTATCAAGGTCACGGGCAAGGTCCCGGCCGGCCAGCAGGTCTATCTGGAGGTCTGGGCTGCCGACAAAGGTGTCCGCGCCAGCATGTTTGACAGCAAAAAGGATCCAAAGACGGGGGTGGTTCCCTACGTCTTTTATCAGACCTATGACATGCCCGCCTATTACAAGATCTTTGTTCCGGTCGATAAAGCGGATAAAATTGCCGAGCTGAAGAAGGCCGGGAAAAAATGGAGCTACTCCGAGGCCATCAAGGAACTTGGCGCCGAAGCCGCATACAATGTTCCGGCCAAAATGAAGACCGACCGGTATAAGGCGACGCTCATGGCCAGTGTCATCGGCAGCCGGGGCAAGCTGCTGGAGCCGATGGACGACAAGGAAAACAAAAAACGGTCAATGCAGCTGGTCAAGGCCCGTTTCCGGGAAATCGACAAGGTTCTGGGCGCGGAAGTCACGGTCTCCCCTGACGGTGCTTTTTCCGCTGATATCAAGATCCGCGAAGGCCTTGCTCCCGGAAAATACAACATTGTCGCGGTCACCGACAACAAGGTGAAAAGCGCCCCCGCCGTCTTTGAAAACAGCATCTCTTTTCCCATGCTGTACCTGAAGACGGCCGGCACCAGCCAGAACATCCTGTGGCCTTTTCTGATTTGCCTGGTCATCTCCATCTTCGGCGTCCTGATGGGCGCGGGCGGCGGTTTTATCCTGAACCCAATCCTGGTCAGCCTGTTTCCGTTGCCGCATACCGTAGTGGCCGGCACGGTTACGCCAACTGTGCTCTTTTCCCAGGGCAGCGGGATATACAACTATTCAAAAATCAAGTTCATCAACTGGAAACTGGGCATCGCGATCGGCTGCTCCATGCTGCTGGGCGCCTTCATCGGCCCCAAGCTGACCGAGCTCATTACTCTTGATCAGTTCAAGTTCGCTTTCGGCTGGATTCTGCTGGTGCTGGCAGGGTTGATGTACTGGCAGACCACGGCCGGGTATCTGGCCAAGAACAAGAAAGAGCAGGCCATCCTGAAGGAATTCAAGAAACGGGCCGAAGAAGCCGCCAAGGCCAAACAATAAGAGAGGAGAAATGACAATGAAAGTAAATTTCTGGGGTCAGGAATTTGAAGCGAATATGATTGTTGGCTGTATCGGCGGTTTTTTTATCGCGATTATGTCCTCCATGTTCGGTTTTGGCGGCGGCCCGTTCATGGTCCCTCTCATGACTGTCGGCCTGGGCCTGCCCATGTATATCGTGGTGGGCAGCTCCCTGCTCGCCATATTTTTCAGCACAACCATGAGTTCAATAAGGCATTTCCAGTTCGGCAATTTTGACCTTATCCTCTTCCTGTGCATGTTTCCCGCTGCCCTCCTGGGAGGATATATCGGTCCGCAGATAGCCAAACGGGTCAGCCCGATCATCGTCAAGAGGGTTGCCTGCGTTGGGCTTGTGCTTCTTGGCCTGAACCTGCTGGGTGTCTATTGATACTGCGCCTCTCCTTGTTTTACCCCAGGGAGATGCAATATAATAAGAACGTATCCGCACAGAGCATTCTTGCGGATACGTTCTTATCGCTTCTCGTCAAGGAAGCGTTGTCAGGAAAGGAGAAGTTCAACCCGCGGCCGAGATGCCCTGTCTGACTGCGGCAATGCCTAAAACAATACAAGCTTGCACGCTTCTCGGCCAGAGAAGCTCGATACGTTACGGCCCGATTGTGTGATTCTTCATGCTGAGCATCCTCAACCGAATCGCCCTGCAGTTCATCGCCCCCAGGGCGGCGGTCAGGGCAAAATACAATGCCTTCAAGGAACTGCTGCGCCACGACCGGAAGTGTCATTCACTCCTGGCCGAACTGGAGGAGGTGTATTACCGGAACAGCAGGGTTGATCTCAACCGTATCCATCGCCTGCACCAGGAGCTGTCCTCCGGGGTAACCGCCATGGTGGGCTGCCTGAACCGCATGGCGCCGGCTTCCTATCTGTCCCTGCGGGCATACGCCAAAAAAATTGATTTTTACGGGCGCATCGCCCTGACTCCTCTTGCTGCGCCTCCTGTCTCTGCTTTTGTTCTTCCCCTGGACGGATCGTATACGGACGACCTGCAGATCGGGGGAAAAGGGCTGCATCTCTGTCAGCTCAACCAGCTTGGCCTTCCTGTTCCCGAGGGGTTTATTATCTCCACCTCGGCCTTCCATTCTTTTCTGGAGGCGAACGGACTCAGGCCCCGGATCAACTCCCTGCTCAGCCATGTCGATATCGAATCCGAACAATCTTTGTCCGCGGCAGCGACGCAACTGATGCAGCTGGTGGAAGAGGCTGAGCTGCCCGCAGGGCTGGCAGGGGAAATCCGGACCGGCCTCGCCGCCCTGGTAACTCGCACCGGGGCCGAGCTCTTTGCCGTGCGGAGCAGTGCGGTCGGTGAAGATTCGGCGCTTTCTTTTGCCGGGCAATACGAATCCGTCCTGGGCGTTGGTGCGGAGGATCTGCTTTCGGCCTACAAAAAAGTCCTTGCCAGCAAATACTCGCCCAGGGCCATATATTACCGCATCAATGCCGGCCTGCTCGATGAAGACACACCGATGGCGGTCCTGGTTCTGAAGATGGTCGACGCCCGCCTGAGCGGCGTCGTGACCTCAAGAGGTTTTGCCGGCAGCACCGAAGAGGTCGTCATTCATTACACCGAAGGTCTCGGCGACAAGCTGGTCGGCGGCAGATGCACCCCGGCAAGAGTGGTTGTCAGAAGGGAAAAGGACGGATTTATGGTTGAACAGGCCACCGTTCAGGTCGGCCCGGCCGGCAGCCCCACGCAAGCCCACCCGGAAGGGGAGGGACCTTCCCCCCCCCGCATCACCGATGAAAAGGCTCTGCAACTCGCCTCCTGGGCCCGGGAGATTGAACTCTATTTTCAGGCCCCCCAGGAAATCGAATGGAGCCTGGACCGCCGGAAAGCCCTGTATCTGCTGCAGGCCAGGCCTATGCTGATTCAGAAAGAAATCGAAGAGGAGGGGGCGCTTGATATCAGCGGGTATTCTCTCCTCTTCGAGGGGGGAGAAACGGCATCCCGAGGCGCGGCCTGCGGTCCGGTGTATAGCATTGAACATGAAGGGCAACTGGCTGCTGTTCCATTGAACGCGGTCCTGGTCACCGCGGTGACGCCGCCGTCGTATGTCCTGGTGCTGGATCGGGTTTGCGCCGTGGTGGCGGAGCAGGGCAGCGCCGCCGATCATTTTTCCTCTGTTGCGCGCGAGGCCGGCGTGCCGGTGCTGGTCAAGACCGGCAATGCCAGGACTGTTCTGCCTCCCGGCAGGGTGGTGACCGTCTGCACAGACCTGGGGCGGGTTTTCGACGGGTGCATCGACCTGATCATGAAGCGCTATGCGCCGCAACATATCGAACAGCTGGAAACCCCGGTGCGACAGGCATTCACCCGGGCGAGTCAATTTATTTTCCCGCTGCAGCTTGTCAATCCGGGGGAATCGTCGTTTGCCCCGGAGAATTGCCGGTCTCTGCATGACCTGATCCGTTTTATCCACGAAAAGGGGGTGCAGGCCATGTTTTCCCATTCAGCCACGACGTTTTCGAAAAGGTCCGCCACCACCCTGCTGGATGTCCCGATTCCACTGCAGATCCGTCTTCTCGATATTGAGGCTGATATTGGCAGGCCGGCTGTAAATGATGCGGCGCGCGAGGCAGGTGAACTGCGTTCCGCCCCGCTCGGCGCCTTTTTGCAGGGATTGACCCACCCAGGAATAACATGGCGGCATCACGCCCATTTCGATTGGAAAAATTTCAGCGAGGCCACCATGGCCGGAGGAATCGTCAGCAGCGACGATCCATCCTTTGCCAGTTATGCGGTTGTTTCACATGATTACCTGAACCTGAACATCCGCTTCGGTTATCATTTTGTCATCCTGGATTCTCTGTGCGGGTCCGTTGCTGAGGAGAACTATATCAAGCTGCGCTTTGCCGGAGGAGGCGGAGAGTTTGCCGGCATAACCCTCCGTCTGGCATTAATTGCCGAGATTCTTCGCCGCCATGGTTTTTCGGTGCAAACGAAAGGTGATTTGCTTGAAGCCCAGTTGATGCGGTATAATCAAGACATTGTTTTGCAGAATCTGGACGTGGCAGGACGCCTGTTGGCGGCAACAACGCTGATGGATATGGTGATCAAGGACGAAAGTATGGTCAACAGGATGGTCGAGGGCTTCATGCACGGCGACTATGATTTCTCCCGGGCTGAGCATTCATGACCCAATATCAGCTCACCTGGATAACAGACAATCTGGCGGTCGGCCATGCCCCTATGTCCTATACCGAACTTGACCAGATCAAGGCGCTGGGGATAGATGCCATTGTCAACCTCTGCGGCGAATTCTGTGATCTCCATGAAATTGAGCAGCAATCGGGGTTTGAAGTATATTTTCTGCCCATTGCCGATGAAAGTGCCCCTGACATGGCGGAAATGGAAAAAGGACTTCATTGGCTTGACGAGGCCATCTATCTCGGCAAAAAAGTCCTGGTCCATTGCCGGCACGGGATAGGCCGTACCGGCACCTTCGTTACCGCCTACCTGCTCCGCAGGGGACTGGGCATGAATATGGCGGATAAGGTGCTCCGGCACTCCAAGGCCACCCCGGCGAATTATTCGCAATGGAGGTTTCTGAAAAAATATGGCAAAAAATCGGGAAGGCTGACGATCAGGGAGCCCCAGCTGGAAAATCGCCATATTGTCGATCTCGGCGATTTCTTCACCGAATACGAAGGCCTGGTGGCGGAAGTGGAAAAACAGATCGCGGCATCCGCCGGCGGACAGGATGTGCCTCGTTGCGGCATCGACGAGACAACAGGGTGCCGACGCTATTTTGAACTGCAGTTGATTGAGGCCATTTATCTGAGCAACAGGATGAACAAAACCCTAAGCAGCAAGAATCGGGAGGAGATTATTGAACGCGCGGTGCACAACTCGCGCATAATCCGCCGCCTTGCGCAGTCGCAGGGGGTGACATCCGCCGAGGAGCTAAAACGCTCCTATCTGGAGGAGAGTCTGCCCTGCCCCCTCCTCAGGGACGAGAGATGCCTGCTGGCGCAACACCGGCCCTTGAGTTGCAGGCTGCACGGGCTAAGCAGCATGATCGCCGACCTTTCCGAAACCGACGACATTCTTGCCTCCCTCTCCCGCTCCGTTTTTCTCGCCCTTTCAGGGACACTCCCCGGTGAATCATTATTTAGCCCCTGTCTGGCCGACGTTGTGTCGGGCAGGTTCATCCAGACCTACTTTCACTACCTCAGCTCCCTGAGCAGCGGGCGATGAAAAAATCAGAAGCCGTTCCGGCAGTTCCCGGCAAGCAGCTGATACTGATCGTTGATGACGAGCCGGACATGCTGCATATGCTCAAACTGGTCGTTGCCCGGCAGTGTGACTGTGATGTGGTGCTGGCCTCAACCGGCCTCATGGCCCTCAGGGAATTGGAAAGATGCCGGCCCGACGTGGTGGTGACCGATATTAAAATGCCCGATCTTGACGGCCTGCTCCTTCTGAAAAAGATCGCCGAGCTGGACAGCACCATTTCGGTGATTGTCATGACCGGCTACGGAACCATTGAGATGGCGGTGCAGGCACTGAAGGACGGAGCCTATGATTTTCTGCAGAAACCTTTTGACAAGGACCATATCCTCAGGGTGATCCGCTATTGTCTTGAACGGACCCGCCTTTTGCGCGATAACCGCCAGCTCCAGGAGAAACTGGATGATCTTGACCTGCCTCGGGGTTTTGTCGGCCATTCGCCGGCCCTGCGAAGGGTTCTGGACCTGATCGCCAGAATTGCCGATACCGACGCCACCGTGCTCATCCGCGGGGAGTCCGGCACCGGCAAGGAACTTGCCGCTCGCGCCCTGCACGACCTGAGCCGCAGGAAAGAGCGCCGGATGATCACGGTTAACTGCCCCGCCCTGCCGGAGCACATCCTGGAAAGCGAGCTGTTCGGTTATTGCAGGGGTGCGTTTACCGGTGCGACCCAGGACAAGAAAGGCCTTTTTCTGGCCGCCGATCAATCAACGATCCTCCTCGACGAAATCGCCGATATTCCGGTAACGGTCCAGACCAAACTTTTGCGGGTTCTCCAGGAAAAAGAAATCCAGCCCCTGGGGCAGAACAGCACGATCAAGGTTGATGTCCGGGTGGTGGCCTCCACCAACCAGGACCTCGAGGCCAGAATTCAATCCGGCGATTTTCGCGCCGACCTGTTCTACCGCCTGAACGTCGTTACGGTGGAAATGCCCCCTCTGCGGGACATGCGCGAGGACATTCCGCTTTTGGCCAAGTATTTCCTTGAACGCTACAAACGGCAGCATCATCGGCCCGAGCTCAAGATCTCCCCGGAGACCCTTCAATATCTCTACCAGCGGGACTGGCCTGGAAATGTGCGGGAACTGCAGCATAGCATCAAGCGGTCGGTATTGCTTGCCGCCGGTGACACCCTGGAGGTTTCCGACTTACGCGGCACGAACGAAAAGTCCGACCGGTGGTGCTGCCCTGAGGACCAGATGCGGCAACTGGGCGGCCTTCCTTACAATAAGGCCAAGGCCGAGGTGGTGAAGCAGTTTTCGATGACCTACCTGCGGCAACTTCTTGCCGCAAATCAGGGGAATGTCACTGCCGCCGCCAGGCAGTGCGGGCTCGATAGGCAGGCACTCCAGCGCATCATGCGCCGTTACGGCATTCTTTCCAACGATTACAGGGAAGACAGGGAGGCTGGCGTCCGCTCATAGCCTGAGAAAAGGATGCATTTGCCTTGGCTGGCGCTCCGCGCAGTGTTTGGCCGTGGCTGCGCAACAAAAGAAATGAATTGGAAGGGAGAAGGGGTAGGCTTTCTGTCGGAAAAACGGTCAGGGCCGGCACTGGGCTACAGTTTATCCTGAAAAATGCCGTCTAGTGCCCTGACAGGGCCGCCCGTAATCACCCGGCTGAAAATCCCTTCCCGCGGCATGATGCAGTCGCCGGTGGCCTTCTTGATGGCGCAGCCCTTGTTGTGGCATTCCTTGCCAATCTGGGTGATTTCAAGGACAACTTTCTCGCCGATCCGCAGGCGGTCGCCGATCCTGAGGGTCGTGAGATCAATGCCCCGGGTAATGATGTTTTCGGCAAAGGCGCCGTTTTTCAGGGTGGGCAGCACCTCTTTGACCGTGTCGATGGATTCCCCGGCAAGAAGCGACACCTGCCGGTGCCAATCGCCGGCATGGGCATCCTTTTCAATGCCCCACGCCGCCTTGAGGGTGACTTCCGCCTGTTCCCGCTTGACAATGCCCTTCTTATCGCTGGTGCATACTGCTTCCACATGCGCCATAACCTGACCTCCTACACCGGATCTCTGCGAAAATCATAACGGTATACATCGCTTCGTTCGCCCGCCTTCAGGGTTTCGTCGGAACTGATTTGAGCGGGCGATCCTGGAAGACTGATCTCGCCTTCCTTATCCCTGTTTTTCATGCCCTTTTCCTTCCATCATCGGGAAAATATGCAGCAGGCCGGGGAACAGCGCCTGCATGCTTTCCAGGGCTCCTTTCGAACTGCCGGGCAGATTGATGATCACGCACTGGCCGCGCACTCCTGCTTCCCCGCGGGAGAGCATGGCAAAGGGGGTCCGGTCCCTGCCGTGCCGTCGGATCGTTTCGACGATGCCGGGAACTGTCCGGTCCAGCACCGTAAGCGTCGCCTCGGGCGTCACATCGCGAGGACCGAGGCCGGTGCCGCCGGTGGTGAAGACCAGCTGGCAGCCATCCTCGTCCGCCAGTTTTTTCAGGCGGGCGGCGATGATTTCCCGGTCATCCGGCTGCACTTCATACCAGTCAACTGACACCGGCTGATCGGCGAGAAATTCCTTGATGATGAGCCCGGACTTGTCCTTGCGCGCGCCGGCATGAGTGGAGTCGGACATCACCAGGACCGCGGTCCTGACGGGGCTGGCGAAATGATTGCTGAAATTGCTCTTGCCGCCCTTCTTTTTGACCACCCGAATGGCGCCGAAGGAGAGCTCCTGGTCCAGGGGCTTCAGCATGTCGTAGGCATTCAGCAGGGCGCCGGTAACCGCGGTGATCGCCTCGACCTCGACCCCGGTTTTCCAGACTGAGCGGACCTCGGCGCTCACCCGGATTCCGTCCGCATGGGGCTCAAGGCTCACCTCGACCCAGTCCAGGGGAATGGGATGGCAGAAGACGATCAGGTCGCTGCACCGCTTTGCCGCCATGATCCCGGCGGCCCGGGCAACCTCGACCACATTCCCCTTGGGTACGGTTTTATCGAAAACCCGTTTGAGCACTTCCGGCCGGCCGTACAGGAAACCCTCGGCCAGGGCATAGCGCAGGGTGTTGAACTTGGGACTGACATCGATCATACAAACTCCGTTGAATAATGGTAAAATACGTTGGCAGACTTGTGTTCTATTTCCTTCTCATCAAGGGACAGCGGCGAACAAGACGGACAGAGTGCCGGGAATGGCCGGTCCGCCCATGGTCATCCCCCGATCTTGGCCATCGACGGCTCGGCCGTCCGGCAGGAAGACCGCTCCGCTTCATGGCCGTTGACGAATCGATGCCGCACGCAGTTGATTACCGCATCCCTGATCTCCTGGTCCCCGGCACTGCCGCGCAAGAGCTTTTTCAGGTCAAGGGCGCCGTTGTCGTAGAGGCAGGTCTTCAGCATGCCGACAGGGGTGATCCGCAGCTTGTTGCAGGTCGTGCAGAACAGCCTGGAATACCCCTGGATAACTCCCAGGGACCCTGTGTATCCGGGCATGGTGAAGATACGGGCGGTTGTCGGCTGGTCAGTAGCGCACTCGACCATGCGAGGAAATAGTCTTTGCAGTCTGCGGACGAGATCGCCTTTTGCTGGCGCGGTGGTACATTGTGTTCCTGAAAAGGGCATCAGTTCGATAAAACGCAGCGTTACCGGTAGTTTCTCCGCCAGGGCGGCAAGGCTTGTGATCTCTGCATCGGTGGTGTCGTCGAGGACGACGCTGTTGATCTTGAGAGGGATACCGCGTTTGATGATCCCGTCCAGGGTTTCCAGGACGAAGTCCAGATAATCCCGCCGGCTGATCGTTCGGAACCGTTTGGGATCCAGGGTGTCAATGCTCAGGTTGATGCCGTCGATGCCGATGGCGGCCAGTCCGTCAAGAAATTGCAGGGTCTTCACGCCGTTGGTGGTGATATGCAGGCGCTCCAACCCCTTCATCTGGCGCAGGCGTTCCAGGAACTGCATGCAGCCGCGCCGGGAAAAGGGCTCGCCGCCCGTCACCCGTATTTTGCTGACCCCCATGCTGCAGAAAATGGACACCAGGCGCTCCAGTTCCTCAAAGGAGAGAATTTCCTGGTGGGGAATGAACGGCACCCCCTGCTCGGGCCGGCAGTACCGGCAACGCAGGTTGCAGCGGTCGGTGATGGAGAGGCGCAGATAGGTAATCCGGCGGCCGTGATTATCAAACAGGTTGGCGGGGTAATCAGATTGTTGCGGGCAGAGGGACTCACCGCCAGGATGGCGTTCCATAAATCTCCTTTCCAAGTACGGGAGGCGAGGCCGTTTCCAGCCTGACCCTGTCGGCCGAGGGCCCTATCTGCGACGTAGGCTCTTTGGCTCGGAGTTATTAATTCATTAGTTAGGAAATAACGTTTTTCTCTGATTTGTCAAGCCTATTCGATCCTTTTCTGAAGCAAGCGATGGCCCTGTCCTGGTCAAACAAGAGATTTTTCGTTCAAGTAATGACTTGGGTTGAAGTATTTCAATATGTTCAAAAATATCTCTGCAAATTGCTTCTCACGTCATTGTGCAAATGGTTTATCTTTGCACCGGCAACTCCTGCCGCAGCCAGATGGCCGAAGGCTGGGCGCGGCATCTTAAAGGCGATGTCATCGAGGCGTATTCGGCCGGCATAGAAAAGCACGGTCTGAATCCGCTGGCGGTGCAGGTGATGGCCGAAGCCGGCGTTGATATTTCTGGCCAGTGGTCCAAGACCATTGATGAACTTCCTGTCCGGCAATTCGATTATGTGGTCACCCTTTGCGGCCATGCGAACGAAACATGCCCCTATTTTCAGGGCAGGAAAATCCACAGGGGATTCGATGACCCCCCGCAATTGGCCGCCACGGAGAAAAGCGAAGAAGATGCACTATCAGATTATCGGCGGGTTCGGGATCAGATTCGTGATTTTGTCCTGATGATGGATGACGATTTACAAAGAGGATAACCGGTATGAACGAAGAACAGGTCTGCTCCCCTTTCTGCCGCCCC
>DNUE01000086.1:0-574 GCA_003508005.1 Desulfobulbaceae bacterium
GGGCCACAAAATCTGCGTGAGGCGTACCGGTGAGCGAATATCAATACCTTGAGTTTCTCGCTGTCGACCGTCCCTTGACGGCTCGGGAGATGGACCACCTACGGGGCATTTCAACCCGGGCGCAAATCACTCCGGTCAGTTTCGTCAACGAATACAGTTGGGGCGNNACTGAAGGCCGATCCCCGCGATTTCATTCGGCGTTTTTTTGATGTCCATGTGTATCGCGACCACCTCTGGTCGCTTGGCGGCACTATCATCCGAGAGGTTTCACTGTACGAGGAGTATCAGGACGACCCGCTGGAGAAGCTGCGCGAATCGGTCGCTGATGATGGTATTCTGCCCGACCATTACGACCAGATGACCCAGGCCGAACTGAAAGCCTTCGAACGTATGTGCCGCAGGTTTGAAAAATATTTAGGAGAATGCAAGTAATGAGCGAACGATTTTATCTGCTGAAAATACAGCTGCTTGACATCGAGCCATCAATCTGGCGGCGTTTTGTCGTGCCCGCCAGCATCACACTGGACCGGCTGCACGACGTCATCCAGGTTGTCATGGGTTGGACCGACAGCCA
>DNUE01000086.1:596-2869 GCA_003508005.1 Desulfobulbaceae bacterium
GATCTGATCAAACAGAAAGGGCGCACTTTCCGCTATTGGTATGATTTCGGAGACGGCTGGGAACATGAACTTGTGCTTGAGGAAAGCCGATATTTCAGTCCTGAACTGAGAATTCAACTGGCCTGCCTTGATGGTCAACGAGCCTGTCCACCAGAAGATGTGGGCGGCGTGCCCGGTTACTTTGAATTCTTAAATGCGTTGAAAGACCCGAACCACGAGGAACACGAAAGCTATACGGAATGGTCTGGTGGTAGCTTTGACAGTGAGCGATTTGATCCCGAATCGATCAACTGGGAGCTGATGAAATACCTCCGCTGGTCCCGGGACAGGTATCAAAACTGGGAAGGGATTGAATGAAAAAGAATAAGGATAAAGAAATAAGGAAGCCTCATAAAAAAGAGACGGCCATTGTTCGCTCTTCTGCAGCCGAATATCTGACCTTTGTCGCCGCTGGGGGAGGATCGGAAGCCAGCGTGGAAATGCGCTACGAGGACGAAAATATCTGGCTGACCCAGAAGATGATGGCGACCCTCTACGATGTTTCGGTGCCCGCCATCAACCAGCACCTGAAGCGCATTTTTGCCGACAACGAGCTCGAAGAAGAGGCAGTTGTTAAGCAGTACTTAACAACTGCCGCCGACGGCAAGAACTACCGGGTCAAGCACTACAACCTGCAGGCCATTATCGCCGTCGGCTTCAAGATCGAGAACGAGCGGGCAGTGCAGTTTCGCAAATGGGCCAACCAGATCGTCAAGGATTACACCATCCAGGGCTGGACCATGGATGTGGAGCGCCTCAAACGCGGCGGTAACCTGACCGATGAGTTTTTTGAGCGCCAACTAGAAAAAATCCGAGAGATTCGGCTTTCCGAGCGCAAGTTCTACCAGAAGATCACCGACATCTATGCCACCGCGCTCGATTACGACCCAACCGCCACGGCCACCAAGCGGTTTTTCGCCGCCGTGCAGAACAAGATGCACTACGCCATCCACGGTCAGACAGCGGCGGAGGTCATTGTAGGCCGAGCCGATCATCGTAAGGAAAACATGGGCCTGACCCATTGGGAAGGTGCACCCCACGGGAAAATCCATCGATACGATGTCGCCATCGCCAAAAACTATCTCTCCGAGTTCGAGCTGGCCCAGATGCAGCGCATCGTCTCCGCCTACCTCGACATGGCCGAGCTTCAGGCCATGCGCAAAATCCCCATGACCATGGAAGACTGGGAAAAGCGGTTGGCGGGCTTCCTGAAACTCTGGGACCGGGAGATTCTGCAGGACGCGGGAAAGGTATCGGCCGAGCTGGCCAAAACCCATGCCGAGAGCGAATACGAAAAATACCGCATTGTGCAGGACCGGTTGTTTGAAAGCGATTTCGACCGATTGGTGAAGCAGATCGAATCCGCCGGAGAGGGAAAACCGGAGGAAGAATAAGGCGGCCACTTGAGGGCTGACTTGGGGGGTGAGCTTGCAACAAACTCGCGCCACGGCTTGCGGGATGACTGGCGCAGCGGTCAAGTACCGACCAAGTAACTTTACAGATCCATCTCCCGCAGAAACCGCCAGACCGATACCACCTTGATGGTGCTGAAACCCACGGGGATGGTTTCATCGGTGCGCCAGGTGACGATGGTCCCCTCCGCCACCGCCAGCTCGATCGTGGCTTCGGAGAGGAAGCGGACCTCGCTCTGCCTGACGCGGAGGTCGGCCGGCGTGGCGCAGACCTGGATCAATAGCATGGCTCGCTTTTGTCCCGGCACTGACGGCAGCAGCGCGACAAGGTCCACCTCCCGGCCCGTCTTGGTCTTGTGATAGAAGATTTCCGGCGTCACACGACGCAGCGCGGTGAACGTTAGAATCGCGGGCATGTAATGAAAATCTATGGTGATGGTGTTATTACCCGCCATGGCACAATAGAATTGATAAAAAGAGGGACGTTGTATGGATGATTTCCGACTGCTCATAGACCTCCACCGGCCTGCAGAACGGCAAGGACCAGGCGGGGACGCTCAAACGAAACGGGCGATGGAGCTGGCCGGACTCGACCGGTCGCGCCCCTTGAAGATCGCGGATATTGGCTGCGGTACCGGTGCATCGACCATCCTCCTGGCCAAGGAACTGGATGCCCGCATCACCGCCGTGGACTTCCTGCCGGAGTTTCTCGACGAGCTTCAAATCAGGGCCAACAACCATGGCGTGGAGGATCGGATTACCACGCTGAACGCCTCCAGGAATGCCTTGCTGTTTGCGAAGGGGGAATTAGACCTTCCAGCA
>DNUE01000086.1:2961-12386 GCA_003508005.1 Desulfobulbaceae bacterium
GGTCGCTGGCGCGGAACCAGTAATAGCCGCGTCCCAGCCAGGCAGCGGGACCGGTCAGGGAGATTTCCACCTTTTCGCTCACAACCTGTTGCCCCCCCAAGGCGAATAACTCTTTGCCCCGCTTGGTTGCCCTGACTTTGTGGGCGGTCAATTTATCCGGGCGCATGGTCCAGAACTCGGTGGAAGGCTGGGGTTGGGCCAAAAAAGCGCGCAAGGCAAAGGACAGCGCCTGGAACCATGGCGCCTGGTCTATGTCCAGGGTTCGCTCGATGGTTTTCCCATGCCTTTGTCCCTGCAGGAGGATTCTGTTACCTTCCCGTCTGGCCTGGATGCGGGTTCCGGTTTCCACATTGGTGAGGCTCCAAAGACGTGTAGCCATAGCCGTATCCATCAGGGTCTGGTGTTCTTCGACCAAGCTGACCGTTCGCAGCAGGTAGCCTTCACGATTTTCAAGTATCCAGGTAAAATGTTCCTTTTTGTCCCCAGATTGCTGCTGGTAGCGATGTTTTTCCGTCATATCCGCTTCCGCCCAGGAGGTGGCCAGCAGGATCGCAAACAGGTTCACCAGGATGAGCCAGCCTGTACGGCCGCCAGGCAGGCCATGGATATTCCGAATTTTCATCTGCAGGATCCCTTTGCCTCCTCCGATTCTTCCGCCTGCTGCACGGTTTCATTGCCACAACATGCCCTGTCTGTGTTTGTCTTGTGTTTGGAAATCATGATCAAACGGGTAAAGCACTTAAGAGAATCGCAATGCTTTTTTCCCCGGGGAAAAGTCATAGGTAGAAATTTTCTCTGTATGAATCTGGAACAACTCGGATTTTTCCTTAGCCAAGGTATCGGGACCCGGTTTGGCGACTATTTCCCAGACGAGTTGCTTCACCGCAGACTTTGTTGAATGGATAGATCCGATTTTCTCCTCTTGGATGATGGTAGGCCTGACTGCTCGATTTCTCTCAACCCCGCCGCTATCAATTGATCAGGCCGGTGGTCTGAGTCAGCTCAACGATGCTTTGCACCGCATCGCAGAGGCCCCGGTTGGTCGGTGCAAAGGCCCGTTCCATCGGAAAATCCCGGGTCGTGATTGCCAGTTGTTGGTTGGAGATGACAATGTGGGAATCACCAAATTTCTGAAGTTCCTGGAATCCTCTCTCGACTTGTTCTGGCCGCTTTCTCCCCTCAAAGGCCAAGGCATGGTAACTACCCCGACGTTTCCACTGCCCAACTCCTTGCCCGCCCTGGCAACAGCGGGGGCGGCTCCGGTCCCCTTGGCCTCCCCCATGTCGACCAAATAAAGAGCAGATCCCGAAGGTTCGTGTCGCCCCTTGAGAAACATTAAAAAAGGTGACAAACATGAATCCGGGCCATACAATTCAGGCTCATTTGCCGGTTTAAAAAACACCTTTTGAATGTTTTTCCCGTTTGGCGACACGGATTGTCGTTGGTGAGGGGGGGTGAGAAAAAGGAATGTAGGAAAATGATATAACTCTGGGTGACGTTGGTTGACGAGTGCTTGATGAAGAGGGAAAATCGGCGGCATTTCAAGAAATCTTTGATGTCTCGGATTGGTTTCGGTCTCTTCTGGCTACAAGCGCCGAGTTATCCTCTTTTGAATTTTTCCTGTACGAAACACCACCACCAGGTGTACTCATACCCCGTGAACGAGCAGTCCGTGTAAACTTGCCCGCATTTTTTGCACTCCATGTTTCGGTAAAGCCCTTCGACAGGGAAGGCCCCTTGACCGGGGTCTTCTTTGAAGGACATTTGGAAATCAGTGCTGCCGCATGTGCAGCCAGAGAAGTTCTCTGACCGATATTTCCAGAACATTTTTTGCCTTGGAAGTCTCACTTTAAATACATATTCCTGGACCTCTTCCGATTTCGTTGACCAGTCAATCCGGTCCCATTCCTCTTCAGCAAGCTTGTGGCGATCAAAAAGGTGGTGATGGTTGGCGCATAAAATCAAATAGTTATCGGCTTTGTCGGCCCCTCCATGGTTCCGGGGAATAATGTGGCATTGGTGCACAACCCGGAGTTGTCCGCAAACTTCGCATGGATTAAATTTTTGGATAAAAGACTGGCCCGGAGTGCTGTCGTATTGAGGGTATTTTGTAAGGTCTATGTCAAGATTGAATTTGTCGCGAAGAATTTCTTTCCGGTAGATGTCCGCAACCTTCAATATAGCCTGGTTGAACAACTCCTGAATGGCATTTTGCGCTTTCACGGGTATGTCGCGGTGGTTCTCTCGCAAAAAGGCCGTTAGCAAAGGCTGCACTTTTGGATAGAATTTATTGAGTGGATCCATATGCTGCCACCTGGTAATCCCCGACCCCAATTTCTTGTTCAGTGCAACACGAACTGGTCTGCTTTGGGGGGGCGTTTTTATAAGTAAAACCAATATTCTTTGATTCGCCATAAAATCGATATGGCTACCCTTTTATAATTTCATAATTATCTGATAGAGCTTCTTCAGGTCTCTCTCCCCGAGTTGCTTTAGGCTAACTACCTGCTTTTCGAGTCGTTCTTTAACCAAAGCGTAGACCTCGCCCTTTGGCATGTTAAGTTCTCGGGCTTTAGCCCAGATGCCCTTGTAATGGTCATTTCGCCAAGACTGGTTGTCCGCCCTCCGGATTTTGGGCCGGTTTATGGCAATTTGTTGTTGCAGCCACTTGATAGCATCCTCTCCTCGATGATAGGGGATTTCTCGATAAGTGGAGACCCCATAATGGTTCCTCAAACGAGTCCACCATTTTGCTCTTTTGCTTCCGATTTTGTCCAGATCGCCAGCCGCTTCCCGGTCTGCTGCTTTATAAATAAGGTCTTGCAGTTTCTTTGCCTGGGCTGAAGAAATGTGCTCAGGCCCCGGTTGAAATGGTCGAACGATTACTTCCCTGCGATTTATGTTATTCACGATATCGCGGCCGGCGACTTGATTGTTGTCGCCTTGAATGTTGATTGATTCTCCTTTTTTAGGGGAGGACCCCTCCTTGAACATGTGCAGAAGCTTCCCCATCTCCTTTTCCACCATGAAGAGCCCTCCTACCTGGCTGATTTAATAATTCGCAAGACCCTCTGCCTGTCTATCTGCTTACCTGTGTCAGCGTACAACTCGTAAATAGCACAAACCAAATCGGATTTTTGTGGCGGCGCCATCTCGCGACCTGTTTCCTTTAGGGCCGATTCAACCACCTCAATCGCCGCCCTCAACAGGTCAATTGCAAGAGATTCTCTATTTTGCAATCTCTCATCGGGTCTCTCGCCAGTCAGTAGTTGGTTGAGATCAATTTCAGGAAAAGAACGCTTTAGCGAAATCAGAAGGTCACTTCCAGGCATTTTTTTACCTTTTTCGATTTCACTAATATAGCTGGGGGATGTTGACAAGAACGAGGCAAGCTCTTGCTGTGTAAGCCTTTTTTGCCGACGAAATGCCTTGAAACGCTCCCCAAATGAAATTTCATGCAATTGCGAAAATCTCCTTGACTAAATTTCGCTATAGCGATACTCTCCAGACATGAGCATAAAAACGGCTGGAGAAACAGCCCAAACCAGAAACCTTAAGAAAAGGAGTCTCTATGGACCCCGTCCAGATCAAAAACGCGCTCAAGGATGCCGGCATATCCCAGTCCGACATCGCCCGGGCGTGCCGGGTAACTCCAGGGCACGTTCACCGGGTGATTTTGGGAATGTCCATCTCTCACCCGGTGCAGGCCGTGATCGCGGCGGCCATCGAACGGCCCGTGGAGGAGGTTTTTCCCAAACGTTACAGCTCGAAGCGCAGCGTGGCCCGTATCCGGGAGTTGGCCCGGGTGGCCGAGGACGCTCGCGCGGCCAGGTAGACGCCAGAATAACACATTGGCGGATGGGACTGAAACATTTTTAACGGGAGGCATGATGTCTTTGGACCCCCTAAATAGTGAGGCGATGTCGTTGTTGAAAAAGATTCAGGAGGAGTGTTCCCGCCCCGGGTCTTGCCGTCTGCTGCCTTTGAGGGAAGCCTGCCGGCTGGCCCGGGAGTCAGGTTTGCTGCACCCCGGCTTCGAACACGGCCTGCCACGGGGATCGGTCGATGACGTCCCGGTCGCTTAGCCGCTGGCAAAGCATCAAGACCAGATCCAACGAGGCTGAAAAGTGAAACCAAATACTGTCCCCCACGAAAACAAAGACCTGGTAGGGCCGCCGGAAATTTTTGGCGCGGATGGTTGGACGCAAAACGTTCATAAAATCAACGTCGAGATAGCCCCGCGGGTTGGCAATGGGGCTAGGCGCCGAGAGCAGGGCCAATTTGAGGAAGCCGCCGATCTCGGCCCCGACATGGTCGAAGATGGCTACGGGACGGGTCTGGTTGTCGGTGATGTAGGCCCTGGCCGTGGGGAACGGGGAGGTGTTTTGGGGCTGAGCCGGGTGGTGGTCGGACTGAAGCCAACGTCTGATTTGTTCGAGGTCTTTTGTGAGGCTGAAGACGGGACTGTTTTTTAAGAGCAGCGGCAGCATGGGGCCTCCTTTGTTTATGGTGAAACAAGGTTAGCAGGTCGCCCTGGGCCGGCAATGTCAAAAGGGCGGAAAAGATTAGACCTATTCCGGATGGAGGGACGGGTGCCATGCCTAAAAGACAGCATGTTTTAGACCATCAGCTGACTCTGGATTTTGAGGCTCAGATCGATGATTTCGTGGAGGTGAAGACGCGCTTGGCGGATGCGGTGGCGTGCCGCCCGATGCCGCACCAGGGTGTAGAGAACGAGATGGAGGCGTGCATCGAGATTGCGGCGGCGATCAAGCGGACGGTGCGGGAGTCGGGGCTGTCGCGCGAGCAGCTGGTAGACGGCATCAACGCCTATTTCGGCCGGACGGACGCGGGGGCCGAGGCGGACCCGCCGATTTGCCGGAAACCGCTGACGATTCACATGCTGAACAATTACCTCTCAAAGCCCTGCGAGTACCCCCTGCCGGCCTATTACCTGTACGCGATTCATCATGTGACGGGGATTTTGGAGCCGGCGGCGACGATTGTGGCGGCGGAGGGCGCCCAGGTGGCGACGGCGGAGGAGATTGGACTGCTGCAGCTGGGCAAACTGGAGCAGACCCTGGACGAGATGCGGCGGCTGCGGCGCGAACTGCGCGGCGGGAGGCGGCGGTGAACGCCCGGGGGGTGCAGGCGTTGCTGGTGTTGTTGCTGGCGCTGTTGCTGCTTTGCGCCGGCATATCGGTGGGCCGCCGGGTGGAGGCCTGTTTACAACGGGCCGCGGACGGCTTGTTCAGGGAGGCGTTATGAGGATGAAGGATTGGGTGCTGGGCCTGCTGTTTTTCGGGTCGCTGTGCTTGGCCGGCAGCGACGGGCTGTATTTTCCCTGGGTGAACCTGCTGGGGCTGGGCGGGTTGGCGCTGGTGGTGGCGGCGGCCTGAAAGGAGGACGTTGTGACGACGTATCGACGCATTGCGGCGGTGAAGACCGCCATAGAGATTCTGCGGTTTTTGGCGGAACAGAAACAGGCGGTCAGCGGCCAGGATATCGCCGTGGCGGTGGACGCCCCGCACGGCACGGTGATGTGCCACCTGGCAACATTGGAAGACGAGCGCCTGGTGCGCTGCGTTGGCGGGGCCTGGGAATTTGACCTGGGGATGTCGTTTTTCTGGGCCAAGCGCAAAGCAATGCTGGAGGGGCGGATTGCTCGCGACAGTGCTGAACTTAAACAACTGGAGGGGTAGCCATGGCGGGAGGCGTAAACAAGAAGGATTTGGCTTGGCTGGTCAACACATCGGTTAGTGATGTGAACTTTGCCGGAGCTCTGGAGCGGGCCAATTACGAGACGGTGCAGGAAGCGCTGGCGGAAATCGCGGACAAGGAAAACGCTATCACCAAAAAAAACAAAATGATGGCGCGGCTACGCCAGTTGTCGAAGGAAAACCATGACCATGCTACCGAGGCGGCCCAAGAGATGGTTAGGGCCGAAAGTCGCAGCGAGGAGCTTGCCAAGTCCGAGCAGGCAAATCGGGAGCAACTGATCGCCAAAACGCATCAAATGATCGGGCAGATTAAAGCGGCCGACATGTTTGGGAAATTCGCCAACGTTAGCAGTTTGGTTTGGTTGCAACAGGTAAAGGAAACCAAGATTTACAGGGATATTCAAGGGGTGGGAAGTTGGGAAAGCTTTTGTAATTCAATAGGTTTGTCTCGGCAAAAGGTTGATTTGGACCTGCAAAACCTTGCCACGTTCGGTGAAGAATTTCTGCTAACGGTTAGCAGTTTGTCGGTGGGCTACCGCGACCTTCGTAAACTCCGCCAGCTCACTCACGAGGGATGCATCCAGATTGAAGACAATCTGGTCGTCATCGGGAACGAGTCCATTCCTCTTGATTACGACCATCGGGAGGATCTGCAGGCGGCCTTGGAGCGGGTCATCGAGACCAAGGATGCTCTGCTGGCCGAAAAGGACGCCAATTTGAAGACCAAGGAGCGGCTGCTGCAGGACAAGCAGAAGCTCATCGAGCGGCAGGCCCGGGACTTGGCGCGCTACGAGGGGGAAGCGGAGGCCAAGGGTTTGGGCGCCGAAGAGGATGCCTTTTTGAAGAAGTGCGCTGCGGCGCGCATCAGCATGGACGGTTTTCTGTCGAAGTTCGATCCGGACCTGAACCCCCTGCCGGCGGACGCCACCGCACGCATGAAGGCGGCGCTGATGGAAACCCTGGGCTATTTCAAGCGGGTCATTCAGGCCACCTGCGATACGGCCGGCGATTTGTACGGCGATCCGGAGCTGGAGTCTCCCGGCTGGATTCCGCCGAACCTGCGCCGGGTCGATGGCGGAAAGGAATGATGCATGGACTGGGCACGGGAGATGGCGCAGCGGCTGAGCGCGGCCGCACACGGCGAGAAGGACGGGATTGTCGCCGAGTACCAGGCGCTGACCGGCAAGAAGCCGGCGACGCTGTACCGCATCGCCAAGAAGTTTGGCTTTGACAGCGGCCGCAAGAAGCGGGATGACGCCGGCACCCTGAGGTGCGGCCTGACGGAGGAGCAGTTGCAGTTTATGAGCGCCCTGATTCAGGAGAGCGCCCGCGAGGTGAAGGGCACCATCTTGCCGCTGTCGGAGGTCATGCAGATGTCCCTGGACCAGGGCGTGCTGCAAAAGGGGCAGATTTCGGAAGCCCGATTGCAGGCGATTTTGCGGGATCGGGAGATGAACAGCACGGCGCTGAACGCCCTGGAGCCTTCGATCCGCATGGCCAGTCTGCACCCCAACCATGTGCATATTTTCGACGCTTCGGTCTGTATTCAGTACTACCTGAAAAACGGCCGCGGCTTGGCTCTGATGGACGAGCGCGACTATCGGGAGAAGAAGCCGGCCAACCTGGCGAAAATCAAGCAGCGGCTGATTCGCATGGTGCTGGCGGACCACTACAGCCACTGGCTGTGGGTGAAATACTACGCGGCGGCGGGCGAAAACCAGCAGATCACCTTCGATTTTCTGACCAGCGCCTGGCGCGGCGGGCACCATGAAAAACTGCCGTTTCGCGGCGTGCCGAAGTATTTGCTGATGGACGCCGGCAGCGCGAACATCGCCAAGGGCATTCTCAATCTGCTGGAGCGGCTGGATATCGAAATTCCCAAGAACATGCCGCACAACCCGCGCCGCCAGGGCAGCGCCGAGGTGGCGCAGAACATCATCGAGACCCACTTTGAGGCCCGGTTGCGCTTTGAGCCGGCCACCACGGTGGAGGAACTCAATGCCTGGGTGACCGATTGGCTGGTGTGGTGGAACGGCACCCGCGTGGTGCGCCGCCACAAAATGACCCGCACGGACTGCTGGCTCACCATTCGTCAGGAGATGCTGCGCGATTTGCCGACCGACGAGCTTCTGCGGGATTTGTACGCCGAACCGGAGGTGGAGCGCACGGTACGTCAGGACAATACCATCACCTTCCGCAACGAAACCTATCGTCTTAAACACATCCCCGGAATTCGCCCAGGCAAGAAGGTAACCGTGATTTTGCGGCCCTATCACTGGCCGCAGGTGGCGGTGCACTTTGGCGAGGTGGACTACCTGGTGGATCCGGTGGGGACGCTGGCGGGCGGTTTTTCGGCGGACAGCGCCATTATCGGCACGGAATTCAAGGCCCAGCCGGAAACGACGGTGCAGCGGGTGCGCAAGACCAACGAAAACCTGGCGCACGGCGAGCAGAAACAGAAAGGATCGGTGCCGTTTGGCGGCACGTTGCAGGTTTTCGGGCATCAGGCGGACAAGGTGGCCGCCGTGCCCATGCCGCGCCGCGGCACCCCCATGGAAGCCGGTCGGTCGATTGTGGCCGCGCAGATCCCGGTGGCGGAACTGCTCAAGCGGTTGCGGGACGCCGTGGGACGGGTGCCGCCCGAGCTCAATCGGGAGTTGCGGGCCGAGTTTGGCGAGACCGTGGACGTAAAGGCGGCCGAGGCGGTGGTTGCCGCCGTGACGGACGGCCGACCCTGGCAGCCGGCCGCTTTGCAGCGGCAGGCGCTGTAAGCAAACCAAGGAGGTTCCCGTGGAAGCAATGCCGAAAGGAAGTCCGTACCGATTGGAGTTTTCGCCCATCATCTTGAAGGAGTTGGCGCTGGCGTGCGACATCAGCCAGACCGATTTGGCTCAGGCGGCGGGATGCTCGCGGCCGACCATCAACCTGTGTTTCAACCGCGGCTACATACCGAAATCGCTGCCGGCGTTTCGGCGGGCCGTCGAGGACATGATTGCCGGCCATGTGCGCGCGGCGGCCTGGCTGCAGGAGCGCGCCCTGGTCGTGACGGACGTCTGGCTGCCGGCCGAGCGCGATTTGCGGCAGGCCATGCCGGCCGGCCACGTGCAGCGCACCCGGGCGGGCCAACGCAAGGGGCGCGCGGCGCTGGCCGCCGGCAATCCGGAAGTTATCACCATCAACTGGGAGGTTGAAATGATCCAACAGGAGGCGCTCAAGGGGTTCAAGCTGTTTCGTAATCCGTTCATCGACGATATCCAGAAGGACGGCGATATCTACATGAGCGAGGAGCACCGCTATATCGAGGCGGCGATGCTGGACGCGGCCCGCCACGGCGGTTTTCTGGCGGTGATCGGCGAAGTGGGCAGCGGCAAGAGCGTGATGCGGCGCAAGGTGGTGGAGCAGCTCAAGCGCGACGGCGACGTGCTGGTGATATACCCGCAGATGATCGACAAGACCCGGCTGACGGCGGCCAGCATCTGCGACGCCATTATTCAGGATGTTTCCAGCGAGAAGTGCCGCATCCGGCTGGAGGACAAAACACGGCAGGTGCAGCGGCTGCTGCTGGATCGGGCCAAATCGGGCTATCGGGCCTGCCTGATCGTGGAGGAGGCACACGATCTGAACGTGCAGACCCTGAAATATCTGAAGCGCTTTTACGAACTGGAGGACGGCTATCGCAAGCTGCTGGGCATTGTGCTCATCGGC
>DNUE01000086.1:12485-12770 GCA_003508005.1 Desulfobulbaceae bacterium
TTTGATGCCCTGTCGCAGAGGCTGACGGCGACCACGCGCGACGGCAAGGCCAGAATCAGCCACGCCTACCCGCTGCTGGTGAACAACCACGTGGCCCGGGCCATGAACCTGGCCTACGAGATGGGCGAGGAGCGGATCACGGCGGATGTGGTAATGGCGCTGTAATACCGGGTCGCCGGATACGGCGGCGCGACCAACCAAGGAGGTTGCCATGCGTTGTGGAAAGTGCAAGGCCTCTCGAGCCAATCTGGTGCCGCGTGTCGAGCACCATGCCGACGGAGGATG